>NZ_QUAK01000066.1 GCF_003429565.1 Streptomyces triticagri
AGCGGCGACTCGGGCCCGTGGCCGGAGCCCAGCATCGGTGCCTCACCGCGGCGCAGCGGGTCGGGCGCGGGCCGGGCCGCCTGATACGCCGCCGCGGCCGCGAGGGGCGACCCCGCCATGGGGCCGGCGGCGCTCGCGCCCTCCGCGAGGTTCTGCGGTGGCATCGGGGAGGCCGCGGCCGGCTCGCGCGGGGTGGTGTGATGCGGGCAGCCGGCGGCTCGCCGCGAGACGGCCTGGATACGGGCCACCAGTTCGTACCGGCTGAACGGCTTGGCGACGAAGTCGTCGGCCCCCAGGTGGAGCGCCATCACCCGGTCGAGCTCCTCGCTGCGGCCGCTCAGCGCGATCACCGGCACACAGGACACCGCCCTGATCCGGCGGCACACCTCGTGCCCGTCAAGATCGGGGAGCGCCAGGTCGAGGAGCACGAGTTCCGCCTCGGACAACCGCTCCAGCGCCGCACCGCCGGTGTCGACCCGGTGGGTGCGGTAGCCGTGCACGCCCAGCGCCTGCCGCAGCGCCTCGGCAACCCCGTCGTCGTCCTCGACGATCAGCACATTCATGAGCCTGATGCCTCCCGGTCGACGTGGCACGGAGCCGCAAGCAGAAAAATACTGGCCGAATGGTTTCTGGTGACCTTCTTAGCAAGCCGGTCGACCGGTTCTCAAGCATCGTCGGGCACCGCGGACCCGAGGGCGCAGAGGGCCGTACCCCCTTCGGGACATCCGGACCAACCCCCGGGTACCGGCCGGAAGTTGACGACTGATTGACATACTCCGTTCGCAAGGTGGAGGTAAGCTCTGCCTGCGCAGCACGGCCGACCTGGGGGTGAATCGGCGTGGCGGAACGGGACGAAGGCGCCCATGCGTCGGCGGCCGCCGTGCTCGAACGACGCACGGAGGACGTACTGGCGGCGTTCGAGGCGGCACTGCTCAGCGCCGGCACCGCGATCGCCGACACCGAGCACGGCACCGCTCCGCACCTCGACGAGGCCCGGCGCACACTCGCCCACGTCACTGCCGAGTTGCGCCGCGGGACATACCTGCCGACCGGTACTGACGACTACGCCCTCGAGCTGGGACCCGCGGCCGGACCGGGCGGAGCCCGTACGCACCCCGCCGACTCCCGCCGGGCCGCCGCGGCGCTCTTCGACGCCGTGGTGGTCACCCTCCTCGGCGGCCCGGCCCAGGACCGCCTCGACGGCGCCGAGATGGCCGTANGTGGTCACCCTCCTCGGCGGCCCGGCCCAGGACCGCCTCGACGGCGCCGAGATGGCCGTACTGCTGTCCCTGCTCCACCGGTCCATCACCGGCCGGCACACCGACCGCTCGGTGGCACACATCGGCCACCTCCTCGACCGTATCCACAGCGCACACAACGACGAACGGCTGCGCATCTCCCGCGAACTGCACGACGAGGTCGCGGGCCAGCTCGGCGCGGCCCTCAACTCGCTCGAACTCGCCGACCTCTACCGCGCCGACCGCCCCGCCGACGCCGAGGAGAAGGCAGGCACCGCCCGCGACCAGGTGCAGGCCTCGCTGACGAGCCTCCGCGAGGTGATGACCGGCCTGCGCCGCCGCATCGACAGCGAGCCGCTGCGCGGCGCACTCCTGAGGGACGTGACCGCGCTCGGCGAGCACCCCGCGGACGTCCGCGTCACGGTGACCGGCGACGAGAGCTGGCTGCGGGCGGGCGTCGCCGAGGAGCTCTACCTCGTCGTCCGGGAGGCACTGCGCAACGCCGTACGGCACGCACACGCACGGCAGGTCGCGGTGGCGGTGCACGTCACACCGCAGGAGGTGCGCGCCACCGTCGAGGACGACGGCGTCGGCTTCGACCCGCGGGCCGCGGCGCCGGCCGGCCACAGCGGGATCCAGTCCATGCGGGAGCGGGCGGAGCTGCTCGGCGGCAGCCTGACCGTGGAGTCCCGACCCGGGTGCGGGAGCCGCATCCGGGCGTTCGTGCCGTTGAAGGGGGAAGACGATGGCTGGCCGGGCTAAGCCCATAAGACTGCTGATAGCCGACGACCACACGCTGTTCCGGGACGGGATCGGCGAGATCCTCACCGCGGTCGGCGGCATCGAGGTGATCGGCGAGGCGCACGACGGCGACGACGTGTGCGACAAGGCCGCCTCCCTGGCGCCCGACGTCATCCTCCTGGACGTCGAGATGCCGGGCCCCGGCGTACGGGAGACCCTGGCGCGGCTGCGCCGGGTCGCGCCGCGCTCCCGGATCGTGGTGCTCACCATGCACGACGACGTCGCGCTCGCCCGCGAGCTGCTCGGCTCCGGCGCGGGCGCGTACATGGTGAAGGGCTCCACGCGTCATGAGCTGATCGCGGCGGTGCACGGCGTGACGGCCGACCGCGGCCCCGGGCACGTCATCCTCTCCGTCTCCAAGCAGGGCCTGGACCGCGCCGGACAGCCGCCCGACGAGGTGCTGTCGGAGCGCGAGCGCGAGGTCCTGGCATTGACCGCGGAGGCCCTGAGCAACTCGCAGATCGCCCGCCGGCTCTCCATCGCCGACGGCACCGTCAAGCGCCACCTGCGCAACATCTACGCGAAGCTGGGCGCCGTCTCCCGCCTGGACGCGGTGAACAAGGCGATCGCCGCCTCCCTGATCCCACCCCCACAGGGCAACGAGAACTGAGATGAGCCCCGAGAGCCGAGCCCGAGAGCCGAGAGCCGAGAGCACCGACCGTGAGGAGCGCCACACACGGCCCGAGCACTCGTCCGAGCCGAAGGCACCGGACAACAACCACCACCGGACGACGAAGAAGGGCCGGCGTCGTGATGACGCCGACCCTTGATCGGTGTACTGCTCTGTGCGCGAGGGGGGAGTTGAACCCCCACGCCCTTTCGGGCACTGGAACCTGAATCCAGCGCGTCTGCCTATTCCGCCACCCGCGCATTGGGTGCTGCCGCCTGCTCGTCCACAAGTGTGCGGCGAGCGCCTGGCGACATCCAGAAGATTAGCACGCTGCACAGGTCGGATTCACATCCGTTCCGGCAGGGCTCCTGAGCCGTGGACCCTGGCGGGCGGCGGCCGGGAAGCGGACTGCGGTGGCGTGCATGCACCGTCCCGTGGAGGGGAGCATCGCGGGTGCGGGACACTGGATCCGGCCCCCCTCTACGATCCCGTGTGAGGGGCAACACCCATCCGCAGGCCGCAGAAGGGGAACCAGCCGTTTTCCCGGCGCGTGGATACGATCAGTAAGCAGTACCAGGATGACTACGACCGGAGGAGGTGCCCCATGGGAGTCCTGAAGAAGTTCGAGCAGCGGCTCGAAGGTCTGGTCAACGGCACCTTCGCCAAGGTGTTCAAGTCCGAGGTCCAGCCGGTCGAGATCGCGGGCGCCCTCCAGCGCGAGTGCGACAACAACGCCACGATCTGGAACCGCGAGCGGACCGTCGTACCGAACGATTTCATCGTGGAGCTCAGCACCCCCGACTTCGAGCGCCTGAGCCCGTACTCGGGCCAGCTCGGCGACGAACTGTCGGCCATGGTGCGGGACTACGCGAAGCAGCAGCGCTACACCTTCATGGGCCCGATCAAGGTCCACCTGGAGAAGGCGGACGACCTCGACACGGGCCTGTACCGGGTGCGGAGCCGGACCCTCGCGTCGAGCACCTCGCAGGCCGGCGCCGGCCCCGGTCCGGCGCCCGCTCCGCCCACGGGCGGCGGCGGTGGCGGCTACGGCTACCCGCCGTCGGCCGCACCCCCCATGCCGCCCGCCCCGCCGCCCGGCGGCCCGGCGCCGCACGGTGGCGGTCCCGGTCAGCCCCCGATGCGTCCGCGGCCCGGACAGCCGGGTGCGGGCCCCATGCCCGGCGCCCAGACACGGCGCTGGATCGAGATCAACGGCACCCGCCATCAGATCTCCCGCCCGACGATGGTGCTGGGCCGCAGCACCGACGCCGACGTGCGGATCGACGACCCCGGCGTCTCGCGCCGGCACTGTGAGATCCGGACCGGAACGCCCTCGACGATCCAGGATCTCGGGTCTACCAACGGCATCGTGGTGGACGGGCAGCACACCACCCGCGCTACGCTCCGCGACGGCTCGCGGATCGTCGTGGGCAGCACCACCATCATTTACCGGCAAGCCGAAGGGTGAAGCGGGGGCAATGTCAGAGCTGACCCTGACGGTCATGCGGCTGGGTTTCCTGGCCGTCCTGTGGCTGTTCGTGATCGTGGCCGTCCAGGTCATCCGCAGCGACCTGTTCGGCACACGTGTCACACAGCGCGGCGCACGCCGCAATGCGGCGTCGCGCCAGCAGGGGGCACCGGCCTCGGCGCCGCCTGCACCCCGGCAGCAGCAGGGGGGACGTCAGCGCCGCGGGGCGCCGACGAAGCTGGTCGTGTCGGAGGGCACGCTCACCGGCACGACGGTGGCGCTCCAGGGCCAGACGATCTCGCTCGGCCGGGCGCACGATTCGACGATTGTGCTGGACGACGACTACGCGTCCAGCAGGCATGCCAGGATTTACCCGGACCGCGACGGTCAGTGGATCGTCGAGGACCTCGGGTCCACCAATGGCACGTATCTCGACCGGGCCCGGCTGACGACGCCGTCCCCGATCCCGCTCGGCGCGCCGATTCGCATCGGCAAGACCGTGATCGAGCTGCGGAAGTAGTGCTACGACATGAATAGGCGCGAGCGGAGTGAGCGAGCCGACACGGTCGAGAAGGACCGGAGCTCGTTCCCGACCGGAGGGTGGGCACCGTGCGGATGTACCCGGAGCCGACGGGCGAGGTGCGCATGAGTCTGTCACTGCGCTTCGCCGCCGGATCGCACAAAGGCATGATCCGCGAGGGCAACGAGGACTCGGGGTACGCCGGTCCGCGGTTGCTCGCCATCGCCGACGGCATGGGGGGCCAGGCCGCCGGTGAGGTGGCGAGCTCGGAGGTCATCTCCACCCTCGTACAGCTCGACGACGACGTGCCCGGTTCGGACATCCTGACGTCGCTCGGGCAGGCCGTGCAGCGGGCGAACGACCAGCTGCGCGTGATGGTCGAGGAGGACCCCCAGCTCGAGGGCATGGGGACGACCCTGACCGCGCTCCTGTGGACCGGCCAGCGGCTCGGTCTGGTGCACGTCGGCGACTCCCGGGCGTATCTCCTTCGGGACGGTGTGCTGACCCAGATCACCCAGGACCACACCTGGGTGCAGCGGCTCGTCGACGAGGGGCGGATCACCGAGGAGGAGGCCACCACGCACCCGCAGCGCTCGCTCCTGATGCGTGCGCTCGGCAGCGGTGACCATGTCGAGCCGGATCTGTCGATCCGTGAAGTCCGCGCCGGCGACCGGTACTTGATCTGCTCCGACGGCCTCTCCGGGGTCGTCTCGGACCAGACGATGGAGGAGACCCTCGCCAGCTACCAGGGCCCGCAGGAGACCGTGCAGGAGCTGATCCAGCTCGCCCTGCGCGGCGGCGGCCCGGACAACGTGACGGTGATCGTCGCCGACGTCCTGGACATCGACGGCGGTGACACCCTGGCCGGCCAGCTGGTGGACACCCCGGTCGTGGTGGGCGCGGTCGCGGAGAACCAGCACCAGTCGGGCGACGGCGGCGCGATGCAGACCCCGGCGGGACGTGCGGCGGGCCTCGGCCGTCCGGTCCCTCCGCAGCCGGCCGGGGGCTTCGGCCCGCCCGGCAGCGGTGAGCCCGACGCGTACGTCCCGGAGGGCGGCTACGGCCTGTACGACGACGAGGACTTCGTCAAGCCGCGCGGCAGACGCCGGTGGCTGAAGCGGTCGTTCTTCATCGTCCTCGCCCTCGCGGTGCTCGGCGGCGGCCTCTACGCGGGCTACCGCTGGACGCAGACCCAGTACTACGTCGGCTCGAACGAGGACCACGTGGCGCTGTACCGCGGCATCAGCCAGGACCTCGGCTGGGTGGAACTGTCCAAGGTCGAGCAGGATCACCCCGGTATCGAACTCAAGTACCTGCCGCCGTACCAGCGCAAGCAGGTCGAGGGCACCATCACCGAGAGCAGCCTGGACGACGCGCGCACCAAGATCCGTGAGCTCGATGTGCAGGCCAGCGCTTGCAAGAAGGAAGCGGAGCGGGTCGCTGCCGAGCGCGAGAACAACGCGGGCAAGGGCGAGGGCGAGGCCGGCGGCACGACCGGCACGGCCCCGCAGACCGCGAAGCCCACGGACCCCGCATCGCCCTCGGGCGACGGGAAGTCCGACAAGAAGGCGCCGACTCCCACACCGCTGCCCAGCTTCTCGGACGACGAGAAGAAACTGGTCTCGCTGTGCGGCAAGCAGTAGGCGCAGGGGGATTTCCACGCCATGAGCAGCAGTACGTCACACACGTCCACGATCGGCGCGATCGGGGCACCGAGCCGGCGTAACACGGAGCTCGGTCTCCTGGTGTTCGCCGTCGTCATCCCGGTCTTCGCCTACGCCAACGTGGGCCTCGCCATCAACGACGAGGTGCCGACGGGCATGCTCGGCTACGGCATCGGCCTGGGCCTGCTCGCCGCGGTCGGCCACCTCGTGGTCCGCCGCTTCGCCCCGTACGCGGATCCGCTGCTGCTGCCGCTTGCGACCTTGCTCAACGGCCTTGGTCTGGTGCTGATCTGGCGGCTCGACCAGTCGGAGCGGCTGCAGCAGCGCGCGGAGGATTTGTTCGGCGGGTTCACGCCGGATGCGCCGAACCAGCTGATGTACTCGGCGATCGGCATCGCGCTGTTCGTCGCCGTGCTGCTGATCCTCAAGGACCACCGCATTCTCCAGCGGTACACCTACATCTCGATGGCGGTGGCGCTGGTCCTGCTGATCCTGCCGGTGTTCTTCCCGGCGGTGAACGGCGCGAAGATCTGGGTCAGCATCGGCCCGTTCACCATCCAGCCCGGCGAGTTCGCGAAGATCATCATCGCGGTATTCTTCTCCGGGTACCTGATGGTGAAGCGGGACGCCCTTGCGCTGGCCAGCCGCCGGTTCATGGGCATCTACCTGCCGCGCGGGCGTGACCTCGGGCCGATCATCACGGTCTGGGCGATGAGCCTGCTCATCCTGATCTTCGAGACGGACCTCGGTACGTCGCTGCTGTTCTTCGGCCTGTTCGTGGTGATGCTCTACGTCGCGACGGAGCGGACCAGCTGGATCGTGTTCGGTCTGCTGATGTCGGGGGCCGGAGCGGTCGGTGTGGCCACCTTCGAGCCGCATGTGCAGCAGCGGGTGGACGCCTGGCTGCATCCGTTCTCCGACACGGTGATGGCGCAGAGCGACCAGATCGCCAACTCGCTGATGGCCTTCGGCTCCGGTGGCGTGCTCGGCACCGGTCTCGGCCAGGGCAATTCGGACCTGATCGGCTTCGCCGCGAACTCCGACTTCATCCTCGCCACGGTGGGCGAGGAGTTCGGCCTCGCCGGGATGATGGCGTTCCTGCTGCTGTACGGCCTGATCGTGGAGCGAGGTGTGCGCACCGCGCTCGCCGCCCGCGACCCGTTCGGCAAGCTCCTCGCGGTCGGTCTGTCGGCGGCCTTCGCCATCCAGGTGTTCGTGGTGGCCGGTGGTGTGATGGGGCTGATCCCGCTGACCGGTATGACGATGCCGTTCGTGGCGTACGGCGGTTCCTCCGTCATCGCCAACTGGGCGCTGATCGGCATCCTGATCAGAATCAGCGACACCGCCCGCCGCCCCGCCCCGGCCCCCGCCCCGAACCCCGACGCCGAGATGACCCAGGTGGTACGGCCGTGAACAAGCCCCTGCGCCGGATCGCGATCTTCTGTGGACTGCTCGTCCTCGCGCTCCTGATCCGGGACAACTGGCTGCAGTACGTGCAGGCCGACGAGCTGCGTACGCACGAGAAGAACCGCCGCGTGCTGATCGAGCGGTACGCCCAGGAGCGCGGCAACATCATCGTCGACGGCAAGCCGGTCACCGGTTCGAAGCGGACCACGGGCAGCGACTTCGCGTACAAGCGGACGTACAAGGACGGCCCGATGTGGGCGCCGGTCACCGGCTTCGCCTCGCAGGCGTACGGCGCCACCCAGATCGAGAACCTCGAGGACGGCATCCTCACCGGCAACGACGACCGGCTGTTCTTCCGCCGCACCCTCGACATGATCACCGGCAAGAAGCAGGCCGGCGGGGACGTCGTGACGACCCTGAACGGCTCCGCCCAGCGCGCCGCCTTCGAGGGCCTGGGGAACAAGAAGGGCGCGGTCGCCGCCCTCGACCCGTCGACCGGCAAGATCCTGGCGCTCGCCTCGACCCCCTCGTACGACCCGTCGAAGATCGCGGGGAACTCGAAGAACGACGAGAAGGCCTGGACGGACCTCTCCAAGGACCCGAACAAGCCGAACGTCAACCGGGCACTGCGTGAGACCTACCCGCCGGGCTCCACCTTCAAGGTCGTCACGGCCGCGGCCGCGCTCGAGCACGACCTGTACGACGGCCCGGACGACAAGACCGATTCGCCGCTGCCGTGGACGCTGCCGGACACCCAGACCGAGCTGAAGAACGAGGGCGATCTGCCCTGCAAGAACGCCACCCTGCGCGAGGCGCTGCGGGTGTCGTGCAACACGGTCTTCGGCAAGGTCGGCGCCGACCTCGGCAAGGACAAGATGCAGGAGACGGCGGAGAAGTTCGGCTTCAACCAGGAGCAGTTCGTCCCGGTCCGTGCCAATGCCTCGGTCTGGCCGAAGGACATGAACCGGCCGTCGACCGCTCTCTCCTCCATCGGCCAGTTCGAGACGGCGACGACCCCGCTGCAGATGGCGATGGTCACCTCGGCGATCGCCAACGACGGCAAGCTGATGCAGCCGTACATGATCGACGAGTTGAGGGCGCCGAACCTCGACACCATCGAGAAGACCAGCCCGAAGGAACTGAGCCGGCCGCTCTCCGAGCCGAACGCCCAGAAGCTGCAGGAAATGATGGAGACGGTCGTCCAGGACGGCACGGGAACCAACGCCCAGATCCCGGGCGTCACCGTGGGCGGCAAGACCGGTACCGCACAGCACGGTGTCGACAACAGCGAGGACCCGTACGCCTGGTTCATCTCGTACGCGAAGACCGACGACGGTTCGCCGGTCGCGGTCGCCGTGGTCGTCGAGGACAGTGACGCGGACCGCGGGGACATCTCCGGTGGTGGCCTGGCCGCTCCGATCGCGAAGAACGTCATGAAGGCCGTGATCGACAGCAAGAAGTGACGCCGGTCACGGCGGTACCGGTCCTGTATCAGGTCTCGGTTGCGGCCAGATCTTGCCGAGGGGGGCCGGTACGGTGTCCCGGGACAGCACACCGCCGGACCGCACACGGGTGCGGTCGGGACTGACGGAGAGGGCTGGTAGGTAGCTATGGAAGAGCCGCGTCGCCTAGGCGGCCGGTACGAGCTGGGCCAGGTGCTCGGCCGCGGCGGCATGGCGGAGGTCTACCTCGCCCATGACACCCGGCTCGGCCGCACCGTCGCTGTGAAGACGCTGCGGGTCGACCTGGCCCGTGACCCGTCGTTCCAGGCCCGGTTCCGCCGTGAGGCCCAGTCCGCCGCCTCGCTCAACCATCCGGCGATCGTCGCGGTCTACGACACCGGCGAGGACTACGTCGACAACATCTCCATCCCGTACATCGTGATGGAGTACGTGGACGGCTCCACGCTTCGTGAGCTGCTGCACTCCGGTCGCAAGCTGCTGCCCGAGCGCGCGATGGAAATGACCATCGGCATCCTGCAGGCCCTCGAGTACTCGCACCGCAACGGCATCGTGCACCGCGACATCAAGCCGGCGAACGTCATGCTGACGCGCGACGGCCAGGTCAAGGTCATGGACTTCGGCATCGCCCGCGCCATGGGCGACTCCGGCATGACGATGACGCAGACGTCCGCGGTGATCGGCACCGCCCAGTACCTCTCACCCGAGCAGGCCAAGGGCGAGCAGGTCGACGCGCGCAGCGACCTCTACTCGACCGGCTGCCTGCTGTACGAACTCCTCACCGTGCGGCCCCCGTTCGTCGGGGACTCCCCGGTCGCGGTCGCGTATCAGCACGTCCGCGAGGAGGCTCAGCCGCCCAGCGTCTTCGACTCCGAGATCACGCCCGAGATGGACGCGATCGTGCTGCGGGCGCTGGTCAAGGACCCGGACTACCGCTATCAGTCCGCCGACGAGATGCGGATCGACATCGAGGCCTGCCTCGACGGGCAGCCGGTCGCGGCGACCGCCGCGATGGGCGCGGTCGGCTACGGCGGGCACCCTGACGATCAGCAGACGGCGATGCTGAACCCGCAGAACGGCCAGCAGACGTCGATGCTGCCGCCGGTCAATCCGGACGACGGCGGCTACGGCTACGACGATCGGCCCGACCGGCGGCGCCAGCAGAAGAAGGGCCGTCTGTCGACGGTACTGCTCGTCATCGCGGGTCTCTGTCTCCTGGTCGGCGCCATTCTGATCGGGAACGTGTTCCTGAGCGGGGGCGGTGACGACGGCCAGGTCGCGGTGCCGAGCCTGGTCGGCCAGCCCCTGAAGACGGCCCAGAAGCAGGCGGAGAACAGCGATCTGAAGCTGAGCGAGACCAAGAAGCCCTGCGACGACCAGCCGAAGAACCGGATCTGCTCGCAGGATCCGGCATCGGGCAAGGTCGACAAGGGCGACACCATCAACGTGGTGGTCTCCACCGGCGCCCCCAAGGTCGCCGTGCCGAACGTCATCGGCGAGGACGTCGACGACGCCAGGGAGACGCTGGTGAAGCGGAAGCTCAGCGTCAAGGTCGAGAACAAGGAGTCGTCGGAGACGCCCGGCGAGGTACTCGACCAGGATCCGGGCCCCAGCAACGAGGTCGAGCGCGGCTCCGAGGTCACCCTCACCGTGGCCAAGGAGAAGGAGCAGGTCACCGTCCCGGACGTGACCGGCCAGAAGCTCGCGGATGCCCAGAAGCAGCTCACGGACAACGGCCTGAAGGTCACCACCCAGGAAGTGCCGCGGGACGATGTCGAAGAGGGCCAGGTCGTCGACCAGACCCCGAAGGGATCGGCGAAGGTCGACCCGGGTTCCACGGTCAATCTGAGCGTGGCCAAGAAGAGCGAGGAAGTGGCGGTCCCGACCGTCAACGGCCAGAAGCTCTCGGACGCCAGGAAGGCCATCGAGGAGGCCGGCCTGACCGTCGGCAACGTCAACGGTCCGCAGGAGGACGACGCGATCGTCGTCACCAGCGATCCGCCCGGCGGCACCCAGGTCAAGTCCGGCAGCGCGGTGAACCTCAACACGGCCGGCGCCGGCGGCGACAACGGTGGGGGAGACGACGGCGGCGGCTTCATCGGGGGCGTGGGTCCCTAGCCGCACTCCCGTGACGTGACGAACGACAGAGCTCCGGTCCCCCCGAGGGGGAGCCGGAGCTCTTCGTATGCGCGGAGTGCGACTACTTCCACTGCGTGGAGACGCCGAAGCCTGCGGCGATGAAGCCGAAGCCGACGACGATGTTCCAGTTGCCGAAGGCCTCGACCGGGAGGCGGGTGTCCGTGACATAGAAGACGACGATCCAGGCGAGGCCGATCAGGAACATCGCCAGCATCACCGGCGCCACCCAGCTGCGACTGGTCAGCTTGATGTTCGTCGCCTTCTTCGACGGCGGGGGCGTGTAGTCGGCCTTCTTGCGGATACGTGACTTCGGCACGAGGGTCTCTCCTGTCGATGCGCTGCGTGGCCGCGCAGGAAACGGTCTGGACTTCAGCCCCGGGAGGGGCACGACGGCGGCCCCGACCCGTGTCCCCGGGCCGTGGGCCTCCCCCAGGCGTCCGTTAGCGTAGTGCTTCCGTGGCGCCGTAAGGAGTAAGGGTACGTTGAGCAATTCTGCCGACTCCCCCCGAGATGCCTCCGGGCAGGGCCGACGGCGCTGGCCGAGGCCGGTGAGGCTGCTCACGGCTGCCGTCTTCGCGCTCGCCGGGCTGATCTTCTTCACCAGCTTCAACACCGCCAAGGGCACCAATATCCGTACGGATGCCTCGATGCTCAAGCTCTCCGACCTGATCGAGCAGCGCAGCCACGCCAACAAGGCGCTCGAGGAGTCGAACGGTTCGCTGCGCTCCGACGTCGACGCCCTCGCCGAGCACGACGGCGGCACCTCGAAGGCCGACGAGGCCGAGCTCAGGGCGCTGCAGAAGGCCGCAGGCACCAGGAAGCTGAAGGGCAGGGCCCTGACGGTCACCCTCGACGACGCACCCCCGAACGCCACCGCGAGCGCCCCCGGCTATCCCGAGCCGCAGCCCGACGACCTGGTCATCCACCAGCAGGACCTGCAGGCCGTGGTGAACGCCCTGTGGCAGGGCGGCGCCGAGGGCATCCGGGTCATGGACCAGCGCCTCATCTCCACCAGTGCGGTGCGCTGCGTCGGCAACACCCTGATCCTGCAGGGCAGGGTCTACTCGCCGCCGTACAAGGTGACGGCGGTCGGCGACCCGGAGAAGCTCCGCAAGGCGATCGGGGCGTCCCCGGCGATCCAGAACTACATGGCGTACGTGGAGGCGTACGGCCTGGGCTGGAAAGTCGACGAGCACGAGACGATGACTCTTCCCGGCTACTCGGGCACAGTGGATCTCCACCACGCAAAGCCTGTGGAGTAGCAAGCCCGTGGGGAGGGCCGCCGGGTGTCGGTGCGAGTGGTCGTCAGGACGTTCAGCGAGCTGTGCATCACCGTCGGCACCCTGATCGTGCTGTTCGTCGTCTACGTCTTGTTCTGGACCGGGGTGAAGGCCGACAGCGCGATGGACGGCGAGATCGACCGGCTGCAGGACCAGTGGGCGCACGGCTCGGTGTCGGCCGGTGCGGACGCCGGCGGGGACGGCGCCGACGCGGACTCCGGTGCCGATCCGCTGAACCCTCCGGCGCCCGAGGCGTACCAGGACGGCAAGCCGTTCGCCGTGATGTACATCCCACGGTTCGGTTTCACGTGGAACAAGCCGGTGCTCGAGGGGACCGCCACCGGCACCCTGAAGAAAGGGCTCGGTCACTACGGCAGGACCGCGCAGCTCGGGCAGAAGGGGAACTTCGCGGTCGCGGGGCACCGGCGCACCTACGGCGACCCGTTCAAGGACTTCCCGAAGCTGCGGCCCGGGGACGCGGTGGTGCTCACGGACGGCACGACCTGGTTCACGTACCGGATCGGCAATGAGCCGTACAAGACGCTGCCCGGTGATGTGGCGGTGATCGACCCGGTGCCGCCGAAGTCCAAGTACGACAGCCCCGGCCGGTACCTCACGCTGACGACCTGCGAGCCGGAGTGGGGCCACAGCCACCGGCTGATCGTCTGGGCGCACCTGGATGCGACCCAGCCGGTGGAGAAGGGGAAGCCCGCCGCGCTGCGGGAGTGACGCGGCGCGGGGCGGCGTTCACCGGGGCGGCGTTCACGGGTGCGGCGTTCACGGGTGCGGGTGGCTTTCTCCGGGGGAGCCCCGTGCTGTTGCCGCCGCCCCGTACTCTGGTGGCGTCTGACGACAGGGGGCCGAGTGGCCACCGGTGCATGGGAAGGGACAGCGGACAGCATGTACGGCTGGATCTGGCGGCACTTGCCGGGCAATGTGTGGCTCAAGGCGCTCGTTTCGCTGGTCCTTGTGCTCGGTGTGGTCTATCTCCTCTTCGAGTACGTCTTCCCATGGGCGGAGCCGCTGTTGCCGTTCAACGACGTGACGGTGGACCAGGGCATGGTGGGCGGCCCGGTGGCCGTCGCGGACGCGGGGGCGGCCCGATGAGCGCCCGCATCCTGGTCGTCGACAACTACGACAGCTTCGTCTTCAACCTTGTGCAGTACCTGTACCAGCTGGGCGCCGAATGCGAGGTGGTGCGCAACGACGAGGTGTCGACCGCACACGCCTCCCCCGACGCCTTCGACGGTGTGCTGCTCTCACCCGGCCCCGGCGCTCCCGAGCAGGCCGGTGTCTGCATCGAGATGGTGCGGCACTGCGCCGCGACCGGACTGCCGGTGTTCGGCGTGTGCCTGGGCATGCAGTCGATGGTGGTCGCGTACGGCGGTGTGGTCGGCCGGGCGCCCGAGCTGCTGCACGGCAAGACCTCGCTCGTCACGCACGAGGGCGCCGGGGTGTTCGCCGGGCTGCCCTCGCCGTTCACCGCGACGCGCTACCACTCCCTTGCTGCCGAGCCGGAGACCGTGCCCGACGAGCTGGTGGTGACGGCGCGCACCGAGGACGGCACGATCATGGGCCTGCGCCATCGGGCCCATGCGGTCGAGGGCGTCCAGTTCCACCCCGAGTCGGTCCTCACCGAGCACGGGCACCTGATGCTCGCCAACTGGCTTGCGGAGTGCGGCGATCCGGGGGCGGTGGAGCGATCCACCGGTCTGGCGCCGGTGGTCGGCAGGATCACGGCGTGACCGGACCCCACCCCGGGCAGGACCCCGACTTCCCGTACGGACGGTATGCGTACGGGGATCAGGGCACCCAGGGTGCGGGGACGGATCCCTACGCGGGACACGACGAGTACGCGTACGGGCAGGGGTACGGCGGACGGACGGCGTACGCGGCGGAGCCCGGGTCGTTCGGTGCGGAGCCCGCAGGGTCGTTCGCCGCGGCCGTGGACGGGCTCGCGGATCCGCTGACCGATCCGCTGCCCGGTGGTCATCCCTC
Source organism: Streptomyces triticagri (assembly GCF_003429565.1). GTDB lineage: Bacteria > Actinomycetota > Actinomycetes > Streptomycetales > Streptomycetaceae > Streptomyces > Streptomyces triticagri. The sequence continues at coordinate 14,586 of NZ_QUAK01000066.1, forward strand.
GCCGTGGTTCCGGGCGGCCGCGCCCGAGCCGGGGCAGGACCAGGAGTGGTACGACCCGCAGGGATACCGGGAGGCGTGGCACAGCGGCCCCGCGGACCCGGTCTCCGAGGCGGCCGACCAGCGCCCGCCCGTCGATGCGAACGCGTACGAGGCGATGTACGCCGCTGCCCCGGGGCCTGCCGGACCCGGGCCGCTGCTCGACGAAGAGACGGTGGGACTGCGCACGGCGGACACCCGCCGGGCCCCGGCGCCGGCACCCACGCTCGGCCCCGAACTCCCGCTCGGCGCCCAGACGGTGCGTACCGGTGGCCAGACGGTGCGTACCGGTGGCCGGGCCGAGCGCCGCCGAGCGGCCGGGCGCCAGGACACCACCGGCGAGGAGACGCCCCGCGAAGGCAGGCCGCTCAGCCGGGTCGAGGCACGCCGGGCGGAACGGGCCAGGAGGCCGGGACCGGGTGTCGTCGCGAGCCGGGCGCTCGGCGAGGTGTTCATCACCGTCGGCGTGGTGATGCTGCTGTTCGTCACGTACCAGCTGTGGTGGACCAACATCCGGGCCGGACAGCAGGCGGGCAATGAGGCCGACCGGATCCAGCAGGACTGGGCGGACGGGAAGCGCAAGCCGGGTGCCTTCAAGCCCGGCGAGGGCTTCGCCATCATGCACATCCCCAAGCTGGACGTGGTCGTGCCGATCGCCGAGGGCATCGACAAGAAGAAGGTCCTCGACCGCGGCATGGTCGGGCACTACGCACAGGGCTCCCTGAAGACGGCGATGCCCGAGGCCGAGCGGGGCAACTTCGCCGTGGCGGGCCACCGCAACACCCACGGCGAGCCGTTCCGCTACGTCAACCGGCTCGAGGCGGGCGACCCGATCGTCGTGGAGACCCGCGACACGTACTACGTCTACAAAATGGCGAGCATCCTTCCGCAGACAAGTCCGGGCAATACGGCGGTCATCGACCCGGTGCCGAAGGGGTCGGGGTTCACCGAGCCCGGCCGGTACCTCACACTGACCACCTGCACCCCGGAATTCACCAGTACCTACCGGATGATCGTCTGGGGCAAGATGGCCGAGGAACGGCCACGCAGCAAGGGGAAGCCGGACGCCCTCATCAGCTGAGCGGCGGCGGGCGGGCGACGGACGGACGAGATCCCGGGTGACCCGGGACCGGCCACAGCAGTTGTGCGGATGGCGGGGACAGTGCGAGATCGGGGCGAGAAGGCAGTGGAAGCGAAGACGGACCCGGATGAGCAGGCCGAGGCGCGCGCCGAGGAGCCGGCGGCCACGCCGCGCCCGCGCGGCCGCGGACCGCTCGCCACGGCGGTCAGCGTGTTCGGCGAGCTGCTGATCACCGCGGGCCTGGTGCTCGGCCTGTTCGTCGTCTACTCGCTGTGGTGGACGAATGTGATGGCCGACCGCGAATCGGCCAAGCAGGGCGATGCGGTGCGCGACCGCTGGGCCGGCGGCCCCGGCGCCCTGGACACCAAGAACGGCATCGGCTTCCTGCACGTACCGGCCATGGGCGGCGGCGAGATCCTGGTCAAGAAGGGCACCGAGACCAAGAGCCTGAACAACGGCCTGGCCGGCTACTACACGAAGCCGGTCAAGTCCGCGCTGCCGCAGGACGAGAAGGGCAACTTCTCACTCGCCGCACACCGCGACGGCCACGGCGCCAAGTTCCACAAGATCGACAAGATCCGCAACGGTGACGCGGTCGTCTTCGAGTCCAAGGACAAGTGGTACGTCTACAAGGTCTTCAAGACCCTGCCGGAGACCTCGAAGTTCAACGTCGACGTGCTCGACCCGATCCCCAAGGAGTCGGGCGCGAAGAAGGCCGGCCGGTACATCACGCTGACCACCTGTACGCCCGTCTACACCTCCAAGTACCGCTACATCGTGTGGGGGGAACTGGAGCGGGTCGAGAAGGTGGACAACAAGCGGACACCGCCCGCCGAGCTGCGGTAGGATCGCTCCCCGCGCCGGAGCCCCGCAGGGCTGAGCCGGCTGCGCACCAGGCGCTCCAGGCCGCCCGCCGAGGCCGTTCCGGCAGGCGTTGCCCCAAGCTATCCAGGCAGTTATCCACAGCCCTTTCCACAGCTGCGGAAAACTACGAAGATCTGTGGATAACCCCTGCGACGTTGACGCCGGTGTGACTGCGCATCCGCCATGCGGAAAACCCCAAGGCCCTTGCCCCTGCTGGGAAAACCCGGGCCAGCGACCAGGGGAACAGGTGTCCCGTACCGCATGCACAAGATCCGCAACCCGCTGTGGACAACCATGGCCAAGGCCGAGCCGGCAGGCGCTCAGACGAGCTGGGACGTACGCACCACGACCACCACGACCACCGCGAGCAGCACGAGCCCGCAGACGCCGTACTGCACCAGGGCCCTTCGGTCCCGGGGCGCGTGCACCATGGCGTACGCGATCGCCGTACCGGCCACCAGACCGCCGACGTGCGCCTCCCAGGCGATACCGCTCCAGGTGAAGGTGAAGAGCAGATTCAGCGCGAGGAGCACCAGCACCGGGCGCAGGTCGTAGTTGAGCCGGCGCATCAGCACCGCCGTGGCACCCATCAGACCGAAGACCGCGCCGGACGCACCGAGCGAGGGCTGATTGGGAGCGGCGATCAGATAGGTCAGGGCGCTGCCGGCGAGACCGGAGATCAGATACAGCGACAGATAGCGGGCCCGGCCGAGCGCCGCCTCGAGGGGGCCGCCGAGCCACCACAGCCCCAGCATGTTGAACCCCAGGTGCCAGATCTCCTGGTGCAGGAACATCGAGGTCACCAGGCGGTACCACTGGCCCTCGGCGACGCCCTGCAGCGGCGCCCCGAAGTAGTCCCAGAACTGGCCGATCAGCGAGAGGTCACGGACCAGCCGGTCGTCGGTCGCGAGGACCGCGATGAAGACCGCCGCATTGATCCCGATCAGGATCTTGGTGAGCAGCCGGGGATCGGCGGCGACCGTGCCGCCGGCGATGGTGCGCGGCTGGTTCGCAGACGGTGCATGGCCCGTGCCCGAACCCTCGCGTACGCAGCCGGGGCACTGGAAGCCGACGGAGGCGGAGATCATGCACTCCGGGCAGATGGGGCGCTCGCACCGGGTACAGCGGATCCCGGTCTCCCGGTCCGGATGCCGGTAGCAGCCCGGCAGGCCCGAGTCCTGCGGCCCCTGCCCACTGCCTGGCGACTGCTCCATGGGGATCCCCTCACTGAAGTACGACAGCGCACACATCAACGCACCGCCCCGCCCATCCCTACGGATGAGCGGGGCGAAAAGGTTCCCCGGGCGGGGGACCGACGGTGCGCCTCAGCGCTCCTCGATGACGACCGACTCGATGACGACGTCATTGACCGGGCGGTCCGTGCGCGGGTTCGTCTGCGTGGTCGCGATGGCGTCCACCACCTTCTGGCTCGCGCCGTCGGTGACCTCACCGAAGATGGTGTGCTTGCGGGTCAGCCACGCGGTCGGCGAGACGGTGATGAAGAACTGCGAGCCGTTGGTGCCCGGGCCGGCGTTCGCCATCGCCAGAAGGTACGGCTTGTCGAAGGACAGCTCCGGGTGGAACTCGTCCCCGAACTGGTAGCCGGGGCCACCGGTGCCGTTCCCCAGCGGGTCGCCGCCCTGGATCATGAAGCCGCTGATGACCCGGTGGAAGACCGTGCCGTCGTAGAGCCTGTCCGAGGACTTCTTGCCGGTCTCCGGGTGGACCCACTCGCGCTCGCCCTTGGCGAGTTCGCAGAAGTTCTGGACCGTCTTAGGCGCGTGGTTCGGCAGCAGCCGGACTTCGATGTCGCCTTGATTGGTCTTCAGGGTGGCGTAAAGCTGCTCAGCCACGATCTGCCTTCCGTTGTCTTCTCTGACTCCCCGATCCTCGCACGGATCGGGTCCGGCGCGGGCTATGGCCTGTCTTTCGGATCGGCCCGGGGCCGCGAAGGGGACGACGACAGGCACGAATCCCCGCCCGGCAGGCGCCACTCGGGCCGATCCGTGGCATCGTCGTCCACAGACACCCCTTGTACCGCAATGCCCGAAGAGCGGAGACCCTCGCGCTACGGAGGCCACTGCTCCGAATGCCCGATACGAGCGGCCACAGCGGCATTCTCCGACGGGCATGATCCGGAAAAGGGTGGAAAGGTGAAGTGTGTTCGCTTGGGGGGCACCCCTTGACCCCCGCGTACGCCACCGAGGAGGAGGATCCAGTGACCCGCATCGACAGCGCACGCGCCGCCGCAAGTTCGGCGAAGGACAGCGTGCGCCACGCCGCGGAAGTGGTGGCGCCCTACGCCGACACGGCCCGGGACCGGGCCGCCGTGTATGCGCATGAGGCACGCAGCCGGCTCGCACCCCGGGTCTCGACCGCGGCGCACCAGGCCGCCGACCAGGCTCGACTCAGCTACGACACCTACCTCGCGCCGCGCGTCGAGCAGGCGCGCGTGCATGTGCCGCCGACGGTGGACCGTGCGGCCGTCCGCACCAGGGAGGCCGCCGCGCACGCCGCGGCCGCCACCCGTCCGCGGGTCGAGCAGGCCGTCGCCGCGGCGCAGCCGGCCGCATCGGAGGCCGCGGCCCGCAGCAGCGCGGCCGTGGCGGCGCTGCGCGGCCAGGTCTCGCCGAAGGAGATCCAGCGGATCGTCAGAAAGCACGAGCGCCGCGCCTCGGCCGGTCGCTTCGCCAAGCGCGCGGCACTCGTCGGCCTCCTCGCAGGCGCCGCGTTCGCCGCCTGGAAGTGGTGGGACAAGCAGGCCAACCCGGACTGGCTGGTCGAACCGCCCGAGCCGACCGAGGTCGCCGACCGCACCCCGCTGGCGTCGGTGGACGGCAGCGGTCAGAGCCCGCTCGACCCCGAGGTCCAGGCCAAGCAGGCCGAGACGGACGCGGCGGAGCGCGACGAACGGGCCTGAACGCCCGCGCGGAAGACCGGGATCGACCTGTGGTGGCGGGCCTTCGGGCCCGCCACCACCTCGTTGTGCGGGCCGCCGCCGCGGGCGTCCGGGTCGATCGCTCCCGCGGAGCGCTGAATCTCCCGGAGCGCTGCATGCGGTCGGGCGTTCCTGCGAGTACTGCATACGCCGGGCGAGTACTGCCGCGGGTACTGAATCGAGTACCGAATCCAGTACTCCCTGAACGGTCTTCCGAGTACTGGTTCGGGTACCGGGTCACGGGCCGGAAGCGGGCGTATGCACCGGCCCGTTCAGGCGGTCGGCCCGTGCGGCCGGCGCATCCGGTCGGGCGCGGTCCGGTCACGGGTCGTGCGACCCCACCAGCGGCCCGGGCTCAGCTGGGCCAGAGTCCCGCTCAGCGGGTCGGCGATTCCCCGGGTGAGCGGCAGCAGACCGCCGAGCAGCCAGGCGTCCGGCAGCTCCAGGCGGTAGTGCCCGTCAACCACCAGACAGTCGACGACCCGGTGCACCGGAGCGACGGCGGTGACCGTGAACAGCTCCAGATACTCGGTGACGTAGCTGCTCCTGGCCGTCCGGGTGCGCAGGCCGAGCACGGCGGTCCCCGCGAGCGCCTGCCACGGGAAGAGGACCGCCACCCCCTGCTCGTACCACCACACTCCCTGCGGCCCCACGCCGAGGCAGGCCCGCCGGTCGCCGGCCACGCGCCACATCCGGCGCACGCCGAGGGTGACGAGCACGACCACCAGCACGGCCGCGGCCGCCAGGGCGAGACGGGCGCCGCCGCCCATCCGCGCACCGGCCGCCGCGGTCCCGAGGGACACGGTGACCGTGCCGCCCAGGCCGCCGAGCACTGCCGTCCCGGCGCCTGCCCGCCTCGCCCTGCCCCGGCCGACCGGGAACCACCGCGTATACGGATCCGCCCCGGACAGCGGCACCACCAGCGGATGTGACACAGCGGTCCTCCTCACGCGCGTCCCTGTCCCGCCGGCTCGAAACCGCTGGCGTCCCGCGCCCGATGCGGTCCAACCGCGCCGGAAGCAGGCGGCGTTGAGGGTACGGGCCCAGCCTCACCGGCACCGCCCAAAAAGCCCCCCGATCCGCGTTTCCGCAGGTCGGGGGGCTTTCTTGGGGTGGAGCCTAGGGGAGTCGAACCCCTGACATCTGCCATGCAAAGACAGCGCTCTACCAACTGAGCTAAGGCCCCGTGACACCTGTCCCCGTCCGCTCTGGTCGTCCGGGCCGGCGCCGCAGCCAAGAGTACCGGGTCACCCCCGGGATCTCACAAAAGGATTGGGGGTCCCGGTCCCCGACCACGCTCCGTAGGATGCACGACGAGGTTCGCACCAGCGAAGGGGAGACGCCATGGACGCAGCACAGCAGGAAGCGACCGCCAGAGCCAGAGAGCTGCAGCGGAACTGGTACGGGGAGCCGCTCGGCGCGCTCTTCCGCCGGCTCATAGACGACCTGGGCCTGAACCAGGCGCGCCTCGCTGCGGTCCTCGGTCTGTCGGCGCCCATGCTGTCGCAGCTGATGAGCGGCCAGCGCGCCAAGATCGGAAACCCGGCGGTCGTCCAGCGCGTCCAGCAGCTCCAGGAACTCTCCGGCCAGGTGGCAGACGGCAGCGTCAGCGCCGCGGAGGCGACCGGCCGCATGGAGGAGATCAAGAAGTCGCAGGGCGGCTCGGTGCTGACCAACACCAGCCAGACCACGCCCAGTTCGGGCGCACCCACGGTCAAGCGCGTGGTCCGCGAGATCCAGTCGCTGCTCCGATCGGTCTCGGCCGCCGGCGACATCATCGATGCCGCGGACGCCCTCGCCCCGACCCATCCGGAACTGGCAGAGTTTCTCCGCGTGTACGGCGCCGGGCGCACCGCCGACGCGGTGGCGCACTACGAGGCGCACCAGAGCTGAGCGGCCGCACGGGCCGAAGTGGAGTGCAGCAGGACCATGGGTGAGGTCTTCGCCGGCCGGTACGAACTGGTCGACCCGATCGGGCACGGCGGTGTCGGCGCGGTCTGGCGTGCCTGGGACCACCGTCGCCGCCGCTACGTGGCCGCCAAGGTCCTGCAGCAGAGCGACGCCTTCACGCTGCTGCGCTTCGTGCGGGAACAGGCTCTGCGCATCGATCACCCCCATGTGCTCGCGCCTGCCAGCTGGGCCGCCGACGACGACAAGGTCCTGTTCACCATGGACCTGGTGCGTGGTGGCTCGCTCGCCCATGTCATCGGGGACTACGGGCCGCTGCCGCCGAGTTACGTCTGCGTGCTGCTCGATCAGCTCCTCGCGGGTCTGACCGCGGTGCACGCGGAGGGCGTCGTACACCGGGACATCAAGCCGGCGAACATCCTGCTCGAGGCCACCGGCACCGGCCGTCCGCATCTGCGCCTGTCCGACTTCGGGATCTCGATGCGCAAGGGCGAGCCGCGGCTCACCGAGACCAACTATGTGGTGGGCACGCCCGGTTACTTCGCCCCCGAGCAACTGGCGGGGGAGGAACCGGACTTCCCCGCGGACCTGTTCGCCGTCGGCCTGGTCGCCCTGTATCTCCTCGAAGGCGCCAAGCCGGATGCCAAGGCGCTGGTCGCCCACTTCGCCGACGGCACTCCGAGTGCGCCGCAGGGCATCCCTGAGCCGCTGTGGCAGGTGGTGTCCACCCTGCTGCAGCCCGACCCGGACGCGCGCTTCCGCACGGCCACGGGCGCCCGCAAGGCGCTGACCGCCGCCGCGGAACTGCTGCCGGAGCCCGGGCCCGACGACGAACTGGTCGAGATCTTCGACCAACTCGGCCCCATGCCACTCGGTTTCGGCCCGGACGGCCCACGCCGCGAGGCCGCCTCGCCGGACTCCGGGGACCCGGCCCCCGCCGCCCCGACCACCGATGAACCCGGCGCCGATCAACCGGGCGCCGATCGATCGAGTGCCGATCAATCCGGTCCGGACGCATCCGGTGCCTACGCATCCGCTGTCGACGAGCCCGGCGCCGCCGGCTCCGGCGTCCCCAAGTCGAGTGCCAGTGCCGGCGAGCCCGCCCCAGGCATCCCGCAGCCGAGCACACCCGGCGCCCAACACCCTGAGCACTCCCACGAACAACCCCAGCACACCCAGTACCCGGAGTCCCCCACCCCTCAGTACTCCGAGTCCTCCACGTCTCAACGCTTCCCGCACCACCCTCCGGCCTCCCCTCACCTGACACCACAGCCGTCACCACACCCCGGCGAGGACCCTGCACAAGCCCCGACCACCGCGGTCCGCCACGAGAACGCTCCTACTCGTGAATACACCGCTCAGCCGTCCCAGGTTCCCCATCGGACGGCCCCGATCTCCCCGAACCTGAATCCGCCGCCGGCACCGTCGCCCGTATCACCGACACCGGCCCCCGTACCGCCGGCACCCTCGGCGCTGCTTCCGAAGTCCCCCGCCACCCACCGCCGCAGCGCGGGCCCGCCCGCCAAGGCCGTCATCCCCGTACTGCTGCTGGCCGCAGCCTGCTTCGCCGTCGGCATCTGGGCACTGACCCGCATCTGAGCCGCCCACAGACCGCCCGGGTGCGGGCCCTCGGGGAGACGCCCCGAAGACAGGGCCTAGACCGCCGCACCCCGCCGCCGCGCCACCAACGTCCACACCCCGAGCCCGAGTACAAGGACCGTCCCGCTGCCGAGGCCCGCGGCCGCGAGGATCTTCATCGAGTCGTCCGCACCGGCCCCGTCCGCACCCGCCCGGCCCGCACCGCCGGACCCGGCCCCGCCGTCCTCCGGCACTACCTGAAAGATCCCGGCGTCACCGGCGTACTCAGGAGTGTCAGCGGCCTCACCCCGTACACCGATCCGCAGCGTCACCTCGAGCTCGTCGCTCCCCGACGCCGCCCGAAGCTCAGGACCTGCCGTGACCTGCAGGTAGTACTGACCTGGGAACCGCACGGTGCTGACCTCGGTGCGCGGCGAGAACCGGTTCGCGTAATCCACCGGCGGCAGCGCCCCCAGCGCCGCCCTCGGCTGCCCAGCGGGCGACGACACCACCTCGGAGGTCACCTCCGCCCGCGCCGGATCGGCCAGCGACAGGGCGAGTGCGCCCGCGGCGGGCCCACCGTCCGCCACACCGTTCAACTCGGCCTGCGCCGACAGCTGTTGCCCCCAGCCCAGCGGAACCCGGTAGAAGCGCGTCTCGCCGGGCGCGATGCGATCCTTCCAGGCACCCGCGCCCACCGCGGCAGCCGAACTGAAGCCGCTGCCTCCGCGCACACTCCCGGCGTCTTCCGACGGGGCCTCGGGCGGCGTCGAGTTCCAGTCCTCCGGCGCGGCGGTGGCGCCACCGCCGGACTTGAGCGGCGGCTCCTCGTGAAAGTTGATCTCGAGCGCCCAGGCACCCGCCGCCGACCCCTTCGCGCCCGTCCGCTCGACGACCACGTCATACGTACCGGCCCTGCTGCAGCGGTCGGCCCCCGCCCCGAGCGTGCGGTCCGCGGTCACGGCGAGCGGCCTGGCATGGCGAGCGGCACCGACACGCTTCGCCTGGGACCCGCACCGCACCCCGTCACCGCTCTGCAGGGTCACCTCGATCCCGTCCGCGTAGGTCACATCGGAGCCCAGCTCGGGCACGGCCACGACGGACACATAGGCCCCGGAGCGCGCATCGAGCTCGACGCTGTACACCAACCGCTCCTCGGGCCCGACAGAGCTCCGGTACGGCGTCCCCGCCTCGAGCTCCTCGGCCTGGCTGGGAGTGGCACCGCCCTGCACGGTCCGCGCCCCGTCCTCGAAGGCGTACGGTGCCGGGTCGGCCGCCGCGTACGCCGCCGCGGGCACCGCCAGCGCCACACCCACGGCCATCGCCCACACCGCCAGGGTCCGCCCCCTGCCGCGCACCATCAACGCGCTCCTTGTCCTCGCCGTCCTCGCCGTCCTCGCCGTCCGTGCCGTCCGCGCTGTCCTCGCCCCCGACATCCGGCCGGCCGTGCCACGGTCCGGCCCGCCCCATCCTGCCCCGGCCGTCCCCGCGCTGTCTCGTACCGGAAGCAGAAGCTCCCACTCCGCGCAACCGCACTTTGCTCCGGTACGAGGATGCTTCACTCAGGCGAACGGCGGCCACCAAGAGTGATCACGGCAACACGGCCGGCACAGCGTCCGGGGAGACACCCTCCTGTTCGGACCTTGTCCGCGCCCCGTCCAGGGCCTAACAGCACAAGACCCCGGTCGCCACTGCGGCCGGGGCCCTGCACCGAAAGAATCTGAAGCTGTGGATGCTCACGAACCCGTGGGCACGGAGTCGGTCGCCTCCGTCCACAGATCCTGCTCGGCGCGATCCGCCTGGATCTGGCGGTACACGAGGAGCCCGCCGACGGCGGCCAGTGCGACCAGGAGAAGCTTCTTCACCGCGCTACCTCGTCTTTCCTTGACGTAGGGGACCTTTGGCGCCCGACTATACACACCGATCGATACCGTTCGGTGACCTGGATCCGGGCCAACTACGGCCCCCACCACAGCAGTCGACCTCCCCGGCGACCGACCCGTACACGGAGCCCCGACCCCGTGATTTCGGACTCCTCGCCCCTCCTGCCGCCAACCGGGTGGTGTTCATCAGAAGATCGGCGAATCGCGCTGCCGCCTCCCGCACCACGCGGACCTCGTCCACATGATGAGGAAGTACGCAAATCGTCCGACCCGAAAGTGGAGGGATCATGGCAGGCAACACGTTCACCCGCATCTGGGCCGCCGCAGTCACGGCGATCCTCGCGCTGTTCGCCGCACTCGGCTTCACCACCACCGCGACCGCAGCCCCGTCGACCACCGCACCGCAGCAGGAGGACGCCGGCCGGGCAACGGCGCCGGTGACCCGCTCGGTCGCGCCGGCAGCCCACTCGCCACGGCCGTACGACGCCCAGCGGCCACCCACGATGAAGCAGCGCATCCGCGCCGAAGCCCACGGCTCCTCGCCGAACGCCCGCGGACTCGGCGGCCTCGTCACACCTCTGACACGCACCGGCGAAGTGAGCGAGGAGAGCGAAACGGAAGAGGCCCGGGAACGCTCAAGGCCCGGAAACTCCGAAGAGCTCCCGGGCCTTGGACTTGCTGCCTGAAGCAGGCTGCCTGTGGGGCTAACAGGATTTGAACCTGTGGCCTCATCCTTATCAGGGATGCGCTCTAACCAACTGAGCTATAGCCCCTTGCGCTCGCGCGCTGACCTCTGAAGATTAGCGCACGACGCGGTCAGTCCCAAAATCGGTATCCGAGCCCGCCGTACCGGACTCATTCGTCCTCGGCGAGCGTGAGCTCGACACCACCCACGAAGCCCGCGGAGAGGTTGTAGATGAACGCGCCGAGCGTTGCGAGTGCCGTGGCAAGGACCACGTCGATCACCGCGATGATCGATGTGAACATCAGCACCCGCGGCAGCGAGAGGAACGACTGGAGGTCGAATCCATTGGATTCGTTCGACCCCGTCGCCTCCGAAATCGTCCCGCCGACCGTGGAGAAGACGCCCATCGCGTCCATGACCATCCACAGGACGGCGGACGCCACGATCGTGCAGATCCCCAAAGCGATGGAGAGCAGGAAGCTGACTTTCATCACCGACCACGGGTCGGCCTTCGCCACCCGCAGTCTCGCCTTGCGCGTACGCGGTGTCGTACGCGCACCGGTACGAGGCCTGCGCACCGCGCCCTGAGGCGGTTCCGGATACGCCTGCGGAGGGTGATAGGGCTGAGCCGGCTGCTGCTGCGGCTGGCGCTCACCGGGAAGTGCTCCGGTGTACTCGGCCTGACCGCCGTAGGGCTGTCCTTGAGAACCTCGGGTGTCCGTCACGGTTCCCCCTTGAGCCCCTTGTGGGTTGTTGGCGGGGCCACGGCCGCCATCCGTTCCGGTTCCGTTCGCTCCGGCGCCCGTGGCTCCACTCACGACCTAACTCCTCGCGCTACTCGGCCTCGGGCCGGCTGCCCTCGTCCGTACCGGCGGCCGTATCGCCCTCGGCGGAGTCGGCGTCGACACCGTCGACTTCCTCCGCCTCGCGACCGGCCTCGGCGTTACGAGCGATACCGACCACGGCATCGCGCTTGCCCAGGTTGATCAGTTGGACGCCCATGGTGTCACGGCCTGTCTCCCTGACCTCGCTGACTCGCGTGCGAATCACACCGCCGCCCAGAGTGATGGCGAGGATTTCGTCTGCCTCCTCGACCACCAGCGCGCCCACGAGTGAGCCGCGGTCCTCGACGATCTTGGCAGCCTTGATTCCCAGACCGCCACGGCCCTGGACGCGATACTCGTCGACGGCGGTCCGCTTCGCGTACCCACCATCGGTTGCGGTGAACACGAACGTACCGGGCCTGACGACATTCATCGAGAGCAGTTCGTCGCCCTCCCGGAAGCTCATGCCCTTCACTCCCGAGGTGGCACGGCCCATCGGGCGCAGCGCATCGTCCGTTGCGGTGAACCTGATGGACTGCGCCTTCCTGCTGATGAGCAGCAGGTCGTCCTCGGAGGAGACCAGCTCCGCGCCGATCAGCTCGTCGTCCGAACCGTCGGGTGTCTCACGGAGGTTGATGGCGATGACACCGCCGGAGCGCGGCGAGTCGTAGTCCTTCAGGGACGTCTTCTTCACCAGGCCGCCCTTGGTGGCCAGGATCAGATACGGCGCCGCGTCGTAGTCGCGGATCGCGAGGATCCGGGCGATCTGTTCGTCGGGCTGGAAGGCGAGCAGGTTCGCGACGTGCTGGCCGCGGGCCTCCCGGCCGGCGTCCGGGAGTTCGTACGCCTTCGCCCGGTACACCCGGCCCTTGTTGGTGAAGAACAGCAGCCAGTGGTGGGTGGTCGACACGAAGAAGTGGCTGACGATGTCGTCTTCCTTGAGCTTCGTGCCGCGTACGCCCTTGCCGCCGCGCTTCTGGGAGCGGTAGTCGTCCGTCTTGGTGCGCTTGACGTAGCCGCCACGGGTGATCGTGACGACGATGTCCTCCTCGGCGATGAGGTCCTCGATGGACATGTCGCCGTCGAAGGGCACCAGCTTGGAGCGCCGGTCGTCGCCGTACTTGTCGACGATCGCGGCGAGTTCCTCGCTGATGATCGAGCGCTGCTTCTCGGGGGAGGCCAGGATCTGGTTGTACTCGTTGATCTTCGCCTGGAGCTCGTCGTGCTCGGCGGTGATCTTCTGGCGCTCCAGGGCGGCGAGGCGGCGCAGCTGCATCTCGAGGATGGCGTTGGCCTGGATCTCGTCGATCTCCAGGAGGCCCATCAGGCCCTCGCGCGCCACCTCGACCGTCTCGCTGCGCCGGATCAGCGCGATGACCTCGTCGATCGCGTCCAGGGCCTTGAGCAGGCCGCGCAGGATGTGGGCGCGCTCCTCGGCCTTGCGCAGACGGTACTTGGTGCGCCGGACGATGACCTCGACCTGGTGAGCCACCCAGTGCCGGATGAAGGCGTCGAGGGAGAGGGTGCGCGGCACGCCGTCGACCAGGGCCAGCATGTTGGCGCCGAAGTTCGACTGAAGGTCGGTGTGCTTGTAGAGGTTGTTCAGGACGACCTTGGCGACGGCGTCCCGCTTGAGCACGATGACCAGGCGCTGGCCGGTGCGGGAGCTGGTCTCGTCGCGGACGTCGGCGATGCCGCCGACCCTGCCGTCCTTGACCAGGTCGGCGATCTTCTGCGCGAGATTGTCCGGGTTGACCTGGTACGGGAGTTCGGTGACCACCAGGCACTGGCGGTTCTGGATCTCCTCGACCTCGACGACCGCGCGCATCGTGATGGAGCCACGCCCCGTGCGGTACGCCTCCTCGATGCCCTTGCGGCCGACGACAAGCGCGCCGGTCGGGAAGTCGGGGCCCTTGATGCGCTCGATCAGCGCCTCGAGGAGCTCCTCGTGGGAGGCCTCGGGGTGCTCCAGGTACCACTGGGCGCCGGCCGCGACCTCGCGGAGGTTGTGCGGCGGGATGTTGGTGGCCATGCCGACCGCGATGCCCGCCGAGCCGTTGATCAGCAGGTTCGGGAAGCGGGCCGGCAGGACGGTGGGCTCCTGGGAGCGGCCGTCGTAGTTGTCCGTGTAGTCGACGGTCTCCTCGTCGATGTCACGGACCATCTCCATGGACAGCGGCGCCATCTTGCACTCGGTGTACCGCATGGCGGCCGCCGGGTCGTTGCCCGGGGAGCCGAAGTTGCCGTTGGAGTCCACGAGCGGCATCCGCATCGACCACGGCTGCGCGAGGCGGACCAGCGCGTCGTAGATCGAGGAGTCGCCGTGCGGGTGGTAGTTGCCCATGACGTCGCCGACGACGCGGGCGCATTTGTAGAAGCCCTTCTCGGGCCGGTAGCCGCCGTCGTACATGGCGTACAGGACACGGCGGTGGACGGGCTTGAGGCCGTCCCGTACGTCGGGCAGCGCGCGGGAGACGATGACGGACATCGCGTAGTCGAGATACGAGCGCTGCATCTCGGTCTCGAGCCCGACGGGCTCGACGCGCAGGGCGAGGCCCTGGGCGTCATCGGCGGTCGCGGGGGTGTCCTCGCCGGAGGCAGGGGTGTTCTCGTCGGCCATTGCTGGTCTTCAGTCCTTTCGTGCGGTCAGCTGAGACCGACTCAGATGTCGAGGAAGCGGACGTCCTTGGCGTTGCGCTGGATGAACGAGCGGCGGGCTTCGACGTCCTCGCCCATGAGGACCGAGAACAGGTCGTCGGCCTGCGCAGCGTCGTCGAGCGTGACCTGGCCGAGGACCCGGTGGTCGAGGTCCATGGTGGTGATCCGCAGCTCCTCGGCGTTCATCTCGCCGAGACCCTTGAAGCGCTGGACCGAGTCCTCCTTGATGCGCTTGCCGTTCTGGCGGCCGAGCTCGATCAGCGCGTCGCGCTCGCGGTCCGAGTACGCGTACTGGAAGTCGTCGCGCGTCCACTTGATCTTGTACAGCGGCGGCCGGGAGAGGAAGACGTGGCCGGCCTCGACCAGCGGGCGCATGAAGCGGAACAGGAAGGTCAGCAGCAGGGTGTTGATGTGCTGGCCGTCGACGTCGGCGTCCGCCATCAGGATGATCTTGTGATAGCGGAGCTTCTCGATGTCGAAGTCCTCGTGCACGCCCGTGCCGAAGGCCGAAATGAGGGCCTGGACCTCCTGGTTCTGCAGGATCTTGTCGACGCG
Organism: Streptomyces triticagri; assembly: GCF_003429565.1. Taxonomy (GTDB): domain Bacteria; phylum Actinomycetota; class Actinomycetes; order Streptomycetales; family Streptomycetaceae; genus Streptomyces; species Streptomyces triticagri. The sequence goes on from NZ_QUAK01000066.1 coordinate 29,596, forward strand.
GGCCTTCTCGACATTGAGGATCTTGCCGCGGATCGGGAGGATCGCCTGGTACTGCGGGTTCCGGCCGGACTTGGCCGAGCCGCCTGCGGAGTCGCCCTCGACGATGAAGATCTCGCACTTGGACGGGTCGTTGGACTGGCAGTCACTCAGCTTGCCGGGCAGCGAGGCCGTCTCGAGCAGGCCCTTGCGGCGGGTCAGATCCCGCGCCTTGCGGGCCGCGACCCGGGCCGTGGCGGCCTGGATCGACTTGCGGATGATGTCCGCGGCCTCGTTGGGATTGCGGTCGAGCCAGTCCGAGAGGTGCTCGTGGACGACCTTCTGGACGAAGGTCTTCGCCTCGGTGTTCCCGAGCTTCGTCTTGGTCTGGCCCTCGAACTGCGGCTCGCCGAGCTTGATCGAGATGATCGCGGTCAGACCCTCGCGGATGTCGTCACCCGTGAGGTTGTCGTCCTTCTCGCGAAGCAGCTTCTTGTCCCGGGCGTACCGGTTGATGAGACCGGTCAGCGCGGCCCGGAAGCCCTCCTCGTGCGTACCGCCCTCGTGCGTGTGGATCGTGTTCGCGAACGAGTAGACGCCCTCGGTGTACTGGGTGTTCCACTGCATCGCGACCTCGACCGAGAGCAGCCGCTCCTTGTCCTCGGCCTCGATGTCGATCACCGACGGGTGCACGACATCGCCCTTGCGGGAGTTGAGGTACTTCACGAAGTCGACGATGCCGCCCTCGTAGTGGTACGTGACCGTGCGCGCCTGCGGCTCCTCGTCCGCCTCCGGCTCCGCGGTGTCCGCGCCGACCGTGGCCTTGGCCGACTCGCGCTCGTCGGTGAGCCGGATGGTCAGGCCCTTGTTGAGGAACGCCATCTCCTGGAAGCGCCGCGACAGCGTCTCGAAGGAGTAGTCGGTGGTCTCGAAGATGTCGCCGTCCGCCCAGAAGGTGACGGAGGTGCCGGTCTCCTCGGTGGCCTCGTGGCGCTCGAGCGGTGCGGTCGGTACGCCGCCCTTGTACTCCTGCGTCCAGCGGTAGCCGTCGGTCCTGATGTCGACGGCGAGCTTGGTGGACAGCGCGTTCACCACGGAGACGCCGACGCCGTGCAGACCGCCGGAGACGGCGTAACCGCCGCCGCCGAACTTGCCGCCCGCGTGCAGCACGGTGAGCACGACCTCGACGGCCGGCTTCTTCTCCACGGGGTGGATGCCCACCGGGATACCGCGGCCGTTGTCGACGACGCGGACGCCGCCGTCCGGCAGGATCGTCACGTCGATGGTGTCCGCGTGGCCGGCCATCGCCTCGTCGACCGAGTTGTCGACGACCTCCTGTACGAGGTGATGCAGACCACGCTCGCCGGTCGAGCCGATGTACATGCCGGGTCGCTTGCGGACCGCGTCCAGCCCCTCGAGGACGGTGATCGCGCTCGCGTCGTAGGAGGGTCCTGCTCCGCCGGACTCGACGAGCTCGTCGGCGGCAGGGGACGGGGTGTTCTCGTCGGTGTTGCCGGAATCGGCCACGAAGCGCCCTTTCTGGCACAGCACAGGCCACGCTTCCGGGCCACGGAAGCGGCTGCGTCGTTCAGTGAGTGTCGGTGTGTGTCGACTGATCGGAAGGCGGACGGTTGTGGTCCCTCGGACTTCGTCCGGGGGAGGTGTCTCGCTGCGTCCCACGAGTGAGGCGCGAACGGCTCCCAGTCTACCGGTAGCGCCGACAGTGATGGGGGTTTGCCGGTACCTGAGTCCGCATGTGCCGCCCTCAACGATCCTCGTCCGACTCCCCATATGCGACCCAGGGATCCAAGAGGCTCACGGCGGCACTCAGCGCTTCGGGACGTCAACCGCGCGCTACCGACGGGAACACCTCACGTCGCAGCCGCCTCACGGCACTACCCGTAGGTGTCTCCGGGGCCCGTGCTTCCGGGGGCTCTGAGGGGGCCGAAGCGGCGTGCGGGGCCGCCGGGGCCCTGCACCCTGATGAGCTTCACGGTGCCCTGGCCGAGGTCCTGGTTGAGGCGCGCGACCAGCGTCGGAGCGAGCAGCCGCAGCTGCGTGGCCCAGGCCGTGGAGTCGCAGCGCACGGTCAGCACCCGCTCGTCCTCGTCGTACTTCTCCGGGACGCAGTGCTTGCCGACGTCCTCGCCGACGATCTGCGGCCAGCGGCCCATCACCCCGCCAACCGCCGCCGGGGTCTCCCAGCCGCGCTCGGTGATCAGGCGGTTGATCGCCGCGCCGAGCGGCAGCGGGTCGCGGCCGTCGGTGCGTGCGCCCGAGCGCAGTCCGCCGCCGCGTTTGGCCTGTTTCTTCTGCTGCGCCGCGGCGCCGCGCGCGCGTGCCTGCTCCTTGGCCGCGCGCAGGGCGACGCGGGCGAGGTCCACACCGGACGGTTCGGGAGGCTTCGGCGCGCCGTCGCCTGCGGGGTCGCCGGTCGGCTCGGTCTCGCTCATGCGCGGGTCACCTCGCCTTCGGCCACCGCGAACCTGGTGCCCCGCAGTACGCCCGGAATGTCGTCGTCCACCGCGGCGGTCACCAGGACCTGTTCGCCCGGGGCCACCAGCTCGGCGAGGCGCTCGCGCCGGCGCGCGTCCAGCTCGGCGAAGACGTCGTCGAGGACCAGGATCGGCTCGCCGACCCGGTGCCCGTCCTCGTGGGGCTCCTGCTCGGCGCTCGCGCCCTCGGAGCGCAGCAGGTCGTACGAGGCGAGGCGCAAGGCGAGCGCGTACGACCAGGACTCGCCGTGGCTGGCGTAGCCCTTGGCCGGCATCTCGCCGAGCTTCAGGGTCAGATCGTCGCGGTGCGGTCCGGCCAGCGTGACGCCCCGCTCGATCTCCTGCTTGCGGGCGTCGGCGAGGGCGGCGAGCAGCTGCTCGTAGAGCTCGTCACGGGTGTGTCCTGCGCCGGGTGCCGAGGGGCGGTACGACAGGGCCACCGGGCCGCCGCCCGGGGCGAGTTGCTCGTACGCCTTGTCCGTGAGCGGCTGCAGGGCTTCGATCAGCTGCAGCCGCTGGGCGAGCAACTCCGCGCCCGCGCGGGCGAGATGCTGGTCCCAGACGTCCAGAGTGGACATGTCCATGGAGCGGCCGCCGTGCCGGCGGGCCATGGCCGCGGACTTCAGCAGGGTGTTGCGCTGCTTCAGGACCCGCTCGTAGTCGGACCGCACTCCGGCCATCCGCGGGGAGCGGGCGGTGATCAGTTCGTCGAGGAAGCGGCGCCGCTCGCCCGGGTCGCCCTTGACCAGCGCCAGATCCTCCGGCGCGAACAGCACTGTGCGGACGATCCCCAGTACGTCACGGGGCTTGACCTGCGACGACCTGTTGATCCTGGCGCGATTGGCGCGCCCCGGATTGAGCTCGAGCTCGACCAGCTGCTGCCGCTCGCCCTGCCGGACCGAGGCTCGTACGATCGCCCGCTCGGCGCCCATACGCACCAGCGGCGCATCGGACGACACCCGGTGGCTGCCCAGGGTGGCGAGATAGCCGACGGCCTCGACGAGGTTGGTCTTCCCCTGGCCGTTCGGCCCGACGAACGCGGTGACGCCCGGGCCGAGCGGAACCTCGGCCCGGGCGTACGACCGGAAGTCGGCCAGCGACAGATGCGTGACGTGCATGGATGTACGCCGACCTCCCCCGGCAGATGTCTGCCTGTGGTGCTTACTTCTTCTCGACCGCGTGCCCACCGAACTGGTTGCGCAGCGCAGCGATCATCTTCATCTGCGGTGAGTCGTCCTGCCGGGAGGCGAAGCGGGCGAACAGGGACGCGGTGATGGCGGGCAGTGGAACCGCATGGTCGATCGCGGCCTCGACGGTCCAGCGGCCCTCGCCGGAGTCCTGTGCGTAACCGCGCAGTTCCTTGAGGTGCTCGTCCTCGTCCAGGGCGTTGACCGCGAGGTCGAGGAGCCAGGAGCGGATGACCGTGCCCTCCTGCCAGCTGCGGAACACCTCGCGCACATCGGTCACGGAGTCCACCGACTCGAGCAGCTCCCAGCCCTCGGCGTAGGCCTGCATCATGGCGTACTCGATGCCGTTGTGAACCATCTTGGCGAAGTGGCCCGCGCCGACCTTGCCGGCGTGCACCGAGCCGAAGTCGCCGGCCGGCTTGAGGGCGTCGAAGACCGGCTGCACCCGGGCGACGTGCTCCTTGTCGCCGCCGTACATCAGCGCATAGCCGTTCTCCAGGCCCCAGACGCCGCCGGAGACTCCGCAGTCGACGAAGCCGATGCCCTTGGCGGCGAGCTCCTCGGCGTGCTTCTCGTCGTCCGTCCAGCGGGAGTTGCCGCCGTCGACGACGACGTCCCCGGGCTCGAGGAGCTCGGCGAGCTCGTCGATCGTGGACTGGGTGGCGGCGCCCGCGGGGACCATCACCCAGACCACGCGCGGACCCTTCAGACCGTCCACAAGCTCCTGCAGGCTGTGGACATCCGCGAGGTCCGCATTGCGGTCGTATCCGATGACGGTGTGGCCTGCGCGGCGGATGCGCTCGCGCATGTTGCCGCCCATCTTGCCGAGGCCGACGAGACCGAGCTCCATCAGTGCTGTTCCTTAGTGAGACTGTGCTGACGCGTGCCTGGGGGGTCGTACGGGAACGGCCGGACCCCTTGGAGCCCCTTCGTACCCGCGTACGAGACTACGCCGCGGGAGGCCCACTCACCTGTGGGCCTCGGCCGCTCAGGCGTGCGTCAGCCGCTCAGTCGCACCGGCATGATCAGGTACTTGTACGCCTCGTCCGCCTCCGCGTCGACGGCCGGCTTGCCGCTGAGCAGTGCCGGCTTGGTCGACGTGGTGAACGACAGCTGGGCCGCGGGCGAGTCGATCGCGCTCAGGCCGTCGAGCAGGAAGGTCGGGTTGAAGGCGATCGAGATGTCGTCGCCCTCCAGCTGGGCGTCGACCCGCTCCACAGCCTGTGCATCGTCGCTGGAACCGGCCTCCAGGATGAGGACGCCCTGCTCGAAGCTCAGACGCACCGGGGTGTTCCGCTCGGCGACGAGTGCGACGCGCTTGACCGCCTCGACGAACGGCGCGGTCTCGATGACCGCGACCGAGTTGAACTCGGTGGGGAACAGCGTGCGGTACTTCGGCAGGTCGCCCTCGAGGAGGCGGGTCGTCGTCCGACGGCCCGCGCCCTCGAAGCCGATCAGACCCTCGCCCGCGCCGGAGCCGGACAGGGCGATGGTCACGCTGTCACCGCTGGTCAGGGCCTTGGCCGTGTCGAGCAGCGTCTTGGCGGGGACCAGGGCGACCGCGGACGCCTCCGGGTCCTCCGGCTTCCACAGGAACTCGCGGACCGCGAAGCGGTAGCGGTCGGTGGAGGCCAGGGTCACCGTGTCGCCCTCGATCTCGACGCGCACACCGGTGAGCACCGGCAGGGTGTCGTCACGGCCGGCGGCGATGGCGACCTGGGCGGCCGCCGAGGCGAAGACCTCGCCGGGGACGGTGCCCGTCGCGGTGGGCATCTGCGGCAGCGCCGGGTACTCCTCCACCGGCAGGGTGTGCAGCGTGAACCGCGAGGATCCACAGACCACCGTCGCCCGTACACCGTCTGTGGAAATCTCCACCGGCCTGTTCGGCAGGGCGCGGCAGATGTCGGCGAGCAGCCGGCCCGAGACGAGCACCGTGCCGTCCTCGTCGATCTCCGCTTCCACCGATACGCGTGCCGAGACCTCGTAGTCGAAGCCCGACAGGCTCAGTGTCCCGTCCTCCGCCTTCAGGAGCAGGCCCGCGAGGACCGGCGCCGGAGGACGGGCCGGGAGACTGCGTGCCGCCCAGGCCACCGCCTCCGCGAGTACATCGCGCTCCACCCGGATCTTCACCGTAAGCCGCCTCCTGCTGTTGCCTGGCTGCTCGCCCTGCTGGCCTGTCGAGCCTTCGTCGTCTGGTCGGCGCTTCCCCAGGGTGGGGAGAACGCCGGGGACCAGTCTGACGTACCGCACCGACACTCGGTGCGGGTCGGGGTCAAGTCGCGGCGGACGGGCAGCGAGCGACGAAGCCCGAGTTGTGCACAGCCCCCTCTTCGAAACGAAATCCCCGAGTTAACTGTGTAGGGGTAGTAGTAGGGGCTGTGGAAACCGTGGATAACCCCGTATCCGCAGGTCAGAGCCCGGATTTTGTCCACGGGTCCTGTGGGCGGGGGCGGTGGAAAACCAGCGATCGCTGTGGACACCGGAAAGTTCTGCACAACCGGTACACAGGCGAGGGCCACTTCTCCCCAGCGCTGTCCCCAGCTTTACCCAGGTTCCCCACAGGGCAACCTGCCCTCTTGGTGTGACGCCTTTCACTCGACCCGGTGAGCAGGTGCGTTGCGTTGCCGAACAGTGGACAGCGATGTGGAGAAGAGGGCTCATCCTGGGGACAACCGGGTCGAAGCTGTGGGTAGCCGGTGGACAACTGCGCGGGGCTTCCTGTGGACACTCGGCGGTCCACAGTCTGTGGAGATCGGTTGTCCACGAATCCACAGGCACATGACCTCGGTTGATGGCCTGTCACCAGGGGCCGTTGTGGACACCGTATGGACAACTTCGCGGTCCCCAGGGTGTGGACATCGATACGGGCCCGAATCTGTGGAGAACGACCGGCTCGCTCCCTCGATTCGAACAGTGACTACCGGCGAGTGTGGGCGTCGAAGGGTCGAGAACATGTCGAAGGGGCGTCCCCGGGCTCGGGGACGCCCCTTCAGGAGCGCTCAACTCGTGCTGTGGAAGCCGGTCTTGCCGGCAGTGCGCTACGCGTCAGCCGTTCTTGATGCGGTTGGTGAGCTCCGTGACCTGGTTGTAGATGGACCGCCGCTCGGCCATCAGTGCGCGGATCTTGCGGTCCGCATGCATCACCGTGGTGTGGTCGCGGCCGCCGAACTGCGCGCCGATCTTGGGCAGCGACAGATCCGTCAGCTCCCGGCACAGATACATCGCGATCTGCCGGGCGGTCACGAGCACCCGGCTGCGGGACGATCCGCACAGGTCGTCCACTGTGAGTCCGAAGTAGTCGGCGGTGGCGGCCATGATCGCGGTCGCGGTGATCTCGGGTGCCGCGTCCTCGCCGCCGGGGATCAGGTCCTTGAGCACGATCTCGGTCAGACCCAGGTCGACCGGCTGCCGGTTCAGGCTCGCGAAGGCCGTCACCCGGATCAGGGCGCCCTCCAGCTCCCGGATGTTCCGGGAGATGCGGGAGGCGATGAACTCCAGTACCTCCGGCGGGGCATTGAGCTGCTCCTGCACCGCCTTCTTACGGAGGATCGCGATCCGGGTCTCCAGCTCGGGCGGCTGGACGTCGGTGATCAGACCCCACTCGAAGCGGTTGCGCAGCCGGTCCTCCAGAGTCACCAGCTGCTTGGGCGGACGGTCCGAGGACAGCACGATCTGCTTGTTGGCGTTGTGGAGCGTATTGAAGGTGTGGAAGAACTCCTCCTGCGTCGATTCCTTGTCCGCGAGGAACTGGATGTCGTCGACGAGCAGGATGTCCATCTCGCGGTACCGCTTGCGGAAGCTGTCGCCCTTGCCGTCGCGGATCGAGTTGATGAACTCGTTGGTGAACTCCTCCGAGCTGACGTACCGCACCCGTGTCCCCGGATAGAGGCTCCGCGCGTAGTGCCCGATGGCGTGCAGCAGGTGGGTCTTGCCGAGCCCTGACTCGCCGTAGATGAACAGGGGGTTGTACGCCTTGGCCGGTGCCTCGGCCACCGCGACCGCGGCCGCGTGCGCGAACCGGTTCGAGGCGCCGATGACGAAGGTGTCGAAGAGGTACTTGGGATTCAGCCGTGCCGTCGGCTCGCCGGGGCCCGTCGCGGGAGCCGGCTGCGCGGCAAGCGGGCCGGGCGCTCCGCTCGAGGCCGGGAGCGAGGAAGGGCCGGGGGCGCCGACCGAACCCGTCGAACCGGGCGGGCCCGAGCGGCCCGGCCCGCCGGGAGGCTCGGGCAGATCCTGGCGGTCCCGCTGGTCGTAGGGGAGCCGCTCGGACTGCTGCTCGTAGCGTGAGCGCTCCGGTGGCTGCTGGTCGTACGGGCGCTCCGGGGTCTGCGACCGGTAGCCGTGCTGCGGCGAGGGAGTGCTGTACGGGTCGCGGTCGAAGCCCAGGTGCTGCTGCTGCCAGCCGTAGTCGTCCTGGGGCTGCCGGGGCCAGGACCCGGGCCCCGAGCGCTGGTAGTCCGGGTACGCGGGGCGGACAGTGGGCAACTCGGGGTGCTGGTCGGGGTGTTGCTCGTGGCGTCCGTCGGAGGGCTGACCGGGGCGGCCGGTGCGGTCGTGGTGACGCTGCTCGTCGGTACGGTCGTCGCCGCGGCCGTCGGAGCGGCGGGTGTCCGGGTGCCGGTCGTCGAGGTGCCGGTCCTCGGGGCGGCGGTCCTCGGGGTGCCGGTCGTCGGGGTGGCGGGGATCCGAGTCGAGGGGCTCGCTTCGGTGGGGGTCCGGGTGGTGGGCGTCCGAGCGGTGGCCGTCCGGCCGGGGCTCGCCGCGGTGCCGGCCGCCGTCGTGCGGATCACGCGAGAGTTCGTCCGAGCGGTGGTCGTCCCGGTACCGCTCGTCGTGCTGCGGGCCGGCGTGACGCGCGTCCGCACGCTGGATCTCGTCGCGGTGCGGCGCGTCCGGCCGTCCGTACCCCTCATAACGGTCGCGCCCGCCCGCGGGGGGAAGCGTCTCGTCGTAGCGCTGCTCCTCGTAGCGATGGTGCATCGCCGCCGGAGGAGTGGGCGCCTCGCCGGCAGCCTCGTCGACGGTGATCGCGATGCGGATCTGGCGACCGCACTCGCGGCTCAGGGTCTCGCTGACCACCTGCGCGAGCCGGCCCTCGAGGACGTTCTTGGCGAATTCGTTCGGCACCGCGAGCAATGAGGTGTCCGCGACGAGCGCCAGCGGCTGACACCGCCTGATCCAGCGCTCGTCCTTGGCGTCGACTCCCTGACCGCGACCCTCCCCGAGCAGTTGGTCCAGCACCCGGGGCCACACTGCGGCAAGATCGGCAGAAACGTCAGCCACAGGGCACGCTCTCTCATGGGTCCCACGAAGGTGTGGTTCTGGGACAGGTCGGGACGGAAATCGGGTGGGACGGCGCGAATAGGAGTTCCGCCACGGTAGTCAGGGCAAGCCGTGCGGTTCAAGTTGTTGTCCACAGGCTGTGCACAGTGTCTCCCGTCGTCTCCCGTCCTCCGCTGGTTTGACCGGATGGCGTAGCGCCGCGTACCGTGACCAGGTCGAGTTGTCGATGGCTGCTGCCGCCTGCCTCCGATGGGCACAGATCGCATAAGTGATCGGGAAGCGGTTGCACACGGGCGTGATCGCGAGCTACTCGTGGGCGCACGGTGACAGCCAGACGACACCCCGCCGTCACCGATTCATTCTCTGGAGCCCCCGAGTGAGCAAGCGCACCTTCCAGCCGAACAACCGTCGTCGCGCGAAGACCCACGGCTTCCGGCTGCGTATGCGTACCCGTGCCGGCCGCGCCGTCCTGGCGTCCCGCCGCACCAAGGGTCGCGCCCGTCTGTCCGCCTGATTTCGTAAACAGGTCATGACGTCGTGCTGCCCACCGATAATCGGCTGAGGCGGCGCGAGGAATTCGCGACCGCAGTACGTCGAGGCCGCAGGGCAGGACGCCCGCTACTCGTCGTCCACCTACGCAGCGGTGCAACGGACCCGCACGCGCCCGGGGAGAGCGTTCCCCCGACGCGTGCGGGTTTCGTCGTCAGCAAAGCCGTCGGCATCGCGGTCGTACGGAACAGAGTGAAGCGCAGGCTTCGTCACTTGATGCGGGAACGACTGGCACAGCTGCCCCCCGGTAGCCTGGTAGTCGTACGAGCGTTGCCCAAGGCTGGTGACGCCGACCATGCACAGCTGGCCCGAGACCTGGATGCCGCCCTTGAGCGGCTACTGGGAGGGGGCGCGCGATGAAGTACCCACTGCTTGCGCTGATCAAGCTCTACCAGTGGACCATCAGCCCGCTGCTGGGGCCGGTGTGCAAGTACTACCCGTCGTGTTCCCACTACGGATACCAAGCCATCGACCGGCACGGCGCGATCAAGGGCACGGCACTCACCGCCTGGCGGATCCTGCGGTGCAACCCCTGGTCGCACGGTGGTGTCGATCATGTTCCGCCGCGCAAGCGTCCGCGGTGGCACGAAATGCTGCGCGACGCATGGCGCAACAAGGGCGGGAAGTCCGCCACTGAGACCCCGTCCCACGCTCAAGGAGCCTGATTAGTGGACACGATTGCCAGTCTCTTCAGCTTTATCACCACACCTGTCGCGTGGATCATCGTCCAGTTCCACAAGCTGTACGGGGCGATCTTCGGGCCTGACACGGGCTGGGCCTGGGGTCTGTCGATCGTGTCTCTGGTGATCCTGATCCGGATCTGCCTGATCCCGCTCTTTGTGAAGCAGATCAAGGCCACTCGCGGCATGCAGACACTGCAGCCCGAGATGAAGAAGATCCAGGAGCGCTACAAGAACGACAAGCAGCGTCAGTCCGAAGAGATGATGAAGCTGTACAAGGAGACGGGCACCAACCCGCTCTCCTCGTGCCTTCCCATCCTGGCGCAGTCGCCGTTCTTCTTCGCCCTGTACCACGTGCTGAACAGCATCGCGTCGAACAAGACGGTCGGTGACGTCATCGACCAGCCGCTGCTCGACAGCGCGCGGCAGGCCCACATCTTCGGTGCGCCGCTGGCCTCGAAGTTCATGGACAGCCCGGAGAAGGTCGAGGCGCTCAACGCCTCCCTGACCGACGTGCGGATCGTCACCGCGATCATGATCGTCCTGATGTCGTTCTCGCAGTTCTACACGCAGCGGCAGCTGATGACGAAGAATGTCGACATGACGGTCAAGACGCCGTTCATGCAGCAGCAGAAGATGCTGATGTACGTCTTCCCGGTCATCTTCGCCGTCTTCGGCATCAACTTCCCCGTCGGTGTTCTCGTCTACTGGCTGACCACCAACGTCTGGACCATGGGCCAGCAGATGTTCGTCATCCGCCAGAACCCGACACCGGGCAGCAAGGCGCAGGCCGCGTTCCTCGAGCGTCTGCAGACCAAGGTGGCCAAGCACAACGGCGGCAAGATCCGGCGCGGCGAGCGGAACATCGTCAAGGCCATCGTGGCCAAGGGCCGCGACCGCAACGAGCACGAGCGGAAGTTCATCAACGGCCTGAGCAAGGCCGGCCTGTCGGCGCAGACCGACGGCACGATCACTCAGAGCGATACCGCTGTGGCGGTGGCCGACGGGGACGATGCGCCGCAGTCCGGCGGTACGCAGGGGCGTAAGCAGCCCAAGCGTCAGTCCAAGTCCCAGCGTCAGTCGGGCAGCGGGCAGAGCGTCTCGAAGAACGACGCCACTCCGAACGACGCCGCCAAGACCTCGCTCGACAAGTCCGATGACAGCCAGGGCGCGGCCAAGAACAAGGCGAAGCCCAAGCCCGCCGGCGGAAACAACGCACGGCAGAACAAGTCCGGGCAGCGCAAGGGTGGCCAGCAGCGCCCCAAGCACCCCTCCAAGAAGTAAGAAGGAGCCCATCCCGTGACGGAAGGCACCACCACCTCTGCCACTGCCGAGGCCGGCGACCTGGTCAGCCACCTCGAGCAGGAGGGGGACATTGCGGCGGACTACCTCGAGGGTCTGCTGGACATCGCCGATCTCGACGGCGACATCGACATGGACGTCGAGGCCGACCGAGCGGCCGTGTCCATCATCAGCGATACGAGCAGCCGCGATCTGCAGAAGCTCGTGGGCCGCGACGGCGAGGTCCTGGAGGCGCTCCAGGAGCTGACGCGGCTGGCCGTGCATCGGGAGACCGGTGAGCGCAGCCGGTTGATGCTCGACATCGCCGGCTTCCGTGCCAAGAAGCGTGCGGAGCTCTCCGAGCTGGGCGCCAAGGCCGCCACCGAGGCCAAGAACTCCGGCGAGCCGGTCAAGCTGAAGCCGATGACCCCCTTCGAGCGCAAGGTCGTGCACGACGCGGTCAAGACCGCGGGACTGCGCAGTGAGTCCGAGGGCGAGGAGCCGCAGCGCTTCGTCGTTGTGCTCCCGGCCTGACCTCTCGGCCCTGTCTGATGCCCGGGCCGCCGCTGGAGGCCGGGCCCGATGCACCGTCGGCCCCGTCTGTTCGCAGACGGGGCCGATCTTTGTAAGGCTTCCTGGGAGTGCGGCGACCAGGCGGTAATCCCTCGCCGCGATACGGAAGGACGATCCCGGTGACAGAGGCAGCGGAGCTCCCCCCGGCACCTGAGGTGGCGCGGGCAGTGTTCGGGGAGCGATTCCCGGATGTCGTCCGGTACGCGGAGCTCCTTGCCGATGCAGGGGTGCGGCGAGGACTGATCGGCCCGCGCGAGGTGCCCCGCCTGTGGGAGCGGCACCTGCTGAACTGCGCGGTGCTCTCCGAAGTCGTGCCCGAGGGCGTGACCGTGTGCGACGTCGGTTCAGGGGCCGGCCTTCCTGGCATCCCCTTGGCTCTGGTGCGCCCCGATTTGAAGATCACGCTCCTGGAGCCGCTGCTACGGCGGACGAACTTCCTCAACGAGGTCGTCGAACTCCTCGGGCTCGAGCATGTGACCGTGGTGCGGGGCCGCGCCGAGGAGATGCTCGACAAGCTGCCTCCGGTTCATGTCGTGACTGCGCGAGCAGTCGCACCGCTCGACCGGCTGGCGACATGGGGAGTCCCCCTGCTGCGGCCGTACGGAGAGATGCTTGCCCTCAAGGGCGATACCGCGGCCGAGGAAGTGAAGTCCGCTCGTGCCGCTCTGAACAAGCTGGGTGCGGTCGATGTGTCGGTCGTGCAGGTCGGCGAGGGCGTGGTGGATCCGCGGTCCACGGTCGTACGTGTCGAAGTGGGCGAGAGCCCCGGCGGTGTGCGATTCGCGGCCAAGCGTGCCAAGGCCGCGCGAACTGGGCGGGCGCGGCGACGCCGCTGAAGCCGTCGGCAGTAGGCCACTCAAGGTGCGATACACGCATGTGTCGGAGTGTCGACCTTCGTTGACGCACGCGGCTGGGCATCGTGTTTCACGTGAAACGTCGCTCACTGTTGCACGGGATCATCAGCCGCGGTCGCGCAGCCACTCCGCGCGATCGGAAACCCCTCGCAGGGGGGACGGAGTTGTCCACAGAGGCGGATTCATCCACAGAAGACCGGGCCTCGCTGGTTCGCCACCCCAATGGCATGGGAGGCTCTGTTCATTGCGAGCCTGAAGTCGAGGAGAGTGAATCCTTGCGGTCCGACGCCAACATCGCGGGACCGATGACCGATCCGGTCCCCGGCCCCCGTACCGAAACGGCGGGGGAGGATGTTTCACGTGAAACACCGACCCCGATGGACGACACCCCCATCGGTCGTGCGGCCCAACTGGCCGTGGAGGCCCTGGGCCGTGCCGGTGAAGGCCTGCCTCGGCCTGAGCAGACACGGGTCATGGTGGTGGCCAATCAGAAGGGCGGGGTCGGGAAGACCACGACCACGGTGAACCTCGCCGCCTCACTTGCACTGCACGGTGCGCGTGTTCTGGTGATCGACCTGGATCCGCAGGGCAACGCCTCGACGGCTCTGGGCATCGACCACCACTCCGAGGTCCCCTCCATCTACGACGTCTTGGTCGAGAGCAAGCCTCTCTCCGAAGTCGTCCAGCCGGTCCCTGATGTCGAGGGACTGTTCTGCGCTCCGGCCACCATCGATCTCGCCGGTGCGGAGATCGAGTTGGTGTCGCTCGTTGCGCGGGAGAGCCGCTTGCAGCGCGCCATCCAGGCGTACGAGCAGCCGCTGGACTACGTCCTCATCGACTGCCCCCCGTCCCTCGGCCTCCTGACGGTCAACGCTCTCGTGGCCGGCGCCGAGGTTCTGATCCCGATCCAGTGCGAGTACTACGCCCTGGAGGGCCTGGGCCAACTGCTGAGGAACGTGGATCTCGTACGAGGACACCTCAACCCCGCGCTCCATGTCTCGACCATCCTGCTCACCATGTACGACGGCCGGACCCGGCTCGCTTCGCAGGTGGCGGACGAGGTGCGCAACCACTTCGGTGAGGAGGTGCTGCGGACCAGCATCCCGCGGTCCGTTCGTATCTCCGAGGCCCCCAGCTATGGCCAGACCGTGCTCACGTACGATCCCGGTTCCAGCGGCGCGCTCTCCTATCTCGAGGCCGCCCGGGAGATGGCACTCCGCGGAGTCCAGATCCGGTATGAGCCCCACCCCGGTCACACGAGTGGGGCGAATGAACAGCAGAACCTGGCAGAGGGGATCCAATGAGCGAGCGACGTAGGGGTTTGGGGCGCGGTCTGGGCGCGCTGATCCCCGCTGCCCCGGCGCCGGACAAGTCCGGCTCGAAGGACGCGGCGTCGACGTCTGCGGCTGTGCCTCTGGTGTCGCAGGACCGGGGTGTGGCAGCGGCGGCGGTCACATCACTGCCGCAGACGCCTGTTTCACGTGAAACGGCGGAGCCCAAGCAGGAGGCCGTGGAGCTCCCGGCCGCTCCTGCCGGTGCGCACTTCGCTGAGGTTCCTCTCGACAGCATCACTCCGAACCCACGGCAGCCTCGTGAGGTGTTCGACGAGGATGCCCTCGCCGAATTGGTCACCTCCATCAAGGAGGTGGGCCTTCTCCAGCCGGTGGTCGTACGGCAGCTGGAGAACGACCGCTATGAGCTCATCATGGGTGAGCGCCGCTGGCGGGCCTGTCGGGAGGCGGGGCTCGAGCGCATCCCGGCGATTGTCCGGGCGACCGAGGACGAGAAGCTCCTCCTCGACGCTCTCCTTGAGAACCTGCACCGCGCGCAGCTGAACCCGCTGGAAGAGGCCGCGGCCTACGACCAGTTGCTCAAGGACTTCAACTGCACGCATGATCAGCTCGCCGACCGCATCGGCCGGTCCCGTCCGCAGGTGTCCAACACCTTGCGGCTGTTGAAGCTCTCGCCGGCGGTCCAGCGTCGAGTGGCGGCCGGTGTCCTTTCGGCGGGCCATGCGCGGGCGTTGCTGTCGGTGGAGGACTCCGAGGAGCAGGACAGGCTGGCGCACCGGATCGTCGCGGAGGGGCTGTCCGTGCGCGCGGTCGAAGAGATCGTCACGCTGATGGGATCGCGGCCCACGAGCGCTCAGCGGCCGAAGGGTCCGCGGGCCGGGGGCCGAGTCTCCCCCGCGCTCACGGATCTGGCATCGCGTCTGTCGGACAAGTTCGAGACGAGAGTGAAGGTCGATCTCGGACAGAAGAAGGGCAAGATCGTCGTCGAATTCGCCTCGATGGACGACCTGGAGCGCATTCTGGCGACGATGGCTCCGGGCGAGGGACCTGTGCTCGACCAGGGGGCCGTGGATGACGAGGACGAGGCGGGCTGAACCGACTGCGAAGCAGGGTGAGTCAAGTCCTCGGTGAAGAGCGAGCAGTGTCCGGTGTGTACCGGAACACGGCTCGCTCTTTACTTTCTGGCGGTATCGATGGAATCGCATGGTCGATACGATGCGAGCAGTTGGAGCGCATTCACCCGGCGGGACCTCAGGAGAGGGAGACAGGTGCCATGCGAACGGTGAGCCGCACCGGATTGATGAGCGTGGGCCTGGGCCTCGGCGTTGTCGGCGGGTTCGTCGGCGGCCTCCTTCGGGAACGGAGCGCGTTGGCCGCAGCCCGCTCTGCGGCGGACGGAGGAAGTGAGGAACTGCCTTCATGGGGCGTCGGCTCGCACCGCTCACGCTGGACAACCTCCCCGACCTTCCCAAGCGCTGCCGGACATGCGTTTTCTGGGAACTGGATCCGGTCAGCGGTCAGGCAGCGGTAAAGGCGGGGACTCCGGACCTGGAGAAGGAGGCCTGGATCTCGGCCGTGCTTCTCGAATGGGGTTCGTGCGGCAGGGTCGTGTACGTCGACGAGGTTCCGGTCGGCTTTGTGCTCTACGCCCCACCGGCCTATGTGCCGCGGGCGACAGCATTTCCCACCAGCCCTGTATCGCCCGATGCCGTCCAGCTGATGACCGCTTGGATCACCCCCGGCTACCAAGGGCAGGGGCTGGGCCGAGTGATCGTGCAGACGGTGGCCAAGGATCTGCTGCGCAGAGGGTTCAAGGCGATCGAGGCGTTCGGCGACGCACGGTGGAAAGAGCCGGCCTGTGTGCTGCCCGCGGATCATCTGCTGGCCGTCGGGTTCAAGACCGTACGCCCGCATCCCACCTATCCCCGGCTGAGGTTGGAGCTGCGGACGACTCTGTCGTGGAAGGAAGACGTCGAGCTGGCGCTGGATCGCCTGCTGGGCGCCGTACAGAAAGAACCCGTGCTGCGACCCCTCTAGGAGCGTCCGGGCCTTCGAGGCATCACGCCAGAGCGCTGCCGCGGCCATGCGAACGGGCCCGGCACCTCGAAGTGAGGTGCCGGGCCCGTTTCACGTGAAACAGCGTCGGCGCTGTTGCCGGGTGGCTGCTTATTCGGCGATGAAGTCCTCGAGGTCACGCACGATCGCGGCCTTCGGCTTCGCTCCGACGATCGTCTTGGCCACCTCGCCGCCCTGGTAGACGTTCAGCGTGGGGATCGACATCACGCCGTACTTGGCGGCAGTCGCCGGGTTCTCATCGATGTTGAGCTTGACGACCTGGATCTTGTCACCGTGCTCCGCGGCGATGGCCTCGAGCGACGGAGCGATCTGGCGGCACGGACCGCACCAAGCGGCCCAGAAGTCGACCAGTACGGGCTTGTCGCTCTTGAGGACGTCCTCGTCGAAGGAGTCGTCGGTAACGTTCTTGAGGGTGCCGGCCACGGCGGGGCTCCTTTGAATCGGGGTGAGGCAGTGAGAGGGCAGAGGGAGATCAGACGGTGACAGCGGCGGTCTCGCTGTCGGCGAGGGCCGCGAGGTAACGCTCGGCGTCCAGGGCGGCGGAGCAGCCGGTGCCGGCTGCCGTGATCGCCTGACGGTAGGTGTGGTCGACGACGTCACCCGCGGCGAAGACGCCCGTGAGGTTGGTGCGCGTCGAGGGCGCCTCGACCTTCAGGTAGCCCTCGTCGTCCAAGTCGAGCTGTCCCTTGAAGAGCTCGGTGCGCGGGTCGTGGCCCACGGCGATGAACAGGCCCGTCACGGCCAGTTCGGAGGTCTCGCCCGTCTTGGTGTTGCGCAGGGTGAGACCGGTGAGCTTCGGATCGCCGTGGATCGCGGCGACCTCGCTGTCCCAGGCGAACTTGATCTTCGGGTCGGCGAAGGCACGGTCCTGCATGGCCTTGGACGCGCGCAGGCTGTCCCGACGGTGCACGATCGTCACCGACTTCGCGAAGCGGGAGAGGAACGTCGCCTCTTCCATCGCGGTGTCGCCGCCACCCACCACGGCGATGTCCTGGTCCTTGAAGAAGAACCCGTCACAGGTGGCGCACCACGAGACACCGCGACCGGACAGCGCGTCCTCGTTGGGCAGGCCCAGCTTGCGGTGCTGGGAGCCGGTGGTGACGATGACCGCCTTGGCCTGGTGCACCGTGCCCGCGGTGTCGGTCACGGTCTTGATGTCGCCCGTCAGGTCCACCGCTACGACATCGTCCGGGACGAGTTCGGCACCGAAGCGCTCGGACTGCGCCCGCATGTTGTCCATGAGCTCGGGGCCCATGATTCCGTCCTGGAAGCCAGGGAAGTTCTCTACATCGGTGGTGTTCATCAGCGCGCCGCCGGCGGTGACGGCGCCCTCGAACACCAGCGGCTTCAGCGATGCACGCGCGGTGTACAGCGCGGCCGTGTAGCCGGCGGGCCCGGAGCCGATGATGATCACGTTACGGACGTCGCTCACGGGTGGATTCCTCGTCTCTGCGGACTACCTGCTGCCTTGGTGGGTGAGCCCTCTGCTCGGGACTCTCACCCCACCCAACGGATCCTACGGGGCATGCATTCCCGGCGGCTCCGGGCGTCCGAGCGTGTCAGCCCGATCCCGTACGTCCGCTGTCCGAGCTGTCCGCCCCGAAGTGAGAGACAGGCGCCGGTCGCTCCCCGCTCAGCTGCGCGGATAGGACTGCGTCAGCAGAACTTCACCCTTCGTGGACGAAGCCTCGTCGATGCAGGAGGCGTCGACCACATACGCGGAAACCAGGCTGGGGTCGGATTCATGGGGCAGCACCACGAGGTATGCACCGGTCCCCTCGTACGATCCGCGCTGGATGCCCAGGGCCGGGGTGTCCCGGTCGATGCCGCGCTGGATGCAGACAGGCACCTCCGGCTCCGGCTGGCGAAGCGGCTTGTTCGGACTCGCTCCTCGGGACTGGCCGTCGCCTTCCGCCTGGACGGATCCCTTGGGGGTCACCTTCTCGGGGCGCGGTGAGGAGGTGCTGCGGGCGACGAGCGCAGCCACCTGGTCCTTGAGCGCCCCGTCCGAGAAGGCTTGTGCAGTGTCCTTCTGCGCGGCCTCTGCGGCCGAGTCCGAGGACTGACCGTCCGGTTGCAGCATGAGCGCACCCAGACCGATGGCGGCGACGGTGGCCAGGGCGCCGATCGCGAGGGAAGCGACACTGCGCCGGCGCCGCCGAGGAGCGCCGGATCGCCCTGGACCGGTCGCTCCCCGCGGGCGCCCTGAAGGACGGCCGCCGGGTGCATGCGGGGCAGGGCCAGTCGATGTTTCACGTGAAACACGCGGCCCGGTTTCACGTGAAACATCGACGGGAGACGGATCCTCATCCGCGTGCTCTGCAGTGGGCTCGCGGTCATCAGGCGCCGTCGCACTCAACAGAGCCTCAGCGGCGAGCGCTGCATCGATGCGCTCCGCGACATCGGCCGGCATACGCGAGGGTCCTGGCAGCTCCCCCAGGAGACCGCGGATCTCCGTCAGGGACGCGTGCACGTCCGCGCAGAGTTCACAGCCGGCCAGATGCTGCTTGAGCTCATCGGCTCGGGGCTGGGCGAGCAATCCCTCGGTGAGGTCGGAGATCTCTGATACGTCCGGATGCTCGGCCGTGTCGGTCGTGGATGTCACGCTCGCCCACCTCCGCCCTTCACGACAGTCGGATTGCTCGGGTTGCCTGGTCCTCGGTCTCTGGGTCCTGCTGCGGGTGGGACGGATGCCCCACGAGTCCGGTTCCCTCCCGTGTCGACGTCTCGCGCGCCGCTGTCGGTCGTGTCCGCCCGGTCCGCCTGGCCCGCTCTCAGATGACGCACGAGCGGCAACAGGCGGGCTCGTCCCCGCGCGCAGCGGCTCTTCACCGTGCCCGTCGGCACATCGAGGACCTCGGCCGCCTCGGCGACCGGGTAGCCCTGCATGTCCACGAGGACGAGCGCAGCGCGCTGGTCGGCAGGCAGGGTGGCGAGAGCGGCGATCACCTGTCGATACAGATCCTGTCGCTCGGCCGGCGCCTCGGCGGATTCATGTGGCTCGAGGAGCTGATCCAGGCGCTCAGCATCGTCGACGGGAGATGTCTTCCTGGAGGCCGCCTTGCGAGCGCGGTCGAGGCAGGCGTTGACCGTGATCCGGTGCAGCCAGGTGGTGACGGCGGACTGGCCGCGGAAGGTGTGCGCGGCCCGATACGCCGACATCAGCGCATCCTGGACGGCGTCCGCGGCCTCTTCCCGGTCTCCGAGCGTACGCAGAGCCACAGCCCACAGCCGGTCCCGATGCCGCCGCACCAGCTCGCCGAAGGCGCGCTCGTCGCCGTCCACATGCCGTGCCAGGAGCTCCTGGTCGTTCACCTCGACGTACGGGTCGTCCACCGTCGAGCCCCTCCCCCCGGTAATCCGCTCAGCCCGAGAACTTCACGTCCGTGATGGCTTGCTTGTACCCACTGCCGCTGAACTGATCCTGGGGTGACATCGGCACATCGGTGATCCAGAGGAGAACATAGCGGGTGGCGGTGGCGTCCTTGGCCTTGATGCTCAGCTTGGTGGCGCTGGTCCGGCCTGTGCCGATCTTGTCCATGGAGCTCAGGGACGACGACGGCGACAGGGAGTCCGCCGCGTACAGCGAGGCCGTTGTGTGGTCACCGCCGTACCGGAGAGCTATGGACGCGGCGGACACGTCGTGCTTCGCGCCGAGGTCGAAGACGATGCCCACGCCCTGCTTGTACGGGGCGAGAGTCGGGCCGTCGCGGTAGCTCTTCGTACGCCAGAAGGTGTCACTGTCGTTGTCGTACGTCCCGGAGACGCTGGCCGCGCTCTGTGGCGAGCCGTCCGGCGCGTACTCCTGGGCGTCCTTGATCTGCAGTGGCTTCGCCTGGGACTGCTTGTCGCCGTCGTTGCCGCTGCGGGTGTCGGAGTTCCCCGGGTCCGACGGCTTCTCCCGCTCCATCAGCGCGTCCGCCAGCTGCCAGCTGCCGAGGCCGAGTGCGGCGATCAGGAGTGCGGACACGGCCCACTTGAGCGCCTTCCCGGTCCTTCCGTTCAACGGCGGCGGGGGCTTGGCCGGCAGGGCCTGACCCCGGCCGGCCGCTGGTGTCGCGGACGGCCTGCCGTACACGCCCTGCTGGTACGTCGTGCGCTGGTACTCCGGGGGCGCGGTGAAGGACGGCTCCGGCGGGCGGATGCGCGGCATCTCGCCGACGGCCTGTGCGAGTTCCTCGGGAGTCGTGCAGGGCTGATCGAGACGGGAGGCCGTGGCGCCCTCGTGCACCAGGGCGCGCATCGACAGTTCGGACAGCCCGCGGTGCACGCCGGCCCGTACCTGATCCGGTGGGATCAGGCCGATGCCCTTGGGCAGCCCCGTCATCCCGTAGGCGTCCTCCTCGTACGGCCAGCGCTGGGTCAGCGAGGCGTACAGGAGCGCGCCGATGGCTTCGGTGTCGGTGAGCTGCGGGGTGTCGGAGCTGATGCCGCGCAGGGCCGCATTCACCGCAAGGCCGCGGATGCGGTACTGGCCGCTGGAGGTCCGCAGTACGGCGCTCGGTGTGAGCCGCAGATGAGCGAGGCCCTCCCGGTGCGCGGCCGCCATCGCCTGCGAGACCTGGGCGACGAGCTGATAGGCGTCGTGCGGCTCCAGCGGGCCCGTGGCGAGAAGGGCGCTCAGCTCGACCCCGTCGGGCAGCCATTCGTGCACCACATAGACGAGATCGTCCTCCTCGACGGCGTCGAGGACCTGGACGAAGCGGGGGTCGCCGAGGAGCGCGGAGGAGCGGGCAGCCGCAAGGACGGAGCGGGCCCGCGGGTGCTCGGCGGGAAGCACATGGACGCCGACCGCCCTGCGCAGCTTCTCGTCCACCGCTCGCCAGCTGCTGAATCCGTCCAAACGGGTGACGCACTCCTCGAGGCGGTAGCGCCTCGCGAGCTTGTGGCCGCTGTGCAGTTCCGGTGGCGCGACATCCGGCGGGTCGGTGATCGCCGCCTCGTCGGGCCGGTCCTTGTCGTCGTCGCCCGCCGTTGTGTCCTGGCTCTGGGCCGCTCCGTCGGCTGTGGCCTGGTCCGCCTCGGCGGTCGGCGACTCCTCGTCACCGTCTGCTGCCACATCGACGGCAGCTGTGCTCCGTTCCGCCACCGTCGTTCCTGCCTCCCCATCCGTTGCGCGCCGTACAGCGCCAAAGCCAATTGTGCCCACAGTCGGCTGCTATGCACGACACGCAGCCGCCGACGATGGTTGTGCGGCCCTCGGGGGTTCGGCGGGAATCAGCGGCCGAGACGGCCGCGGACCATGCCGACGAGGGCGTTGAGCTCTTCGATCCGCATGCGGCGCGCGGCCACGAAGAAGATGCCGAGCAGCACCACGCCACCGCCGATCAGTGCGGCGAGGGAGCCGATGACGCCCTGCCCGAGCCCTTGGGTGATCGCGTACCCAGCGCCGCCGCCGAGAACCGCGGCCGGTACCGAGGCCAGCGCCAGGCGGGCATAGGTGCGGATGACGTGAGCACCGTCGAGGTCGCCGCCGAGCCGCTTGCGCAGCCGCTGCCAGGCGACGCCCACGCCGATCGCGTACGCGATGCCGTACGCGGCGGCCATGCCGGTCACGGCCCAGCGGTCGGGCAGCAGTACGTAGCAGAGGCCTGCGGCGGCAGCGTTGACGATGGCGACGATGACCGTGTTGTAGAACGGCGTGCGGGTGTCTTCGTAGGCGTAGAAGGCACGGAGCACGACGTACTGCACGGAGTACGGGATGAGGCCGAGGCCGAAGGCCATGAGCATGTAGCCCATGGACGTGGCGCCGCCGGAGGACCCGAAGACCAGAGTGCACATCGGGACGCCGAGCGCGACGAAGGCGAAGGCGATCGGCACGATGGCGACCGCCGTGGTCCGCAGCCCTTGCGAGATGTCGTCGCGTACGGCGCCGGTGTCGCCCTCGTTGGCCGACCGCGAGAGCCGTGGGAGCAGCGCGGCCATCAAGGACACCGTGATGATGGCCTGCGGCAGCCCCCAGATCAGCTGGGCGTTGGCGTACGCGGCGAATCCGGTGCCGTCGACGGGCGACTGCTTTCCGGATGCGGTGGACAGCTGGGAGACGACGATGGCGCCTGCCTGGTTGGCGAGGACGAACAGCATGGTCCACTTGGCGAGCCTTGCCGCCTTGCCGAGCCCATGGCCCCGCCAGTCGAAGCGCAGGCGCAGCTTGAAGCCCGTCTCCTTGAGGTACGGGATCATCGCAAGAGCCTGCACGACGAGACCGAGCAGAACACCGAATCCGAGCAGCCGCTCGCCCTCCGGTGGCAGCGACTGGACGGTCATCCGGGAGTCCGCGGCCGAGCCGTAGACCCAGAGGAACATGCCGAGCGTCGCGATGATCACGACGTTGTTCAGCACCGGCGTCCACATCATCGCGCCGAAGCGGCCGCGGGCATTGAGGATCTGCCCCATGACGACATGGATGCCCATGAAGAAGATCGTCGGCAGGAAATAGCGGAGCAGCGTGACGCCAACGTCGTTCGCCGCCGGATCCGAGGCGACAGAGCCGGAAAGCAGCCGGATCAGCAGCGGGGCCAGCACCATCCCGAGGAGCGTGAGTGCCCCCAGCGCCACCATGACGAGCGTCAACAACCGGTTGGCGTACGCCTGCCCGCCGTCGCTGTCCTCCTTCATGGAACGCACCAGCTGCGGTACGAACACGGAGTTCAGACCGCCGCCGATGGTGAGGATGTAGATCATCGTCGGCAGTTGATAGGCCACCTGGAAGGTGTCACCCAGGAGCCCGACTCCGAGCGCGGAAACGATCAGCGCCGACCGCACAAACCCCGTCAGCCGGGAAACCATCGTGCCGGCGGCCATCACCGCACTGGACTTCAGCACGCTGGACGCCCGGCCGCCCTTCTTCGGCGGCGTCGGGGCCGGACCCGCGGGCGGCTCCGGAGTTCCCTCCCCGGCGGCCGGCGGGCGAGCTCCGCTGCCCTGCTGGTCGCGGTAGAGGTGGGCGAAGGCGTCCGGCTCGTGCCGGTCGTCGGACGCCCGGGTGACCAGGTCGTCGACGCCGACGAACTGGGTGGTGCGGGCATCGTCGCCGTACGGGAGGTGGCGGGTCGGACCGTCCGGCTCGGGCGGGGGCGTCTGGGCCCACACCCGGGGGTCGGGCGCATGCTGCGGGGGCGCCGGCTGGGCGTACAGCGCCTGCGGGTCGGGGTAGGAACCCGGGGGCGGCGGAGGGTGCGCGGCGCGGTCGTACAGCGCCTCACCCACCGGGTCCTGGGCAGCGAGATCCTGGTCCCGGTAGGGATCCTGGTCGTAGGCGTCCTGGACGTACATGTCCGAGGCGGGTGGCTGCGGGGGGACCTGACCGCCCGCGGGGTCGCCGCCTCCCGCGGACTGACCGCGGTCACCGTCGTACGGCGCGTTCATGCTTACCCCACCTCATCGGTCCCACGGCCCACCGGCCAGGTCGTCAATCAACGGTCCACTCTCTCACCCGTGCCGGACGGGCCGGTGCTTTCCGCGGCGGTGTCCGGGGACGGGTCACCCGGCTGGTCCGGGGCATCGCCGCCCGCGTCGGCCGGCTCGGGCTCGTCATCGTCGTCGGACGTGTCCGCGCCACCGTCGCTCCCTTCCCCGTCGTCTCCGTTCCCGCCGTCGTCATTGCCGTCGTCGTTCCCGCTCTCGGACCCCGAGTCGCCGTCCTGCGAGGGCTGCTGCGCCGCCGCTCGCTTGCGCTGGGTGTACATGCGGAAACCGGCGAGTACGAGCAGCAGGAAGCCGCCGGCCAGGACCAGCATCACCGTCGGGGTGATCTCGGTGACGTTCACCTCGAAGCGGATCGGACTGCCGTAGCGCTGACCGTCCTCCGTGAAGAGCTGGGCCCACACCGCCGCCCGGCCGTTGGCGTTGGCGGAGGTGTTGAACTTCACCGACTGGCTGTGGCCACCGGCGATCTTGACCTGCTGCTCCTCGTAGGGCCCGTCGCCGATCGTCAGGCGCCTCGGCTTGGTCGACGTCAGGCGCAGCTTCATGTGCTCGACGCCCTGTACCAGGTTGTTCTGCACCGTCACGGGGATCGTCGCGCTGCGCCCGGAGAGCTTGGCCTCGGTCTTCGGGATCAGCGAGACCCGCTTGGTGAGACCGTCGAGATAGCTCTGCACTCCGGCCCGGTACTGCTCCCCCTCGGCGGCCCGGCCGCGCCAGGAGTTGGACATCGCCCGGTCGATGGCCCGTCCGAAGGGCGTCACGACCCGGTCCGGCTCACTGAGGATCACCTTGAATCCGTCGAGTGTCGCCTTCGTGTTCCGGAGCGCCTCGAAGGCCGCCTTGGGCAGCTCCTGTTTGCGTACCGACGCCGGATAGCTGCCACGCCCCGGCACCTGCTTGGTGGCCTGCGGATCGGGCTTCGCCTTCGCCGCGTCTGTGAGGTCCACGGACTGGGACCAGCGCCCGCCTTCGAGGGCCTGCACGGCCCGGGCCATGGACTGCGCCTGGCTGGCGGAGGGGGTGCGCTGGGGAGCGACGACGATGCTGCGGGCGCGCTCCGGGTCCTGCAGATTGATCATCTGGGTCTGGGCCAGGAACTCCTGGACCGCGAGAGTCGAGGACTCCGCTCCGGTCATGTCGCCCTGGAAGAGCTCGGAGAGGTTCGCGTCCGCCACGACCGCAGTGGTCCCACCGCCGATGGGGCGTGCCGCCGTCGGGGTATAGGGGAGACCGCCCCGCTCCTGGAGGCTGTCGCTGCGGGCGATGACCGTGTCGGCCCCGGCGGAGGTGGCCACGTCGACGATCGAGGGGTCGATCGCGCCCTCGGCCGGCCAGGCGAAGTCGGTGCTCGGCTCCACGTGCAGGATCGACTTCACGGTGCGGGCCGCGACATCCGTCGCGTCCTGCAGGTGGCTGAGCGAGCCGGAGACGCCCTTGCCCTGATGGGCGAGCGAGGCGAGATCGGGGTCGGCGAAGGGGAGGGCGACC
Source organism: Streptomyces triticagri (assembly GCF_003429565.1). Lineage (GTDB taxonomy): Bacteria > Actinomycetota > Actinomycetes > Streptomycetales > Streptomycetaceae > Streptomyces > Streptomyces triticagri. The sequence goes on from NZ_QUAK01000066.1 coordinate 54,758, forward strand.
ACCTTCTTGTCCTTGACGGCGGTCTGCAGGTCGTTCAGCCACTTCTTGGCGACGGCCTGGTTCTTGCCGGGGATGGGGTCGCCGCCCTCGGGGTTCCGGATGCTGTACGGCTCGGTCATCGCCTCGACCGACGCAAGCAGATCGGGATCGATGACCCAGGTGACCGGGAGGTCCCGGCCCAGCGACAGCATCTGCTCGAGTCGTCCGCCGGGGGTGATCTCCTCGGCGAGACGGTCGTCGGAGAACACCGGAGTCTGCTGCTCGTCGGAGCCCGTCTCGGCCGTCAGATGCGTCGAGGAGATCAGCGGCCACAGCATGGTCGTCCGGGTGGGCTCGCTCGCCGTCTCGGACTGCCAGGGCAGGAACGTCCGCTGGATGCCCAGGACCTGGTCGTACGGCTGGGCCGTGGTGCGGCCGGTGAGGGCCACGCCCAGCTGGTACACGCCGTCCGCGCCGAGGTCCAGCTCCTTGACCGGGATGGACAGGGAGAAGTCCTGCGGGACGCCCGGAGCGAGCTTCTTGAACGTCTCCTTGTACGAGTCGTCGTCGACGGCCGTCCCGTCGGAGCCGGGCAGGAAGCCGGTGCGCTCACCGGCACTGTCGATCATGGAGCGGGCGTTCATCATCGGCCCGACGCGCAAGTCGACCGTGGCATCGGTGACCGTCCGCGCACTCTCATTGGTCACGGTGCCGGAGACGGTGAGGGTGTCCCCGTCGACCGGGGCCGCCGGCGTCAGGGAGTCGAGCGACACATCGACCGTACGGGAGCCGGTGGGAGCGGCGGCCGCCTTGGCGGGCGAATCGGCCTGGGCCGGAGGCGCCGCGGTCACCTGCAGCAGCCCGGCGAGGATCGGGGCCGCCGCGAGGGCCGCTCCGATGCGCCTCAGCCGCCGGCGGGCAGGTGAGGGAGTCATCCCCTGGAAGTCTGCCGCCTCGGCCACGCGCTCGCCCGTCCCTAGTCGTCGTCAGTGGTCGTCGCATTTGCGTCCCCGCATGGTAACGAGGCCAGCTGTGGCCGAGTGCCGCGCACTGCTCCACATGATCGCGAAGCAGGTCAGCGACGGTACGGCCGCTACGAGGGAAACAGATCGGGCCGCTGGGGCGAAAAAGAGGGCGGAGCCGGTGGCGCGGGGCACGTACCCTTTTCTGTTGTGCCGAACGCCAATGAAGACAACCTCAGTGCCCTCAGCCAGGTGCAGCGCCGCGCGGTGAGCGAACTCCTGCGGGTGTCCCCCGTCGCCGACGATCTCGCCCGCCGTTTCCAGGAGGCCGGGTTCTCCCTCGCCCTGGTCGGCGGCTCGGTGCGGGACGCGCTCCTGGGACGGCTCGGCAATGACCTGGACTTCACCACCGACGCGCGGCCCGAGGACGTACTGAAGATCGTCCGCCCCTGGGCCGACTCGGTGTGGGAGGTCGGCATCGCCTTCGGCACGGTCGGCTGCCAGAAGGCGGCGCAGGGCGACGGGGATCAGCTGACGTACCAGATCGAGGTGACGACCTACCGGTCCGAGGCGTACGACAGGACCTCGCGGAAGCCCGAGGTGTCCTACGGCGACTCGATCGAGGAAGACCTCGTGCGGCGGGACTTCACCGTCAACGCGATGGCCGTGGCGCTGCCGGAGAAGGACTTCATCGATCCGCACGGCGGCCTCGACGACCTCGCGGCGCGCGTGCTGCGCACGCCCAGCACCCCTCAGGAGTCCTTCTCGGACGACCCGCTGCGGATGATGCGGGCGGCGAGGTTCGCGGCGCAGCTGGACTTCGAGGTGTCCGAGGACGTCGTCGCCGCGATGAAGGAGATGGCGGAGCGCATCGACATCGTCTCGGCCGAGCGCGTCCGTGACGAGCTCAACAAGCTGCTGCTGTCCGAGCACCCCCGCAAGGGCCTCACCCTGCTCGTCGACACGGGTCTCGCCGCCCGTGTCCTTCCGGAGCTGCCGGCGCTGCGTCTGGAGAGCGACGAGCACCACCGCCACAAGGACGTCTACGAGCACTCGCTGACGGTTCTGGAGCAGGCGATCGCTCTCGAGGAGGACGGGCCGGACCTCACGCTGCGTCTGGCGGCTCTGCTGCACGACATCGGCAAGCCGAAGACACGGCGTTTCGAGAAGGACGGCCGGGTCTCCTTCCACCACCACGAAGTGGTGGGCGCCAAGCTGACGAAGAAACGCATGACGGCCCTCAAGTACTCCAACGAACTGGTGAAGGACGTCTGCCGGCTCGTCGAACTGCACCTGCGCTTCCACGGCTACGGGACGGGCGAGTGGACGGACTCCGCGGTCCGCCGCTACGTCAGGGACGCCGGGCCGCTGCTCAGCCGGCTGCACAAGCTGACCCGCTCCGACTGCACCACGCGCAACAAGCGGCGGGCCAATGCCCTGTCGCGGGCGTACGACGGTCTGGAGGAGCGGATCGCCCGGCTCCAGGAGCAGGAGGAGCTGGACTCCATCCGGCCGGACCTCAACGGCAACGAGATCATGGAGATCCTCGGCGTCGGGCCCGGCCCGGTGATCGGCCGCGCCTACCAGTTCCTCCTCGAACTCCGTCTGGAGAACGGCCCGATGGAGCGCGACGCCGCCGCCGGCGCCCTCAAGGAGTGGTGGGCGACGCAGTCCTGAACGCGTGAAACGGGGCCATGTTTCACGTGAAACATGGCCCCGTTCTCGTTCGCAGACGGGTCGGGGTGCTGTGTTTCACGTGAAACACAGCACCCCGACCCGTCAGTTGAGCTGGTTCAGCCCTTGTACTCCTCGAGGCAGAGGGTGAACGAGTCGCCCTTGCCGCCGCTCTGCGTGTACTTCGAGTACTTGCTGAGGTCACAGCTGCCGGTCGAGCCGTCCTTGCGCTCGACGACCTTGTACTTGGCCTTGGAGTCGCCGCAGTCGACAACTTCGAGGTCCGGGTTGGTCGAGCTCTTCTCATTGCCGATGCTCATGCAGTCGCCGACCTCGGCGGCCTGCGCGTCATCCCGGCTGGCCCACCAACTGCCCGCCACGACGATGACGGCGACCACGGCGATGCCGATACGGAGGTAGGTCTTCATGCTGCGCTTCGGCGCCGGAGGCGGGGCCGGGGTGCCGGCGTACTGCGGGGGCACGCCACCCGGCTGGCCCGGCTGCTGGCCGTAGGGGTTGCCCCCACCCTGAGGCTGCTGGCCGTACGGGTTGCCTCCGCCCTGGGGTGCCTGCTGGCCGTACGGGTTCTGGCCCTGAGCGAATGGATTCTGGCCCTGGGGCGGCGGAGTGGTCACTGGGGGTCCCCCTCGAACGAAGACGCGATGGCGCGAAATGACGTCCGTAAACTATCCGGCCCCGGCGGCAACTCTGAAGCCAGATCGGCTCCTGTATCACTGATGTGACACTTACTGCCGTGCAGATCGGGTCAAAGAGGCAGCAACTGCTGCGTAGATCACGGCGACCGTGACGACAAGCGGAACCGATCGGCCGTCCGGCGGGAGTACGAGAGCGGCGACGCCGGCCGCTCCGACGAAGGCGACGTTGAAAAGCACGTCGTAGACGGAGAAGATCCGGCCGCGATAGGCGTCGTCGACCGACGACTGCACCACGGTGTCCGTCGCGATCTTCGAGCCCTGGGTCACAAGTCCGAGGACGAAGGCCGCGATCAGTATCGGGACCGGCTCGAAGGGCAGACCGAGCGCGGGCGCGAGGATCGCCGCCGAGCCGGCGCAGAACGCCATCCAGCCCTCCGGGCGCAGCCGGCCCACCGACCAGGGCGTCAGGACGGCCGCGGCGAAGAATCCGGCACCGGAGATCCCGACTGCGAGACCGAGCAGGGCGATCCCGTCGGAGTCCGTGGCATCGTCCGCGGGCCAGGCGTATCGGCAGAGCATCAGGACCATCACGGTCAGCGCGCCGTAGCAGAACCGCAGAGCGGTCATCGCGGCCAACACACGCGCGGCGGGCCGGCGTTGCGCGAGATGCCGTACGCCGTCGGCCAGACCCCGCGCCGTGGACGCCACGGCCTCCCCGACGCCGGCCTTGAGGAGTTCGGGCTCCGGGCCGAGCAGCGTCCGGGGGAACCGGAGCGAGGCGAGGCCCGCACAGAGGTAGAGGACGGCCGAGAGCAGCACCACCGCGGCGTCCGAGTCGAGCCCCGTCAGACGCAGCAGGAAGGCGAGTCCGCCGCCCGCGGTGGCCGCGAGTGTGCCGGCCGTGGGTGACAGCGAGTTGGCCATCACCAGGCGGTCCCCGTCGACCACGCGCGGCAGGGCGGCCGAAAGCCCTGCCAGGACGAAGCGGTTGACGGCCGTGACGCAGAGCGCGGCGGTGTAGAAGAGCCATTCCGGCGTGCTGCTCAGGATCAGCAGCGCGGTCGCCGCGGCGAGTGCGGCCCGCAGCAGACTGCCGTACAGAAAGACCTGCCGCCGCGGCCATCGGTCGAGAAGCACTCCGGCGAACGGGCCGACGAACGAATAGGGCAGCAGCAGGACCGCCATCGCGGAGGCGATCGCCGCTGGCGAGGTCTGCTTCTCGGGGGAGAAGACCACATAGGTGGCGAGTGCGACCTGGAAGACGCCGTCGGCCGACTGGGAGAGCAGCCGCAGAGCGAGCAGCCGCCGGAAGTACCTGAAGTGCAGCAGTACGCGCAGGTCACGCACGAGGGGCATGGGGCACAGCCTCACATACCCGCGGGGCCCCCGGGCACATTGCCCAGGGGCCCCGAGAAGGCTGGTGGATCAGGCGCCTCAGCGCTCGACCTCGCCGTTGATGAACTTCTCGACGTTCGCGTACGCCTCTTCGTCGAAGTACTGCACCGGCGGGGACTTCATGAAGTACGAGGACGCGGAGAGGATCGGGCCGCCGACGCCGCGGTCCTTGGCGATCTTCGCGGCGCGCAGCGCGTCGATGATGACACCCGCGGAGTTCGGGGAGTCCCAGACCTCGAGCTTGTACTCCAGGTTCAGCGGGACCTCGCCGAAGGCGCGGCCCTCGAGGCGGACGTACGCCCACTTGCGGTCGTCCAGCCAGGCCACGTAGTCGGACGGGCCGATGTGGACGTTGTCGTCGCCCAGTTCGCGGTCGCGGATCTGGGAGGTGACGGACTGGGTCTTCGAGATCTTCTTGGACTCGAGGCGGTCGCGCTCCAGCATGTTCTTGAAGTCCATGTTGCCGCCGACGTTGAGCTGCATGGTGCGCTCGAGGCGGACGCCGCGGTCCTCGAAGAGCTTGGCCATCACACGGTGCGTGATGGTCGCGCCGACCTGCGACTTGATGTCGTCACCGACGATCGGGACACCGGCCTCGGTGAACTTGTCGGCCCATTCCTTGGTGCCGGCGATGAAGACCGGAAGGGCGTTGACGAAGGCGACCTTGGCGTCGATGGCGCACTGGGCGTAGTACTTCGCCGCGTCCTCGGAACCGACGGGCAGGTAGCAGACGAGGACGTCGACCTGCTTGTCCTTGAGCTCCTGGACGATGTCGGCCGGCTCCTCGGCGGACTCCTCGATGGTCTGGCGGTAGTACTTGCCGAGGCCGTCGAGGGTGTGACCGCGCTGGACCTGGACGCCGGTGCTCGGCACGTCGCAGATCTTGATGGTGTTGTTCTCGCTGGCCCCGATGGCGTCCGCGAGGTCGAGACCGACCTTCTTCGCGTCCACGTCGAAGGCGGCCACGAACTCGACGTCCCGCACGTGGTAGTCGCCGAACTGGACGTGCATCAGACCCGGGACCTTGCTGTCCGGGTCGGCGTCCTTGTAGTACTCGACGCCCTGGACCAGCGAGGCGGCGCAGTTGCCCACGCCGACGATGGCTACGCGAACCGAACCCATTCCGGTTGCTCCCTGTGTGTTCTTGGTGAGGCCCAGCGATGCGGGCTTCACGTGGCGGTGTCGTCGGACGGATCCGGCCGGGTGCTGTCCCGGTGCCGGGGCAGGCCGCCCGTCTCTCCAGATGTGTCCTGCTGAGCGGCGTCGTCCCCCGAGGGGGCGGACGGGGATCGTCGCCGATCCCGCCCCGAGCGCTCGCTCTCGATGAGCTCGTTCAGCCAGCGCACTTCGCGCTCCACGGACTCCATGCCGTGCCGCTGCAGCTCGAGTGTGTAGTCGTCCAGACGCTCCCGGGTCCGGGCCAGGGAGGCGCGCATCTTTTCCAGACGCTCCTCGAGCCGGCTCCGGCGTCCTTCAAGGACCCGCATACGTACGTCTCGCGACGTCTGTCCGAAGAAGGCGAAGCGAGCGGCGAAGCTCTCGTCGTCGTACGCGTCGGGTCCGGTCTGGGAGAGAAGCTCCTCGAAGTGCTCCTTGCCCTCCGCCGTCAACCTGTAGACGATCTTGGCGCGACGGCCGGTGAGCGGTGCGGCGAGGGGATCCTCTGCTGCGCCCCCCGATTCCTCGATCAACCAGCCGTTGGCGACCAGCGTCTTGAGGCAGGGGTACAGCGATCCGTAGCTGAAGGCCCGGAAGACCCCCAGCGAGGTGTTGAGTCGTTTGCGCAGCTCGTAGCCGTGCATCGGGGATTCGCGGAGCAGGCCGAGGATGGCGAACTCGAGGATTCCGGAGCGTCTGCTCATCCCTGGCACCTCCCCGAATCCCGATGTGTTCGCGCACTTTATGTCGAGCTGATGTATCGACTCGATACATCTCGACGATAGAACGGCCATCCGGATGCGGCAAGAGGGGTCACGGTGAACGGCGTCACATCACCGATTCGCATGAAGCAAAGTGCCTGATTTGGGGTGAACTTCAGGGCTAGGTGGGTTTTGACGGTGCGTACTGTGTCCCCATGCATGCCACCGGGAACCACGTGACGCCACGCGGCGTCTGCGTTTTGGATGTACCGGGTGCTGTGCGGATCGAGCCGCAACAGGGGCGCGTCCGTACATCGGGGGGACCGGAATACACCTGCCGCTTCCAGGCGCACCTGGCGCGCCTGCCCGAGGAGTAGTCGTTCGATGAGCGAGCACCGTCGCAAACCGCCGCAGCCCCAGGGCGGCGGACGTGCCGCGGCAAGGCATGGCGTCACCGGAGCCTCTTCCGGACGCCGCGCCGCGCCGCGAGGCGCCACCGGATCTCCCTCAGGTTCCTACGGACCTTCCGGAGGCGAGGACCGTCCCTACGGCGGCCGGGCGGAGGCCCGGCGAGCCGCGCAGCGCAGCGCCGGCTCCGGCGGCAGGCGCCG
>NZ_QUAK01000058.1 GCF_003429565.1 Streptomyces triticagri
CCTCGAGGTCCCGGCCGGGCCGGATCGTGTGAGAGCGGGCGACGGGAATCGAACCCGCGTAATCAGTTTGGAAGACTGAGGCTCTACCATTGAGCTACGCCCGCACGAACACACCGCAGACCGTACGGCCGGGCCCGAAGGCGCCGACCACGGGACCGCGGTACGGGAAGCATCGTAGCGGGTCACACCCCCGCGGTGCACACCGCCTTTCCCGCTCCCCGCGATGCCCCCGACCACGCTCGGGAGCCCGCTCCCCACCGGCCCGGAAATGCGGGGCCGGTACCGACGGCGGGCATGTACCCTACGTGTCGCACCGACGGGGTGTGGCGCAGCTTGGCAGCGCGTCCGCTTTGGGAGCGGAAGGCCGTGGGTTCAAATCCCGCCACCCCGACCACCTGCGTATTTCGCGCCCACGCGGGGCCGGCCGAGGCCCTCGCCCCGCACGGCGGACCGCCCACCCTCTCCGGTGGCGGCAGGGTCATGATCGCCTTTTGGGGCGGGTACCTGCTGCGGTTACTATGCAAGCTGCGCGCCCGTGTGTCTCATGTCTGAAGTTCTCCCGGGCGACCAATCCGCTGCAGCTGTCTGGCTCACGAAGTCTTTGGCTCAGCAATCCCAGAAGTCAGCCATCAAGGAGACCGAACCGTGAAGAGCGCCGTGGAGACCCTGAACCCGACCCGGGTTCGGCTCACTGTCGAGGTGCCCTTCGAGGAGCTCAAGGACAGCCTCGACGCGGCGTACAAGAAGATCAACCAGCAGGTCACGGTGAAGGGCTTCCGCAAGGGCAAGATCCCGGCCCGCGTCATCGACCAGCGGTTCGGCCGCGGAGCGGTCCTCGAAGAGGCCGTCAACGAGGCGCTCCCGAAGTTCTACACCGAAGCGGTGAACGAGGCGGAGCTCAACGTCCTCGGTCAGCCCGAGGTCGACATCACCGAGCTGAAGGACGGCGAGACGCTGAACTTCACCGCCGAGGTCGACGTCCGCCCCTCCCTCGAGATCCCGGACTACTCCGGCATCGAGGTCGAGGTCGACGCGGTCGAGGTCACCGACGAGGACGTCGAGAAGTCGGTCAACGAGCTGCGTGACCGCTTCGCCTCCACCAGCCCGGTCGAGCGCCCCGCCGTCGAAGGTGACGTCGTCACCATCGACCTGGAGGCCAAGGTCGACGGCGAGGTCCTCGAGGACGGCGTCGCCAGCGGCGTCTCGTACACGATCGGCTCCGGCGAGCTGCTCGACGGCATCGACGAGGCCGTCACCGGTCTCGAGGCCGGCGGCGAGGCCACCTTCACNACCGGTCTCGAGGCCGGCGGCGAGGCCACCTTCACCTCCGAGCTCAAGGGCGGCAGCGCCGAGGGCAAGGAGTCGGAGGTCACGGTCAAGGTGACGCAGGTCGCCGCCCGTGAACTGCCCGAGCTCGACGACGACTTCGCGCAGCTGGCCAGCGAGTTCGACACGCTCGACGAGGTGAAGGCGGACAGCCGCAAGCGCCTCGAGAACATGAAGCAGTACGACCAGGCCACCCAGGCCCAGGAGCGCGTGCTCGACAAGCTCCTCGAGCTGGTCGAGGTGCCCGTCCCCGAGAAGCTGCTCGAGGACGAGGTCGGCACCCGCAAGCACAACCTGGAGCACCACCAGCTCGGTCAGATGGGCCTCGACCTCGAGGGTTACCTGAAGATCCAGGGCAAGACGGTCGAGGAGTTCGAGGCCGAGACCAAGGAGCAGGCGGTCAAGGGCATCAAGACGCAGTTCGTCCTCGACGAGCTCGTCAACAAGGAGAAGCTCAACGTCAGCCAGGAGGAGCTCACCGAGCACCTCATGCGGCGTGCGGCGTCCTCCGGCATGAGCCCCGACCAGTTCGCCCAGGCGGTCGTCGAGGGCGGCCAGGTGCCGATGCTGGTGGGCGAGGTCGCCCGCGGCAAGGCCCTCGCGGTGGTCGTCGAGGCGGCCACGGTCAAGGACACGAACGGCGAGGTCGTGGACCTCTCGGACGAGGACGAGTCGGCGGAGTCGGCCACGGCCGACGAGTCCGCGGAGTCCGCGGAGGCCGCCGAGGCGGAGGCCGAGGCCAAGAACGAGTCCTGACCGACTCGGCCCGCTGCGCCCCGAACCCCTGCCCACCGCGCTTCCGCGCGGGGGTGGGGGTTCGTCGTTACCCCCTGCAGCCGTCCGGCGCCATCTCCAGGCTGCCCTGGACCACTTCAGCCCGTCGGGCACCAAAGTCAGCCCGGCGGGCACTCTCTCAGCCCGTCCGGCGTTTGAGGACATCTTTTGACCGGCGGTCAAGGCACGTGGCTTCCAGGGCTCCGCCCCGGACCCCGCTCCTCAGGCGCCGGAGGGGCTGATTGGGGCGCTGCCCCGGACCCCGCTCGTCAAACGCCGGAGGGGCTGGATGGGCAGCGCCGGACGGGCTGGATGGGCAGCGCCGGAAGGGCGGAATGGGCAGCGCCGAAGGGGCTGGGTGAGCGAGGGGGCGCGGGGCGCCGAGGCGCCCGGCCCTCACCCGTACCCCGCCGGGAGGCCACCCTGCGCTCACAGCGAACAGCTGCCTCCTCGGGATTCACCGGAGGGACCCGCGCGTTAGGGTCCATAACTACGAGGGCAGGGGAGCCCCCGAACCGCCGCAGAAGCGGCGAGCGCACGGGCCCCGAGCCCGCAGAAGACGTGAGACGGCCCGGCGCCGTCGTAAGACGAGCAGGTGGATACGTGACGAATCTGATGCCCTCCGCCGCCGGCGAGCCCTCCATCGGTGGTGGTCTCGGCGACCAGGTCTACAACCGGCTGCTCAACGAGCGGATCATCTTCCTCGGCCAGCCCGTGGACGACGACATCGCGAACAAGATCACCGCGCAGCTGCTGCTTCTCGCCGCTGACCCGGACAAGGACATTTTCCTTTACATCAACAGCCCCGGCGGCTCCATCACGGCCGGCATGGCGATCTACGACACCATGCAGTACATCAAGAACGACGTGGTGACCATCGCCATGGGCATGGCCGCCTCGATGGGCCAGTTCCTGCTCAGCGCGGGCACCCCCGGCAAGCGCTTCGCGCTGCCGCACGCGGAGATCCTGATCCACCAGCCCTCGGCCGGCCTGGCCGGCTCCGCCTCGGACATCAAGATCCACGCGGAGCGCCTGCTGCTGACCAAGAAGCGGATGGCGGAGCTGACCGCGCACCACACCGGGCAGTCCGTGGAGCAGGTCACCCGGGACTCCGACCGCGACCGCTGGTTCGACCCGCAGGAGGCCAAGGAGTACGGCCTCATCGACGACATCATGCCCACCGCGGCCGGCATGCCGGGCGGCGGCGGCACCGGGGCCTGAGCCCCCTATTCGACAGGCTCTCGCCCCGACGCCGACACCTTCAGGAGATTCACAGTGAACGACTTCCCCGGCAGCGGCCTCTACGACAGGCTGCGCGCCGACTCCGCCTCCGGCGAGTACCGCGGTCCGCAGGCCGAGTCCCGCTACGTGATCCCGCGCTTCGTGGAGCGCACCTCGCAGGGCGTGCGTGAGTACGACCCGTACGCGAAGCTCTTCGAGGAGCGGGTGATCTTCCTCGGCGTCCAGATCGACGACGCCTCGGCCAACGACGTCATGGCGCAGCTGCTCTGCCTGGAGTCGATGGACCCCGACCGTGACATCTCGGTCTACATCAACAGCCCCGGCGGCTCCTTCACCGCGCTCACGGCCATCTACGACACCATGCAGTTCGTGAAGCCGGACGTACAGACGGTGTGCATGGGCCAGGCCGCCTCGGCCGCCGCGGTCCTGCTCGCGGCCGGCACCCCGGGCAAGCGCATGGCGCTGCCGAACGCCCGCGTGCTGATCCACCAGCCGTACAGCGAGACCGGCCGCGGCCAGGTCTCCGACCTCGAGATCGCGGCGAACGAAATCCTGCGGATGCGTTCGCAGCTCGAGGAGCTCCTCGCCAAGCACTCGACGACGCCGCTGGAGAAGATCCGCGACGACATCGAGCGCGACAAGATCCTCACCGCCGAGGACGCCCTCGAGTACGGCCTGATCGACCAGATCATCTCCACCCGGAAGATGAACAACGCCTCGGTCTGACCCGACCCAGCAGTAACTGCCTTCCCTCGGCGCGGTCCGCTCCTTCAGCGAACCGCGCCAAGGGGGGCCCGAACGAGGGGCCGGGCAAGGTACCGTCGGAGATTGAGGCACCAGGAGACCGTCCCAAGGGCGTCTCCCAGGCGAAGGGGAAGCACCTCGTGGCACGCATCGGTGACGGCGGCGATCTGCTCAAGTGCTCGTTCTGCGGAAAGAGCCAGAAGCAGGTCAAGAAGCTCATCGCAGGCCCCGGTGTGTACATCTGCGACGAATGCATCGATCTCTGCAACGAGATCATCGAGGAAGAGCTCGCCGAGACCAGCGAGGTGCGTTGGGAGGAACTGCCCAAACCTCGCGAGATCTACGAGTTCCTCGAGGGCTACGTCGTCGGCCAGGAGGCCGCGAAGAAGGCCCTCTCGGTCGCGGTGTACAACCACTACAAGCGGGTCCAGGCAGGGGAGAACGGCGGTTCGGCCGGCCGTGAGGACGCCATCGAACTGGCCAAGTCCAACATCCTGCTGCTCGGCCCGACCGGCTCGGGCAAGACGCTTCTGGCCCAGACCCTGGCCCGGATGCTGAATGTCCCGTTCGCCATCGCCGACGCCACCGCACTCACGGAGGCGGGCTATGTCGGCGAGGACGTCGAGAACATCCTCCTGAAGCTCATCCAGGCCGCGGACTACGACGTCAAGAAGGCCGAGACGGGCATCATCTACATCGACGAGATCGACAAGGTCGCCCGCAAGAGCGAGAACCCGTCGATCACGCGTGACGTCAGCGGCGAAGGCGTCCAGCAGGCACTGCTCAAGATCCTCGAGGGCACCACCGCCTCCGTACCGCCGCAGGGCGGACGCAAGCACCCGCACCAGGAGTTCATCCAGATCGACACGACGAACGTGCTGTTCATCGTGGGCGGTGCCTTCGCCGGCCTGGAGAAGATCATCGAGGGCCGGGCGGGCGCCAAGGGCATCGGCTTCGGCGCGACGATCCACTCGAAGCGGGAGCTCGCGGAGAAGGACCAGTTCGAGGACGTGATGCCGGAGGATCTGGTGAAGTTCGGGATGATCCCCGAGTTCATCGGCCGCCTCCCCGTCATCACCTCGGTGCACAACCTGGACCGCGAGGCGCTCCTGCAGATCCTCGTCGAGCCGCGCAACGCCCTGGTGAAGCAGTACCAGCGCCTCTTCGAACTCGACGGCGTGGAGCTGGACTTCGAGCGCGAGGCGCTGGAGGCGATCGCCGACCAGGCCATCCTCCGTCAGACCGGTGCGCGCGGACTGCGCGCCATCATGGAGGAGGTCCTCCAGGCGGTGATGTACGAAGTGCCGTCCCGCAAGGACGTCGCCCGCGTGGTCATCACCCCCGACGTGGTGCACTCCAACGTCAACCCGACGCTGGTGCCCCGCATCGTCGGAAAGAAGGAAGGCCCGCAGGAGAAGAGCGCGTAGCCACCCCGAGCACGCGAGAGGGGCCCCGGTCGACCGACCGGGGCCCCTCTGCCGTACGCCGTGCCGTCCACGTCACTTCTTGACGCGGACCTCCTTGCGGACCTTGGCGGTGGTCTCGGCGACGTCCGCCGGGTCGGCGACCTTTTCGGCGGCCAGGTCGGCGAAGTCCATCGGGAGTACGAGGCCGATGGTGCTCTTGTCGCCCCAGGCGCAGAAGGTCATCGTCATCGACTTCGGCTCGCCTGCGGACGGCTGGTCGTTGTCCATCTTCGCCTGCTGGCACTTGAGGACGGCGCCGTCGAGGGACGAGGGCTCGTAGGCCTTCGGCTCGCCGATCAGGTTGATGTCCTCATCGGAGCCACCCGACTGCGACTCCGTCTTCATCTGGGCGAAGAGCGCGTCCACGGCCTTCTCCGGGTCGGCGACCTTGCCGTAGACACCGCCGAACGTCAGCATGCGCTGCGTCATCGGGTTGTCCTTGTCGCCGGCCTGGTAGGTGGCGCTCACACTGACGGGGTCCTTGACGCCCCACTCGTCGGCCTTCTTCATGTCGTCGGCGTCGCCCGGGCCGCTGCCGCCGTTGCTGCCGTCGCCCTTCTTGTACTCCGACAGCAGCGTCGCCGGCGTGGTCAGCTTGTGCGGGCCATCGTCCTTGATGTCGCCGCCACCGCCACCGCTGCTGACGTTCTTGCCGCCGCCGTTGTCGTCGTCACCGCCGGACGTCGCGAGGTAGATGCCGCCGCCGACCAGGGCGAGGGCGACCACCGCGGCCGCCACGATGAGGCCGGTCTTCTTGCCGCCGCCACCGCCCGGCGGGGGCGGCGGGACCTGGCCGTAGGGGTCCTGGCCGTAGGGCTGCTGCGGCTGCTGGCCGTACGGGCCGGGCTGCTGCGGCTGGCTGTAGCCGCCCTGCTGACCGTAGCCACCCTGCTGCGGTGCGCCCTGCGGGGCCTGCTGCGGGTAGCCGTAGCCGGGCTGGGGTGCCTGCGGCTGCTGGCCGTAGGGGCCCTGCTGGCCGTAGGGCCCGGGCTGCTGGGGCTGGCCGCCGTACGGGCCCGGCTGGTTGTAGCTCATTGCGTGGGTTCCCCTCCGAACGCTTATGTCGTCCGAACATCCTGGCGGAAGAAGACGCAGTACGGGACAGCGGGGGTCACACCGTTACCGAAGAATCCGGTTTCGGGACGGGACTGTGACGGCAGGTCGTGCCCGCGGAGCCCCGTGCGGCGCTCGCGGTGTCCGGTGCGCGCTCTCGGTGCGCCGGCCGGAAGTCCTCGTACTGGACGTACTTGGGCTTTCGGGCGGTGCGGCGAGTGGGGGCACCCCCGGCCGAAGGCTGGGGGAGCGTGCCGGGCGCCGTGAGCGCTGTGCGGGGCTCCGCGGGGACGGCCTAAACTGTGCGGCGTGACCGAGAACTCAGCGTTTCAGCCCGCGCCCGACTCCGAACTGCCGAAGACCTACGCTCCGGCCGATGTAGAGGGGCCGCTCTACGAGCGCTGGGTAGAACGGGGTTACTTCGAGGCCGACGCCAAGAGCGACAAGCCCCCGTACACGGTCGTCATCCCCCCGCCGAACGTCACGGGCAGCCTGCACCTCGGCCACGCCTTCGAGCACACGCTGATCGACGCCCTGACCCGCCGCAAGCGCATGCAGGGGTACGAGACGCTGTGGCAGCCCGGCATGGACCACGCGGGCATCGCCACCCAGAACGTCGTCGAGCGCGAGCTCGCCAAGGAGTCCAAGTCCCGCCACGACCTGGGCCGCGAGGCCTTCGTCGAGCGCGTCTGGCAGTGGAAGGGCGAGTCCGGCGGCCAGATCTCCGGCCAGATGAAGCGCCTCGGCGACGGCGTCGCCTGGTCCCGCGAGCGCTTCACCATGGACGAGGGCCTCTCGCAGGCCGTCCAGACCATCTTCAAGCGGCTCTACGACGACGAGTTGATCTACCGCGCCGAGCGGATCATCAACTGGTGCCCGCGCTGTCTGACCGCGATCTCCGACATCGAGGTCGAGTACCAGGATGACGACGGCGAGCTGGTCTCCATCCGCTACGGCGAGGGCGACGACGCCCTGGTCGTCGCCACCACCCGGGCCGAGACGATGCTCGGCGACACCGCCGTCGCCGTCCACCCGGACGACGAGCGCTACCGGCATCTGGTCGGCACCGAGATCGAACTGCCGCTCACCGGCCGCCGTATCCCGATCGTCGCGGACGAGCACGTCGACCCCGAGTTCGGCACCGGCGCGGTCAAGGTGACGCCGGCCCACGACCCGAACGACTTCGAGATCGGCCAGCGGCACGGCCTGCCCAACATCGCGGTCATGGACGAGCACGCGATCATCACGGCGCATGGCCCCTTCCAGGGCCTTGACCGCCTGGAGGCCCGCTCGGCGATCGTCGCCGCGCTGCGCGCCGAGGGCCGCATCGTCGCCGAGAAGCGCCCGTACACCCACTCCGTCGGCCACTGCTCGCGCTGCAAGACGACCATCGAGCCGCGCCTTTCGATGCAGTGGTGGGTCAAGGTCGGCCCGCTCGCGAAGGCCGCCGGTGACGCGGTCCGCGACGGCCGGGTCGCGATCCACCCGCAGGAGATGGAGAAGCGCTACTTCGACTGGGTCGACAACCTGCACGACTGGTGCATCTCGCGCCAGCTGTGGTGGGGCCACCGCATCCCGGTCTGGTACGGGCCGAACGGCGAGGTCGTCTGCGTCGGCCCCGACGAGCAGCCGCCGAGCGGCGAGGGCTGGACGCAGGACAACGACGTCCTGGACACCTGGTTCTCGTCCGGCCTGTGGCCGTTCTCCACGCTCGGCTGGCCCGAGCAGACCGAGAGCCTCGCGAAGTTCTATCCGAACTCGGTCCTGGTCACCGGCTACGACATCCTGTTCTTCTGGGTCGCCCGGATGATGATGTTCGGCCTCTACGCGATGGACGGCACCCCGCCGTTCCACACCATCGCCCTGCACGGCATGGTCCGCGACCAGTTCGGCAAGAAGATGTCCAAGTCCTTCGGGAACGCGGTCAATCCGCTCGACTGGATGGACACATACGGCTCCGACGCGCTGCGCTTCACGCTGGCCCGCGGCGCCAACCCGGGCACCGACGTCCCGATCGGCGAGGACTGGGTCCAGGCCTCCCGGAACTTCGCCAACAAGATCTGGAATGCCACCCGCTTCGCCCTGATGAACGGCGCCACGGTCGAGGGCGAACTCCCGCCCGCCGAGCGCCTGTCGGCGACGAACCGGTGGATCCTGTCCCGGCTCGGCGAGATCGTCGAGGAGGTCGACGGACTCTACGAGGACTACCAGTTCGCGAAGCTCAGCGAGGCGCTGTACCACTTCGCCTGGGACGAAGTCTTCGACTGGTACGTGGAGTTGACCAAGACCACCTTCCAGGAGGGCGGTCAGGAGGCCGAGGACACCAAGCGGGTCCTCGGCGAGGTCCTGGACGTCACCCTGAAGCTGCTTCACCCGGTCGTCCCGTTCGTCACCGAGACGCTGTGGACCACGCTCACCGGCAAGGAGTCCCTGGTCGTCGCCGACTGGCCGGCCGACAGCGGCTTCCGCGACGAGGCGGCCGAGCGGGAGATCGAGACGCTGCAGCAGGTCATCACCGAGGTCCGGCGCTTCCGCTCCGACCAGGGCCTGCAGCCCGGTCAGAAGGTCCCGGCCAGGCTCGCCCTCGACGGCACGGCGCTCGCCCCGCACGAGGCGGCCATCCGCCAGCTGCTCCGACTGCAGCCGGAGGGCGAGGGCTTCCATGCCACGGCGACCCTGCCGGTCTCGGGCGCCACGGTCTCCCTCGACCTGTCCGGCACGATCGACGTGGACGCCGAGCGCAAGCGCCTCACCAAGGACCTGGGCGCCGCCGAGAAGGAGAAGGCCCAGGCGGAGGCCAAGCTGCGGAACGAGGCGTTCCTGGCCAAGGCCCCCGACCAGGTCGTCGACAAGATCCGCGGCCGGCTCACCAAGGCCGAGGCGGACATCGAGCGCATCGGCCGCCAGTTGGAGAACCTCCCGGCGGCCTGACCGACCGCGCACCCGCATCACACACGGGCGCCCTGTCACCTCCGAGAAGGAGGCGGCAGGGCGCCAGTGTGCGCGGTCTCAGGTCCGGGCCGCGGCGAGCGGTTCGGGTCCGGCAGATCCGGCCAGCGGTCCGGCCGGCGCGGGGACCGGGGGAGCCGCGGTCTCGTACGGGACCGGCCGGAGGTCGAGCCCGAGCCGTACCAACTCCGCCTCCGCGAGCGCGTCCAGAGTGTCCGGGTCGCCCTCACGCCAGCCCTCGGCGAGGCTTCCCGGTGTGCTGTCGGGCAGCGCCGCGGCGGTACGGGCCACCTCGTCGAGCGGGCGCATCAGGGAGCGCAGGGCGAGCAGTTCACGCCCGTCCTCGCAGGCCGCGAGCTCGTGCGCGGCCTGCGCCTGCCGGATCCAGCGCAGCCGCCGGGGCAGCCAGACGGCGAGCACGAACCCGGTCGGCACCACGAACACCAGGCCGGCGCAGGCCGCCGCGGCGACATCGACGAGGAGCCCGTCGCCGCGGCCCGCGAGCCGGCCGCCCGCCCCGGCCACACCGCGCAGCGCGTCCTCCAGGCGGTCACCGACGAAGGGCACCCTGGCGGCCGAGTCCCCGGCCCGGTCGAGCCGGGCGTCACCGGCCGCCGCGCCTCCGCCCGGCCGGGCGAGCAGCCGGACGAGACGGTGGGCGCCGACCGCGAGTGCGGCCCACAGGGCCACCCACAGCGCTACGGAGGTGTCGCCGACGAGCTGCCGCGTGCGTCGGCCGGGGTGCTGGGCGTACCACATGTCCGCATTGGACCGGTTGCAGTGGCCCCGTGGCCTGCCTGCCTCGCCGAGAACGGCCGTCGATCACTCGAGAATCACTCAATAAGGTCAGATGCTCCGGAGCCCGGCCCGCGCGGGCGATCGCCACGGTGCCGGACGCTCACCGAGGTGCCGGCCGGGCGGCGGGGGAGAGTGTCGGCGTACGTCCGTAGACTGGCCCCGTGAGTGAGCTCCCCCCGCACGACAGCCCGCACGACGGCGGATCCGACGACCCCGACGGCCGTTCTCCCGACGAGATCGACGAGATCGACGAGATCGACGAGTTCGACGAGATCGTCGGCGAGGCCACCGACCGCGACCCCGACCTCGCGGTGATCGAGGCCGGCAGCCGCACCCTGCGCACCCAGTCGGGCCCGCCCTCGGGCGACATCCCGGCCCGCCCCGAGGACCCGGAGGTGGACGCAGCGCTGCGCGCCGTCGAGGCCGATCTCGCCACCCGCTGGGGCGAGACCAAGCTCGAGCCCTCGGTGGACCGCATCGCCGCCCTGATGGACGTGCTCGGCGAGCCGCAGCGCGCATACCCGTCGATCCACATCACGGGCACCAACGGCAAGACGAGCACGGCCCGCATGATCGAGGCGCTGCTCGGCGCCTTCGAGCTGCGCACCGGCCGGTACACCTCGCCGCACGTCCAGTCGATCACCGAGCGGATCAGCCTGGACGGCGCGCCGATCAGCGCCGAGCGCTTCATCGAGGCGTACGACGAGATCAAGCCGTACGTGGAGATGGTGGACGCGCAGCAGCCGTACCGCCTGTCGTTCTTCGAGGTGCTCACCGGCATGGCGTACGCGGCCTTCGCGGACGCCCCGGCCGATGTGGCGGTCGTCGAGGTCGGCATGGGCGGCAGTTGGGACGCGACCAATGTGATCGACGGGGACGTCGCCGTGGTCACCCCCATCGACCTCGACCACACCGACCGGCTCGGCGACACCCCCGCCGCGATCGCGGAGGAGAAGGCCGGGGTCATCAAGCAGGACGCCACGGTGATCCTGGCCCAGCAGCCGGTCGACGCCGCACAGGTCCTGCTGAAGAAGGCCGTCGAGGTGAACGCCACGGTGGCCCGCGAGGGCATGGAGTTCGGCGTCGTGTCCCGACAGGTCGCCGTCGGCGGCCAGTTGGTCACCCTGCGCGGACTCGGCGGCGAGTACGAGGGTGTCTTCCTGCCGCTGCACGGCGCCCACCAGGCGGCCAACGCGGCGGTGGCCCTCGCCGCCGTGGAGGCGTTCTTCGGCGTCGGCGCGCAGCGCCCCGAGCCGCTCGACATCGACACCGTCCGGCAGGCCTTCGCCGCGGTCGTCTCGCCCGGCCGGCTCGAAGTGGTGCGCCGCTCGCCGACGGTCGTCCTGGACGCCGCGCACAATCCCGCCGGCGCACGGGCCACCGCGGCGGCGATCGGCGAGGTCTTCGACTTCAGCCGGCTGATCGGCGTGGTCGGCGCCAGCGACGGCAAGGACGTGCGCGGGCTGCTCGAGGCCTTCGAGCCGATCTTCGCGGAGATCGTCGTGACACAGAATTCGAGCGGCCGCGCGATGGACGTGGACGCCCTGGCCGCACTCGCCGTCGAGGTGTTCGGCGACGACCGGGTCCAGGTCGAACCACGTCTCGACGACGCCCTGGAGGCCGCCGTCACCCTGGCCGAGGAAGAAGGCGAGTACGCGGGCGGTGGCGTCCTGGTCACCGGTTCCGTCATCACGGTCGGCGAGGCCCGACTGCTCCTGGGGAGGGGCTGAATTCGATGCGTACGCTGTGTGCTTCCACCTTGATCGGTGAATTCTTCGTGATCGGATTCGCGGGGCTCGTCGCGATGAAGGACCCGGATCTGTCGATGGCCACGGTGTGGACGGTGTCCGGTGTCGCGATGGTCCTGTGCATCCTGCTCTGCGGAGTGATCACCAGGCCCGGCGGTGTGCAGCTCGGCTGGGCTTTGCAGGGCGCACTCGTGCTCAGCGGATTCGTGGTGCCGACGATGTTCTTCCTCGGCGTCTGTTTCGCCGGTCTTTGGTGGGCGTCGGTGCATTTCGGCCGCAAGGTGGACGAGGCGAAGGCCCGCTTCGCGGCGCAGGCGGAGGCCGTCGGCGAACCCGAAGGTAACGCCGCGTAGCCGCCCCGGGTATCGTCGCCTCATCCCACGAATCGCCTGAGTCCCACCGAGATTCACGTACCTTGCTTTGGAGTCGCACATGAGCCAGCGCACCCTCGTCCTGCTGAAGCCCGATGCCGTACGCCGCGGTCTGATCGGTGAGATCGTCGGCCGCATCGAGCGCAAGGCCGAATGGACGATTCAGGCGCTGGAGCTGCGCACCCTGAGCCAGGACACCCTGGAGCAGCACTACGGCGAGCACCAGGGCAAGCCCTTCTACGAGCCGCTCATGGAGTTCATGGCCTCCGGTCCCGTCGTCGCGCTGGTCGTCGACGGCGAGCGGGTCATCGAGGGGGTGCGCGCGCTCGCCGGTCCGACCGACCCGATCGCCGCCGCGCCCGGTTCGATCCGCGGCGACTTCGGCACCATCGTCCGGGAGAATCTGATCCACGCATCGGACTCCGAGGAGTCCGCCGCGCGCGAGCTCAAGATTTTCTTCCCCGGACTTTTCTGATTCCGGCGAACGATCACGCATTCCCGGGCTTCCGCCGGTGACCGTCTTCTGAGGCATCGTCAGAATTGCCTGGTCCGTGACCTGGGGTGGCCGCGAATTCCGCGGCATCCCCAGGTCACGCGCATATGCAGGCCGATCGGGGGAACGCATCCTTCCGTCGGCTCGTCCCCATTAGCGGGGCGGCGAATCATCTGCTGACAATGGCGGAGACCCTCGCGCCGTGTCCGTGCAGGCGAGACTACGATGTACACCTCACGCCACTGTGCTCGAACTCCCGACCTAACCAGCCATCAAA
Organism: Streptomyces triticagri; assembly: GCF_003429565.1. Lineage (GTDB taxonomy): Bacteria > Actinomycetota > Actinomycetes > Streptomycetales > Streptomycetaceae > Streptomyces > Streptomyces triticagri. Next base: position 13,242 of record NZ_QUAK01000058.1, read on the forward strand.
CGCTCCACTTGGGAAGGCCAGACGCTCCTGATGGGAACCAACATGTCGTTCATCGGCCGTGACATGGCTGTCGACCTCGGGACCGCCAACACGCTCGTGTACGTCAGAGGGCGAGGGATCGTACTCAACGAGCCGTCGGTCGTGGCCGTCAACACGAACACGGGTGGCATCCTCGCGGTCGGCGCCGAAGCGAAGAAGATGATCGGCCGCACCCCCGGCAACATCGTCGCGGTCCGCCCGCTGAAGGACGGCGTCATCGCCGACTTCGAGATCACCGAGCGGATGCTCCGCTACTTCATCCTCAAGGTCCACAAGCGCCGTTACCTCGCGCGCCCCCGCGTCGTCGTCTGCGTGCCCTCCGGCATCACCGGAGTCGAGCGCCGCGCGGTCATCGAGGCCACCACCCAGGCCGGCGCCCGCCAGGTGCACATCATCGAGGAGCCCATGGCGGCCGCCATCGGCTCCGGCCTCCCGGTCCACGAGGCCACCGGCAACATGGTCGTGGACATCGGCGGCGGCACCACCGAGGTCGCCGTGATCTCGCTGGGAGGAATCGTCACGGCACAGTCCATCCGCGTCGCCGGCGACGAGCTGGACAATGCGATCATCCAGCACATCAAGAAGGAGTACTCGCTCCTCCTCGGCGAGCGCACCTCCGAGCAGATCAAGATCACCATCGGTTCGGCGTACGACATGGACTCCGACGAGCACACCGAGATCCGCGGCCGCGACCTGGTCAGCGGACTCCCCAAGACCGTGGTGATCTCCGCCGCCGAGGTCCGCAAGGCCATCGAGGAGCCGGTCAACGCGATCGTCGACGCGGTCAAGACCACCCTCGACAAGTGCCCGCCGGAGCTCTCCGGTGACGTGATGGACCGCGGCATCGTTCTCACGGGTGGCGGCGCCCTGCTGCGCGGCCTCGACGAACGGCTGCGCCGCGAGACCGGCATGCCGATCCACATCGCCGAGGACCCGCTCGACTCGGTGGCGCTCGGATCCGGCAAGTGTGTGGAGGAGTTCGAGGCGTTGCAGCAGGTGCTCGACGCCTCACCGCGCAGATGACGGGGGACCCGTCCCGGGTCCTGCAACACAGGCAAGATCACCATTCCGATGAGGAAGGCACGGCCGCCGCACGTGAGGGACACACGAGAGAGCCGGCTGCTCCTGGTGCTGCTGGTCGCCATCGCGTTCGCACTGATCACGGTGGACATCCGGGGCGGCGAGGAGTCTCCGGTCGACGGTGCCCGGCAGGCCGCCGCGACCGTCTTCGGCCCTGTGGAGAACGGCGTCTCCGCCGCCGTCGACCCGATCGGCAACGCCATCTCCGCCGTCCGTGACTCCGGCGAGCGGCACAACCGCATCGCCGAACTCGAGCGGGACAACGCGGCGCTGAAGGCGAAGCTCGGCAGCGACGACCGCAACCGCAGCAAGGTCCGGCAGCTCGACAAGATGCTCAAGACCGCCGGAGCCGGCCAGTACGGCATCAAGGGCGCCCAGGTCATCGCGATAGGAGCGGCCCAGGGCTTCTCCTGGACCGTCACCATCGACTCCGGTGCCAACGACGGCCTCAAGCGCGACATGACGGTGCTCAACGGCGACGGACTGGTCGGCCGCGTCACCACCGTCGGCCCCAACACCGCGACCGTACTGCTCGCCAACGACCCGGACTTCACCGTCGGCACCCGCATGGAGGGCAACGACGAACTGGGCTTCGCCACCGGCCAGGGCGACCGCAACATCTCGGTGCAGCTCCTCAACGGCAAGGCGAAGGTCAAGAAGGGCGACCGGCTCGTCACCTTCGGCTCGCAGGCCGACAAGCCGTTCGTCCCCGGGGTGCCCGTCGGCACCGTCGCCCGCGTCGACCCCTCCGGCGGCGACCTCACCCGGAACGTCTTCGTCAAGCCGTACGTCGCCTTCAGCCAGCTCGACATCGTCGGCGTCGTCGTGGAGGCCCCCCGCACCGACCCGCGCGACAAGGTCCTGCCGGAGCCCAAGAAGCCGAAGCCGACGCCCACCGTGACCGTCACCGTCACCCCCGGCGCACCGCCGCCCGACGGCGAGCAGCCCGAGGACGGCGCCGACGGACAGCCGCAGGACGGCGACGGCGCAGGCGCCCAGCCGCAGGACGACGGCGGCGCACCGCCGCAGAACGACCAGGAGTGATCTGATGCGAGTGAACCGGATGCTCCTGTCCACCGTCCTGGTCGTCGTCTCCCTGGTGATCCAGGTCAGCGTCCTCTCCCGACTTCATCTGCCCGGCGCCACCCCCGACCTGGTGCTGCTCGTCGTGCTCGGCCTCGCGATGGTCTACGGCCACGTCGGCGGCGCGTTCATCGGCTTCGGCGCCGGACTCCTCGCCGACCTGGCACCACCCGCCGACCACGCGGCCGGCCGGTACGCCCTGGTCCTGTGCGTCATCGGCTACCTCGCCGGACTGGTCAAGCCGGAGTCCGGGCAGGTGCGCACCGCCACCGGACCGATGGCCGTGGTCGTCGGCGCCGCGATCGGCTCGACACTGCTCTACGCCGGCGTCGGCGCCCTCGTCGGCGACACCGCCGCACGCCATGTCGGGCTCGGCAGCCTGCTGTTCACCGCCACCCTGTACGACCTACTGCTTGCGCCGTTCGTCGTACCCGCCGTGATGGCGCTGGCCAGACGAGTGGAGAACGATCCGCTCGGCGAGACGAGCGGCGGCGGCTCCAAGGCCGGCGGCGTCTCCACCGGCTGGCTCACGGCCGGCTCCTCGATGCGGATCGGCAGCCAGCGCGGCGGAGGTCTGCGCGGCAGCGCACTGCGCTCCGGCGGCGGGCTCCGCGGCGGCGGACTGCGCGGCAAGACGGCCAAGTCCAAGGTGGCCCGCGCCGGACGCATCAAGGGGGTCAAGCGGCTGTGACCAACTCCCACCCGTCTCCCACCGCCACCCTTCCAACGAATGGGCTGCGCCCATGACCAACTCCCACCCGTCTCCCACCACCACCCTTCCAACGAATGGGCTGCGCCCATGACCAACATCCCTGAGACGGGGCGCACCCCCCGGGTCCAGATCCGGCTGATCATCCTGCAGATCCTCGTGCTGTCCCTGCTGCTCACCCTCGGCGGCCGCCTCTGGTACCTCCAGGTGCGCAACGGCGACGAGTACGCCGACGAGGCCAACGGCAACCACGTGCAGCGCGTCGTCGACCCCGCCGTACGCGGCTCCATCCTCGACGCCCGCGGCGTACCGCTCGCCGACAACGAGACCCGCCTCGTCGTCTCCGCGTCCCGCACCGAGCTGATGAAGATGAAGGACGACGGCGACGCCGTCCTCACCCGGCTCGCCGAGGTCCTCGACATGAAGCCCAAGGACGTCGCCGACAAGGTCCGCCTCTGCGACGCCAAGACCCCGCAGCCCTGCTGGAACGGTTCGCCGTACCAGCCCATCCCGATCACCGACGAGGCCACCGCCAAGCAGGCGCTGCAGATCCGCGAGCGCGCCGAGGACTTCCCCGGCATCACCGCCGAGCCCACCGCCGTACGCCGCTACACCGCACCCGGCAAGGCCAACACCGCCCAGGTACTCGGCTATCTCTCCCCGGTCACCGACGAGGAGATCACCGAGTCCGAGAACACCGACTCGCCCTACCTGCGCTCCGACCAGGTCGGCCGATCCGGACTCGAGCGGACCTACGACAAGCAGCTGCGCGGCAAGGCGGGCGTCACCGCGTACGAGGTCGACAAGCTCGGCCGTGTGATGGGCAAGACCCAGAGCGACCGGGCCCAGCCCGGCTCCAACATCGTCACCAGCATCGACGCCGAGGTCCAGCGGGTCGCCGAGTACGAGCTCAACGAGGCGATGAAGAACGCCCGCAAGGAGTTCGACAAGAACACCAACCGGAACTACAAGGCCGACGCCGGCTCCGTCGTCGTCATGGAGTCCAAGACCGGCCGCGTCGTCGCCATGGCCTCCAACCCGGACTACGACCCGAACGCCTGGGTCGGCGGCATCTCCGGCAAGGACTACGACAAGCTCACCGGCAAGGGCTCCAACAACCCGCTCCTGAACCGCGCCATCCAGGCCCAGGCCGCCCCCGGCTCCATCTTCAAGGTCATCCCGACCACGGCCGCGGTGAACGCGGGCTACGACTTCAACGGCCGCTACCCCTGCCCCAGTTCGTACTCCATCGGCGGCCAGACCTTCACCAACTTCGAGTCCGAGGGCCACGGCAGCATCACCCTCGGCCAGGCCCTCGAGGTCTCCTGCGACACCGTCTACTACCGCCTTTCGCACGACCAGTGGAAGAAGGACGGCGGCAACACCCCCAAGAAGGGCGCCCAGGACTGGTTCTACAAGACCGCCCACCAGTTCGGTCTCGGCAAGGAGACGGGCATCGACCTGCCCAACGAGGTCAAGGGCCGCGTCCCCGACCGCCAGTGGAAGAAGGACTACTGGGAGGCCAACAAGGACGCCTGGTGCAAGCAGGGCAAGAAGAACGGCGACTACGTCGAGCGCATCGCCTACGAGAACTGCCTCGAGGGCATGAAGATGCGCGCCGGTGACTCGGTCAACTACTCCATCGGACAGGGCGACACCCTCGTCACCCCCATCCAGATGGCCACCATCTACGCCGCCCTCGCCAACGGCGGCACCATGCACGACCCCAGCATCGGCAAGGCCGTCGTCAGCCCCGACGGCAAGTCCGTCGAGGAGATCAAGCCCAAGTCGCACGGCAAGCTGCCGATGAACGCCAAGACCCGCGACTTGATAGACGGTGCCCTCGAAGGCGTCGCCACCCGCGGCACCGCCGCCTGGCGCTTCGGCGGCTGGCCGCAGGACAAGATCCCGATGCACGCGAAGACCGGTACCGCCGAGGTCTACGGCAAGCAGACCACCTCGTGGTTCGCCACGTACACCAAGGACTTCACCGTCATCATGACCATCTCCCAGGGCGGTACCGGATCCGGCGCCTCCGGACCCGCCGTACGCAAGATCTACGACGCGATGTACGGCCTCGACGAGAACGGCAAGCAGGACAAGAAGAAGGCACTGCTGCCCAAGCCCGAGAGCTCGCTGCCGAAGATCCAGTCCGACGGCTCCATCGACCCGCCGAAGATCAAGGACTACGTGCCGACCGAGGAAGAACCGCCCGCCGAGGAGAACGTGGCGGCCGGACCCCCGGCCACAGCGGCAGGGAGGCGCGACTGATGGGCGGCTTCTCCGTATCGGGCTACGGACCCGAACGCGGCACCTGGTCCAAGCTCCTGGCCCGCGACTCCCTGGCCCGGCGCCTGGACTGGCCGATGCTGCTCGCCGCGATCGCCCTGTCCATGATCGGCACCGCCCTGGTCTACTCGGCGACCCGCAACCGCAGCGAACTGAACCAGGGCGACCCGTACTACTTCCTGATCCGGCACGTCCTGAACACCGGCATCGGGCTCGCCCTGATGATCGGCACCATCTGGCTCGGCCACCGCACCCTGCGCACCGTCGTACCGATCCTCTACGGCGTGTCCGTCTTCCTGATCCTCCTGGTGCTGACCCCGCTCGGCACCACGATCAACGGCGCCCACGCCTGGATCAAACTGCCCGGCGGATTCTCCCTGCAGCCCTCCGAGTTCGTGAAGATCACGATCATCCTGGGCATGGCCATGCTGCTCGCCGCACGGGTCGACGCGGGCGACCGCGACCACCCCGACCACCGCACCGTCATGCAGGCACTCGGCCTCGCCGTCGTCCCGATACTGATCGTGCTCCTCATGCCCGACCTCGGTTCGGTCATGGTCATGGCCGTCATCGTGCTCGGCGTCCTGCTCGCCTCCGGCGCCTCCAACCGCTGGGTGTTCGGACTCCTCGGCGCGGGCACCGCAGGCGCACTCGCCGTCTGGCAGCTCGGACTGCTCGACGACTACCAGATCGCCCGCTTCGCCGCCTTCGCCAACCCCGCACTCGACCCGGCCGGCGTCGGCTACAACACCAACCAGGCCCGTATCGCCATCGGCTCCGGCGGCCTGACCGGCACCGGACTCTTCGAAGGCAGCCAGACCACCGGCCAGTTCGTGCCCGAGCAGCAGACCGACTTCGTCTTCACCGTGGCCGGCGAGGAACTCGGCTTCCTCGGCGCCGGACTGATCCTCGTCCTGCTCGGCGTGGTCCTCTGGCGCGCCTGCAGCATCGCGCGCCACACCACCGAGCTCTACGGCACGGTCGTCGCCGCCGGCATCATCGCCTGGTTCGCCTTCCAGACCTTCGAGAACATCGGCATGACCCTCGGCATCATGCCCGTCGCCGGACTGCCGCTGCCCTTCGTCAGTTACGGCGGCACCTCGATGTTCGCCGTCTGGATCGCCGTGGGACTGCTGCAGTCGATCAAGGTGCAACGACCGATGTCCGCCTGATCAGCACTTTCCGCGCCCGAGGGGACTCCCACCGGCCGCCATTCGCGACTAAATTCACTTCATGGCGGAGACGAAGCGCGAGATCGAGCGGAAGTACGAAGCCGGAACCGACGTCGCACTGCCCGACCTGACCAGAATCGCCGCCGTCGCGGCGGTCGTCGACCGAGGCGTCGTCGAACTCGACGCCACCTACTACGACACGGCCGACCTGCGCCTCGCGCGCTCGGCCCGCACCCTGCGCCGGCGCACCGGCGGCGACGACGAGGGCTGGCACCTCAAACTCCCCGTCGGCGACGGCGTACGCGACGAGATCCACGCACCCCTCACCACCACCGTGCCGCGCACCCTCGCCGGCCTCGTACGGTCCCGGACCCGTACCGCGGAACTGCTGCCCGTCGTACGACTGCGCTCCTCGCGCGACGTCCGGCACCTCATGGACGGCGACGGTGCGCTGCTCGCCGAGGTCGCCGTGGACACGGTGCACGCCGAACGGCTGGCTCCCGACGGCGCCGGGACCGCCACCTGGACCGAGATCGAGGTCGAACTCGCCGACGGGGGTGACCCGGCCTTCCTCGACCGGGTCGACAAGCGGCTGCGCAAGGCCGGGATCGTACCGGCGGGTTCGGCGTCCAAGCTCGCGCGGGCACTGGCGGAGACGGAACCGCGGACGAAGCCGGGGCCGGAGCGGAAGTCCGCGAACAAGACCAAGGCCGAGGCCAAGACCAAGGCCAAGGCCAAGGCAAAGTCCAAGGGCGGGAAAGCGAAGAGCAAGAAGGTCGCAGCCGAGAAGGCCGAAGCCGAGCCCGCCGCCACAGCCGTCCTCGCCTACCTCCGCACCCAGCGCGACGCCCTTGTCGACCTCGACCCCGACGCCCGCCGCGACCTCCCCGACTCCGTCCACCAGATGCGCGTCGCCACCCGCCGCCTGCGCAGCGCACTGCGCAGCTACGGCAAGATCCTCGACCGCCGCATCACCGACCCCGTCGGCGACGAACTCAAATGGCTGGCCGGCGAACTCGGCATCGACCGCGACCGCGAAGTCCTCACCGAACGCATCCGCGAAGCCCTCACCGACCTCCCGCGCAACCTTGTCACCGGCCCGGTACGCGGCCGCCTGCGCACCTGGTCCGCCGCCCGCCGCCTCGGCTCCCGCCGCCACCTCATAGCCGTACTCGACTCCCGCAGGCACCTCGACCTGCTCGACACCCTCGACGCCCTGCTCGCCGACCCGCCCCTCACGGACGCGGCCGCGCAGCCCGCCGAACCGGCCCTCACCAGAGCCGTACGACGCGACTACCAGCGCCTCGCCACCCTCGTCGAGGAAGCACTCGCCGCCCCACCCGCCACCCAGGAACGCGACACCGCGCTGCACGAGGCCCGCAAGAAGGCCAAACGCGCACGCTACGCCGCCGAGGCCGCCGCCCCCGCACTCGGCAGACCCGCCCGCCGCCTCGTCACCGACCTCAAGGCCCTGCAGACCCTGCTCGGCGAACACCAGGACAGCGTGATGGCCCGCGAGGCCCTGCGCGACCTCGCCGCCCAGGCCCACGCGGCGGGCGAGAACTCCTTCACGTACGGCGTCCTGCACGGCCGCGAGGAACGGGCCGCCGCAGCCGTCGAGGCGGAACTGCCGGGCCGGTGGGCCGCAATCGGCAGGGCACTCGTCGTCTGACGGACCCGGCCGGTCCGGCGGCCGTCCCGGAGCGGGTCATGGGAAGACCCTCGGCCACGTTAGGCTTGGGGGTCACCCCAGCCCGCTCACGAAGGTTCGCGAGATGTCTGTCGAGTCGGTCTTCCCACAGCTCGAGGCCCTGCTCCCGCATGTGCAGAAGCCGATCCAGTACGTCGGCGGAGAGCTCAACTCCACCGTCAAGCCGTGGGACGAGTGCGAGGTCCGCTGGGCCCTCATGTACCCGGACGCCTACGAGGTCGGCCTGCCCAACCAGGGCGTCATGATCCTCTACGAGGTGCTCAACGAACGCGAGGGCGTACTCGCCGAGCGCACCTACAGCGTCTGGCCCGACCTCGAAGAACTGATGCGCGAGCACCGGGTCCCGCAGTTCACCGTCGACAGCCACCGCCCGGTGAAGGCCTTCGACGTCTTCGGCCTCTCCTTCTCCACCGAGCTCGGCTACACCAACATGCTCGCCGCCCTCGACCTGGCCGGCATCCCGCTCGAGTCGAAGGACCGCACCCTCGACGACCCGATCGTCCTGGCCGGCGGCCACGCGGCCTTCAACCCCGAGCCCATCGCCGACTTCATCGACGCCGCGGTCATCGGCGACGGCGAGCAGGCCGTCCTCGACATGACCGAGATCATCCGCGCCTGGAAGGCCGAGGGCCGCCCCGGCGGACGCGACGAGGTCCTCTTCCGCCTCGCCAAGACCGGGAACGTCTACATCCCGCGCTTCTACGACGTCGAGTACCTGCCCGACGGCCGCATCGGCCGCGTCGTCCCCAACCGCTCCGGCGTCCCGTGGCGCGTCTCCAAGCACACCGTCATGGACCTCGACGAGTGGCCGTACCCGAAGCAGCCGCTCGTCCCGCTCGCCGAGACCGTGCACGAGCGGATGTCCGTGGAGATCTTCCGCGGCTGCACCCGCGGCTGCCGCTTCTGCCAGGCCGGCATGATCACCCGCCCCGTGCGCGAGCGCAGCATCACCGGCATCGGCGAGATGGTCGACAAGGGCCTCAAGGCCACCGGCTTCGAGGAGGTCGGCCTGCTCTCCCTCTCCTCCGCCGACCACAGCGAGATCGGCGACATCGCCAAGGGCCTCGCCGACCGGTACGAGGAGGACAAGGTCGGCCTCTCGCTGCCGTCCACCCGGGTCGACGCCTTCAACGTCGACCTCGCCAACGAGCTCACCCGCAACGGCCGCCGTTCCGGCCTCACCTTCGCCCCCGAGGGCGGCTCGGAGCGGATGCGCAAGGTCATCAACAAGATGGTCTCCGAAGAGGACCTCATCCGGACCGTCGCCACCGCCTACGGCAACGGCTGGCGCCAGGTGAAGCTCTACTTCATGTGCGGCCTGCCCACCGAGACCGACGAGGACGTCCTGCAGATCGCCGACATGGCGACCAACGTCATCGCCAAGGGCCGCGAGGTCTCCGGCAAGGGCGACATCCGCGCCACGGTCTCCATCGGCGGCTTCGTGCCCAAGCCGCACACGCCCTTCCAGTGGGCCCCGCAGCTCTCCGCCGAGGACACCGACGCGCGCCTCGGCAAGCTCCGCGACAAGATCCGCGGCGACAAGAAGTACGGCCGCTCCATCGGCTTCCGCTACCACGACGGCAAGCCCGGCATTGTCGAGGGCCTGCTCTCCCGCGGCGACCGCCGCATCGGCGCGGTCATCCGCGCCGTGTACGACGACGGCGGCCGCTTCGACGGCTGGCGCGAACACTTCAGCTACGACCGCTGGATGGCCTGCGCCGACAAGACCCTGCCCGCCTACGGCGTCGACGTCGACTGGTACACCACCCGCGAGCGCACCTACGAGGAGGTCCTGCCCTGGGACCACCTCGACTCCGGACTCGACAAGGACTGGCTCTGGGAGGACTGGCAGGACGCCCTCGACGAGACCGAGGTCGACGACTGCCGCTGGACTCCGTGCTTCGACTGCGGGGTCTGTCCTCAGATGGACACCAGTATCCAGATCGGCCCGACCGGCAAGAAGCTGCTCCCGCTGACCGTGGTCAAGTAGCCCCGGCTGCCGGGGCGTTGCCGCGCCCCGGCACCATGGGCCCATGCCTCGCCTCGTCGCTCCCGACCCCCGGTTCCGTATCTCCTTCGTCGCCGCCATGGCGGAGTTCGCCGCCGCGGACGAGTTCTTCGGCGACACCCTGGCGCGCGAGCTGACCCTGTACGGCGACGACTGGCGCACCGACCGGGGCTTCGCCCGCTATGTGGCGGCGCTCGAGGACGAGGCCCGCGAAGAAGGCGCCCGTCCGGCGGGTTTCGTGCCCGCCACCTGGTACTGGTACGTGGACGGCGAGACCTTCCTCGGCCGCATCCAGGTCCGCCACCGCCTCACCGCCTTCCTGCGCGACTTCGGCGGACACATCGGATACGGCGTACGCCCCGCCGCGCGCCGCCGCGGCCATGCCCGGGCCATGCTGCGCGACGTACTGCCGTACGCGCGGGCGCTCGGGCTCGACGAGGTCCTGGTGACCTGCGACGTCGACAACACCCCTTCCCGCAAGGTGATCGAGGGCTGCGGCGGGGTCCTCGAGGACGTGCGGGGCGGGAAGCTGCGGTACTGGGTGAGCGCCGGATGCATCCGGGGAGGGGTGTGAAGCGTCCTCGTGCGTATGGAACTCGAGGGGCGCGCATCCGGGGAGCCGACCGCACCGGGCGAGGGATGCCTGGTGGTGGCCGTCCGGCTGCCGGTGCGGATCATCGTCCTGGTGCTCGTCGTGCCGATCCGGATGGTCTGGGACCTGGTGGCCTCCGCAGGACGGTTCGTGGGACGGACGCTGCTGCTGCCGTTCGGCCGCGGGCTCGCGTGGCTGGGGCGGATGCTGTTCGCGCTGCCCGCGGTGTTCCTGTGGCAGCGGGCGCTGAAGCCTCTGGCCGGCGCCCTCGCCACCGGCTGCGTCTGGCTGGCCAGGGCGTTGTTCGTCCGGCCGTGGGTGGGCTTGTGGCGGTACGTGGTGGCGCCGACGGGGCGGGCACTGGCCCGGCTCGGCCACGTGCTCATCGTGGTGCCCGCGATGTGGCTCCACGCGCGCGTGCTCACTCCGATGGGGCACTTCCTTGCCTGGTCGGGCGGCCACTTGGCGACCGGGGCGGCCCTGCTGTGCCGGGGCTTGGGCACGTGCCTGTCCTACCTGGCCAAGGTGTTGTTCGTCTGGCCGTGGGTGGGCCTGTGGCGATACGTGGTGGTGCCTACGGGACGGGCACTGGCCTGGCTCGGGCTGATGCTGATCGTGCATCCGGTGATGTGGCTCTACGCGCGCGTGCTCACTCCGATGGGGCACGGGTGCCGATGGCTCGGCAAGGCGGCGCTCGCCGTGGTCGGCGCGGTCCTGTACTGGACGCTGCGGATTCTGGTCGTGCTGCCCGCCCTTTTCCTCTGGCGGTGGATTCTCGTACCCCTGGGCCGGGCACTCGCCGTCGTGGCGCGGGAGGTCGGCGACGCGCTCGGGCATGCCTGGCGCGCCGCGGGCCGGGTCTCACGCGCCGTGGGCCGATTCCTGGCACTCGTACTGCGCTGGACGTTCGTCGAACCTGCCCGCAGGGTCTACAGGACGGTGCTCACTCCGGTCGGACACCTGGTCCGGGACGGCATCTGGCGTCCGGCCGCCCGTGCGGCCCGGAGCGCCGGCCGTGCCGCACGGCAGGCCGCGACCAGTGCCGTCGACAGCGCACGGCAGGCACGCGCCGAGGTGCGGCGGATGCTCTTCGGCGGACCGGGACCGGCACGGAAGCCGATCGCGACTGCCGAGCCCCGGCGGGAACTCCCGGACGGTGGGCCGCGTACTCTGGAAAAGAGGTCCGAGTCCGTGCCGTCCCCGTCCGTACGGGGGTGGTGACCGGGTCCGGCCGGAGAAGCCCCGCCGATGCGGGGGGCGGTCCATGGGCCGCCGTACACGAGGAGACTTGACCCTGGGCAAGCGACAGCCCGAAGGCCCGCCGCCCGCACCCGCGGTGCAGCGCATCCGACTGCGATACACCAAGCGCGGCCGCCTCCGGTTCACCAGCCACCGCGACTTCCAGCGCGCCTTCGAGCGCGCCCTGCGTCGTGCCGAGGTGCCGATGGCGTACTCGGCAGGTTTCACACCGCACCCCAAGGTGTCGTACGCCAATGCCGCCCCCACCGGCACGGGCAGTGAGGCCGAGTACCTGGAGATCGCGCTCGTCGACCGCCGCGACCCCGAGCCGCTCAGGCAGCTGCTCGACGCCTCGCTGCCGGACGGCATCGACATCACCGACGCCGTCGAGGCCCGGACCTCGGGCCTGGCCGACCGGCTGCAGGCCTCCGTGTGGGAGCTCAGGCTCGACGGGGTCGGCGAGGAGGAGGCGGAGCGCGCCGTCGCGGCCTTCCTTGCCGCAGCGACCGTCGAGGTCGAGCGCCGTACGAAGAACGGCATGCGGAGCTTCGACGCACGCGCCGCGGTCGCGGAGCTCGCGGTGGTTCGTCCGGGCCCGGACGGTGGTGCAGGTGAGGCCGGTGATGCGGCGGAGGTTGACGCCGGGCGTATCAATAGGCCGGGGGACGGGCGCTGTGCGATACTGCGCCTGGTCGTTCGGCACGTGACGCCTGCCGTTCGACCCGACGACGTCCTGTCCGGTCTCCGAGCTGTGGCCGACCTGGCGCCGCGGGTCGCCGCAGCGGTGACCAGGCTGGCGCAGGGGCTTTTCGATGAGGAGTCCGGCACGGTGACCGACCCGCTCGCGCCCGACCGCGAGGCAGCCGAGACCGTATCTCCCGGTGACCCGGGAGGCGGCGTGCTGACCGCCGCGGCGGCGCAGGTGCCGGAAGGCCCCGCGTAGGGACGTACGTCGTAGCGCAGCCCTCGTACTCGGGAGCCACCAGGGTCGGGCAGCGCACTGACCACAAGACTTTCGCCAGGCCGTGCGTACATCGCGTAGGGAACCGGCGAGACCAGACAGCCAAGACTATGAAGCTTCCGTGCGGCGCCCACGCCCGTCGGACGGCGGCCCCGCGCAATCCGCGGAGGCCGCGGACGTCACCCGACAGGGCGAGGCGCCCGGGAGCCCGACGGGAGAACCGCCCGCATGCTCGAGCCCAACGACCCCGTGACCGGGGACGCCGAAGAACAGAACGACGCACCTGGCGACAAGCTGCCGCCGCGCCGCAGGCGCCGTGCCGCATCCCGCCCCGCAGGCCCGCCGGTGGCGGCCGAGACCGACACCGCGGCGGCCGTACAGGCCGGACAGGAGCCGGAGGACCTTCCGGACGAGGCCGGCGCCGCCGTTGCCGGTGGCGAGTCCGTCGCAGCGGCGACCGCTGCCGAGCCCACCCCGGAGCCCGAGGCGGAGGCCGCCGCGCCCGCGCGG
>NZ_QUAK01000062.1 GCF_003429565.1 Streptomyces triticagri
CGCGCCGAGCTCCGGGACCCGTGCCGTGCCCGGCTCCGGCTCGGGGCCGCCGCCGAGCAGGCCGTGCGCCAGGCGCAGCAGCTCGGCGCCGCCGTCCGCCTTGACGCGCGCCTCGAAGGCGTTGCCCCGGACGAGCGCGAACTGGGACTGGCCGAATCCGGAGGGCGCACCGAGCGCCCCGGCCAGGGCCGCCTTGTCCACACCCGCGCCGTCGAGCAGGGCGCGGCGCCGGCACCCCGGATTGGCCGCGAGGGCGGCCAGGGCGCGGGCGTCGAGGGATTTCGGCGGGACCGCAGGGCCCCGAAGCTCAGCGAGCCGCTGCCGGAGCCCCGTCGCCCGCGGCTCCTGCTTCGGCATCGGCGGGGCCGCCTGCGGCCCCGCGCTGTTGGGGAATTCGCTCACCTGCGGAAGTCTGACATCCAGGACTGACAACGCGGGAAGGAGCGGCCGATGTGCCCGCCACGAAACGGGACTTGACCCGCGCCGCGACCCCGGTCCTGACCCGCTCGGCGAGCCGCATCACACGCGGCGCGAGCAGCAGACCGGCCGCCATCACGGCACCTCCCGCCGCGGCGTCGAGGAAGTAGTGGTTGGCCGTGCCCATCACCACGACCGTCGTGATCAGCGGGTAGGCGACCGCGAGCACCCGGGCCGCCCGCGACCGTCCGTGCTTCCACAGCATCACCCCGCACCACAGGGCCCAGCCCACGTGCAGGCTCGGCATCGCCGCGTACTGGTTCGTCATCCCGCCGAGCCCGCGCGGCGCACTCGCCTCGGCGCCCCACCAGCCGTACGAGCTGTACTGCGCCATCGTGTCGACGAAACCGTGCCCGGCCTCGAGCAGCCGCGGCGGACAGGTCGGCAGCAGCGTGAACCCGACGAGACCGATCAGCGTGGACACCATCAGCCAGGTGCGGGCGATCCGGTAGTGCGCCGGCCTGCGCCGGAATAGCCAGATCAGGATCGCGGGCGTGACCAGATAGTGCAGCGACGCGTACGCGAAGTCGGCGGGTATGCCCAGCCAGGCGTGCTCGGTGAAGAGGCGGTTCAGTGGGTGCTCGGCGTTGAGATACAGCGCCTTCTCGATCCGCAGGATCGCCAGACCGTGATCGACTGCCGTCGACACGTCACCACGCGCGAGGAGCCGGCCCGCCGAATAGGCGGCATACACCAGGACGATCAGAGGCAGTTCCGTCCACCAGCGCGGACGCCCGCCCGCAGGCTCGGTGCCTATGCCGTCCGGGGCCGCGGCCGCCTGCGGCGCATCGGTCTGCGGCGCTCCCATACGTATTCGCTCGCTCTCCCTCATCGCTTCTGGCCGCATGGCCAGCGAACCACCATACGGTGTAGGTCGGCAGGGCGGACGGTGACCTCCGCCGCTGCCGTGGTGCGTGGTACGGACGCACCGTGGTGCGTGGTACTAGACGCAAGTGCCGCGCTGCGGGTTGCCGCCCGCGGGCACCTCCTGAGGACCTGGACGCGGGTGGGCGATGATGGTCCGGGACGGGGCTGACCCGTCCCGCGACCCGCCGCTCCACACTCGTCGAGCGGCATACGGCAGCCCGCCGGGCCGCCGCGGAACACGCACGGAAGAGTCACCATGGCACCCCGCATCCTGCTGGTCCGGCACGGACAGACCGCCTGGTCACTGGCCGGGAAGCACACCGGCCGCACCGACATCCCGCTGCTCGACCAGGGGCGGCACGGCGCGGCACTGGTCGGCGGGCGGCTGCACCGCCCACCGCTGTCCGGCCTGCCCGAGGCGGAGATCCTCACCAGCCCGCTCGCACGCGCGCGTGACACCTGCGACATCGCCGGCTTCGGCGATCGCGCCAAGCCGTACGACGCCCTCCTCGAGTGGGACTACGGCGACTACGAGGGGCTCACCCCCGCCGAGATCCAGGACCGGCAGCCGGGCTGGCTCCTGTGGCGCGACGGCGTCCCCGGCGGCGAGACCCTTGCCGACGTCACCGCCCGCGCCGACGCCGTGGTCGACCGCGCCCGCAGCGCCGACCGCGATCTGCTGGTCTTCGCCCACGGCCACCTGCTGCGTGCGCTCGGTGCCCGCTGGCTCGGCCTGCCGCTCGACTTCGGCGCCCGCATCCGCCTCGACCCGACGTCCCTGTCGGTACTCGGCTGGGCCTACGGGGATCCGGCCATCGAGTCCTGGAACGACACCGGGCATCTCACGGACACCTGACGCCGCACGGTCGCCGTCCCCCACGCGCGCGTGGGGGACGCGGGCCGGCATCACGAAAAGGGGCCTCCACGCGCGCGTGGGGCCCCTCTCGCTGATCCGTGCAGGCGCAGACCCTCAGCCGGCCACCGCCGCATGCCGTTCCAGGAAGTCCGACACCCCCGCCCCGCCCCCATGGCGCCGCAACAGCCGCGCCGTGCCCGCCAGTATCGAGTGGATCCGCGCCGACCCGACCTCACCCAGCACATCGAGGACCCGGCCCCCGGCCGCCGCCGCCTCGTCCACCGCTCCCGCACGCGCCAGATCGTCCGCCTCCTCCGCCGTGTACAGCGCGATGTTCCGGGTGAAATGCGGATCCTGCAGACCCACCGCCCGCTCCGCCTGCCGGGCCGCCCGCGGCCAGTCCCCGAGCGCCGACCAGCACTGCGCCTCGAGACCCGCCAACTCCGCCTCGCCGTAGAAGCTCATCCACTCCGGATCGGCGTCCGAAGCACCGGCCTCGAACAGGCCCTGCGCCCGCGACAGCGACTGCCCGCACCCCGCCCGGTCCCCGAGCCCCGCCCAGCCGCCCGCCTCCCGCAGCGCCAGCAACGACTGCAGTCTGCTCGACCCCGACGCCCGCGCCGAACGCTGCGCCGCCTGCGCCGCCCGTACCGCCTCCCGGGGCCGTCCCGCGTCCCGCGCCAGGAACGACATGTTGCACAACGCGTGAGTCTCGAGGGCCCCGTCACCCGACATCCGCGCCGTCGCAAGAGCCTCCGCGTAGTGCGCCCGCGCCGCCTCGAGACGCCCCGAGTCGTGCGCCAGCCAGCCCACCGAGATCGCCAACTCGCCGGCCCCCGCATGCAGTCGCTCGGAAACCGACTGCCGTGACGCCTCCGAGTCGAGCAGCGCATGCGCCGTACGCAACGGCCCCAACGCCCGCCGGTACAGGCCGTCCGCGCCGTGCCGGTCGTCGAGCAGCCGGATCCGGCGTACCGCGTCCTCCAGGGCCAGCGCCTCCGCCGTACCCACTCTGCGCGGCACCCGCGCCTCGGCGGCCTCCGCGGTGCGGCCGACCGAGGCCGCCACGGCCGCGCCGCCGACTGTCATGAATGCGCGACGCAGCACGTCGCTCACCTCGTCGCTCTGTGTACTCGGGTTTCTCGGGGACCACTGGGACACCACGCGCCTGGGGGCGTGCTGCCCGAACGCGTGCGCCGGCGGCTCGGCCGGCACTTCACGGGCCGCCCGGCCGCGCACCGACGCACGGGACGCGAACCCCAGATCGGACAGCGTCCGGCCGGGGAACATGTGCAGAAACACCCGCTCGTAGGCGTAGTTGGGACAGCGGATCTCGCCCGCCTCCACCCGGCCGATGTAGCGCGCGTCGCACGACACCCGCTCGCCGATCTGCTGCCCGGCCCGGCGCACGAGCGAGGCGAACTCGCCCGGCGACAGCGAACCGCGCAATCGCCGGAAGGCGACGTTCGGCCGGGGGGAGCGCGTTGACGATGTCACCGTTGACGACGTCATGGCCTTGCCCTCTCGTACGGGTCGTGCTCGTGCGGGTCGTGACCGTGCTGACCGTGCGTGCGCGGACCTGCCGCCCGGGCGGATCGTGTGCGTCCGGCGGAACCGGACCCCGTCCCGCACGGGGCGGGCGGCGACCCGACCGGGCGGCGCCGCGACCCCGCAGCGCCGGCGCCCGCCACCCGGACGGCCTTCGCGCCGCCCTTGTCCCAGCGGGGCTCGAAGGTACCTGCTGTGACGGCACCAGTACGCAGAGTTTGCCTACAAACCGGAAATCTCCTGCGAGATCTGCCATGAAGCGCCATCCGAAACGGGGGTGTTGTGCCGTAGCCGTTGACGCCGCGAGCCGTTGGACCTTACGGCGGGGGCACCGCGAGGCGCCCTCCCGGACGAGGAGCGATCCCTTGTTGGAGGCCGGCATGAAGATCACCCGCGCAGCACTGCCGACCGCACGCGCCCGGCGCCCAGGCACTCGCCCCGCGGCCGACGCCCTCTACGCCCCGCCACACCCCGATCCCGCACCGGCCCCCGCAGCACCCCAGTGGGACCTCGTCACCGTGCCCGCACGGCAAGGCCTCGAGGCCGTCGACATCCTGCGCCGCGACGACGCCACCGCCCTCGGCCCCGTCCTGCACGACCGCAGCTGCGACACCCTCGGCTTCCTCGTACCCCCCGGCACCGCCGAACGCTGGGAGCTGCCCGGCAGCGCCTGCACCCAGACCTGCGCCCGCCCCGCACACACCCGCACCGACCCCCCGGTCACCGGCACCGGCTGGCTCCTCGCGCCCGCCGACAGCGCCCCGGCCACCGACCCCGGACAACTGCGCCGGGCCCTCACCGAGGCCACCCGCATCATCGAGACCGGCGGACCCGTCTGCGGCTGACCCGTACACAGGGCCCCGCGGGCCCGCAGGGTGCCCCCGCGGCACAGCACCGATAATGGCCGGGTGAGCAGGAGAAGACGCACCGCCGACGCCATCGTCGAAACCGTCGACGGCGGACTCGCCGAACTCATCCCCGACCCGGAACGCACGCGCGCGTGGACCCTGCTCCTGGACGGCGCACCCCAGTCACACGTCGACCTCGACGACCCGGCCCATCTCGACTTCGCGTACCAGCGCAGGATCGGCCACATCGTCGACCTCGCCGCCCCCACCGGCAAACCCCTGCGCGCCGTGCACCTCGGCGGCGGAGCCCTCACCCTCGCCCGCTACATCGCCGGCACCCGCCCCCGCTCCACCCAGCAGGTCGTCGAACGCGACACCGCCCTCGTCCGACTCGTCCGCAGAGAACTCCCGCTCGCCGCCCACGCGCGCGTGAAGATCCGCTCCACCGACGCCCGCGACGGCCTCGGCAGAATCCCGGACGGCTGGGCCGACCTCCTCATAGCCGACGTCTTCAGCGGCGCCCGCACCCCCGCCCACCTCACCACCACCGAATTCCTCGACGAAGTCCACCGCGTCCTCGCCCCCGGCGGCACCTACGTCGCCAACCTCGCCGACGGCCCCCCGCTCGGCTACCTCCGCGGCCAGATCGCCACCGCCGCCCACCGGTTCACCGAACTCGCCCTCGCCGCCGACCCGGCCGTACTACGCGGAAAACGTTTCGGCAACGCCGTCCTCGTCGCCTCCGACCAACCACTGCCGCTGACCGAAATGACCCGGCGTATCGCCTCCGACCCCCACCCCGGCCGAGTGGAACACGGCCGCGGACTCCTCGACTTCACCGGCGGCGCCACCGCCGTCCACGACGCGAGCGCCACCGCATCACCGGCCCCACCCGCCGGCGCCTTCCGACGCTGAGCCCGCCCACGCCCGAGCCGCCGCCCACGCCCGAGCCGCCCGTCCAGGGGCGGCCGCACGACTCACCGTTCGTCGATCTCCACCAACGGCGCATGCGCGTGCCACGTACAGAACACCGAGATCTCCCGGCCCTCCCGAGTGAACGTCACCCGGATCCAGGACTCCTGCTTCCAGACCTGCATCTCCCACCCCGCATTCGGCGTCGCCGACACCAACTCCGCCGACGCCGCCCGCATGTCGAACACCACCCGGCCACCATCCACCGAGTAGCCCTTCACCCGGCCACTCGACGCCGGACCCGACCCACCACCGCTCGGCGAGGCGGACGGCGACTTCGACGGCGAACGGCCGGCCGAATCACCCTTGCCCCCACCACCCGCACCGGACTTCCCGCCCCCCGGCGACTTGCTCGGCTCACCGCCCTCCGGCGAAGCACTCGGCCGCCGCGTCGACGACACCTGCGGACTCGCCGCACCCGACCCGTCCGACGCCGCCCCCGCGATCGGCACCGCCCGCGGAGGGTCGTACACCGTGCCCGACATCACCGTGTGCACACCCCACCACGACAGCGTGACCGCCGCGCCCGTGGCGAGCGTCCACGCCAATGTGTGCACCAGTCCTCGTTGCATCGCCGGTCATACTGCACCATCCGGCCGCGCCCTGTCCTCCACAGCGCCCCGTCCCCCGAATGGCGTACGGTGCCGCCCATGGCAAGTGTGCTCGTCGTGGAAGACGACCAGTTCGTGCGCTCCGCCCTCATCCGGCACCTGACCGACGCCTCCCACACCGTACGGAGCGTCGGCACCGCCCTCGAGGCGCTGCGCGAGGTCGCCCATTTCCGGTTCGACGTCGTGATCCTCGATCTCGGGCTGCCCGACCTCGACGGATCGGAAGCCCTCAAGATGCTCCGCGGCATCACCGACGTCCCCGTCATCATCGCCACCGCACGCGACGACGAAGCCGAGATCGTCCGCCTCCTCAACGACGGCGCCGACGACTACCTCACCAAACCCTTCTCCGTCGAGCACCTCTCCGCCCGCATGACCGCCGTCCTGCGCCGCTCCGGCACCGGCAGCACCACCGATGCACCCGTCACCCGCGTCATCGAGGTCGGCGGCCTCTCCATCGACCCGCTGCGCCGCCAAGCCACCCTCGACAACACCCCGCTCGACCTCACCCGCCGCGAATTCGACCTGCTCGCCTTCCTCGCCGGCCGCCCCGGAGTCGTCGTACCCCGCAAGGAACTCCTCGCCGAGGTCTGGCAGCAGTCCTACGGCGACGACCAGACCATCGACGTCCACCTCTCCTGGCTCCGCCGCAAACTCGGCGAAACCGCCGCACAACCCCGCTATCTGCACACCCTCCGCGGCGTCGGCGTCAAACTGGAACCGCCGCAATGAGATGGGCGCTCGTCAAGGTCTGCCTCGCCGTCACCACCATGGTCGTCGTCGCCTTCGCCATCCCCCTCGGACTCGTCATCCGTGAAATGGCCTCCGACCGAGCCTTCTCCAACGCCGAACGCCAAGCCGCCGCTCTCGGCCCCACCCTCTCCATCACCACCGACCGCACCCAGCTCACCCGCGCCGTCATGTCCACCCAAGCCGGCTCCGACGGACAACTCGCCGTCCACGTCCCCGCCGTCGGCGACGAAGCCGCCATCGAGATCGGCCGCCGAAGAGCCACCCTCGAAGACCTCGACACCACCCGCAAACTCGGCCGCGCCTCCACCACCGAAGCACCCGGCGGCTCCGCACTCCTGCAACCCACCGCCCTCAGCAGCGGCGAGATCGCCATCGTCGAAGTCTTCGTACCCGAAGGCGAAGTCAGCAACGGCGTCACCACCGCCTGGCTTGTCCTCGCCGGCGTCGGCGTCGCCCTCATCATCGGCTCCGTCGCCGTCGCCGACCGCCTCGGCATACGACTCGTCCAACCCGCCAAAGAACTCGTCGCCGCCGCCCACGCACTCGGCGACGGCAAACTCGGCGCCCGCGTACCCGAAGACGGCCCCACCGAACTCAAACAAGCCGCCACCGCCTTCAACGCCATGGCCGACCAGGTCGTCCAACTCCTCGCCAACGAACGCGAACTCGCCGCCGACCTCTCCCACCGGCTCCGCACCCCCCTCACCGTCCTGCGCCTCAACGCCGCCTCCCTCGGCGACACCCCCGCAGCCGACCAGACCCGCGCAGCCGTCGAACAGCTCGAGCACGAAGTCGACACCATCATCCGCACCGCCCGCGACGCCAAACCCCAGACCGCACCCGCAGGACCCGCCGCCGGCTGCGACGCCGCCGAAGTCATCCGCGACCGCATGGCCTTCTGGTCCGCACTCGCCGAGGACGAGGCCCGCACCGTACGCGTCGCCGGAGTCGACACCCCCGCACGCATCCCCGTCGCCCGCGCCGACCTCGTCGCCGCCCTCGACGCACTCCTCGGCAACGTCTTCCGCCACACCCCCGAAGGCACCGCACTCGCCGTCGACGTCCACCACGGCGAAGGCGCCGTCATCCTCCTCGTCTCCGACGCCGGACCCGGCATCCAGGACACCGAATCCGCCCTCGCCCGCGGCCGCAGCAACGGCACCGCCGGCTCCACCGGACTCGGCCTCGACATCGTCCGCCGCCTCGCCGAAACCACNCCGGACTCGGCCTCGACATCGTCCGCCGCCTCGCCGAAACCACCGGCGGCGACGTCACCATCGGACGCTCCATGCTCGGCGGCACCGAAATCCGCGTCTGGATCCAACTCGACCAGCGCACCCCCGCCACCGCCCGCCGCGGCCACCGCGGAACCGTACGCCGCCGCCGGCGCCCCACCGCAGGCCGCCGCTCTTAACCGCCTCCGAACGCTTCCTTAAGCGACCCCTAAACTCCCCAACTCCCGTCCACAACAAGCTGATTGTCCGATTCCACATCGCTAACGTGCTGCCGCACCCACCCCCACACCACCAAGGCGGCACACATGAGCAACACCCACCGGCGCCGGATCAGCGGCAAGACCAAGGCGGCAGGCGCAGCCCTCGCCGCCGCAGCCATAGGCGCCGCCGCCCTCACGCTCACCAGCACCGCCCAGGCCACCAAGGACGAACCCACCGCCAAAGCCGCAGCCAAGCCCACCGCCGAGGCCGGCGGCTTCGCCCCCTTCGTCGACACCTCACTCGAACCGGCCTACGACCTCCTCGCCACCGCCGAAGCCACCGGCGTCAAGGAGTACAACCTCGCCTTCATCACCTCCGGCGGCAGCTGCGCACCCCTGTGGGGCGGCAGCACCGAACTCGACAACAACCCCGTCGCCGACCAGATCGGCGATCTGCGCGCCCAGGGCGGCGACGTACGCGTCTCCTTCGGCGGCGCGGCCGGCTCCGAACTCGCCCTCAACTGCAGCAGCGCCGACGAACTCGCCGAGGCCTACGGCAAGGTCGTCGACGCCTACGACCTCACCAAGGTCGACTTCGACATCGAGGGCGCCGCACTCCCGGACACCGAGGCCAACACCCGCCGCGCCCAGGCCATCGCCCAACTCCAGCAGGACCACCCCGACCTCGACGTCTCCTTCACCCTGCCCGTGATGCCCGAAGGCCTCACCCAGCCCGGCGTCGACCTGCTCGCCGACGCCAAGGACAACGGCGTCACCATCAACGCCGTCAACATCATGGCCATGGACTACGGCCCCGCCTACAGCGACGACATGGGCGACTACGCCATCCAGGCAGCCACCGCCACCCAGGGCCAACTCAAGGACGCCCTCGGCCTCGACGACACCGAAGCCTGGGCCACCGTCGCCATCACCCCCATGATCGGCGTCAACGACGTCACCACCGAGATCTTCCAGCTCGACGACGCACCCCAACTCGTCGAATTCGCCCAGGACAAGGGCATCGGCTGGCTCTCCATGTGGTCCTCGACCCGCGACAAGGCCTGCGAGGACGGCTCCACCGAGGTCTCGCCCACCTGCAGCTCCATCGAACAGGAACCCCTCGCCTTCACCGAGGCCTTCGCCGCCTACAAGTAACCCCGCCCCACCCCCGAAAAGCGAATCCCTTCCCCCCACACAGCGTGCCCCGGCCGGACTTCCCCCCACTCCGACCGGGGCACGCGCCTGCGCCTGCGGCCCGCCGTCAGTCCTCCACATCCGGCAGCCGGCCCGATGCCGCCGCCTTCGCGTACCAGTACGCACTCGACTTCGGCACCCGGCGCTGCGTCTCGTAGTCGACGTACACCGCACCGAACCGCTTGCTGTAGCCGTACGCCCACTCGAAGTTGTCGAGCAGCGACCACAGGAAGTACCCGCGCACGTCCGCGCCCGCCTCCAACGCCTTGTGCACCGCCCGCAGATGCGCATCCAGATACCGGATCCGGTCAGGATCATGGACCTGACCTGCAGCATTCGGCTTGTCGTCGAAAGCCGCCCCATTCTCCGTGACAAAAAGTGGAACCCCCGGAGCCTCCGCGGTGTATCTCAGGAGAAGGTCGGTCAGTCCGGACGGATCCACCGGCCAGTCCATCGCGGTGAGTTCGCCCGGCGCCCGATGGAAGGCCACCGAATCAGCTGCGGGCCAAGGGGAGTGATCAGCGGAGTTGTGCCCGTCGTGGCGGGGAGCGGACGGGTCGGCACCACCGGACACCACCGCCGGTGCGTAGTAGTTGATACCCAGGAAATCGAGGGGGTGATGAATGACAGCAAGGTCCTCGGACCGCACGAAGGACCAATCAGTGACCGACGCCGTATCGGTGAGCAGATCCCCGGGGTACGCACCCTTGAGCAGCGGACCGGAGAACACCCGGTTCGCAAGGGCATCGATACGACGCTGAGCGTCACGGTCCGCCGCTGAATCGGTCAAGGGCCGCACCGCACTCGGATTCAGGCTGATGCCGAGCCGCGCCCGCGCCGGCAACACCGAACGCAGGGCCTGGGCGCCCAGGCCGTGCGCGAGGTTGAGATGGTGCGCCGCGCGCAGGGCGGCAGCGGGGTCGGTCCGGCCCGGGGCGTGCACCCCTGAGCCGTAACCGAGGAACGCACTGCACCACGGCTCGTTCAGCGTCGTCCACATCCGGACACGGTCGCCCAGCGCCTCGCCGACGATTCGGGCGTAGTCGGCGAAGCGGTGAGCGGTGTCGCGCTCCGGCCAGCCCCCGCCCGCGCTGTCACCACTGGGGAAGGACGTCTCCAACTCCTGCGGCAGGTCCCAGTGGTACAGGGTGAGCATCGGTTCTATGCCGTTCTCCAGGAGCTCGTCGACGAGCTCCCGGTAGAAGTCGAGACCGCGCTGCACGGCCGGACCGCGGCCGGTGGGCTGGACACGTGGCCAGGACACCGAGAAGCGGTAGGTCCGCAGTCCGAGATCGGCCATCAGCCGGACGTCCTCGCGCCAGCGGTGGTAGTGGTCGCAGGCCACATCGCCGGTGTCCCCGCCGAGGACCTTCCCCGGCGTACGGCTGAAGGTGTCCCAGATGGACGGTGTGCGGCCGTCCTCCTGGGCAGCGCCCTCGATCTGGTAGGCGGCGGTTGCGGCACCCCAGAGAAACTCCGGGGGGAAGCTCAACTTCGCATCGGACACGGGAGCGCTCCCAAGGTCGGTGTGGGCAGTCGTACGGGAAGGGGGGGGGATGAGCCGGGGTCAGGTCGTGCGAGGTGGAGGGGCGGGTGGGGAGGGGGAGGGCCCCCACCCCAACCGTCACCCCTTGACCGCCCCCTGCATGATCCCGCCCACAATCTGCTTCCCGAACACAAGAAAGGCGATGAGCAGCGGCAGCGTTCCCAGCAGAGCCCCCGCCATGATCACCGATTGGTCCGGGTCGAATCCCTGGGCCAGACCGGTGAGGGCGACCTGTACGGTCGGATTGCCGGACGAGGTCAGGGCGATGATCGGCCAGAAGAAGTCGTTCCAAGCCTGGACGAAGGTGAGCATGCCGAGCACGGCCATAGCGGGCCGGGCGGCCGGGAAGACGATGTGCCAGACGATGCGGATGCTGCTGGCGCCGTCGACGCGCGCCGCCTCGATCAGTTCGGTCGGGAGGGCCTGCAGCAGGTACTGCCGCATGAAGAACACACCGAAGGCGGTGACCAGGGTCGGCAGGATCACGGCCTGGAGCTGATCGGTCCAGTGCAGTTCCGCAATGAGCATGTACAGAGGTACGACGCTCAGCTGCGGGGGAACCATCATCGTTCCGATGACGAGCAGCAGGAGGAGGTTCTTGAAACGAAAGCGCAGTTTGGCGAAGGCGAAGCCCGCCAGGGTGGAGAAGAGCACTGTGCCGATGGAGACGGTGCCGGCCACGACCAGTGTGTTCAGTAGGGCTGTCCCCATGTTCGCTTCGTGCCAGGCGAACTCGAGGTTCTTGAAGAGATTGCCGCCGAACCAGAGGGGTGGCGGCGTCTCTGCGAGCCGGGAGTTGCTCCGGGAGGCGGCGATCGCCGTCCACACCAGAGGGAAGAGGGACATCACCGTCACCAGGACAAGGGCGACGTAGGTCCATTTGCCGCCGTGGAGTTGGCGTCCGGCTCGCGGTCCGCGTACGAGGCGCCTGGCCCCGCGTGCGGTCTTGAGGTCCGGTGTTTTCGGCTCGGTGTCCGTGAGCGTGGTCACGAGTCCCCCTCGCTCTTGCGCAGCCGCCGTGCGATCAGCCAGTTGACGGCACCGATCAGCAGCAGGATCAGGAACATGGCCCAGGCGATGGCGGAGGCCCGGCCGAGGTGCAGGTTCACCCAGCCCTGTTCGTACAGGTAGAGGCCGAGGGTCTGGTATTGGTGGTTCGCTCCGCCGGTGGCGCCGCTGCCGCTGAACAGCAGTGGTTCTCCGAAGAGTTGGACGGCGCCGATCGTCGAGACGACACAGGTGAAGAGGATCGTGGGTCGCAACTGGGGGAGCGTGACATGGATGAACTGCCGCCACCGTGAAGCGCCGTCGAGTGCCGCCGATTCGTAGAGGTCGTGCGAGATGGACTGCATGGCGGCCAGGTAGATGAGGGCGTTGTAGCCGGTCCAGCGCCAGATGACGATGCTGGACACGGCGATCTGGGAGGTCCAGTCGCCGGTCTGCCAGTCGATGTTGTCGATGCCGATGAGGCCGAGGCCCCAGTTGATCATCCCGTAGTCGCGTCCGAAGAGGAGCGCGAAGACGAGGGTCGCGGCGGCCACGGAGGTGGCGTACGGGGTGAGGGCGGCGACGCGGTAGAACATGGAGCCGCGCAGCCGGTAGTTGAGGAGATGGGCGATGCCGAGCGCCATGAGGAGCTGCGGCACGGTGGAGATGATCCCGATGGTGAAGGTGTTCTTCAGCGCGTTCCAGAAGAATTCGTCGCTGAGGAGTCGGGAGTAGTTGTGCAGTCCGGCCCATTCCATGTCGGTGGGCGCGGTGAGCTCCACGCGGTGGAGCGAGGCCCAGCCGGTGTAGAGCAGGGGGAAGAGTCCGAACGCCGCGAAGAAGAGGAAGAAGGGCGCGATGTAGGCGTACGGGCTCCATTTGACGTCGAGGCGGTAGCGCCGGCTGCGTCGTTCGCGGCGGCGGGCGTCGCTCTTGGGCGGCGTGTCCTCGGGGCGCGGGGCCGCGCCCTCCCCGGTCGGGGAGGGCGCGGCGGTGCGGGATTCGCTTGCCATACGGGTCACTTGTCCAGCGCGTTGTCGATCGCCTTGGTGGCGGCCTTCCAGGCTTCCTCGGAGGAGGTGCCCTTCTGGTCGACCTGGAGCATGCCGACGTCGCCGAGGTTCTGGGCGATGATCAGGTCCTTGGGGCCGAGGATCTGGACGGGTGCTCCTTCGGCGGCCTTGGCGAAGATCTTCCCGATGGGGGCGTCGCTGAAGTACGGGTGCTTGGCGTCGGCGACCTGGGGCAGGTCGTAGGCGGCGGAGGCGCTGGGGAAGCTGCCCTGCTTGTCGAAGAGCTTGGCCTGCTGTTCGGGTGCGGTCAGCCAGGCGGCGAGCTTGGCTGCCTCTTCGGTGTTCTTGCCGGCCTTGGGCACGGTGATGAACGAGCCGCCCCAGTTGCTGGGCATGGGGGCCTGGGCGACGTCCCACTGGTCCTCGCCCTTCTCACCGGCCTTGCCCTTGATGTAGCCGAGCATCCAGGCGGGGCAGGAGACGGTGGCGAAGGTGCCGTTGGCGTAGGCCTGGTCCCAAGTCTTCTGGAACTGCTGGAGTTTGGCCGTCAGTCCTTCTTCGGCGAAGTCGACGCCGAGGTCCCAGGCTTCCTTGACGCGTGGGTTCGACTTGTAAATGATCTCGCCGCTCTTGTCGTAGTAGCGGTCTTCGTAGCTGCCGGTGACGGCGGCCATGACGCCGCCCGCGGAGTCGACGAACGCGGTGTTCTTGGGGGCGTTCTTCTTGTACTTCTTTCCGGCTTCGAGGTACTTGTTCCAGTCGCCGGCCCAGAGTTCGCTGACCTTGTCGCGGTCGGTGGGCAGCCCGGCCTTCTTGAAGAGGTCCTTGCGGTAACAGATGCCCTGGGGGCCGATGTCGGTGCCGAGTCCGACGGTCTTGCCGTCCTTGGTGGTGCCCTGCTGCCACTTCCAGTCGAGGTACTTGTTCTTGTCGACGCCGGGGGTCTTGCTGAGGTCGACGAGTTTGTCGGACTGGGTTTCGACGATCTCGGCGATGTTGTTGACCTCGACGGCCTGGATGTCGGCGAGGCCGCTGCCGGCGCCGAGGCGGGTGAGGAGCCTCGGGTAGTAGTTCTCGTTGCGCTCGATGGAGGTCTGCTCGATGACGATGTCGGGGTTCTTCTTCATGTATTCGTCGTAGAGCCCGGCCTCTTTGAGGCCGAAGACGCCGAACACTCCGACCTTGATGGTGGTCTTGCCGTCCTTGGAGCCCGAGCCGGCCCTTCCGCCGTCGTCCGAGTCCTCGGCACAGCCGGCCAGCAGTCCGGCGCCGAGGGCGGCGACGGCGGCGACGGCCACCAGTCTGCGGCTCCTGCGGCGGGGGGACGAGGCCCTTCTGTTCGGCACGGTGATGCGCATTGCGTCCTCCTTGTGCCCTGTCCTGTGCCGCCTTGGGGCACCGTTGCGGCACGGTGCAGGACCCGGGTTGCGGCTCGGGCGGGAACGTGCGGGTTGTGTATGACTCCAGTACTGTGGGAGCGCTCCCATGTGTGATGTCTTGAAGGGTCGCGGTTCGGTTCGGGGGTGTCAAGGGACCGGACAGCCGGAGTCCCTTCGGTTATAGGGCTGTTAGTTTGCCGCCGGTGCCGGGAATCCGGCGCACTGTGTTGGGAGGAAGGCATGACCACGCGTCAACCGCGTACATGGAGCGGGCGTCGCCCCACGCTGGAGGAGGTGGCCGCGCATGCCGGGGTCGGCCGGGGGACGGTGTCGCGGGTCATCAATGGCTCTCCACGGGTGAGTGAGCGCACCCGGGCCGCGGTGGAGGCGGCGATCGCGGAGCTGGGCTATGTGCCGAACAACGCGGCGCGGGCGTTGGCCGGCAATCGTACGGACGCGATCGCCCTTGTGGTGCCCGAGCCGGAACGCCGTTTCTTCGCCGAGCCGTATTTCTCCGACATCGTGCACGGGGTGGGAATCGCCCTGGCGGAGACGGAGTTCCAGCTGTTGCTGACCTTTGCGGGCAGTGATCGGGAGCGCCAGCGGCTGGCCCAGTACCTGGCGGCGCAGCGGGTGGACGGGGTGCTGCTCGTCTCGGTGCATGCGGACGATCCGCTGCCGGATCTGCTCGAGCAGTCGGGGATGCCGGCGGTGATCAGTGGTCGCCGCTCTGCGGAGGAGACGCTGACCTCCGTCGATTCGGACAACTTCGGGGGCGCGAGGGATGCGGTGGCGCATCTGGTGGCCCGTGGCCGCCGCTCGATCGCCACGATCACGGGGCGGCTCGATGTGTACGGGGCGCAGCGCCGTCTGGACGGCTACCGGGCGGCGCTGGTGGAGGCGGGTCGTGAAGTGGACGAGGAGCTGGTGTGCCCCGCGGACTTCACGGAGGAGGGCGGCCGGCAGGCGACTGCGGAGCTGCTCGAGCGGCGCCCTGATGTGGACGCGGTGTTCGCCGGCTCGGATGTGATGGCGTCGGGTGCGCGCCAGGTCCTGCGGTCGGCCGGCCGGCGAATACCGCAGGATGTGGCGTTGGTCGGCTTCGACGATTCGGCGATCGCGCGGCACATGGATCCGCCGATGACGAGTGTGCGGCAGCCGATCGAGGAGATGGGGCGGGAGATGACGCGGCTGCTGATCGAGGAGATCGCGGCGCCCGGGCGTCGGCGCGCCGGTGCGGCCGGCCGTCGGGGCAGGGAGCAGCTGGTGCTGCCGAACGCTCTGGTGGTGCGGGAATCGTCCTGAGCGCGAATCCCGGCCTGGAGAACGATCAAGGCCCGGTCTGCGTGAAGCAGACCGGGCCTTGACCCTCGAGGGTGAGTGACGGGACTTGAACCCGCGGCCACCTGGACCACAACCAGGTGCTCTACCAACTGAGCTACACCCACCATGACCGGGTCGTTTCCGACCGGCCGAGAAAAAGTGTACAGGGTCCGGACGGGTGCTCGCGCACCCCTTTTGCGGGCGCCTGTGGGCACCGCGCGGTGGCTGCTATTCGGTGGGCAGCACGTGCTGTGCGGCGATGCGCTTGGCGGTGTCCGAGTCGGGACCGGGCTGCGGTACGAAGACGGCTTCCCGGTAGTAGCGGAGTTCGGCGATGGATTCGCGGATGTCGGCGAGTGCCCGGTGGTTGCCGTTCTTCTCGGGGCTGTTGAAGTAGGCCCGCGGGTACCAGCGCCGGGCGAGCTCCTTGACGGAGGAGACGTCCACGATGCGGTAGTGCAGGTAGCCCTCGAGGTCGGGCATGTCCCGCAGCAGGAAGCCGCGGTCGGTGCCGACGGAGTTCCCGCAGAGCGGCGCCTTGCCCGGTTCCTTGACGTGTTCGCGTACGTACGCCAGGACCTGGTCCTCGGCGTCGGCGAGGGTGGTGCCGGCGGCGAGTTCCTCGAGGAGGCCCGAGGCGGTGTGCATGTCGCGCACCACCTCGGGCATCGTCTCGAGGGCCGCGTCCGGCGGGCGGATCACGATGTCCACGCCGTCGCCGAGTACGTTCAACTCCGAGTCGGTGACCAGTGCGGCCACCTCGATAAGTGCGTCGTCCGTCAGCGAGAGCCCGGTCATCTCGCAGTCGATCCACACCATGCGATCGTTCATATGTCTCACCCTACGGGGCGCTCCCGCTGGCCGGGCAGCGTCGGGCGGGCGGGCGCGTAGGCGTCGGAGGTGGGTTTGCCACCGTCCGACGCCACCGGCGTGCCGGTCGCTCCGAGTGCCACTGCTGCGGCCGTGCGTCTGGTCTGCGCGGGTACGGGTCCCGCGAGCTCGGCCTCGACGGGGCGCTCGCCCTGCGGCCTGCGCGCCCGGTAGGCGGCGCGGTACGCGGCGGGGGAGGACCCCAGCTGGCGGCGGAAGTGCCCGCGCAGGGCGACCGGTGAGCGGAAGCCGCAGCGGCCTGCGACCTCGTCCACCGAGTAGTCGGAGGTCTCGAGCAGCCGCTGGGCCTGCAGTACCCGCTGGGTGATCAGCCACTGCAGGGGGGCGCTGCCGGTGAGCGAGCGGAACCGCCGGTCGAAGGTCCGCCGGCTCATGTAGGCGCGCGCGGCGAGGGTCTCCACGTCGAACTGTTCGTGGAGGTGCTCGAGTGCCCAGGCGACGACCTCGGCGAGCGGGTCGGCGCCGATCTCCTCCGGTAAAGACCTGTCGAGGTAGCGCTCCTGACCGCCGCTGCGGCGCGGTGGTACGACGAGGCGGCGGGCGAGTGCCCCGGCGGCCTCGCTGCCGTGGTCGCTGCGCACGATGTGCAGGCAGAGGTCTATGCCGGCGGCGGTGCCCGCGGAGGTGAGGACGTCGCCGTCGTCGACGAAGAGCTCGCGCGGGTCGACGTGCACCGACGGGTAGCGCTTGGCGAGGGTGGGTGCGTACATCCAGTGGGTGGTCGCCGGGCGGCCGTCGAGCAGTCCGGCGGCGGCGAGCACGAAGGCTCCGGTGCACAGGCCGACGATCCGTGCGCCCTCCTCGTGGGCCCGGCGGAGCGCCTCGAGCGACTCCGCGGGTGGCGGGGAGGTGATGGACCGCCATGCGGGGACGACGACGGTGCCGGCCTTCGCGATGGCCTCCAGGCCGTGTGGCGCGGTGAGTTCGAGTCCGCCGGTCGTCCTGAGCGGCCCCTCCTCGCCGGAACAGACCATGAGGCGATACCGCGGTACGCCGGCGTCCTGGCGGTCGATCCCGAACACCGAGAGCGGGATGGAGCTCTCGAAGATGGGGCCGCCGCTGAACAGCAGCACGGCGACGATTTCCCTGCGTCGGCGTCCGGTGAGTTTCCTTGCCTCCTCCGGTGCGGCAGTGGAGTCGTGGCTCACGGTGCTAAGCCCCCCTCGATAGTCGCGGCTCCTCGACTGTGTCGCTGGCTCCCTCGGTCCTGCGCACGGTCCTTCACAATCACAGTCCCTGTCACAGTCCCTCGGTCCTGCACGAGTCCCCCGCCCAGACGGTCATGATCGAATCTACTGCGTCCCGTGGGGCCTGCGTGACCAGTTCAGGACTCGACACATTGTCGACAAGGCAACTTGGCGTGAAGCATTCGATCACGAAGCGTGGCACTCAAGGGCGTTCCGTGGAAGTACGCCTCGGATCCATGGCCGGTCCCCGTAGGGTGCGTCGACCCGCTCCACCCCTTTCAGCCCTGGTGGTAAGGGGGTTGGAGGCCCGGAGTGCCAACGCTCCGGGCACTGCCGGAGTTTGGCTGAAAGTAGACGGGGGCGCACAGTCGGATCAAGTCAGCGCCGCGCGTAATTCAAGCCGAGTGTCGACCGCTGCTGTGCGCCCCTGTGTGCGCCCTGTCGCGTCGGGCTCGCGGCAGGTCCACGGCGCCGGCGGACGGTGGGTCCGCCGGGAGTGCGGGCGTCCCTTCGGCAGGACCGGCCGCGTCGCTCCGCGCACCGCGCTCGCAACGGCGGAGCAGCACCCGGCACACCCCGGTGACGGCCGCCAGGCCGAGCGCGGCCTCCGCGGTGCCGAGCAGCCCGGTGCCGTAGATCACGAGTACCACCGGCACCAGGACGCAGCTGAAGGCGGCCCAGCGGACCAGATCCCCGACGGTGTCGGCCTCCGGTGCCGTCTCGGGCGCCGGGTCGCTCGATCCGGTGGATGCGGGGGACGGTCCGGGCACTGCGTGCTCCCTCTGGCTCGATGTCTCCCGTTCAACGTCACGCCTTCCGGCCGGTCACTGTCCGTGGGGCGGCGAGGTGACGCGGCCCCGGAACGGACGCGGAGGGAGCCGGCCGGTGGTGGGGTTCCTGGGGCATCCGGCGATTCAAGGGGCTTACACGGCTTACACCTGCTGATACGGGGCAGAAGCGGGCCAGAATGCTGTACCTGCCAGCGACCGTTGCCATCCGGGGCGACCTCGTGCATGCTCCCTGGAATGCCGCGGAACCCTTGCGGGAACTGGGCAGGGCAGGAGTGTCGCCGTACCCTTGGGGGTATGGGGTCGGGAAGATGAATCCCGGACAGGCATCCCTGTCGTCCGACCGCCCGTCCAGTACGCATCGTCCCCGCTCCACACCGTTCCTCCGACCACGTGGCCGCCCCGGCAGCCGCAGAGACCACAGCAGCCGCCCTCCACCGAGGACTTTCTTCGCCGAGACACCGATGGCCGGTCACGAATTCCCTGAACCCACGGACCGCAAGCGGCAGGTCACCGATCCCACGGTCGACCCCCTGGCGGCGGAAGAAGCACGTCACCCCTGCGATCCGGCCTTCCGGCACGGTGTCGTCGTCGGCTTCGACGGATCGACCTCGAGCGAGCGGGCCCTGTCGTACGCGATCGGCATGGCGAACCGCACGGGCTCGGGCCTGATCATCGTGCACGTGGCCAACCGGCTGCCGACCACCGTCTGGGCGGGCTGCGAACCGCCGGTGTTCGTCGACGTCCCCGATCACCGCACCGAAGTGCTCGGCCTCGAGCTGGCCTGTGCGGACTATCTCGGCTCGGTCTCCTGGATCCTGGTCGAGCGCGGCGGCGACATCTGTCACGAACTCGAGGAAGTGGGCCGGGAGTACGAGGCGGACGCCATCGTCGTCGGCTCCACACACGGGCTCGTGGGGCGGATGTTCGGATCGGTGGCGGGCCGGCTCGCCAAGCGCGCGCAGCGCCCCGTCGTCGTCATTCCCTGACCGGCGTCCGCAGCCGCCGCCCCAGTCGGCGCCCAGCCGGTTCCTCAGCCCGCGCCTCATTCCGTAACGCGGCTGCGGGCCTGCTCATATCGGCCTGTCGGGCCGTCAACTTCCTTCCGGATCAACGGAATCTACCCGCGCGTAGAGGTGCTGTGCGCCCTTGCCGCGGGTACGTATCAGGCACGGGCGTCCACGCGGTGACGCCGGGTCGGCGAGCTGCCGGCCGGTGGGTGACGGCCGCCGGCGCGCGGCAGCCTGAGGCCGGGGTTAGGGCGATCCCGGCATCCGAAGGGAGCGGCCCCCTGAGTGCGTGGTGGCACACGCAGGGGGCCGCTCCCGTATGCTCCCCGCCGGCACCGGACGGGAGCGGCCGGATCCGGAAGCGGCCGACTACTCGACCGTCACCGACTTGGCCAGGTTGCGCGGCTTGTCGATGTCCCGGCCGAGGGCCAACGCCGTGTGGTAGGCGAGGAGTTGGAGCGGGATGCCCATCAGGATCGGGTCGAGCTCGGTCTCGTTCTTCGGCACCACCACGGTGTGGTCGGCCTTCTCCTGCTCCTGGTGGGCGACCGCGAGGATCCGGCCGCTGCGGGCCTTGATCTCCTCGAGCGCCGCGCGGTTCTTCTCGAGCAGGTCGTCGTCGGGGACGATCGCCACCGTCGGCAGGGCCGGCTCGATGAGGGCGAGCGGGCCGTGCTTGAGCTCCGAGGCGGGATACGCCTCGGCGTGGATGTAGGAGATCTCCTTGAGCTTCAGGGAGGCCTCGAGTGCCACCGGGTAGCCGCGCACCCGGCCGATGAACATCATCGACTTGGCGTCCGCGTACTCCTCGGCGAGCTTCTTGATCTCGTCCTCCTGCTGGAGGATCTCGGAGATCTGCTCGGGCAGTTTGCGCAGGCCGGCGATGAGCCGCTTGCCGTCGGCGACCGACAGGTCCCGGATGCGGCCGAGGTGCAGGGCGAGGAGGGCGAAGGCGACGACGGTGTTGGTGAAGCACTTGGTGGAGACCACGCAGACCTCGGGCCCCGCGTGCACGTACACGCCGCCGTCGGTCTCGCGGGCGATCGCCGAGCCCACCACATTGACCACGCCGAGCACCCGGGCGCCCTTGCGCTTGAGTTCCTGCACGGCGGCCAGCGCGTCGTACGTCTCACCGGACTGGGAGACCGCGACATAGAGCGTGTCGGGGTCCACGACGGGATTGCGGTAGCGGAACTCGGAGGCCGGCTCCGCGTCCGCGGGGATGCGCGCGAGCTCCTCGATCAGTCCGGCGCCGATCAGGCCCGCGTGGTACGAGGTACCGCAGCCGAGGATCTTCACCCGGCGGATGGTGCGCGCCTCGCGGGCGTCCAGATTGAGTCCGCCCAGGTGGACGGTGGAGAACCGGTCGTCGATACGGCCGCGCAGCACCCGGTCCACGGCGTCGACCTGCTCGGAGATCTCCTTGTGCATGTACGTGTCGTGGCCGCCCATGTCGTACGACTCGGCCTCCCACTCCACGGTGGTCGGCGAGGCCGTCGTGCGGGAGCCCTCGGTGGTGTACGTACGGAAGTCGTCGGCCTTGATGGTGGCCATCTCGCCGTCGTCGAGGGTGACGACCTGGCGGGTGTGCGAGACGAGCGCGGCCACGTCCGAGGCGACGAACATCTCCTTCTCGCCGATGCCGAGCACGACCGGGGAGCCGTTGCGGGCCACCACGATGCGGTCGGTGAAGTCGGCGTGCAGGACGGCGATCCCGTACGTGCCCTCGACGAGGCGGAGGGCCTCGCGGACCTTCTCCTCCAGGGTCGGGGCCTGGGAGCGGGCGATCAGGTGGGTGAGCACCTCGGTGTCGGTCTCGGAGAGGAACTCCACGCCGTCGGCGACGAGCTTGGCGCGCAGCTCGGAGGCGTTGTCGACGATGCCGTTGTGGACGACGGCGACCTTGGACTCGCCGTCCAGGTGCGGGTGGGCGTTCTCGTCGGAGGGGGCGCCGTGGGTGGCCCAGCGGGTGTGCGCGATGCCGGTGGTGCCCGCGAACCGCTTGGGGACACGGGACTCCAGATCACGTACGCGGCCCTTGGCCTTGACCATCTTCAGGCCGCCGGACTTGCCGGTGATCACCACGCCGGCCGAGTCGTAGCCGCGGTACTCGAGGCGCTGCAGGCCTTCGAGCAGCAGGGGAGCCACATCGCGTTTGCCGATGTATCCGACGATTCCGCACATGGGTGTTGGTCCTCTTCTCGGGGTGCTCTGCTCGGTCTTGGGGGCTCGGGGGCTCGGCCCGGGCTGGGCTTTTCGCGAGGGTGGTGGTCAGCCGTAGACGATGCGGCGGAGCTGTCTGAGGGAGAGCTCGGGCGGTGCCACGGCGCGGTAGTCGAGTTCGCCGGCGATCTGCTCGAAG
This sequence comes from Streptomyces triticagri, assembly GCF_003429565.1. Lineage (GTDB taxonomy): Bacteria > Actinomycetota > Actinomycetes > Streptomycetales > Streptomycetaceae > Streptomyces > Streptomyces triticagri. The sequence continues at coordinate 22,048 of NZ_QUAK01000062.1, forward strand.
ATCGCCGCGTTCAGCAGGCCCTGGGCCTGGAGTTCGCGGTGTCTGCGGCGGACGTAGTCCTCGGCGGTCTCGTCGAAGTACGCCAGGACGTCCTGGATGACCCGCAGGGCCTCGCCCCGCTGGAGGGAGGTGCTGCGCGTCAGGTGGTCGACCAGGTCCTCGTGCACTCGACGATCCTGGGGTATGGGCGAGTGCATCGCAAGAATCCTGCCCGAATCCGGGCAGGATCGTGGCGTTCCATGGGTGTTCGGTCGGGCGCGCGGTCGGGTTCCGTCGGGTTCTGTCGGGTTCCGTCCGGCGGAGGGCTTCAGAGGCGCTTGAGTACCGCCTGCTTGGCGAGGCTGAACTCTTCGTCGGTGAGCACTCCCGACTGGTGCAGCTCGCCCAGCTCCCGCAGCCGGCGCAGGAGCGCGTCGTGATCGTCGTTCGCAGGGGCGGGGGAGCGGGTGGCGCCGGGCGTATCAGCGGAAGGGGTGGGCGACGCGGGTCCGGCGATGGCAGCTGTCGGTTCCGGGCTCGCGGGGTGCGGCATCCGGGCCCGTACCGCGGCCGCCACCAAGGCCATCAGGGGGTCCTTCTTGAAGCCGAAGAGCTCCACCGAATTCGGGTCGTACTTCGGCGGGGCCTTGGTCGGTGCGTGCCGCACGGTGAAGCGGAGGTAGCCGTTCTCCCAGCCGACCGCGGGATGCCACTCGACGGTGGCGAGATCGCTGAGGGCGAGGGAGCGGGCGCCGGCCGCGGACTTGGCCTCCTCGGCGTTCCACTTCCACTCGAGGCGGATCTGCTCACCGTCGAAGGAGACCGTGCCGTCGCCGGCGGTCGCCGACAGCGGCACCGCGGGACCGGGCAGCAGATAGCTGTCGCTCGGTTCGGACGGGACCTGCTCGAGGAGCAGGGCGTTGCGCACCTCGTCCACGAAGTACTCGGCGACTCCGTAGCGGTCGGAGTCCACGGTCAGCTGATAGGGGTCCGAGGCGTCCTCGAGCTTGCCGTGCGTGACCTGGAGCAGCGGATCCGCGCCGTCCCGCAGCCGGAGCCGCAGCCGCCCCGACTTCTTGCCCTGCTCGAACGAGATGGCGGCCACTGCCCTTACGGGGACGGCCAGTTCGCCGAGGGTCTTGCGCAGCAGGCTCACCCCCTTGTCGCGGCCCGGGACGATCCGCAGGGTCTCGCCGTCGAAGGTCCAGGTCCCGTCGCGCTGGATGATTTCCGCCATGCCGCGATTCTGTCATCAGGCCTGTCGGGCCGGTCGTTCAAAATTGGTCTACACCCCTTGACCGGGCCCTGGTGTGCCGGTAGCCATGAGGAGGTTGGGATGCACATGCCGCGCCGGCCGTCCGTCGCGGCGCCGGGGGTCTTCCGTACGCCCCGGGGAACCACAGCTGAGAGCCCGTCGAAGGGAACCGAGCCTGTGAGCCGTCCACGATCCACACCACGTCCGCCGGCCGCACCGCGTCTGCCGGGCCGCATCCTGGGTGCGCTGCTCCTCGTCGGGGCCGTCGGGGTCTGCGGAGTCGGGGCCGCGCCGGCCAGCGGGGCCGAGCAGCCGGCGCCAGTCCCGCTCGGCCGCGTGATCCCCGCTCCGTCCTCGGTGCAGGCGGAGGGGCCCGGCTACGAGATCACCGAGGGCACGCAGATCCGTGTCGGGGGAGAAGACGGAGGAGAAGGCGGCGATGCGCGCCGCGTCGGCGACTATCTGGCGGATGTGCTGCGGCCGTCCACCGGGCATCCGCTGCCCGTCACCGAGGACTCGGGCAACGACGGCATCCGGCTCGAACTCTCGCCGGACGAGAGCGACTTGGGCGAGGAGGGCTACCGGCTCGAGTCCGGCGACGAGGCCGTCACCATCACCGCCCGCGAGCCGGCGGGACTCTTCCACGGCGTCCAGACGCTGCGTCAGCAGCTGCCCGCGTCCGTGGAGCAGGACACCGAACAGCCGGGGCCCTGGCAGGTGGCCGGCGGCACCATCGAGGACGTCCCGCGCTACGCCTACCGCTCCGCCATGCTCGACGTCTCACGGCACTTCTTCAGCCCGGACAAGGTCAAGCGGTACATCGACCAGCTGGCGCTCTACAAGATCAACAAGCTGCATCTGCATCTCAGTGACGACCAGGGCTGGCGCATCGCCATCGACTCCTGGCCGCGGCTCGCCGAGTACGGCGGTTCCACCCAGGTCGGCGGCGGCGAGGGCGGCTATTACACCAAGGCCGAGTACAAGGACCTGGTGAAGTACGCGTCCTCCCGGAACCTCGAGGTGATTCCCGAGATCGACCTGCCGGGCCACACCAACGCGGCCCTCGCCTCGTACGCCGAACTCAACTGCGACGGCGTCGCCCCGCCGCTCTACACCGGCACCGAGGTCGGCTTCAGTTCGCTCTGCGTCGACAAGGAGATCACGTACGACTTCGTCGACGACGTGATCCGCGAGATCGCCGAGCTCACCCCCGGCAAGTACCTCCACATCGGCGGTGACGAGGCGCACTCCACCACCCACGAGGACTACGTCGCGTTCATGAACCGGGTGCAGCCGGTCGTCGGCAAGTACGGCAAGACCGTGGTGGGCTGGCACCAGTTGACCGCCGCCACGCCCGTGGAGGGTGCGGTCGCGCAGTACTGGGGTTACGACGCGACGAGCGCGGAGGAGCGCAAGCAGGTCGCCGACGCGGGGAAGAACGGCACGGGTGTCGTGCTCTCGCCCGCGGACCGCTCGTATCTCGACATGAAGTACGACGAGGACACGCCGCTCGGCCTGTCCTGGGCGGGACTTGTCGAGGTCGACCGGTCGTACGACTGGGATCCGGCCTCCTATCTGGAGGGGCTGCCCGAGGACGCGGTGCTCGGTGTCGAGGCGCCGCTGTGGTCGGAGACGTTGTCCGAGTCGGACGAGGTGGAGTTCATGGCGTTCCCGCGGCTTCCCGGGATCGCGGAGCTGGGGTGGTCGCCGGCGGGGTCCCACTCCTGGGACGAGTACAAGGCTCGGCTGGCCGAGCAGGGGGCTCGGTGGGATGCGCTCGGGATCAATTACTACAGGTCGCCTGTGGTGCCGTGGCCTGCGGCCGGCGATTGAGGGACTGTCCGGCAAATCCAGCCCGTCCGGCGTTTGAGGACATCTTTTGACCGGCGGTCAGGGCGCGTGGTTTCCAGGGCGCTGCCCCGGACCCCTCCCCCAAGCTCTCGGCTCCGCTCGAGCACGGGGGACCCCCATCTCAAACGCCGGAGGGGCTGAATGTGGTGCCGGGTTTGGGTCAGAGACCCAATTCTCGGGCGATCAGCATGCGTTGGACCTCGCTCGTGCCCTCGCCGATCTCGAGGATCTTGGAGTCGCGCCACATACGCGCGACCGGGTACTCGTTCATGAAGCCGTAGCCGCCGTGGATCTGGGTGGCTTCGCGGGCGTTGTCCACCGCGATCGTGGAGGAATACAGCTTGGCGAGGGCCGCCTCCTTCTTGAAGGGCTCGCCGCTGACCAGCCGGGAGGCCGCGTCCCGCCAGGCGAGGCGGGAGGTGTGGGCCTTCATCTCCATGTCGGCGAGCTTGAACTGGATCGCCTGGTTCGCACCGATCGGCCGGCCGAAGGCGTGCCGCTCCTTGGCGTACCGGACGGATTCGTCCACACAGCCCTGGGCGAGTCCCGTGGCGAGGGCGGCGATGGCGATCCGGCCCTCGTCGAGGATCCGCAGGAACTGGGCGTAGCCGCGGCCCTGGGTGCCGAGCAGATTCGCCGCGGGGACGCGGACGTCGGAGAAGGAGAGCTCGCGGGTGTCCGAGGCGTTCCAGCCGACCTTCGAGTACGGGGCGGCCACCGTGAATCCGGGAGTGCCGGACGGGACGATGATCGACGAGATCAGCGGCTTGCCGTCCTCCGTGCGGCCCGTCACCGCGGTGACCGTGACCAGGCCGGTGATGTCCGTGCCGGAGTTGGTGATGAAGCACTTGCTGCCGTTGATCACCCATTCGTCCGTGGCCCCGTCGAGGCGGGCCGTGGTGCGGGTGCCGCCCGCGTCCGAGCCGCCGTCCGGCTCGGTCAGGCCGAACGCTCCGAGGATCTCGCCGGAGCACATCCGCGGCAGCCACTGCCGCTTCTGCTCCTCGGTGCCGAACAGATGCAGCGGCATCGCGCCGAGCGAGACACCGGCCTCCAGGGTGATCGCCACCGACGAGTCGACCCGCGCCAACTCCTCGAGGGCCAGGCCCAGGGCCAGATAGTCGCCGCCCATCCCGCCGTACTCCTCGGGGAACGGCAGCCCGAACAGTCCCATCCGCCCCATCTCGCGCACGATCTCGTACGGGAACTCGTGGCGCTCGTACAGGTCACCGATCTTGGGTGCCACCACGTCGTGGGCGAACTCCTCGACGGTACGCCGGAGTTCCTCGTGCTCGGGGGAGAGCCGGTGGTCGAGCGGCATGATCAGGACTCCTTGTCGTCGGGGCCGGCCGGGGTGGAGGCGGGGTGGCCGGCCTCGGGCTCCCGGTCGGATGCGGTGCGTTCCGTGCCGACCCCGGTGAGGGCGCGGACGGTGCGGGACGGGCTGGGGCGGCCGAGGTGTCCGGCCATCCAGCTGCTGGTGGCGGTGAGCCGGCCGAGGTCGACCCCGGTTTCGACACCGAGGCCCTGGAGCATCCACACCAGGTCCTCGGTGGCGAGATTCCCCGTGGCGCTCTTCGCGTACGGGCAGCCGCCCAGGCCGCCTGCCGAGGCGTCGACGGTGGTGACGCCGTGCTGCAGGGCGGCCAGGGTGTTGGCGAGGGCCTGGCCGTAGGTGTCGTGGAAGTGGACGCCGATCGCCGTGGTGGGGACACCGCCCTCATCGAGCGCGGCGAGCAGTGCGGTGACATGGCCAGGGGTGGCGACTCCGATGGTGTCGCCGAGACTCAACTCGTCGCAGCCCTGGTCGAACAGGGACTTGGCGACGTGCACCACTTGGGAGAGCGGGACCGGCCCCTCCCACGGGTCGCCGAAGCACATGGACAGGTAGCCCCGTACCCGTACACCCTCGGCCTTGGCGCGGGCGACGACCGGCTCGAACATGGCGAGTGACTCGGCCACGGTGCGGTTGAGGTTGCGCGAGGCGAACGTCTCGGTGGCCGAGCCGAAGACAGCGATGGAGCGGGCGCCGAGGGCGAGGGCGCGGTCCAGTCCCCGTTCGTTCGGCACCAGGACCGGGAGGGCGATGCCGGCCAGGTCGGACAGGCGGGGGAACAGGTCCTCGGCGTCGGCCAGTTGGGGCACCCATGTGGGGTGGACGAAGCTGGTCGCCTCGACGGTGGTCAGCCCCGCGTCCGCCAGACGGTGGATGAACTCCGCCTTGATCTCGGTGGGTACGGTCGCCGACTCGTTCTGCAGTCCGTCCCGGGGGCCGACCTCGTGGATACGGATCCGGGCCGGCAGGCCCGGGGCGGGGAAGCTCATCGGCAGGGCGGCGGGGCCGTGCGGGGTGCTGGTCATGATGCCCCCTCGGGGGAGTGGGTGGCTGCACCGGACGCGGGCTCGGCGCCGGAGGAGGCAGGGTCCGCGTCGTCGGGGGTCACCACCGCCAGGATCTGGTCCATGGCCACCGTGGCGCCCGGTGTGACGTCCAGCTCGGCCACGGTGCCTGCGTGCGGTGCGGAGATCACGTGTTCCATCTTCATCGCCTCGACGACGAGCAGGCTCTGCCCTGCCGTCACGTGGTCACCCACCGCGGCCTTGACCACGGTCACGGTGCCGGGCATCGGGGCCGCCAGGGTGTCGGCACCGGCGTGCGCGGTGCCCCGCAGCGCCGCCTCCACCGGGTCGTGCCGCTGCACCCGCCAGGAGTCGCCGTCCCGCCCGAGCCAGTCGTCGGTGCCATCGATCGCGTGGCTGAACGTGTGCGTGACTCCGCCGAGTTCGACGGTGACCCGGCCCGGCCTGACGGCCACGAGACGGGCGAGCAGGCCACGGCGCGGCCCACGGTCCCCCTGCCCGGCGTCGAGCGAGCCGGGGCCCGTGCCGGGCCTGGAATCCGCGTCGGGTCTGGAATCCGCGCTGTGCCCCGTGCCGGACACCGTGCCGCTTCCGGCGTCCGTGCCGCCTCCGGCCCTCGCGCCCGCGCCGGTCCCGGTCCCGGTGCCTGTGTCGTTGCCGGTGACCGTGCTGTCGCCACCTGTTGTGCCGCTTCCGGCCGTCGTGCCGGTCCCGGTGTCGGCTGCGACTGCCGTACGGGTCCCGGTGTCCGTGCCGCCGGCGATGTTCGCGCCGACTCCGGCCGTCGCACCGGCCCCGGTGGCCGTGTCGTCCCCGGACGCCGTGTCGCGTCCGGTGCGCGTGTCGTCCCCGGCCCCCGCGGCAAGCGCCCCCGGACCGTCGAGGCGGATCTCCAGTTCCCCGGTCAGGGGGCGACTCCGGCCGGGGGCAGTGGTCGCCGGGCGTACGGCGAGCGTCACCGGGTCCTGCCCCGGTACCCGCAGGGCGTGCGGCGTCCATGCCGGCTCGCCGCCGAGCCGCCAGCCGTCGGCGGCGGCGAAGGGGTCTGCCCAAGTGCCGCCGCCCGCAGCGGCGTCGGCGAGCCGCGCATGCCGCAGCAGCGCCGCCGTCGCGTACACCTCCGCCGGGACCTCTTCCGAGACCAGCGAGTCCGCGTCCCGCTCCACGAGCCCCGTGTCCAACTCGCCCTCGATCACCGCCGGATGGGCGAGGAGGCGGCGCAGGAAGCCCGCGTTCGTCGGGACGCCGAGGGTCACCGTGTCCGCCAGGGCGGCCCGCAGACCGCGCAGCGCCGCCGCCCGGTCCGGACCGTACGCGATGACCTTCGACAGCATCGGGTCGTACCGGCTGCCGACCTCCGTGCCCTCGCTGAGGCCGGAGTCCGTGCGTACGCCGCCGGCAGCACGGCCGGTCAGCGGGGAGCTCCAGTCGCCGCCCGGCTCGGCGAGCGCGAGCACCGTACCGCCGGACGGCAGGAAGCCGCGGCCCGGGTCCTCGGCGCAGACCCTGGCCTCCACGGCGTGCCCGGTGAGCGTGATGTCCCCCTGGGCGAACGGCAGTTGCTCGCCCGCGGCCACCCGGATCTGCCACTCCACCAGGTCGAGTCCGGTGATTAGCTCGGTGACCGGGTGTTCCACCTGCAGCCGGGTGTTCATCTCCATGAAGCAGTACGCCGCCGGGTCGCCGCCCGGCACGATGAACTCCACGGTGCCCGCGCCCCGGTACCCGCAGGAGCGCGCCGCGCGCACGGCCGCCTCGCCCATCGCGGCCCGGGTCGCCTCGTCGAGCAGTACCGACGGGGCCTCCTCGATGATCTTCTGGTGCCGGCGCTGCAGCGAGCACTCGCGCTCGCCGAGGTGCACCACGCCGCCGTGCCCGTCCGCGAGGACCTGGATCTCGATGTGCCGGGGCCGCTCGATCCAGCGCTCCACGAGCAGCGTGTCGTCGCCGAAGGAGGCGCGGGCCTCGCGCCGCGCGGCGGCGATCTCCTCAAGGAGCGCCGATTCGACGCGGGTCAGCCGCATGCCCTTGCCACCGCCGCCCGCCGACGGCTTGAGCAGCACCGGCATGCCGATCTCCCGGGCGGCCGCGGCCAGTTCGGCATCGGTCAGGCCGCTGCCCGAGGACCCCGGGACGACCGGAACGCCGGCTTCCCGCACGGTCTCCTTGGCCCGGATCTTGTCGCCCATCAGGTCGATGGCGTCCGCGCCGGGACCGATGAAGACCAGGCCGGCCTCCTCGCAGGCGCGCGCGAAGCCCGCATTCTCCGCGAGGAAGCCGTATCCCGGGTGGACCGCCCGGGCGCCGCTGCGGGCGGCCGCGTCCAGGAGCCGCTGCACGGACAGATAGCTGTCGGCCGCGGCCGCCGGCCCGATCCGTACCGCCGTGTCCGCCTCGTGCACATGGCGGGCGTCCGCGTCCGCGTCGCTGAAGACCGCGACGGAGCGGATGCCGAGCCGGCGCAGCGTACGGATGACACGGACCGCGATCTCGCCCCGGTTGGCGACGAGCACGGTGTCGAACATGGCCACTCCCGAAGGTCCCTGCACGGATTCCGCTGCTGCCTGTGCCGCTGTCATCGCCGCCCCCTCACATCCGGAAGACGCCGAAGCCGGGGTCTCCCAGCGGGGCGTTCGCACAGGCGGTCAGGGCGAGGCCGACGGTCCTGCGGGTGTCGGCCGGGTCGATCACACCGTCGTCCCAGAGGCGGGCCGTGGCGTAGTACGCATTGCCCTGGGTCTCGTACTGCGCGCGGACCGGGGCCTTGAACTCCTCCTCCGCGGACTCGGACCAGCTCTCGCCGCGGGCCTCCAACTGGTCCCGCTTGACCGTCGCCAGGACCGAGGCGGCCTGTTCGCCGCCCATCACGGAGATCTTGGCGTTGGGCCACATCCACAGGAAGCGCGGGGAGTACGCCCGGCCGCACATCGAGTAGTTTCCCGCGCCGTACGACCCGCCGATCACCACGGTCAGCTTGGGGACGCGGGTGCAGGCCACCGCGGTGACCATCTTGGCGCCGTGCTTGGCGATGCCGCCCGCCTCGTAGTCCCGGCCGACCATGAATCCCGAGATGTTCTGCAGGAAGAGCAGGGGGATGCCGCGCTGGTCGCACAGCTCGATGAAGTGGGCGCCCTTCTGGGCGGATTCGGAGAACAGGATGCCGTTGTTCGCCACGATCCCCACCGGGTGGCCGTGGATGTGGGCGAAGCCGGTGACCAGGGTCGTGCCGTACTCGGCCTTGAACTCCTGGAAGCGGGAGCCGTCCACCACGCGCGCGACGACCTCGCGGACGTCGTAGGGCGTACGGGAGTCGGCCGGCACCGCGCCGTAGAGGCCGTACGGATCGACCTTCGGCTCCTCGGCCGGCTCGGTGGACCAGGGCAGGGGGCCGCGGGCGGGCAGGGTCGCGACGATGTCCCGCACGATGCGCAGGGCGTGCGCGTCATCCTCGGCGAGGTGGTCGGTGACCCCGGAGGTGCGCGAGTGCACCTCGCCGCCGCCCAGCTCCTCGGCCGTGACGACCTCGCCGGTCGCCGCCTTCACCAGGGGCGGGCCGCCGAGGAAGATGGTGCCCTGGCCGCGGACGATCACCGCCTCGTCGCTCATCGCCGGGACGTACGCACCGCCGGCCGTGCAGGAGCCGAGGACCGCGGCGATCTGCGGGATGCCGGCGCCGGACATCCGGGCCTGGTTGTAGAAGATCCGGCCGAAGTGCTCGCGGTCCGGGAAGACCTCGTCCTGCATCGGCAGGAAGGCGCCGCCCGAGTCGACCAGATACAGGCACGGCAGGCGGTTCTCCAGGGCCACTTCCTGGGCGCGCAGGTGCTTCTTGACCGTCATCGGGTAGTACGTGCCGCCCTTGACCGTCGCGTCGTTCGCCACCACCACGCAGTCGCGGCCCGAGACGCGGCCGATGCCGGCGATCACGCCGGCCGCCGGGGCGTCCCCGCCGTACAGCCCGTCCGCCGCGAGCGGCGCCAGCTCCAGGAAGGGCGAGCCCGGGTCGAGCACGGTGTCCACGCGGTCCCGCGGAAGGAGCTTGCCGCGGGCCACATGGCGGGCCCGGGACCGCTCACCGCCGCCGAGCCGGGCCGCGGCGAGCTTCTGGCGCAGCTCCTCGACCAGGGCGTGGTGCGCCGCCTCATTGACCCGCCAGGCCTCCGAGGCGGGATCGACCCCGCTGTGAAGCACCGGTGCCTGCTGCATCGGTCGAGCCCCTTTGCTCGTATGGCCGCGCTCGTACGAGGTGCCCGTAGCTGGTACGAGATGCCTGTACGACCGCGCCCGCCTGTTAATGACCGTTAACACCGCCTCTCAGGTTAACGACCGCTAACCGTCCTGTCTAGAATGAATTCTCATGAGCACCAGTGCACCGACGTCCCGCCGCGAGCAGATCCTCAAGCAGGCCGCCCGCCTCTTCGCCGAGCGCGGCTTCCACGGCGTCGGCGTGGACGAGATAGGGGCCGCCGTCGGGATCAGCGGCCCGGGCCTGTACCGCCACTTCGCGGGCAAGGACGCGATGCTCGCCGAGCTCCTCGTGGGTATCAGCGGCAGGCTCCTCACCGGCGGCAGGCGATGCGTCGCGGAGGCGGACGGCTCGGCGGACGAGCTGCTCGACGCGCTGATCGAGGGGCACATCGACTTCGCGCTCGACGACCGCCCCCTCATCACCCTCCATGACCGCGAGCTCGACCGCCTCCGGGACACCGACCGCCGCCTGGTCCGCCAGCTGCAGCGGCAGTACGTCGAGCTGTGGGTGGAGGCCGTCCGTAAGGTCTATCCGCAGCTCGCCGAGCCGGAGGCGCGGGCCACCGTGCACGCGGTCTTCGGGCTGCTCAACTCGACCCCGCACCTGGGCCGTTCCGGCACCCTGCCCGGCCGCCGCGCCACCGCCGCGCTGCTGCACCGCCTGGCCCGCGGCGCCTTCGATGCGGCCTCGGCGTGATGCGCGCCTCGCCCCGTTGGTCTGGACAGCCGTTCGGACTCCCCGGTAACTTCGTCTGAGCAAGCGCTTAGCCAGCTGCCGACCAGGCCGATCAGGAGGCCCCCAGTGCGCCGTACCGTCTACAACGAGGATCACCAGGCGTTCCGGGAGACCCTCCGCGCCTTCATCGAGACCGAGGTCGTCCCCGTCTACGACGACTGGTTCGCCGCCGGCCAGGCGCCCCGCGACTTCTACTACAAGCTCGGCGAGCTCGGCATCTTCGGCATCCGCGTGCCCGAGGAGTTCGGCGGCGCGGGCATCGACTCGCACAAGTTCGAGGCGATCATGTACGAGGAGACCGCCCGCGCGGGCGTCTCCTTCGGCGGTTCCGGCGTGCACGTCCTGCTCGGCCTGCCGTACATCCAGATGCTCGCCACCGACGAGCAGAAGAAGCGCTACCTGCCGAAGTTCGTCACCGGCGAGGAGATGTGGGCGCTCGCCATGACCGAGCCGGGCACCGGCTCCGACCTGGCCGGCATGAAGACCACCGCGAAGCTCTCCGAGGACGGCACGCACTACGTCCTCAACGGCGCCAAGACCTTCATCACCGGCGGTGTGCACGCCGACAAGGTCATCGTCTGCGCCCGCACCGACGCCCCGAGCGCCGAGGACCGCCGGCACGGCATCTCGCTGTTCGCCGTGGACACCAAGTCCGAGGGCTACTCGGTCGGCCGCAAGCTCGACAAGCTCGGCCTCAAGACCTCCGACACCGCCGAGCTCGCCTTCGTCGACGTCAAGGTCCCCGTCGAAGACCTCCTCGGCGAGGAGAACAAGGGCTTCCACTACCTCGGCCAGAACCTCCCCTCCGAGCGCTGGGGCATCGCCTTCGGTGCCTATGCGCAGGCCAAGGCCGCCGTCGGCTTCGCCAAGGAGTACGTGCAGGACCGCACGGTCTTCGGCAAGACCGTCGCCTCGTTCCAGAACACCAAGTTCGAACTGGCCGCCTGCCAGGCCGAGGTGGACGCCGCCGAGGCCGTCGCCGACCGCGCCCTCGAGGCGCTCGACGCGCACGAGCTGACCGCCGCCGAGGCCGCCAGCGCCAAGCTCTTCTGCACCGAGGTCGCGCACCGCGTCATCGACCGCTGCCTCCAGCTGCACGGCGGCTACGGCTTCATGAACGAGTACCCGATCGCCCGCCTCTACGCCGACAACCGCGTCAACCGCATCTACGGCGGCACCAGCGAGGTCATGAAGATGATCATCGCGAAGAACATGGGCCTCTGACCGAGGTGAACCAGGAACTCGAGGCCCTGCTCGATCTCCTCGATCTGGAGCGGATCGAGCAGGACCTCTTCCGCGGCCAGTCGCGCTCCGCGCTGGTGCCGCGGGTCTTCGGCGGACAGGTCGCGGCCCAGGCGCTCGTCGCCGCGGGCCGCACCGTCCCCGAGGGCCGGCACGCCCACTCGCTGCACGCGTACTTCCTGCGCATGGGCGATCCGGGTGCACCGATCGTCTACGAGGTGGACCGGATCCGGGACGGCGGGTCGTTCACCACGCGCCGCGTCGTCGCCGTACAGCACGGCCGGCCGATCTTCCATCTCTCGGCGTCCTTCCAGAGCGTGGAGGAAGGGCTCGAGCACCAGGCTCCGATGCCGCCCACGACCGATCCCGAACTGCTGCCCACCGCGGCCGAGATGCTGCCCCGGTACGCGCACCGGTTCAGCGATCCGGGCATCGTCGAGCGGATGCTCCAGGCTCGCGCGGCCGTCGACCTGCGGTACGTGGACGAGCCGCCGTACGCGAGCGTGGGCGCGCCCCGGGAGCCGCACTCACAGGTCTGGTTCCGGACCGGCGGCAAGCTCGCCGACGATCCGCTGCTGCACGTCTGCCTGGCCACGTACGTCTCCGACATGACCCTGCTCGACTCGGTGCTGCTCGCGCACGGCCGGGGCGGCTGGACCGTGGGCGACGTGGTGGGCGCGTCCCTCGACCACGCGATGTGGTTCCACCGCCCGTTCCGCGCCGACGAATGGCTGCTCTACGACCAGGAGTCGCCCTCGGCCTCCGGCGGCCGCGGACTCGGGCAGGCCCGGATCTACACCCAGGACGGGCGGCTCGCGGTCTCCGTCATCCAGGAGGGACTGGTGCGCGTGCCGCGCTGAGGCGCGGCTGCCTCGTCCGTGTGCGTGCCCGCCCGGCGGCCCGTGTGCGTGGCCCACCCCGCGGCCTTAACGTCACCGCATGACCAGCGAACGGGACGGCGAACCGGACGGCGAACGGGACGGTGGGCGGGCCGAGCGGGCCGAGGACACGGGCGGCTCCGGGGCGTCGGATTCCGGCGAGAGCGTCTTCACCGTCCTTGTCGCCGCGGCCGCCAACTTCGGCATCGCCGCGGCGAAGGCCGTCGCCGGCCTGGTCAGCGGCTCCAGCGCGATGCTCTCCGAGGCCGCCCACTCGGTGGCCGACACGGTCACCGAACTGATGCTGCTCGTCGCACTCAAGCGCAGCGAACGGCCCGCGGACGACGAGCATCCGCTCGGCTACGGACCCGCGCGCTACATCTGGGCGCTGCTCGCCTCCGTCGCCACCTTCGTGGGCGGCGGTGTCTTCGCCGTGTACGACGGCATCCACACCCTCACGCACGGCGAGGAGATGGGCAGCCCGGTCCTGTCGTACGTGGTGCTCGCGATCGCCTTCCTCCTGGAGGGCTTCTCGCTGCGCACCGGGCTCCGGCAGGCCACCGGGGAGGCGGAGCGGCACGGTGTGCGCTTCGGCCGGTATCTGCGCCACACCCCGGACACCGCGGTCAAGGCCGTGGTCATGGAGGACTCCGCCGCGCTGACCGGCCTGCTGCTCGCCGCGGGCGGGCTGCTCGCCACCCAGCTCACCGGGTCGAGCGTCTGGGACGGCGTCGCCTCGCTCCTGATCGGCCTGCTGCTCGTGTACGTGGCATGGGTGCTCGGCAGGTCCAACGCCCAGTATCTGGTGGGCCGGCCGATGTCGGCACGGGCGCGGGACGGGGTGCGCGAGGAGCTCCTCGGCGTCGAGCACGTGGTGGCCGTACTGGATCTGGTGACGCTGGTGCAGGGGCCGGCCGAGGTGATGATCGCCGCCAAGGTCGACTTCCGTGACCTGTCCAGTGCGGCGCAGGTGGAGGCGGCCTGCGAGGAGGCGGAGCGGCGGCTGCGGGCGCGGTATCCGGAGATCCGGCGGGTGTATCTGGATCCGACGCCGGGGCGGTCGGGCGGCTGACCTCCCGGCCCCGGCGGGCGGTGTCGCTTCGGCTACGCGGCTGCGTCCAGGCCGGCCGCGTCCAGCAGGTACGCCGTCATCGGGTCGTAGTGCCGGGGGCTGGTGACGTGGTCGTCGAGCGGGACGGTGACCTGCAGGGTGCCCTCGGCCTCCGCGATGAAGAGCGCCGGGTCGTTGCAGTCCGCGTACCCCACCGAGTCCAGGCCGCGCTGACCGGCCCGGCCGGCCCAGCCGTGGTCGGCGACGACCAGGTCGGGCACCGGGCGGCCCTCGCGCTCCAGGCCGTCGAGGATCGCGTTCATCGGCTCGGGGGAATGGGTGTGCCAGAGCGTCGCGCCGCGTTCGAGTACCGCCACGTCGGCGAACTGGAAGACATAGCCCTCGTCCGCGGTGAGGCCCTCGGGGATCACCACGATCTCGCAGCCCGCCCTGCGCAGCGCGGCCGCCGTCGCCCGGTGCACGTCGAGCAGCCCGCCCGGGTGACCGGTCGCGAACAGCACCCGCTGCCGGCTCGCGGCCGCCTTGCGCAGCCGCGCGGCCAGCCGGTCCAGGGCGTCGACGGTCAGCTCCGGGTCGATGGTGTCCTGCCCGAAGCGGTACTCCGGGTCGTCGTTGACGCCGCAGCGCTCGGCCATCACCGCGAGCACGTCCTGCTCGTCGGTCCAGCGGTCGCCGAGCTCGAGTCCCAGCCAGTAGTGCCGGTCGCCGTTGGCGAGCTTGCGGTAGTGGGAGAGGTTGTTGTCGCGCGGGGTGGCGACGTCTCCGGCGATACGGGTGCGGACGAGGTGGTCGACCAGGGCGACCCGACTGGGTATCGGCATGCCCCCATTGTGCCGTCGCTCGGGCCGCTCGGGGGAACGGGTTCCGAGGGGCGGACAGGCCCGGGCGGAGCGGATGTCTCCGCTTCTGGCCGGGGTCGGGCCCGCCCAGGGGGGGCGGGGCTCGGGTGGTCCGGCCGTCAAGTCGGGCCCGCCGCTGCGCGGGCGCGGAGGGCGAGCCACAGGTCGAAGCGGTCGTCGCCGTCGTCGAGGCGGCGGCCGGTGAGGCGGGCGGCCTTGTCGAGGCGGTTGCGAACGGTGTGCCGGTGCAGGCCCAGGCGGCGGGCCGTCTCGTCCCAGGAGCTTCCGCAGTCCAGCCAGGTGGCGAGGGTACGGGTCAGGGCGCCCGACGGGTCCGCGGCGTCCAGCGGGCCGAGCACGGAGTCCGCGTACCCGGCGAGGGCCGGCCGGTCCCCGAGGCCGAGCAGCAGGCCGCTGGACCGCGTCCGCCGGGCCCGTACCGGATGCCCGGCGTCCCGGCTCAGCTCCACCAGACCGGCCGCCTCGCGCAGCGACACCCGGGCGGCCTCCGGCGGCACTGCCGAGCCGATGCCCGCGGGGCGGCCGGGCGCGAAGTGGGCGAGTACGGCGTCGAGGTCGAGTTCCGCACCGACCAGCGCCTCCACCAGCGTGCCCCGGGCCCGGGTGAGGCCGCCGGGCACGGCGAGGGCGAGATCGGCGGCGAGTTCCATGGCGGCCGGGTCCCCGGCGTCCGCCGGTGGGTTCACCGACACCACCACGCCGCGCACCGCGGCCGACGCCAGGCCGGCCACCGCCAGTACGTCACCGGCCTGCTCCGCGCTGACGTCCTCGGCGAGCAGGCGACCGAGCAGTGTCGCCCGGCGGCGGCGCTCCGGCTCTCCGGCCAGATGCCGGCGCTCCAGCTCGAGCGAGAGCAGCGAGACGAGCCCCGGCACAAGGAGCCGGTCGTCGGACCCCGGCGTACCGGCGAGCAACAGCATCCCGCGCAGCCGCCGCGCCCCGAGCGGCTGTACCTCGAGCCCCGGCGCCGCGGCACTGGACCGCAGCCCGCCTGTCGCGACCCGCCGCAACAGATCGCGCCCGGCCACCGCGGGGTCATCGCCGGTGAGGGGACTCCCGCCACTCGGAGCCTGATCCCCTCCGGCGGAGGCATCGGGCCGGCCGACGTCCGCCGGGCCCGCGGCCGTACGCGGACTGTCGGCGTCACCCGGCGGAGGCTCACCGCGGCCGCCACCCTCCGGCTCCGGCCAGGTGCCGTCCCCCACCTCCCGCGGCCCGCTGCCGTCCGCCGCCAGGACGCGGCCGAGGGGGTCCGTGACGTAGGCGCGGATGCCGGTTGCCGCTGTCCATGCGTCCAGGGTCGGGGCCAGGCCCCGACCTGAGGCGGCGGCCGCGGTGAGGCCCCGCTGGGTGGCGAACGCCCGTTCAACGGCGGCCCGTTGCTCCGCCGCCTGCGCCGCGAACACCGCCTTGGTCACCGCGATGAACGGCACCTGCGCCCCGACCGTGAGGAGCGGAAGCCCGGCCTCCGTCGCCGCGTCGATCAACGGAGCGGGTGCTTCCTGGTACGGCAGATCGCCGCCGAGCCCGAGCGCAAGCGCGTGCGCACCGCCCGCGGCCACATCGTCCACGTACGCCCGGCAGGCGGCCGGCTCCATCGGGAGCAGCAGCCCGATCGTCATCAGCAGCTCCCCGCCCTGCAGCCAGGCGCCGGGCCGCACCAGCTCCGAGGCGTGCGCGGCGAGCACCGGGCGGTCGAGGTGCCGGCGCCCCGTGACGGTGGAGAGATGCAGGTCCGGGAGGTCGACCAGGTCGGAGAGGAGCAGGGGCATGGGTCCAGTGTCGCCCAGCGGAATGGACATGGTGTCCAGGAGGAGGGAGAGGATTCGCCCGGCGGGCCATCGGGGCTGGTCGCGGACCGCGCTAGCTTCGAGTGGTGGCCCAGGCGTACACCCCGCGTCCGCGCACCCGCAGCCGAACCGGGGCCGGTCCCGCCCGAGGCCGCCCGGCAGTGCTCGACGAGGCGGGAGACAGTGGAACGTATGACGACCGTGGCCTGTGCGCAGCTCGAATTGGCGGTCGGTGACGCGGCCGGGAATCGCGCCGCAGCTGAGGAGGCCGTGGCCGAAGCCGCGGCGGCCGGCGCCCAGGTCGTCGTGCTGCCCGAGCTGGCCAACAGCGGTTACGTCTTCGCCGACGCCGCCGAGGCCGCGGCCCTCGCCGAGCCCGTCGACGGTCCCGCTGTCACCGCCTGGTCCGCCGCCGCCCGCCGGCACGGCGTGACCCTGGTCGCGGGCCTGTGCGAGCGCGACGCGGACGGCCGGGTCCGCAACTCGGCGGTCCTGATCGACCCCTCGGGCGAGCTCCGCGCCCGCTACCGCAAGGCTCATCTCTTCGGCACCGAGGCCGAGTTCTTCGTCCCCGGTGACGAGCGGCCGCCGGTCGTCGAGGTCCCGTCCGTCGGCCGGATCGGCGTCATGGTCTGCTACGACCTGGAGTTCCCCGAGTGGGTACGGCTCGCCGCCCTCGCCGGCACCGAGCTGCTGTGCGCGCCGGTCAACTGGCCGCGTTTCCCGCGCCCCGACGGCGAGCGCCCCGGCGAGGTCGTACGCGTCCAGGCCGACGCCGCGGTCAACCGTCTCTACGTCGCCGCCTGCGACCGGGCCGGCGAGGAGCGCGGCACGGCCTGGACCGGCGGCTCCGTGATCGTCGACCCGGACGGCTTCCCGCTCGCCGGCCACCGCCCGACCGAGGGCCCCACCCTGCTGCTCGCCGAGTGCGATCCGGCCCGGGCCCGTGACAAGCGGCTCGGCGACCACAACGACGTGTTCGGCGACCGGCGCCCCGAGCTGTACGAGCCCTGACCGCCAGGACCGACCTGACCGTAGGACCGACCTGACCGCAGGACCGACCCCTGTCCCTTCCGCTGTGAAAGGCCCCCGCATGACCAGCCACACCCCGTCCACGCCCCGCGGCCCCGTCGACTCCTCCCGGATCCCGCGCTACGCGGGCCCCGCGACCTTCGCCCGGCTGCCCCGCCTGGACGAGGTCGGTGCGGCCGACGTCGCCGTGGTCGGTGTGCCCTTCGACACCGGTGTCTCCTACCGGCCCGGCGCCCGCTTCGGCGGCAATGCGATACGGGAGGCCTCGCGGCTGCTCCGCCCGTACAACCCGGCGCAGGACGCCTCGCCGTTCGCCCTCGCGCAGGTCGCGGACGCCGGTGACGTGGCGGCCAATCCGTTCGACATCAACGAGGCCGTGGAGACCGTCGAGGGTGCGGCGGACGACCTCCTGGCGACCGGCGCGCGGATGATGACGCTCGGCGGCGACCACACGATCGCGCTGCCGCTGCTGCGTTCCGTCGCGAAGCAGCACGGGCCGGTCGCGCTCCTTCACTTCGACGCCCATCTCGACACCTGGGACACCTACTTCGGCGCTGAGTACACGCACGGCACCCCGTTCCGCCGGGCCGTCGAGGAGGGCATCCTGGACACCTCCGCGCTCTCCCACGTCGGCACCCGGGGCCCGCTCTACGGCAAGAAGGACCTGGACGACGACGCCAAGATGGGCTTCGGCATCGTCACCTCCGCGGACGTGATGCGCCGCGGCGTGGACGAGATCACCGACCAGCTGCGGCAGCGCATCGGCGACCGCCCGCTGTACATCTCCATCGACATCGATGTGCTCGACCCGGCCCACGCGCCCGGCACCGGCACCCCGGAGGCCGGCGGCCTCACGTCCCGCGAGCTCCTGGAGATCCTGCGCGGCCTCGCCTCCTGCCATCTCGTGTCCGCGGACCTCGTCGAGGTGGCACCGGCGTACGACCACGCCGAGATCACCTCGGTCGCGGCCTCCCACACGGCGTACGAACTGACCACGATCATGGCCCGGCAGATCGCGGCGGGGCGCGAGGCCTGACCGGTGGTCAGGGGGGCCGGGGTGGGCGCCGCCCACGACCTGCTTCGCTGACATCGCCCGGCATCCACACGTGACGGCGCCACCGAGCCGGGCCTCGCCCCGGCCGGCCGCGCCCCGGTGTCGGCGGCCGCCTGGAACCGGGGCAAGCCGCGCCGAGCGGGGCGCCGAGTGCTGTCGGTACGTGTTCGTGTCTTCCGGCTGGGGCGGTCAGGGTCCGTGGCGGGTCCGTCCGATCTCGGTTTCGGTGGTGGCGGTCCGGAAGCGGGCCGGGCCGTCGGGCAGGTGCTCGTGCGCTCGGACCGGGGCGGCCCAGGTTCCCGGGCGCTGGGGTATGGCCGCGGAGTTCTGCGTGGCATCCGGCACGCTGTCCCTGCCCCCGGCCGACAGCTCATGCACGGTTCAGTGCGCGGACTCAGTGCGTGGACTCAGTGCGTGGACTCCGGCTGGGGGACCTCAGAGCCCGCACCGCGCAGCGCTCCGCCCCGCCTCGCGCCCCGTCGTCCGGCGCGGACACACTGGGTGCTGTGCAGCGGTGGGCCGCGACCGTACCGCTGAGCAGAACCGACCCGACCCGACCCGACCCGCCGGAAAGAGACCCCCGTGACCCACGACCACGACCTGGAGCTGCGTCCGACCCCGCGCCAGACGGCCGCCGCCCTGGACCCGGAGCCGGGGCGCACCGGCGGTGACCTGGTCGTCGAGACCCTGTACGGGCTCGGTGCGACGACCGTCTTCGGTCTGCCGGGGCAGCACGCGCTCGGCCTGTTCGACGCCGTGCGCCGCAGCAACCTGCACTACGTCGGTCTGCGCGTCGAGAACAACGCGGGCTTCGCCGCCGACGCGTACGGACGGATCACGGGCGAGGCGGCCCCGCTGCTGGTGTCGACCGGTCCCGGCGCCCTCACCGCGCTGCCCGCGCTCCAGGAGGCCGCCGCGGCCAGCGCGCCCGTCCTGGCGATCGCGAGCCAGGTCCCGGTCGCCGGGCTCGGCGGCGGCCGGCACGGCCATCTGCACGAACTCCGCGACCAGCAGGCCTCGTTCCGCGATGTGGTCAAGTCCGTGCACACCGCGCGCACCCAGTCGCAGATCCCGTCCGCGATCGCCGCCGCCTGGGAGTCCGCGCTGACTGCACCGCACGGGCCGGTCTGGGTGGAGATCCCCGCGGACGTGCTGTCCGCCGAGACCCGGCTGCCCGGTGTCACGGCGATGGACGCGACACCCCACGAGGTCGTCCCGCGGCCGGAGTTGACGGCCGTCGCCGCACACCTCCTCGCCGGCGCCGAACGCCCCGCGATCATCGCCGGAGGCGGAGTGATCCGCTCCGACGCCTCCGGCAAACTGCGGGCGCTCGCCGAGCAGCTCTCCGCGCCCGTCGCCACCACCTTCGGCGGCAAGGGCGCCTTCCCCTGGGAGCACCCGCTCTCGCTGCAGTCCTGGCTGGAGGACCGGCACCTCACCGACTTCCTGGAGGACGCGGACGTCCTGCTCGTCGTCGGCTCCGGTCTCGGCGAACTCTCCTCGAACTACCACACGTTCGCGCCCCGCGGCCGTCTGATCCAGATCGAGGCCGACGCGGGCAAACTCGAGGCGAACCATCCGGCGCTCGGCATCCACGCCGACGCCCGCCTCGCGCTGACGGCCCTCCTGGAGACCCTCGACGACCACCGGCCCGCCCCGTCCGTGGCCGACCCGTCCACGGCCACCCCGTCCCCGGCCGACCGGGTCCGTGACGTCCTGGCCCGGATCTGTACCCGTATCGACTCCCAGGACCTCGGCGCGGAGCAGCGCATCCTCGCCGCCGTGCGCGAGGCCCTGCCCGACCGGGCGCCCAGCTTCTGGGACATGACCATGCTGACCTACTGGGCGTGGTCCGCGTTCGACGCCCGCCGCCCCAACACCATGCACTCCGCGCAGGGCGCCGGCGGCCTCGGCTACGCCTTCCCCGCCGCGATCGGCGCGGCCGTCGCCGACCCCACAGGACCGGTGCTCGCCGTCTCCGGCGACGGCGGCGCCCTCTACTCGATCGCGGAGCTCGCCACGGCCCGCCAGCACGACCTGAACATCACCTGGCTGATCGTCGACGACGGCGGCTACGGCATCCTGCGCGACTACCTCACCGACGCCTACGGCACCACCACCGGCACCGAACTCGCCCGCCCCGACTTCGTCGCCCTGGCCACGTCCTTCGACGTGCCCGCCACCCTCACCACCCCCGACACCCTCGCCGCGGACCTGGCCAAGTCCCTTGCCGCGCCCGGCCCTTCGGTGGTCGTCCTGCCCGCGACGCTGCGGCTCTTCGCGCCGACGCACACCGGGGAGGGCTGAGCGACCGGACTCACAAGGCGGCCACCGCGGCGTCCCGCCGCCCCGCACGACGCTCCCCCTCAAGCGTCGGATAGTCCGTGTAGCCCTCCGCGCCGTGCGTGTACAGGTGCGCCATGTCGATCGGCGTCGCGAGCGGGTCGTGCACCGCGATCCGGGCCGGCAGATCGGGATGGGTGAGGAAGGCGCGCCCGTACGACACGAGGTCGGCGAGGCCCTCCGTGAGCACCCGCTCGCCCTGGGCCTGGCTGGTGGGCGCGTGGTTCTCGCCGACGTTGGCGATCAGCGTGCCGTGCCAGCGCGGGCGCAGGTCCGCGAGAGCCGGGTAGGCGTCGTTGTCGGTGAGGTGGAGGTAGGCGAGGCCGAGCGGATCGAGGGTGTCCACCAGTGCGCGGTACACCGGCCCCGGGTTGCGCTCGGCCATACCGAACTGCGGGTTGCCGGGCGAGAGCCTGAGCCCGAGCCGGTGCGCCCCGATGGCCTCGGCGACCGCGGTCACCAACTCGACGGCGAACAGGGTCCGTTCCCGCCCGTACGCGTCGCTGCGGAGGTTGGTGTTGTCGGCGAGGAACTGGTGGGTCAGATAGCTGTTGGCGCCGTGGATCTCCACGCCGTCGAAGCCGGCCCGCAGCGCGTTGCGCGCGGCGGCCACATGATCGTCGATCGCGGTCCGGATGTCGGCGGTCGTCATCTCGCGCGGCACGGGCGCCTCGGCCTTGCCGTCCTTCACGTGCACCGGGCTCGGTGTGGGGACGGCGGACGGGCCCGCCGGGACGTCCCCGAGCAGCCGCGAGCGCGGGTGCCCCTGGCGTCCGCCGTGCATGAGCTGCGCGTAGATCCGGCCGCCGCGTGCGTGCACGGCCTCGGTGACCGTCCGCCAGCCGGCGACATGCGCCTCGGTCTCCAGGCCCGGGATGCGCCAGCCGCTCTGGCCCCTGCGGTGCGGCCAGATGCCCTCACTGACCAGCAGCCCGGCGTCCGCGCGCTGCGCGTAGTACTCCGCGACGACCGGGAGCGGAGTCCCGTCCTCCGCGGCGCGGAACCGGGTCATGGGCGCCATGACGAGGCGGTTGGGGAGATCGAGGCCCCGGGCTGCGTACGGGGTGAGAAGCGGGGAGTGGGCCGTGTCCGTCGAGTGGCCCGTCTCCGTCGACTGCGCTGTGTTCGTCATGCCGGAACCGTAAGATCTGACACCGGTGTCAGATTCAACCCCGGCCGTACGGTGACGGCCGCCCGGCGGCAGAGGTGGGCGACATGAAGATCGGCGAACTGTCCCGGCGCACGGCCGTGAGCGTGCGCTCGATCCGGTACTACGAGCAGAAGTGCCTCCTCGCCTCCGACCGGACGCCCGGCGGCCACCGCGAGTACCCCGAGGCGGCCGTCGACCGCGTGATCCTCGTCCAGCAGCTTCTCGCCGCCGGCCTGACCACCGACAAGATCGCCCGCGTCCTGCCCTGCATGCGCGACCACGACGGCGGCCCGGCCGAGACCGCCACCCCATGGCTCCTGGAACAACTGACCGCGGAACGCACCCGCATCGACCGCTCCATCGACGACCTGCGCCACACCCGCGAGATCCTCGACGAGGTCATCGCGACGGCGGCGGGCTGAGGCGTCGCGCTCAGGCGTCGAGCTCAGGCGTCGAGCTCCTCCGTCTTGACGCCCCACCGGTAGCCGTCCGGGTCGGTGACGATGGCGTACGCCTGCCGCCAGGGCATGTTGCGCAGGGGCTGTACGATCTCGCCCCCGTGCGCGGGTACGGCGTCGAGCATGCGGTGGGCCTCGTCCGGTGCGACCGTGACGTCGATGACCGTGGCTCCGGGCGCCACCGTCGGGCCCGTGGTGTCCCACCAGCGGGCGAACTCCACGCTGTGCACGGTGACCGGCAGCGGCCCGTCCACGGCCATCCACGCCTGGATGTCGTCCGGATCCGGCGACAGCGGCCGGAAGGTGCAGCCGAGGGCGGTGTAGAAGTCCTTGCTGCGGGCCGGGTCGGCGACCACGAGGTTGATCTCGAGCTTGGCCATACGCCCATGGAACTGCGGGCGCCGGACGGCGGCAACCGGCGCCCGGCAACCGGGGCCGGTCGTACGGGGTGGTTCCCGGTCCCGTACGGGGAAGACTGGGCCGCGGGAGCGGCGGGCCGACCCGGGTGGCGTCGCGGACACATGGGCGGGAGAGCGGGATGCGGGCACGATCGGTACGTACGGGGGCGGTGGCCGCGCTCCTTGCCGCGGCGGCGCTGACCGCCTGCGGCGGTGGCCAGGACAACGCGGACGACACCGCGGCACCCGGCGACGGGAAGACCAAGTCCAGCCCGGCGCCCGCCACTTCGAGCCCGCCCGCGAAGCCGTCGCCGTCCTTCACGGCTGCGGACGGCGACGACCTCGACGCCTGCAAGGACGCCGACTGCGAGGTCACGGTCTCCGAGCCGGTGACGATCCGCTTCAAGGGCCCGGCAGGACCGACCACCCTCTCGGTCACCGAGGTCGCCCGCAACAAGGTCGAGTACACGGTCAAGTCCGACAACGGCCGCTCCTCCGGCGGCGCGACCGGCCCCGGCCAGGGCTGCCTCACGGTCCTCCGCTCCACCGGCAGCGGCAACACCTGCGGCGGCGTCTCCCCGGACACCGCCCCTTCCCCCCAACCCGACGCCGTAGTCATCCAGATGACCACGGGCCCGACGTCGACGGCCCTCCTGCAGATCGTCTCGAAGTGAGCTGACTCCGGGCGGTGACAGGGTGTGCGGACTGACTTGACTGCGGTCCACGCGGCTACTCGGTGATCCGGGGCGCGGGAACCGCGCCGAGATCGCCCTCGGGCTCGCGAGTCACCGCGTTGTGCAGCGCCGGATCGGCGTAGATCTCGGCGGTGTGCTGCCACTGGGCGAGGAGTGTGGCGACGGGGTCCGGGCTCTGCGGAGAGACCGTGCCGCGCGCCGTGCTGACGAGCTCGCCGAGCATCGTCTCGATGTCGTCGTCGGGCAGGAACTCCGACCAGGGCAAGGCTTCCGGCAGGAGCTCGCGCAGGGTGGGCAGGTGATCCGTGCGGATCAGGGCGAGATGGAAGGTTCCCCGCAGGTCGAGCGGTTCTCCGCAGGTCCTCATCGGGCGCGCGCTGACATGGCGCCCACAGTACGGCGCCGCTGCTGGGCGAAGGGCGGGCGCACCGTCGCCGGTTCACAGGGTGACCGATGGTGGAGGTCATACCTTGCGGCGGCGGCCCTCGGCGGGCATGGTGCGCAGATGATCAGCGATGACCTGCAGTTCACTGTGCTCGGCAGTGCGACGCCGTGCGCGAGTGCGGACAATCCGTGTTCCGGATATCTGGTGGCCGGCGGCGGAGCCCGGGTGTGGGTGGATGCGGGGAGTGGGACGCTCGCCGCGCTGCAGCGGTACTGCCGGCTCGACGAGGTGGACGCGATCTGGATCTCGCATCTGCATGCCGACCACAGCGCGGATCTCCTGACGGCGTACTACGCGGCGCGCTACGCCGACCTCGAACTCGACGCCCCGATCCCGCTGTACGGACCGCCCGGCACCGCGGACCGGCTGGCGCATTTCCTCACCAACTCCGACACCCGCAGCCCTGTCGAATCCGCCTTCTCCGTACGGGAGTTGTACGACGGCCACCGGGCCGAGGCCGGCGGGCTCACCCTGACCAGCCGGTCCGTGCAACATGACATCCCCGGCTTCGCCGTACGCATCGAGTCCGCGGGCCGTTCGCTCGTCTACTCCGGCGACACGGCCCCCTGCCCGTCCCTCACGGACCTCGCCACCGACTGCGACACCCTCCTCTGCGAGGCGGAGAGCGCGGAGGTGCCGACCCTGCGTCCGCAGGCGCACCACACCCCGGAGGACACCGGCGCCACCGCCCATGCGGCCGGCGCCCGCAGCCTCGTCGTCACCCACGTCGGCCCGTACCTCACCCCGGAGGAAGCGGTGTCCCGCGCCGGGAAGCACTACGCCGGGCCGATCGACTACGCGGCCCCGGGGGCGGCCTTCACGATCGGCTGAGGCGGGCCGGCCATAAGTCCGTTGCCGGCGCTCGCGCGACCGCGTTATGGTCGCCGGACTCTACAGATCACGCTCTCTGAGAACACAGCCGCAGTACGGGAGCGAGCCCGCGCACAGCAGCGCGGAGCCACGGAGGGGCGGCATTCATGTCCGCATGCCCTCCGGAGGTTCTCCTATGAAGATCGGTCTCGGTCTCCCCATCGACGATCCCGCCCTGCTGCTCGACTGGGCCCGGCGCGCAGACGCCGGCCCCTTCCACACCCTCGGCCTGCTCGACCGCCTCGTCTACGACAATCCCGAGCCGCTGATCACCCTGGCCACGCTCGCCGGCGCCACCTCGCGCATCCGCCTCCAGACCGAGGTGCTGATCGCGCCCGTCCACAACACCGCGCTGCTCGCCAAGCAGGCCGCGACGCTCGACCGC
The DNA here is from genome assembly GCF_003429565.1 of Streptomyces triticagri. GTDB lineage: Bacteria > Actinomycetota > Actinomycetes > Streptomycetales > Streptomycetaceae > Streptomyces > Streptomyces triticagri. The sequence continues at coordinate 47,150 of NZ_QUAK01000062.1, forward strand.
TTGTCCGGCGGCCGGTTCACGCTCGGCATCGGCGTCGGCGGGCGCGAGGACGACTGCCTCGCCGCAGGCATCGACATCCGGCGCCGGGGCCGCCGCCTCGACGAGCAGATGCGGCTGCTCGACCTGACCTGGCGCGGTGAGCCGTACGGCGAGGGCGTCGGGCCCATCGGTCCCGCGCCCACGACGCCCGGTGGGCCTGAGGTGCTGTTCGGCGGGTTCGCGCCGGCGGCGATCGAGCGGGTCGGCCGGTTCGGCCACGGCTTCCTCGGTGCGGCGCTGCCGCCGCGGTTCATGGACGGCATGTTCCGCGACGTGGAGACGGTCTGGGAGAGGTACGAACGCCCTGGCCGGCCGCGACTGGTCGCCCAGGTCAACGTCGCCCTCGGCCCGGACCACATCGTCGAGCAGGCCCGACGCGTCCTCCTCGACTACTACGACTTCACCGGCCGCGCCGACCACATGGCCGAAGGCCTCCTCAGCACGCCGGAGTCGATCCGCACGGCGGTCGCGGACTTCACCGCCATCGGCGCGGACGAGGTCATGCTCTACTGCTGGTCCTCGGACATCGCCCAGCTCGACCGCCTGGCGGATGCCCTCTTCTCGCTCTGGTAGGGCCGGGCGGTCAGTTGTCCGGGCACATCCCGTCCTTCAACTTCGGTTCGAAGAGCCCGGTCCCGGACCGCGGCGCTTCCTCGGCCGGCGTGAGAGTCAGACAGACCACGTCGTCCGCGTTGCCGTTGCTGACGTGCCAGTCCTCGTCGCCGGTGAGGTGGAAGTAGTACGTCCGGAGGCTGTCGTCGCCCGGATCCGTCGAGAAGCCCGCGCTCGGCGTGAACGGCACCGGTACGGACTTGCGCTGCGCGGCGCTCTCCACGGCCGAGTCCACCGCCGCCTGTATGTCCTTGGGGAGCGAGCCGGCATAGTGGGCCGACTCCATCCGGTCCACGGCGTCCCGCGAGACCTCCCCCAACTCGTCCCGGTCCAGCCTCGATTGCTCCCACAGGATCAAGCCGAAGATCGTGGCCAGGACCAGTGGCAGTGCCACCAGCGCGATGAAGTACCCCCGTTGTATCTGCATGGCCGGGATCGTAGGGGCACCGACGCCCGGCAGGGCGTGCTTCGACCTGGACCGAAAGGCGTCAGGACAACTCCCCCCGCGCGACGGCCGCGACGAACGCGGACCAGGGGGCCGCGGTGATGAGGAGGGCGGGGCCGGCGGGGTTCTTGGAGTCGCGCACGGGGACGCCGGGGGCGGCGTGGTTGTCGAGGACTTCGAGGCAACTGCCGGCGGTGTCGTTGCTGTACGAGGACTTCCGCCAGCCGGAGAGGGCCGAGGCGTCAGGAATGGCGAGGTTGCTCACGGTCTCTGTACTCCTTTGCTCGCGCCTTCAGGAAGGCGAGCGACTCCGTCTGCGGGAGGGCGTCCGCCAGGGCGAGATGGTAACGGTCGTACAGCTCGTCCACGACGACGGGTGAGTCGTGGATCCGGCTCCACCGCACTCCCTCGTTGTACGCCACGGGCGGCTGGTCGTCGAAGGCCATCAGCGTCAGCATGCTCGACATCAGAGGGTGCATGCCGAGGTCGAACGGCAGGATGTGCACGCGGATGCGCCCGCACTCCACCAGGTCGATGAGGTGGGCGAGCTGGCCGGCCATCACTTCAGGGCCGCCGACTGCGCGGCGTAGAACCGCTTCGTCGAGCAGGGCCCAGACCGAGGGCGTCACCGGGTCGTTCAGGATTTCTGCTCGCTGAAGGCGGGTGACGACGCGCTGGTCACGTTGTTCTGCCGGCAGCGGTGGATACGTGGTGCTGAGCACCGTCCGCGCATACGCCTCCGTCTGCAGGATGCCCGGCACGAAGGACAGCGCGAACTCGCGTAATGAAACCGCCTGTTGCTCGAGCGCGCGGGCAGCCTCGAAGTACTCGGCCACGACCACGTCCCGCTCCGGCAAGAAGCTCGCCAGCACATCCCCCGTCCCCAGCGCCCGATCCAGACGCCTCGCGTCGTCACGTGACGGAACCCGTCTCCCCGCCTCGATATGCGCAATGTGCGACCGCGTCATGATCGCCGCATCGGCCAGCTCCTGCTGCGTGAGGCCCGCGGCCTCCCGCTTCGCGCGGAGCCAGTCGCCGTACTTGTTCGCCATCGTCAACTCCCCTGTGACGCCTGCCTGGTCACCCGGAAACCCCTGGCGAGCCTAGCCGCGCCCCTCGCACGCTGTGACACGTTCCGTACGGACAGCGACAAATGTGAGGCAGGTGGCCGGTGTGGCACAGGTGAACGACGAACGGGGACAGGTCGGCGGAGTCGCGAGGCTGCTGCCCTGGGCGGGGCCGGAGGGCAAGCCCTGCTACCTCCTCGGCGGCGCCGAGGGCGGCCTGATCTCCCGGATGGCGGACGACGCCGAGCGCGTACAGCTCGAGATGGCCGGCGAGCTCCTCGCCCACGCGACCGACCTGCTCGCCGACAGCCGCGCAACACCCCCACAGCTCCGCTACCTCCTGGCCAGAATGGCCGAGTCCCTCACCGACGTACGCCGCATCGCGGTCAGCCGCGGCGTCCAGACCCTGCCGTGAGGTGGCGATTCGGAGCGCAGGAGCCGGGCAACGCCACGACCTGGCTGTCCAGAGCGTGCCAGACTTGGAGCATGACGGCAGCGCACGACTACGAGCATCTGCACCACTTGGTCGACCGGCTGAGTCCGACCCAGGTGCGCCGCCTGCGGCTGATCATCACCCAGGACGAGGAACTCTCGCGAGTCGATGAGGAAGTGCCGGGAACGTCTACCGGGGGCGACGCCGACGAGGGGCCGCTGCCGCCAGAGTTCCTGGCCATGTTCGGCAGCATCGATGCACCCGCCGATTACGCCGAGCGGCATGACGACTACATCCGAGACCGCATGGAACGAGACCTCGGGCCCGAGAACTGATGATCACTGTCCTCGACACCGGCCCGCTCCTCGCGGCATTCAACGCCAATGACAAGCACCACGATCGCCGCGTGGACTTCTTTACGCGGTTGCGGGGTCGCAAGCTGTTGCCCAGCACAGTTCTGGCCGAGGTCAGCTGGAGCCTGGAACGCTGGCCGCGGATCTGATCCTGCAGTACGCAGACTTTCCTCTCGGCGCCGTGGACGCCTCGGTCATGGCTGTCGCCGAACGTTTTGGGACGGACCGCGTGGCGACGCTCGATCACAGACACTTTTCGGTGATCCCGCCGAAGCACGTGGTGGCTCTGACGTTGTTGCCGTAAACGCGTACGTTGCCCGGGACCGGGTGCTTCCCCGCCCCGTTTGTTGCAGCGGGATGAAATCGATCGCCCCCCGTGTTGGCGTCACCGGCAGATCGGATCGACGGGAGGGCCCAGGTGGCAGCCGAGGTGGACGCGGGCAAGGGGTGGGCGAGACGCCTGACCGGGTACGCATGGCGGTACCCGAAGGACGTGGTGCTCGCGCTCGGGGCCTCGCTCGGCGGTATGGGCGTGATGGCGCTGGCTCCGCTGATCACCAAGGTGATCATCGACGACGTCATCGAGACCCCGACCCGTTCGCTCGCGGTGTGGACGGGGCTGCTGATCGGTGCCGCGCTTGTGGTGTACGTGATGACGTACATCAGGCGGTACTACGGCGGACGCCTCGCGCTCGATGTGCAGCACGATCTGCGGACCGACATGTTCCGGACGATCACCAAGCTGGACGGGCAGCGGCAGGACGAGCTGTCCACAGGGCAGGTCGTCGGGCGGGCCACCAGCGATCTGCAGCTGATCCAGGGCCTGCTCTTCATGCTGCCGATGACGATCGGGAACATTCTGCTCTTCCTGATCTCCCTGGTGATCATGGCCTGGCTGTCCCTGCCGCTGACCCTGGTCGCGCTCGCCGTGGCACCGGCACTCTGGTTCATCGCCAAGCGCAGCAAGGTGCGGCTGCACCCGGCGACCTGGTACGCCCAGGCGCAGGCCGCGGCCGTCGCGGGCGTCGTGGACGGCTCGGTGTCCGGCGTGCGCGTGGTCAAGGGCTTCGGGCAGGAGGAGCAGGAGACCGGGAAGCTGCGGTCGGTCGGCCGGAAGCTGTTCGCGGGCCGGCTGCGGACCATCAGGCTGAATTCGAAGTACACGCCCGCACTGCAGGCCGTCCCCGCGATCGGCCAGGTCGCGATGCTGGCGCTCGGCGGCTGGCTGGCGGTGCGCGGCGAGATCACCCTCGGTACGTTCGTGGCGTTCTCCACGTATCTGGCGCAGCTGGTCGGACCGGTGCGGATGCTGGCCATGGTGCTGACCGTGGGGCAGCAGGCGCGGGCGGGCGTGGAGCGCGTACTGGAGCTGATCGACACCGAGCCGGTGATCGAGGACGGCTCGAAGGAGCTGGCCGAGGACGCACCGGCGACGGTCGAGTTCGATGACGTGTCCTTCGGGTACGAGGACGGCCACCCGGTGCTCGACGGCTTCAGCCTGGAGATCCGGCCCGGCGAGACCGTCGCCGTGGTCGGCGCCTCCGGCAGCGGCAAGTCCACCGTGTCCCTGCTGCTGCCGCGCTACTACGACGTGACGCACGGCGCCGTACTGGTCGGCGGCCAGGACGTCCGCGAGCTGACGCTGGAGTCGCTGCGGGCGGCGATCGGCCTGGTCCCCGAGGACAGCTTCCTGTTCTCCGACACGGTCCGCGCCAATCTGGCGTACGGGAAGCCCGACGCCACGCAGGAGGAGATCGAGACCGCGGCCCGCGCCGCCCAGGCGGACCGCTTCATCGCCGAGCTGCCGGACGGCTACGACACCAAGGTCGGCGAGCACGGTCTGACGCTCTCCGGCGGCCAGCGCCAGCGCCTCGCGCTCGCCCGCGCGATCCTCACCGACCCGCGGCTGCTCGTCCTGGACGACGCCACCTCCGCCGTCGACGCGCGCGTGGAGCACGAGATCCACGAGGCGCTGCGCGGCGTGATGGCCGGCCGGACGACCCTGCTGATCGCACACCGCCGCTCCACCCTCGGCCTCGCCGACCGCATCGCGGTCCTGGACGCCGGCCAGCTCAGCGACATCGGCACCCATGAGGAGCTGCAGGAGCGCTCGCCGCTGTACCGGCGGCTGCTCACCGACCCGGACGAGCTGGGCGGGGTCTCGCCCGGCCATCTGCCGACCGCGCCCGCCGAGGACGAAGAGGACACCTCCGTACGGCAGGAGCTGGACGCCGAGTTCGACGCCGAGCGCGGCACCACACCCCGGCTGTGGACCGGGGACCGCGAGCCGAAGGACCTGGCACTCGCCGGCACTCCGGCGACGCCCGAACTCCTCGCCCAGGTCGACGCGTTGCCGCCGGCCACCGACACCCCGGACATCGACGAGGCGCGGGCGGTCACCACCGAGGAGTCGTACGGGCTGCGCAGGCTGCTGCGGGGCTTCGGGAAGCCGCTGCTTTTCGCACTCGCGCTGGTCGCCGTGGACGCGGGCATGGGCCTGCTGCTTCCGGTGCTGATCCGGCACGGCATCGACGAGGGCGTGACGCAGACCGCGCTCGGCGCCGTGTGGGCGGCCGCCGGGCTCGCGCTCGGCGCCGTGGTGCTGCAGTGGGCCGCGCAGACCGGCGAGATCCGGATGACCGGACGCACCGGCGAACGGGTGCTCTACTCGCTGCGCCTGAAGATCTTCGCCCAGCTGCAGCGGCTCGGTCTCGACTACTACGAGCGGGAGCTGACCGGGCGGATCATGACCCGGATGACGACGGACGTGGACGCGCTGTCCACCTTCCTGCAGACCGGCCTCGTCACGGCCTTCGTCTCCGTCGTCACCTTCCTCGGCATCATGGTCGCGCTGCTCGTCATCGACGTACAGCTGGCGCTCGTGGTGTTCGCGACGCTGCCGGTGCTGATCGTGGGCACGTACTTCTTCCGCAAGTCGAGCGTGAAGGCGTACGAGTTGGCGCGTGAGCGGGTCTCGGTGGTCAATGCCGATCTGCAGGAGTCCGTGTCGGGGCTCCGTATCGTGCAGGCGTTCCGGCGGGAGCGGACGGGTGCGGACCGGTTCGCCGAGCGGAGCGACGGGTACCGGCAGGCGCGGATCCGCGGCCAGTGGCTGATCTCGGTCTACTTCCCGTTCGTGCAGCTGCTCTCCACGGTCGCGGCCGCGGCGGTGATGATCGTCGGGGCGGGCCGGGTCGAGGCGGGCACGCTGACCACGGGTGCACTGGTGGCGTATCTGCTGTACATCGACCTGTTCTTCGCGCCCGTGCAGCAGCTGTCGCAGGTCTTCGACGGGTACCAGCAGGCGACCGTCTCGCTCGGCCGGATCCAGGAGCTGCTGCAGGAGCCCACCTCGACGAAGGCGTCGAAGGAACCGCTCGAGGTGGTCTCGCTGCGCGGCGACATCGCCTTCGAGGACGTGCACTTCGCGTACGCGGCGGACCCGGGGGCCCAGGCACCCGCCCCGGAGGAGGCGCTCAGCGCGATCACTCTGCGCATCCCCGCCGGGCAGACCGTCGCCTTCGTCGGCGAGACCGGCGCGGGCAAGTCCACCCTGGTCAAGCTGGTCGCCCGGTTCTACGACCCGACGGCCGGGCGGGTCACCGCCGACGGCACCGATCTGCGCCACCTGGACCTGACCTCGTACCGGCACCGGCTCGGTGTGGTGCCCCAGGAGGCGTACCTCTTCGAGGGCACCGTGCGGGACGCCATCGCGTACGGGCGGCCGGAGGCGAGTGACGCGCAGGTGGAGGCGGCCGCCCGGGCGGTCGGCGCACACGAGATGATCGCCACGCTCGACGGCGGCTATCTGCACCATGTCACCGAGCGCGGCCGCAATCTCTCCGCGGGACAGCGGCAGTTGATCGCCCTGGCGCGCGCCGAGCTCGTCGATCCGGACGTGCTGCTGCTCGACGAGGCGACCGCCGCGCTCGACCTGGCCACCGAGGCGCAGGTCAATCAGGCCACCGACCGGCTGGCGGGGCGCCGTACGACGCTGGTGGTCGCCCACCGGCTGACCACGGCCGCCCGCGCGGACCGGGTGGTGGTGATGGCCGGCGGCCGGGTCGCCGAGGACGGCACACACGACGAACTCCTCGCCCTGGACGGCACATACGCCCGCCTGTGGCGCACTTTCGTCGGCGCGGCGGACCCGGAGCCGCAGCCGGCCGCCGTGCAGCGCTGATCCCTGGGGCCTGTCTTCGGCTTCCCGCCGCAACCATCCGGTCTCCGTTCGGCGTCCGTACATCAGTACGCTGCTGCGCGGGGAGGGACGACAGTGGGTGCTGTGGGATCTGCGGTGGGTGGGCGGCGACGCTGGGGCGTCGGCGTCGGCACGCTGGTGGCCGGACTGCTGCTCGCCCTGGCCGGACCGGCCGGCGGCGAGGCGCACGCGGCGGCCTGCGCCGGACACAAGGCGCGCAAGCTGTCCTTCTCCACCGGCACGGTGCACGTCTACCGCAAGAGCGGCTTCGTCTGCGCCACCGCGCATGCCGCAAAGCCCGGCAAGGCCCGCCACATGAGCGTCAGCGTGCAGGCCCGCGGCCACCGCGCGGTCAAGAACGCGGGCACCTTCAAGAAGTACGCGGGCCCGGTGAACGTGCACGCCGGCAAGCGCTGCGTCCGCATCAAGGCGACCATCGGCGGCGGGTCGTACAACTCCGGCTGGATTCTCTGCTGAACGCCCTGCCCGCCGGCCCCGAGCACCGATCCGGGCATACCTGACGTATCCCCAACCGCCCCTGGTGTGGCGCCTGTTGCTCCGCTAGGTTCCGGCGCACACACGTGAAACCAGGGGAGGGTGCATGAGCAAGGCGCTCAGATGGCTGCTGTCGCTCGTGGTGCTGATCGGCACCGTGAGCACGGCCGGCGCGGCCACCGCCGCACAGCCGGAGGCAGGGGCGAGCACCGGAAAGACCGACATCAAGGAACGGCTGCTCGCGATACCCGGCATGAGCCTGATCGAGGAGAAGCCGTACGAGGGATACCGCTACTTCGTCCTCAACTACGAGCAGCCGGTCGACCACCGCCGCCCGTCGAAGGGGACCTTCCAGCAGCGACTGACCGTGCTGCACAAGGACACCGCACGGCCCACGGTCTTCCAGACCTCCGGCTACGGCGTCTCCACCACCCCGGGCCGCAGCGAGCCGACCCGGATCATCGACGGCAACCAGGTCTCCATGGAGTACCGCTTCTTCACGCCGTCCCGCCCGGAGCCCGCCGACTGGACCAAGCTGGACATCAAGCAGGCCGCGGACGACCAGCACCGCATCTTCAAGGCCCTCAAGCCGATCTACGACAAGAAGTGGCTGGCCACCGGCGCCTCCAAGGGCGGCATGACCGCCACGTACTACGAGCGTTTCCACCCGCGTGACATGGACGGCGTCGTCGCCTATGTCGCGCCGAACGACGTGGTGAACAAGGAGGATTCGGCCTACGACGAGTTCTTCGAGAAGGTCGGCACCCCCGAGTGCCGCGACGCCCTGAACGCCGTGCAGCGCGAGGCCCTGGTACGCCGCGAGCCGCTGAAGAAGAAGTACGCGGACTGGGCGAAGGAGGAGGGCGCCACCTTCAACACCGTCGGCACCCTCGACAAGGCCTACGAGGCCGTCGTCACCGACCTGGTCTGGGGCTTCTGGCAGTACAGCCTGGAGGCCGACTGCGCCGACGTGCCGGACGCGGCCACCGCCACCGACCAGGAGATCTACGACTACGTGGACACGATCTCCGGGTTCTCCTTCTACACCGACCAGGGCCTGGAGCCGTACACGCCGTACTACTACCAGGCCGGCACCGAGCTGGGCGCGCCCACCATCAGCCTCCCGCACCTGGACGGGCTGACCCGCTACGGCTACCAGCCGCCGCGGAACTTCGTGCCGCGCGAGATCCCGATGAAGTTCAAGCACGGGTCGATGCGCGACGTGGACACCTGGGTGCGCCACAAGGCCACCCGCATGATGTGGGTCTACGGCCAGAACGACCCGTGGGGCGCCGAGCCGTTCCGCCCGGGCAAGCACACCCGTGACACCCACGTCTTCACCGCGCCGGGCGCCAACCACGGCGCGAACGTCGAGGGCCTGGTGCCCGACGAGAAGGCGACGGCGACCGCCGCGATCCTGGACTGGGCGGGCGTCGCACCGGACTCCGTCGAGGCGGACCCGGGCAAGGCGAAGCCGCTGGCGACGTACGACGCGAAGCTCGACAAGCAGAACCTGCAGCGCGAGCCGGTGCTGCGCCCGTAGTCCGAACCATGCGCACCGCGCCCGTAGTTCGAACGATGCGCACCGCGCCCGTCGCCTCCGTGGCGGCGGGCGCGGTCGTGTGCGCACGGCCCCCGGTCCTCACCCGACCGCCTGGGCGCACCCCACCGGCTCGGGCCCGCGCAGGCGGACGTAGAGGACCGTGGACGGCGGGCACTGTGCGCGCTCGGCCACGGCCGAACCGACCCGGAACTCAGGCGCGTTGGCGGGCACGTCCTTGCCGTCGGCATGGTCCCTGCGGGCGTCCGGGCGCAGCGTGCGGCCGGCGCAGGGCGTCTCGCGGACCTCGCCGGCCTTGGAGCGGTAGACGCAGTCGCCGACGATGGTGCGCGGACCGCCGCCGCCCCCGGGGTCGCCCGGGTGCGGCGCCTGCAGGTGGCGCATGCAGGCGTATCCGCGCGGCACCGAGCCGTCGCCGTCCTCGTCGACGGCCGGACGGTTCTCGGTGACGTGCAGCACGAAGTCGGTGCGGGCCGGGCACAGCGGGCCGTCCGACTCGCGGCCGCGGTGGCGTGCGGTCACCTTGGCCTCGGCCCGTTCGCTGCGGCAGGAGATCTCCCGGAAGTCCTTGCCCGCCGTACTGCATTCCCCGACGTCCAGGAAGACCTTGCCGTGCCCGGTCGGCGTGGCCGCCGACGGCGACGGATCGTCGAGCCGGTCCTCCCCGGTCCTGGACGACTGGCAGGCGGTGAGCGCCGCGACCAGCAGCAGCGCGCACACCACCCCCACGGCGCGTGCTCTGCGCATAATGAACCCCCCGATATGTCCGTCAATCGTGACCTGTCGGGCGGTCCGCCGCCAGATGGGCGCAGCGGGTTTCCGCTCCCGCGCGGGGCGCACGGCGTGTGGCACGTGTACCGGGCGCCCCGACGGGAGGGTGCGGGGGGCGTCAGTACGACAAGCCGTGCCCCACCGGGTACAGCACCTGCTCGGGGTCGTCCGCGCTCGGCACCGGGACCGGCAGGCGGCCCTCCGGGCGCGCCCGGCCGGCGATCACCCGTACCGCGGCCCGCAGTTCGACGTCCGTCCAGGAGTAGGACGCGAGCGAGGCGCGCGCCCCGGCCTCCGGCAGATACGCGATGTCGTACGGATTGCGGATGGCGAGCGTGACGACGGGGACGCCGGTGTCGGCGAGTGCGGCGACCAGGGTGCGCTGCGGGCTGTCGGCCGAGACGTTGTGGGTGCCGACCAGGATCGCGTCCATGCCGTCCGCGGCGGCCACCGCCTCGTCGATCGTCGCCTGTTCCGGGTCGGTGCCGGTGGACAACGCCGTGGCGGAGAAGCCGAGTTCGGTGAGGGCCTCGGCGAGCGTCGTGGTCGGCGGCCCGGTGGTGCCGGACGGCGACGCCGGGTCCGCGCCGACCACCAGGATCCTGCGGCGCCGGCGGCGGGACAGCGGAAGCAGCCCGTCCGCGTTGGCGAGCAGGGTGGTGGTGCGCTCCGTGATGCGGTCGGCGGCGGCGAGGTGCTGCCGGGTGCCGACCGTGCGGTCCACGCCCTTGTGGGTGACGAAGGGATCCCTGAACAGGCCGCGCCTGGCCTTGAGTTCGAGGATGCGCAGGATCGACTCGTCGAGCCGCTCCTCGGTCAGCTCGCCGTCCCGTACGGCCGCGAGCACCGCGTTCCAGGCGATCTCCGGCTCGGGCGGATTGAGCAGCTGGTCGACGCCGGCCTTGAGGGCGAGCACCGGCACCCGGTCGTCGCCGTACTTGGTGCGTACGCCCGCCATGCCGAGCGAGTCGGTCACCACCACGCCGTCGTAGCCGAGTTCCTCGCGCAGCACGCCGGTGAGGATCGGGTGCGACAGGGTCGCCGGGTCCTCGGCGGGGTCAAGGGCGGGCACCACGATGTGCGCGGTCATGATCGAGTCGATGCCCGCCGCGATCGCCGCGCGGAACGGCGGCGCGTCCAGCTCCTGCCACTGTTCCCGGGTGTGGTGGATGGTCGGCAGGTCGTAGTGGCTGTCGTCCTCGGTGTCGCCGTGCCCGGGGAAGTGCTTGGAGGTGGAGGCGATGCCCGCGCTCTGGTAGCCCTCGACCTGGGCGGCGACCATCCGGGCCACGGCCTCTGGCTCGGAGCCGAAGGAGCGCACGCCGATCACCGGGTTCGCCGGATTGACGTTGACGTCCGCGAGCGGTGCGTAGTTCTGCATGATGCCGAGGGCGGCGAGCTCGGAGCCCGCGATCCTGGCGGCCTTGCGGGCGTCGCTGCGCGAGCCGCCCGCGCCGAGTGCCATCGCCCCCGGCATCAGGGTGGCGGGCTCTCCGACGCGGGCGACGATGCCGTACTCCTGGTCGGTGGAGATCAACAGGGGTATCTCGGAGTCCTGTCGGAGTGCCGCGCGCTGGATGCCGTTGGACAGGTCGGCGATCTGGTGCGGTTCCTTCGTGTTGTTCGCCCAGCCGAAGTAGATGATGCCGCCGAGGCGGAACTTGGCGATCAGCTCGGCGGCGTTGCGTACGCCGGTCTCTTCGAGGTTCTTGTCCACGTCGGCCTGGTCGGGGTCGGTGGCCGAGGTGCCGTACACCCGCATCACGAAGAGCTGGCCGACCTTCTCTTCCAGGGACATCCGGCCGATGATCCGGCGGAGCCGGTCGCGGCGGGCGCGCGCCTCGTCGGCCGACTCGGCCGCTGCGGCCGCCGGGCTCTGGCCGACGGCGACGGCCGCGGCGCC
>NZ_QUAK01000057.1 GCF_003429565.1 Streptomyces triticagri
GGGGCGCCCGCACGGACCACCCCACCGCCTCGTAGAGGAGCCGCCCCTCGGGGGTGCAGGCAAGCACCCCCGTTTCCGCCCCCAGCGCCGCGCCCTCCGCGGCGAGCGTCCGCATCACAACCGCCCCCAGCCCCCGCCGCCGATGCGCCGCATCCGTCTCGATCTGGTCGACGACCGCCGTCGCGCCCGTCACGGCGATCTGCCCCCGCGCGGCAAAGCTCCCGCCCGAATCGGTGACGAGGCACCGGAAGACCCCACCGGCGGTCCACGTCCGCAGCCGGTACCCGTCCGGCACGGCCACCGCGCCGCCAGGCACGAGACGCGCCGTCATCAGATAGTCGCCGGACCCGAACGGCTCCCAGCCGGGACCGAGCCACGGCACCACCCGCGCCGGCTCGGCAAAGACCTTCAGCTGCGTACCGACCCCCGTCACGGCCCCCGTGACCTCGCGGACATCGGCCTCCCGTACGGCGTCGTCCGTACCGGCGAAGACATGGCGCCCGACGTGCCCCGGCAGGCCCACGTCGATCGTGTATCCCCAGGTCTCGACGACCGGCGGTGCGGCCCCGCGCGAGACGATCCATCCGTCGACCCAGGCCCTGACGACGTTCTCCATGTTCCATCCTGCGGGTAATAGGTAAATGCGGTGAGGGAGCCTTACGCATCCGCGGCGCCGATCCGCGCACGACCCCTGATCGCCCAGAGCGAACACGGTGCGGGGAACATTCAGCGGCCCTCAAGCATTGAGTGCGTATAGCTCAACTTGATTGCCGAAGGGGAGATCATGCCTGCTGAGTCCGCCAAGCCCAACGCACCGCTCACCCTGCCCGTGCTGCCGCTCGACGACGAGGTCGTACTGCCCGGCATGGTGGTGCCCCTCGACCTGAACGATGCCGAGGTACGAGCCGCGGTGGAGGCCGCGCAGGCCGCGGCCCGCTCCAGCGGTCCCGGGGCCGGTGGTCCCGGAGGTGGCAGCAAGCCGCAGGTGCTGCTTGTTCCGCGCATCGACGGCACGTATGCGAACACCGGCGTGCTCGGCACCGTCGAGCAGGTCGGCCGCCTCGCCGACGGCGACCCGGGCGCCCTGATCCGCGGCCGCGGCCGCGTGCGCATCGGCGCCGGCACGACGGGGAACGGCGCGGCGCTGTGGGTGGAAGGCCTGGAGATCGAGGAGACCGTCCCCGACCCCCTGCCGGGCTCCGTCACGGAGCTCGTCACCGAATACAAGGCCCTCGCCACCGACTGGCTGAAGAAGCGCGGCGCCTGGCAGGTCGTGGACCGCGTCCAGCAGATCGACGGCGTCTCCGCGCTCGCCGACAACTCCGGATACTCACCGTTCCTGACCACCGCCCAGAAGGTGGAGCTCCTGGAGACCGCCGACCCGGTCGCCCGTCTGAAGCTCGCCACCGAGCAGCTGCGTGAGCACCTCGCCGAGCAGGACGTGGCCGAGTCCATCGCCAAGGACGTCCAGGAGGGTGTCGACAAGCAGCAGCGCGAGTTCCTGCTCCGGCGCCAACTGGACGCCGTACGCAAGGAGTTGCGCGAGCTGAACGGCGACGGACCGGACGCCGCGGAGGAGTCCGACGACTACCGCGCCCGCGTCGAGGCCGCCGACCTGCCGGAGAAGGTCCGCGAGGCGGCGCTCAAGGAGGTCGAGAAGCTGGAGCGGGCGAGCGACCAGTCGCCCGAGGGCTCCTGGATCCGTACCTGGCTCGACACCGTCCTCGAGCTCCCGTGGGAGGAGCGGACCGAGGACGCCTACGACATCAAGGGGGCCCAGGAGGTGCTCGACGCCGAGCACGCGGGCCTGGAGGACGTGAAGGAGCGCATCACCGAGTACCTTGCGGTGCGCAAGCGCCGCACCGACCGGGGCCTGGGTGTCGTGGGCGGCCGCCGCGGCGGCGCCGTGCTCGCCCTTGTCGGCCCGCCCGGCGTCGGTAAGACCTCGCTCGGCGAGTCCGTGGCACACGCGATGGGCCGCAAGTTCGTCCGGGTCGCGCTCGGCGGCGTACGGGACGAGGCGGAGATCCGCGGCCACCGGCGCACCTACGTGGGCGCGCTGCCGGGCCGGATCGTCCGGGCGATCAAGGAGGCCGGTTCGATGAACCCGGTCGTCCTGCTCGACGAGATCGACAAGGTCGGCTCCGACTTCCGCGGCGACCCCGCCGCGGCCCTGCTCGAAGTCCTCGACCCGGCGCAGAACCACACCTTCCGCGACCACTACCTGGAGGTCGAACTCGACCTGAGCGACGTGGTGTTCCTCGCCACGGCGAATGTCCTGGAGGCGATCCCGGAGGCGCTGCTCGACCGGATGGAGCTGGTCAGGCTCGACGGCTACACGGAGGACGAGAAGGTCGTCATCGCCCGCGACCACCTGGTCCCGCGCCAGCTCGACCGCGCCGGCCTGAAGGACGACGAGGTCGCCCTGGACGAGTCGGCGCTGCGCAAGCTGGCCGGCGAGTACACCCGCGAGGCGGGCGTACGGAATCTGGAGCGGTCGGTGGGACGGCTGCTCCGCAAGGTCGCGGCCCAGCACGAACTGGGCGAGCGGGAGCTGCCGTTCACCGTCAAGGACGAGGACCTGCGCGGGCTCATCGGGCGCCCGCACCACGTGCCCGAGTCGGCACAGGACCCGGCCGAGCGGCGCACCGCCGTTCCGGGCGTGGCCACCGGACTCGCGGTGACCGGCGCGGGCGGTGACGTCCTCTATGTGGAGGCCTCGCTCGCCGACCCGGAGACCGGCGCCTCGGGGCTGACTCTGACCGGTCAGCTCGGCGACGTGATGAAGGAGTCCGCGCAGATCGCGCTCTCCTTCCTGCGCTCGCGCGGCGCGGAGCTGGAGCTGCCGGTCGCGGACCTGAAGGACCGGGGCGTGCACATCCACTTCCCGGCGGGCGCGGTCCCCAAGGACGGCCCCAGCGCCGGCATCACCATGACGACGGCGCTCGCCTCGCTCCTGTCGGGGCGCCAGGTCCGTACGGATGTGGCGATGACCGGTGAGGTCTCGCTGACCGGGCGGGTGCTGCCCATCGGCGGGGTGAAGCAGAAGCTGCTCGCCGCGCACCGGGCAGGGGTCACCACGGTGGTCATCCCGAAGCGGAACGAGGCGGATCTGGACGACGTCCCCGCCGAGATCCTCGACAAGCTGGAGGTGCACCCGGTGACCGACGTACGGCAGGTGCTGGACCTGGCGCTCGCGCCGGCCACCCAGGACGCCTCGCCGGAGCTGCCGGTCGCAGCCTGACCGCGCCGTACGCCTCGTACGGCAGGTGCCCGGTACCCGGTGGAGAACGCCGGGTGCCGGGCCCCTGCCGCGGTGCGTCGCTCCTCCCGCCGGAGAGGGGCGGACGGTCAGCCGTTGGCGAGGGCCTGCAGGCGGTCGTAGGCGCCGTTGAACTGGTTGTGGTCACCGACGATCGGGCCGGTCGAGGTGTACTGCCACATCGTGTGGAAGTCCCAGCCGGCCGGCAGCGTGCCCGGCGCCTCGGCGTAACGGGCCACCCACAGCGGGTTGGTGGCGCCGAAGCCGGCGTAGTTGCCGGTGCACTCGGTCCACCAGCTGGTGGCCGTGTAGATCACCGCGTCGCGGCCGGTGCGCGCCTTGTAGGTGTTGGTGAAGTCGCGGATCCAGTCGACCATCGCGGACTGCGAGAGGCCGTAGCAGGTCGCGCCGTACGGATTCCACTCGATGTCGAGCACGCCCGGCAGGGTCTTGCCGTCCTTCGACCAGCCGCCGCCGTGGTCCACGAAGTAGTTCGCCTGCGCGGCGCCGCTCGCGCTGTCCGGGGTGGCGAAGTGGTACGCGCCGCGGATCATCCCGATGTCGTACGAGCCGTTGTACTGCTGCCCGAAGTACTCGTTCTGGTAGTACGTGCCCTCCGTCGCCTTCACGTAGGCCCACTTGACGCCGCTGTTCCACAGGGCCGGCCAGTCGACGTTGCCCTGGTGGCCGGAGACGTCGACGCCTTCGGTGGTGGCGGCGAGGCCCTCGGGCGGCAGCGCGCCCTGCCCGTCGTGTTCGACGACGCCCATGCCCAGACGGGCCTCGCCGCGGGCCGGACGGTCGTCGGCGGAGGCGGCGGCCTGTGCGGTGCCGGGCACGGTGAGGAGCAGGGAGAGCGCGGCGAGCAGGACGCCGGCCGCGGTCAGCCGGGAACGGTGGGGGGATCGCGGTCTGTGCACGTGCATGAGCGTGCCTCCGTGGGCCTCGATGGAGTTCCTGGAATGTCCCGGGGTGTTCCTGGCGAACTCCTGGTGTGGGCATGTCATTTCGTCGCGACGGCTCGACGCTACGCACGTAGACCCCGTGGCGGAAGAGCCTCCGGTGACCGCCGGAGGTCTAAGCCTGCGAAATACTTGCCCAGCTGCGGCAACGGCCGTACCTGGCAGAAACTTTCAAGGAGGGCGACGGGATTCATGGCTGCTGACGTGCGGGGGACCGGACCGGGCGAGGAGCCCGACGACGCCGGGCCTGCCGGGGTGGACCACGCATTCCTCGCGCTGGAACGCGAGTTGGCGGTGTTTCTCCGCCGCGCGCGGGCCTCGTCGGGCGAGATGGCCCGCGAGGTGCACCCCGATCTCGAGCCCGCGGCGTACGGACTGCTCGGCCTCCTGGAACGGACGGGCCCGCAACGGGCCACGGAGCTCGCCGCGTTCATCGGCGTCGGCAAGGCGACCATGAGCCGGCAGCTGCGCGGACTCGAACAGCTCGGCCTGGTGGCCCGCGAACCCGACCCGGCCGACGGCCGCGCCTCGCTGCTGCGCCTCACCGATGAGAGCCGGGAGCGCTTCGGCGTCGTACGGGACGCCCGGCGCGAGCGCTACATCCGCAAGCTGGCCGACTGGGACCGCCGCGAGGTCGCCGAACTGGCCCGGCTCCTGGGGAGGTTGAACGAACTGTCGGGGGACTGAGCCCACCCACCGGAAGGCGGCGCCCCCTGGGCCACGGCATCCGTCACGGCTCGACGTACACCGCCGCCGCGTCGTCGTGCCGCTTGCCGCGCGGGTACGCCCTGCACTCCGGGTCCGCGGACTCCAGGGCCCTGACCCGGTCGATCAGACGCTGCGGCCCCTCCTTCTCGAGGACGCCCAGGCAGTCCGCCCAGTCGCCCTCGCGGAACTTCTCGACCCAGCGGGTCGCCCCGTCGCTCAGGGCGGCGAACGCCCGTACCCCGGACCGCGGAAGCGTGCCGGTCACCGCGCGGCCGGCGACCGAAGGGTCGGCCGCGGCGGTGTGGAAGCCGCCCTCCGCATTGCGCAGCGCCTCCACCAGAGAGGCGTACTCCCGCCCTGCGGCGGCCCGTTCGGCCGAGCCCTCCGGCAGGGCGCGCACCGCGGCGCGGGCGGTGGCGATGTGCGGCGGCAGCTGGGCGAGCCGGTCGTCGAGCACCGCCGTCACCGCGCCGTCGGGCGCCTGCACCAGGAGCGCGGAGTCCGACAGGACCAGGTACTCGACCCGTTCCGCGTCCCAACGCACGAGGACCACCGTCGCCTGAGGCGTACGCGGGTGAGAAAGGTCACAGGAATCCCGATGGGTGTCCGCGGTGCGGGAAACGGCCGCCGCGAGGACCTCGGTGAGCTCCATGTCCCGCCGCGAAACGGACAGTTCACCCAGTGCGCCGCCGAGCCGCGCACAGAACCAGGTGACGGAATGCAGACACCCGTCGTCCTCGCGCGGCGGTGTCACCCCGTCCAGCAGGACGAGTGATCCGCCCTGTCCGGACGCGGGGAGCGCGACCGCGGCGTAGTCCTCGTTGGGGTGTTCGGGCAGGCCCGGCTCGGTGGCCAGTTCGATACGCATGTGAATCAGTCTGCACGAGGCCTTCACAGGCGCACCGATTGGCCTGTACCAGCAGGTCACCGAGGGGAATCTGCACCGGATTGAACCCTTCCGGAAAATCGGCTGGGGCATCCTGCCAAAGGACTCCCGGCCCGTCCAACCGGCGCTCCGCCAGGGCCTCGTGGGATTGCCGCCGGGACTTGCCCGTACCCTCCCGTCGATGTTCACTCCTTCGAGTGGCGGGTCCGGATGATGGGCGACCACGCGCCGGGCGCACTGGAAGGGTCGGGGACCTTCCCGGGTGCGCCTGGGGCGACGATCCGTACCGACCGGGCCGGCGGTGGGTGGCGACCCACCGGCCGACGGTGGGTGCCGACCGTCCGTCACCTGGGCCTGGGCAGACGAGTACTTCAAGAAATGCGAGCACCGGTGCAGAAGAAGCGGCTTCGGGGCAAGGGCGGCAAGGACGGCGCCGGTTCAGCACGACCCGAGGGAGAGGCCGCCACCGGCGGGCGCACCGTGCGGGTACGCAGCCGGCTCGTGATCGCCGTCGCCGTCGTGGCGGCCACCGTCGCCGGTGCCGGAGCGCCCGCGATCATCGGGGCCTCGTCCCGACTGAACGAGTCGCAGCGGCTCGTCACCCTCGCCGAACTCACCGAGGAGGCCGTCACCCTGGCCCACTCGCTCGCCGACGAACGCGACGAGGTCACCTCGTACATCGCGGCCGGTCGCCCGCAGGGCAAGGGGCTCGCGGAGAGCCGCAGCGGCCGCGTGGACCGGCAGATCGCCGAGATCCGCAGCGCGGCGCCGGACGGACTCCGCGCCGACCTGGACACCATCGCCACGGTCCGCAGGGGATCCCTCACCGGCAAGCACGACGCGCTCGAGGCGCACACCTCGTACACCGACGCGATCGCCGAACTGCATGGCCTGGCCGCCGAGTTGGCGGACCAGGTGCCGCCCCGGGCGGGCGGCGGACGCCAGGCGCTCGCCGATCTCGACCGCGCCGTCGAGCAGGGCGCGGCGGCCCGCGGCCTGCTGCTCGCCGCCCTCGCCACACCGCGTCCCGAGCCCGCCACCACCATCGACCCGGTCACCGGACTGCCCGTCACCTCGACCGCGGACACACCCGACGACCGCCGCCGGGACGCGCTCAGCGCGGCGGCACAGCAGGCCCGGGTGCGCGAACAGGCCGCGCTCGCCGACTTCCGGCAGGACGCGCCGCGCGCCGACCGCGAGCGGCTCGAGTCGACCCTCAGCGGACCCGAGGTCGCCACCGCCGAGAAGTACCTGGCCCGGCTCACCGACCAGCCGACGCTCTCAGACGCCGAGCTGGGCTTCCGCCGTACGAAGGTGGACGCCGCACTCTCCGCGCGCGTCGAGCAGATGCGCGGAGTGGAGAACCGCCTGGCCGCCGACCGCACCGAGGCCCTGGCGCAGCTCCGCGACGACGACGTCACCGCACTCGAGCTGCGCATCGCGCTCGTCGGGGTGCTGCTGCTCGTCGCGGTCGGCGTCTCGATGGGCGTGTCCCGCACCCTGACCCGGCCGCTCGCAGTGCTGCGGCTCGGCTCGGCGCGGCTCGCGGAGGCGGGCGCGCAGCCGGCGCCGGGCGGGAAGGACGTCGGGAGCGGGAAGGACGGCGGAAGTGGGGACGAGGCCGCCGTCGTCGAGCCGATCCGGTTCACGGGCCGCAACGACGAGTTCGCCGCGGTGGTCCGCTCCGTCAACGCCCTGCACGAGCACAGCATCCGTATGCGGGAACGCATCGGCGTACTGGAGGGCGACCGCAAGCATCTGATCGGCCAGCGCGAGAAGCTCGCCGACGAGCGCGAGGAGCTGCGGGCGCAGCTCGCCGAGGCCGGCGTCGAGCTGGAGCGGGCGAGCCGGAGCATCAACTCCACCTTCGTCAGCCTGGCGCTGCGCACCCTCGGCCTGGTGGAACGCCAGCTGTCCGTCATCGAGCAGCTGGAGGAGCGCGAACAGGACCCCGAGCGGCTCGCCACCCTCTTCAAGCTCGACCACTTCGCCACGGTCATGCGCCGGCACAGCGAGAACCTCCTGGTCCTGGCCGGCGCCGAGCACAAGCACACGCACCCCGGACCGGTGCCGCTCATCGATGTGGCACGGGCCGCGGTGAGCGAGATCGAGCGCTACGAGCGGGTGCGGATCGCGACGCTGCCGCCGCATGCGCACATCGCCGGGTTCGTCGCCGACGACTTGAGCCATCTGCTCGCCGAACTCCTGGAGAACGCCACCACGTTCTCGCCGCCGGACGCCCAGGTGGAGATCTCCGGCTGGCTCCTGGAGAGCGGCGAGGTGATGCTCTCCGTCCAGGACGAGGGCATCGGCCTGCCCGACGACCGCATCGAGGCGCTCAACTCCCGCCTGGCCGACTTCGATCCGGCGGCGACGTACGACGCGGAGGGCGGCGAGGGTCTCGGGCTCGGCCTGTACGTGGTGGCCCGGCTCGCGGCCCGGCACGGCACCCGGGTCCAGCTCCGCGACCAGAAGCAGGGCGGGGTCGCGGCGGTCGTCGTGCTGCCCAGGCCGATCCTGGCCGCCGCGCCCGCGGGCGGGCTGCCGCCCCGGCACGCACCGGTGGCGGGCGGGGCTCCCGCCGTGCATCTGCCCGGCTCCGAGGCGGAGGCCAACTCCAATGTCCTGACGGGACGTTCGACGGCCGACGGGGCGGACGCGACGTCCGCGGACGAGGCCGACGACCTGCAGGCCGCGGATGAGGATCCGCTGATCGCCGCGGCGGAGGCGGCCTTCCGGTCCGCCGAGGCGGAGACGGGTGCTGATCCGGGCGGCGCGGAGCCCGGCGAGGACGACCTTCCTGCGGCAGGCGACACCACTGATCCCACCAACGATTCCACCACCGACCCCACCGTCGACGAGGTGCCGGCATCGGAGCTGACGCTCCAGCTGATGGCCCCGTTCGAGGCCAACTCCCCGGAGCCGGCGGCCGCTTCCTGGGCCACCGCCGATGAGGGCGTACGGGCCACCGAGGGCGAGGCCGTACGCGACGGCGCTGACGACGAGGGTGACGACGTACGCGACGCCGGTGCCGAGGGCGCCTGCGACGAGGCGGCCGACCCCGACGACGCAGCGGACGCCGACGACCTCGCGCCCGCCCCGGAACTCCGCGCGCAAGGCCCCACCACGAGCACCCTCGGCACGGCGGATCTCGCACGACGCCAGGCCGACGAACCCGCGCCGGCCGCGCAGCCGACCGACACGTCCGAGCCCGTGCCGAACGAGCCCGTGCCGAACGAGCCCGTGCCGAACGAGCCCGTACCGAACGAGCCCGTACCGCCCCAGTCCGCAGTGGCCGGTGACGACGACGAGCACTCCGCCGAGCCGCCCCGCTCGCCGCGGATCCCCGCCGCCCGGTTCGGTGAGGAGGCCGATTCCGCCTCCGCCGCGCCGCGGCTCACGGCCAAGGGCCTGCCCAAGCGCACCCCGAAGGTCTCCGCACCCGCGCCCGCTCCCGTACGGCCCGGTGGCGGCAGCGTGGACGCCGAGGCGCTGCGGCGCCGGCTCGGCGGGTTCCGCCGGGGCGCGATGGCCGGCCGCCGGGACGTGGAGGCGGAGCTCGCCGCCGACGCACCGGCAGCGGACACCGCCGTACAGACAGCCGCGGATGACACACCCGCGCCCGACGCCACGGACACCCCCAGCGCAATACCCGACGGCCCCGACGGGGACCGCACGTCCGACCAGACCGACTCCGCGGCGCCGCAGCCGACCACTGCCGCCGCTCCGACCGCACCGACCGACGGGGATCCAGTCGAGGAGGCACGCAGTTGACTGCGCCCATGCGTACGTCCGGCACCCCGAGCACGTACCGCCCCAGCAGCCAGGCCAGAAACCTGCACTGGCTGCTGACCAACCTGGTCGAGGAGGTGCCAGGTCTGCACTCCGTCGCGGTGGTGTCCTCCGACGGTCTGCTCCTGCTGTCCTCCGACCCCGGACGGCACACCGAGGAGCGCGCCGGCAACTCCGAGGGTCCGAAGGGCTCCAGCGCCGATCTCGCCACCATCGTCTCCGGCATCGGCAGCCTCACGCTCGGCGCGGCCAAGCTGATGGACGGCGGCGGAATCAAGCAGACGATGGTCGCGATGGCCGAGGGCAGCCTCTTCGTCACCGCGATCAGCGACGGCTCGCTGCTCGGTGTGCACGCCACCCCGGACTGCGACATGAGCGTGGTCGCTTACCACATGGCACTCTTCGTGGGACGTGCCGGACACGTGCTCACCCCCGAACTCCGCAGCGAGCTGCGCCAGTCGATGGAGAACGCCCAGTGAGTACCGCTCGTCTCCCCGTACGCGGCGCCGACCGACAACCCGCCCGGGTACGCCCCTACTCGCTGACCGGCGGCCGCACCCGCTTCGGCCATGTGCTGCTCGTCGAGACGTTCGTCGCGGCCCTCGAGGCCCCCGAGGAGCGCCGCGAGCTGACCAACGGCCCGGCAGGCACCCGGATCATGCCCGAGATGCGGGCGATCGTGGAACTCTGCCGCCGCATGCGCACCGTCGCCGAGGTCGCCGCGCTGCTCAGAATGCCGCTCGGCGTGGTCCGCGTACTGCTCAGCGACCTCGCCGACCAGGGAAGAATCCGGGTGTACGGAACCGGCCACGGTCCCGGACAGCCGGACCGCGCTCTCCTCGAAAGGGTGCTCAGTGGACTCCGCCGTCTCTGACCTGCTGCCGGACGCCCAGGCCGCGGACGAGGGCGCACAGGCCTGGCAGACCGACCACACCCGGGCCCCCATATCGACGAAGATCGTCGTCGCGGGCGGCTTCGGGGTCGGCAAGACCACCCTGGTCCGCTCGGTCTCCGAGATCACCCCGCTGCAGACCGAGGCCCTGATGACCGCGGCCGGCGAGGACACCGACGATCTGACGTCGACGCCCGACAAGATGACCACCACGGTCGCCATGGACTTCGGGCGCATCACGCTCGACGACGACCTGGTGCTCTATCTGTTCGGCACACCGGGCCAGCAGCGCTTCTGGTTCATGTGGGACGACCTGGTGCGTGGCGCGATCGGCGCGGTCGTGCTGGCCGACACCCGCCGCCTGGAGGACTGCTTCCCGGCCCTCGACTACTTCGAGAGCTCCGGGATCCCCTACGTGGTGGCGGTCAACCACTTCGAGGGCACCGAGCGCTTCGAGGCCGAGGACGTGCGCGAGGCCCTGACCGTACGCCCGGAGATCCCACTGGTGATCATGGATGCGCGCAAGCGCTTCGCGGTCGTCGAGACGCTGCTCGCCCTGGTCGGCCACGCCCTGGACGTCACGCCCGAATAGCGCTGTCCTGAGCCGTACAGCCCGGTCCCGAGCGGTGGTTGACACGCCGGCCCCGCGCGCCGCCCCCGCACCACCCCCAGCTGCACCCCTAGGAGAACCCGCCCATGCGGAAGATACTTGTCGTCGGAGCCGGCCAGTCCGGGCTCCAGCTCGCCCTCGGCCTGCAGTCCAAGGGCTACGAAGTCACCCTGATGTCGAACCGCACGGCCGACGAGATCCGTTCGGGCCGTGTCATGTCGACGCAGTGCATGTTCCACACCGCCCTGCAGCACGAGCGCGACCTCGGCCTCAACTTCTGGGAGAGCCAGGCCCCGCGCATCGAGGGCCTGGGCGTCTCCGTGGCCGGCCCGACCGGAGAGCAGCCCGGCACCACCCCGCGCGTCATCGACTGGGTCGGCAAGCTCGACGGCTACGCACAGTCCGTGGACCAGCGGGTCAAGATGGCCGGCTGGATGGAGACCTTCGCCCAGCGCGGCGGCCAGCTCGTCATCCATGGCGCGGCCGTCTCCGACCTCGACTACTTCTCCCGCACCTACGACCTGGTGCTGGTCTCCGCGGGCAAGGGCGAGCTGGTCTCCATGTTCGGCCGCGACGCGTCCCGTTCGCCGTACGCGGAGCCGCAGCGCGCCCTCGCCGTGTCGTATGTGCACGGGCTCGGGCCGCGCCCCGAGCACCCCGAGTTCGACGCGGTCCGCTGCAATCTCGTCCCCGGCGTCGGCGAGCTGTTCATCATGCCGACCGTCACCCTGTCCGGCCGGGCGGACATCCTCTTCTGGGAGGGCATCCCGGGTGGCCCGCTGGACGCCTTCAAGGGCATCAAGGACCCGGCGGAGCACCTGGCGCTGACCCTGGAGCTGATGGAGAAGTTCGTGCCGTGGGAGTACGCCCGCGCCACGAAGGTGGAACTCACCGACGCCGGCGGCACGCTGGCCGGCCGCTATGCCCCGACCGTCCGCAACCCGATCGGCCGGCTGCCCTCCGGCGGCCTGGTCCTCGGCGTCGCCGACGTCGTCGTCGCCAACGACCCGATCACCGGACAGGGCTCCAACTCGGCCTCCAAGTGCGCTGCTTCGTACCTCGACTCGATCGTGGAGCGCGGGGACGAACCGTTCGACGAGAGCTGGATGCAGACGACGTTCGACCGCTACTGGGAGACGGCGCAGCACGTCACCAAGTGGACCAACGCGATGCTCGGCGCTCCGCCGGAGCACGTCCTCAATCTGATCGGCGCGGCCGGCGACCTCCAGCCCATCGCCGACCGCTTCGCCAACGGCTTCAACGACCCCTCGGACTTCGAGAACTTCTTCTACGACCCGACCCTCACGGGCGCGTACATCGCGGAGGTGGGGGAGTCTCAGGGCCCGGCGGGCGAGCGAGTCCCCTGACCGCCCCTTCCCGGAGGGGCTCCAATAGAGCCCCTCCGGCGTTTGAGGAGGCCCCTCCGGCAGGAGTTTCGGGAAGGGGCGGGGTGGGGAACTCAGCGCCGAAGCGCCCCT
>NZ_QUAK01000075.1 GCF_003429565.1 Streptomyces triticagri
GTGCCCGCTCCGCCCGTGGTGCCGGCGCCGCCGGAGCCCGAGCCGCCGCCGGAGCCGCCGGAGCCGCCGCCCGGCAGCTCGGCGTCCTCGGACAGGGCGAGCGCCACGTCGACCGGGTCGATCGGGTCGCCCTCCTTGTACATGGACCCGGTGGTCTCGTTGGCGAACTGCTCGGCGCCGTCCGCGGTGAAGGCCGCCGGGACCTTCTTCAGATGCAGCACGTCGTCCTTGACCGCGTATGAGGCCTTGGACAGGTCGAGGGTGGCGAACTCGACGTCGTCGTTGGTGCCTTCGGGGGTGGTGACGTCGAGGACGACGGTGCCCTTGGCGCCCTGCGCCTCCACCCGGATGTCACCGAACTTCATGTCGATGCCGTGCGCCTTGTACAGGAACTGCACGCTGCCGCCGAAGGAGGCGTCGACGGTCTTGGCCTCCGCGTCCACCTCGGCCTCTTCGTACGGGAAGGTGTAGCCGTCGTCGCCGGCCTTCTTGGCGCCGCCCGCGGTCTTCACCTCGCCGCCGGTGGAGATGTACTTGCGGAAGGACTCCTTGAGGCCCCAGGTGAGGGTGCCGTCGACGGCGTCGCCCGCGGGGGCGTCGGAGGCGTCACCGGTGGGCTCGGTGGTGGGCTTGCCGGTGGGGTCCGAGGTGGGGTCGCCGGTCGGGTCCGTGGTGGGGCCGTCCGTGGGATCACCGGTCGGGTCGCCCGGGTCGTCCGTCGGGTCGGGGCCCGGCTCGCCGGACGGGTCGCCGGCCGTGACGGTGAGGGTGGCGGGGTCGAGCTCGGTGCCCTCCTCGTACATGCCGTTGAAGGCCTTGGCGCCGTCCGCGGTGAGGGTGGCCGGGATGTCCTCGAAGGTCATCGCGCCGCCCTCGCCCTGGCCGGGCTTGACGTCGGTGAGGTCGAGCTCGGCGAGCGCGATGTCGTTCTGGGTCTCGCCGTTGAGGGTGACGTCGGCCTCGATGGCGCCGCCGGTGCCCTCGGTGGAGACCTTGACGTCGGTGATGCCGATGTCGAAGCCGTGCAGCTTGGAGACGAAGGAGACCTTGCCCTTGAAGGCCGTCTCGACGGCGTGGGTGCCGGTGTCGTAGGTGCCGGTGCCGTCGGAGAAGGTGAAGATGCCGTTGTCCGCGGCCTGTTCGGCACCGTCGGTCGCGGTTATCTCGCCGCCCGCGATCCCGGTGACGTACTTACGGAACGACTCCTTCAGGCCCCAGTCGAGGGTGCCGTCCTCGAGTTCGATCGGTGCGGCCTTCGGGGCGGCGCCGTCGGCGGCGATCGCGGGCAGGGTGAGCGCGGTGGCGCCGATGGCCACGACCGTCGCCGCGGCTGCGGCGAGAGCGGAAGGGCGGCGGAGGGCTGCCATGGGTTGGGTCTCCTTGGTGGGTGGCCGCCGGGTGGCGGTTCACGACAGGTGGATGGTGCTGTGCGTGGGGGGATCCGGAGCGTGGGGCTTCCGGTGTCCGCCGGCTATGAGGAGCCGGGTGTCGCGTCGGATTCGGTGCCGTCCGCGGTGCGGGTACGGCGTCCTCGTACGACGAACAGGGCGGCCGCTGCCGCGAGGAGTACGGCCGCTCCGACGGCGACGGGCACCGTCGGGAACGAGTCGGACTCCGAGGAGGCGGCGGCGTTCTCGGTCTTGGGGTCGGCCTTCTTCGCCTTCGCGGTGGGCGTGGCGGAGGAGCCGAGGTCGGGCAGGACGGGCAGCTTCGCGTCGGCGTCGAGCGCGACGGCGAGGGACACCGGGTCCATGGCGGTGCCCGCCTTGTACATGCCGCCGAAGGCCTTCGCGCCGTCGGCGGTGAGCTTCGCGGGTACTTCGGTGAGGGCGATCAGGCCGTCCTTCGCCTTGAGGTCCTTGGCGGCGAAGGTGACGAGCGGGGCCTGCTTCTTCTCGAAGTCCTTGCTGTCCACGTCCGCGTAGAGCGTGCCCTTGCCGTCCTTCACCCGGGCGGCCACCTTGTCGAGCCCGAGGTCGAGCCCGTGCTTGCCGGTGAAGCGGACGGATCCGGCGAACTTCGCGTCCAGGGCGCCCTCTTCGGCGTCGTACGTCCCCTTGCCCTCGGGGAAGCGGAAGATCGCGCCGCCGTCCTGCGCGCCGGCGGCGAGCTTCCACTCGCCCTTGGCGATGGAGCCGGAGACGTACTCGCGGAAGGTGCGGCGCACGCCCCAGTCGACCGCGGCGTCCTCGATCCGGCCGGCCTTGTCCTTGGTGGCGGGCTTCTTGTCCTTCTTGTCCTTGTCCTTGTCCTGGCCGGTCCTGCCCTTGTCGCCCGCCGCGGGCTTCTCGGAGGCGTCCGCCGCGAGGTCGGCGGTGAGGCTGACCGGGTCGAGTGCGGTGCCCGCGGTGTAGTAGCCGGCGAACGCCTCGGCGCCCTGGGAGGTGAGCGTGGCGGGGATGTTCGTGAGGGCGATCGGGCCCGAACCGCCCTTCATGTTCACACCGGAGAGATTGAGCGAGGCGAGCGGTACCTGGGCGGTGTTGGTCACCTTGCCGGTGCCCTTCTCCTTGCTGACCATGTCGGCGTACAGCGTGCCCGAGCCACCGGAGATACGGACAGTGGGGCGGCTCACGGTGAGATCCAGCTCATATCCGCCGCCCTTCTTGTGCCCGACGAAGTGCACACCGCCGGTGTAGCCCGCGCTGAAGGCGCCACTCCCGGGGTCGTACGAGCCCTTGGCGGAGTGGAAGCGGAACTGGCTGCCGCCGGCGGTGGCCGCGCCGCCCGTCAGCATCCAACTCCCCTTGGCTATGGGCCCGGTGACATAGCTCTGGAAGGACGATTTGATGCCCCAGTCGAGTCGCCCGCCCTGCACCGTACGGTCCGCGGCATGGGCCGCCGGCGCCGGGAGCAGAGCGGCCGTGAGGACCGCGAACACTGCCGCGACGCTCACGCGCACGGCTCTGACGGACACCATCGTTGCCTCCTTCAGGCCTGGTCACGCAGGTAAGGCTAACCTAAGCTAAGGTCCGGTCGGGCGGAACCCCTCCACCCACGGGAAGCGACGGACGGTCGAACGCACCACCGGCGCCCCAGACTTCGACGGCACACCTTCAACAGCACACACAGGACGGTGGAATCGAGTGGCTGCGCTGCGCTCCTCACGCCGGGCCGGCACCCGAGGGCTGATCGCCCTGATCGCCGCCCTCTGCCTCGCCCTCGCCGGGTGCGGCGGCTCCGCGGGAGGCGATTCGTCGCCCGGGTCCGCGCAGCAGAAGAAGACCGCGGCACCTGCGGACCGGGTGGAGCCGCTGGCGAAGACCCCGAAGCCGAAGCTGCCCGTGACCGTGAAGTCGGCCGACGGCAAGCGGGTCACGGTGAAGTCCACCGACCGGATCGTCCCGCTGACCGGCAGCCTCAGCGAGATCGTGTACACCCTCGGGCTCGGCAAGGACGTGGTGGCCCGCGACATCACCGCCACCTTCGAGCAGGCGAAGAAGCTTCCGCTGGTGACCCGGGCGCACGACGTGTCCGCCGAGGGCGTGCTCTCGCTGCGGCCCACCGTCGTCCTCGCGGACACCAGCACGGGCCCCGTCGAGGCGATCCAGCAGATACGCGACGCGGGCATCCCGCTGGTCGTCGTCGAACCGGCCAAGTCCCTGGACGATGTGAGCACCCGGATCAGCAGGGTCGCCGAGGCCCTGGGGGTGGACGCGGCCGGCGAGGAGCTCACCGAGCGCACCGAGAAGCGCATCGCCGACGTGCAGAAGGACATCCCCGAGCACGCGGAGCGGCCCCGGGTCGCCTTCCTGTATCTGCGCGGCTCGGCCTCCGTGTATCTGCTGGGCGGCCGGGAGTCCGGGGCGAGTTCGCTCCTGGAGGCGGCCGGTGCGGTCGACGCGGGCAAGGAGTCCGGACTGAAGAAGGACTTCACCGCGATCACCAGCGAGGCGCTCGCCAAGGCGGCGCCGGACGCGATCCTGGTGATGAGCAAGGGACTCGAGTCGGTCGACGGCGTGGACGGCCTGGTCGAGATCCCGGGGGTCGCCCAGACCCCGGCCGGTATGGAGAAGCGGGTGGTCTCCATCGACGACGGCGTCCTGCTCAACTACGGGCCGCGCACCGACCAGGTGCTCGCCTCGCTCGTGGAGCAGCTGTACGGCGGGGGGGGCGAAGTGACGTTGTCCCCGTCGTCCACGTCCACCGCGGCGGACAGCACGGTCAAATCGCCACCGACCGGGGCCGGTTCGGAGAAGGAGCCGCCACGGCCGCGCGGCGCCCGGCGGCGCGGCACTCCGTACGTCCTCACCGTGCTGCTCGTCGCGGCGCTCGTGCTCGGCTGTCTGCTCTCCGCCGGGATCGGCTCGTACGGGATTCCGCTCGGGGACGTGCTGGCCTCCGTGCAGCACCGGATCGGGCTCGGCGGCGAGTCGCTCGGCCGGGTCGGCGAGAGCGTGCTGTGGAACGTACGGCTGCCCCGGGTCACCCTGGCCGTACTGGTCGGGGCCTCGCTCGGCTGTGCGGGCGCCCTGATGCAGGGCGTGTTCGGCAATCCGCTGGCCGAGCCGGGCGTGATCGGGATCTCCTCGGGCGCGGCGGTCGGCGCGGTCGCCGCCATCGCGCTCGGCCTGAACTTCTTCGGCAACTGGACGGTGACGTTCTGCGCTTTCGTCGCGGGTCTGATCACCGTGCTCGTGGTGTACTCGCTCGCCCGGTCCGGCGGCCGTACCGAGGTCGTCACGCTGATCCTGACCGGTATCGCCCTGAACGCCTTCGCGGGCGCCCTGATCGGCCTGTTCCTGTTCGTCGCGGACAACGCCCAGGTCACCCAGATCACCTTCTGGCAGCTCGGCTCGCTGTCCCAGGCGACCTGGCCGAAGGTGCTCGCGGTGCTGCCGTGCGCGCTCGCCGGCCTGCTGATCGCACCCTTCCACTCTCGCCGCCTGGACCTGCTGGCGCTCGGTGAACGGCCCGCGCGGCACCTGGGTGTGGACGTCGAGCGGCTGCGGGTCGTGCTGATCCTGGTCGTCGCGCTGCTCACCGCGGCGGCCGTGGCGGTCGCCGGGATCGTGTCCTTCGTCGGTCTGCTCGTGCCGCATCTGCTGCGGATGGCGGCCGGTCCCGGGCACCGCTTCCTGGTGCCGGGCAGCGCGATCGGCGGGGCGCTGGTCCTGGTGGTGGCGGATCTGACGGCGCGTACGGTGGCGGCGCCCGCGGAGCTGCCGCTCGGTGTGCTGACCGCCCTGGTGGGCAGCCCGTTCTTCTTCTTCCTGCTGCGCAGGACCCGCCGCAAGCAAGGAGGCTGGGCGTGATCAAGTCCCTGTTCCCGTCCCGCGGCCGAGTGCTGCCCGCTCCCGTCGAGCCCGGTGAAGTCCTCGCGGAGACCGAGGACTTGGGGATACGGCTCGGCGGCCGGGACGTACTGTCCGGGGTGCGTGTCGCCGCACGGGCCGGCGAGGTGCTCGCCCTGGTCGGCCCGAACGGCGCGGGCAAGTCCACGCTGCTCGCCGCGCTCGCCGCGGATCTGGCGGCGGACACCGGGACGGTACGGCTCAGGGGCCGCCCGGCGGACGACTGGCCGGCCGCCGAACTCGCCCTGCACCGGGCCGTGTTGCCGCAGTCGGCGCAGCTGTCCTTCCCGTTCCCGGTCGAGGACGTGGTGCGGATGGGCCGCGCCCCGTGGGCCGGTACGCCGCTCGAGGACGAGGACGACGCCGCGGTGGCCGCCGCCCTGGAGGCCACCGAGACAGCGGCATTCACCTCACGCCCCTTCTCCGCGCTGTCCGGCGGCGAGCGGGCCCGGGTCTCGCTCGCCCGGGTGCTCGCCCAGCGAACCCCGCTGATCCTGCTCGACGAGCCGACCGCGGCCCTCGACCTGCGCCACCAGGAGCTGGTGCTCCGGGTCTGCCGGGAGCGGGCCGCCGCGGGGGACGCCGTCGTGGTCGTCCTGCACGACCTCGGACTTGCCGCCGCGTACGCGGACCGGGTGACGGTGCTGCACGACGGCGCGGTGGCCGCGGAGGGGCCCCCGGCCGAGGTGTTCGATGAGCAACTCCTCAGCCGGGTCTACCGGCAGCCGGTGGAGGTGCTGCCGCATCCGCGCACCGGTGCGGTCCTGGTCTTCCCCAAGCGGCCCGCCTGAACGGCGATCCCGGCGCGGGCGCCCGCGCCGGGATCGTGCCGGGGACCTTCGCGACACGGCCCGCGGCCGTGCCCGGTAGGGTTCCGTCCGTCAGAGGCCCCAGGACTAGAAGGCGAGCCATGAGCAGGGTGAGTCGGGCGGTGGCGGCGGTGGCATCGGTGACGGTGCTGGCCCTGACCGCCGGCGGGTGCGTGACGGTGCACGGGGAGCGGGAGATCGTCCCGTCGGCGACGAAGGCCGAAGCGGCCCGCGCACTCAAGGACTTCACCGCCGCCTACAACAAGGCGGACAAATCCTTCGACCCGTCGCTGGACGCGGCCCGGGTCGCCGGACCGCTGAGCGCCATCAACCAGTCGGGCCTGAAGGCGAAGCAGGCGAACAACCCGGACGG
Source organism: Streptomyces triticagri (assembly GCF_003429565.1). GTDB lineage: Bacteria > Actinomycetota > Actinomycetes > Streptomycetales > Streptomycetaceae > Streptomyces > Streptomyces triticagri. The sequence goes on from NZ_QUAK01000075.1 coordinate 6,477, forward strand.
CAATCCCAACCACTCACCCCTCGAACTGACCGACGCCAAGTTCGTGATCCCCAAACAGGCGGGCTGGCCCCGCTGGTTCGTCGCCGACACCGACAGCAACCGGGACCGGGACGACGATCCGCGCCGGGACACCCGCTGGGTCCTGGTCTTCACCCGCGGCGGCGCCGAACAGCTGTGGGAGGCCTCGTACTTGACGCTGCTCTCGCCGGACGAGGTGCCCGAGTTCAAGACGGACGCGGACGGCTGGGCGGAGCCGGTGCCCGCGGACGACCCGAAGCTGGCGATCCGCCCCGACCGGATCAGCCGGGGCTACACCGACTTCCTGGACAAGGGCGGCGAGTCCTTCGCCCCGGGCAGCCACACCACGGGCTGGCGGGACATCCGCAAGAAGAACGCCAAACGCCCGGGGCTCGCCACCCAGTACATCGACCAGCCCGCGACGGGCGGCGACTTCGCTCCCGTCGGGCTGCGTACGAAGGACGGCGGGGCGCTGATGTTCTACGCGAGCCGGCACTTCGAGCGGCAGACCGCCGCACGCGGCATGACGCTCAAGCTGGACCCCGAGGTGAAGGCCCTGCTCACCGGTGAGGCGAAGACCTCGGTCACCCTGGAGCGGGTGTCCAACCAGGCGGCGCAGGTGCCTGCGAAGGGCGCGTCGGACAGTGCGGTCGAGGTGCTCAGCCGGATCCAGGGGCTGACGGGGGCGAAGGGCGAGTAGCCGCCCAAGGGCGAGTAGCCCACCGGGCCCCGGGCTCCGCAGGACGCTCAGCGGCGGGACGGCCAGGCCGCGGTCTCGTCCTCGGGGCTCTGGTGCGCGTCGATGTACCGGGCGCAGGCGTCGGTCAGCGGCTCGAGCAGGGTGAGCGGATCGGGCAGCGGGTGCTCGAGACCGCGGATCCAGGAGACGCCGAGCTCACCGGGCAGTCGCGCGGGCGGCACCAGTACGTACGAGCCACGGCAGTGCCAGCGCAGGCCCGGATGCTCGTCCATGGTCTCGGGGTGGCAGTCGAGCTCGCAGGGCCACCACTCGTCCTCGTCCTCGGGAGTGCCCCGGGTCGCGGTGAAGAAGAGCATGCGCTCGCCGCCCGAGTCGGCGACGGGGCCGACCTCGATGCCGGCGGCGAGCAGCTCCTGAAGGGCGCTGCGGCCCGCCTCGAGCGGGACGTCCAGTACGTCGTGGACCATGCCGGTCGCGGTGATGAAGTTGGCGTCCGGCTGGTTGCGCGCCCAGCGCTCGAGCTGGGAGCGGTCGGTGGTGGACTGGGTCTGCCAGGCGAAGGAGAGCGGGTGCCGGGCCGGGGTGGGACAGCCGATGCGTTCGCACGAACATCGGTAGCCGGCGGGATGCGCGGCCGGTGCGAGTGGCAGTCCGGCGTCCGCCGCCGCGACCAGGAGCGCCTCGCGGTCGTCCTCGACAGCGGTGGGTCCCGGACGCCGGGCACGGAGCCACTGGGAGATCCTGCTCTGCCCGCCGCCGTTGCGGCCGAACCCTGCGCCCATCTAACCCCTCACCTCGGTGTCGTGCCGTCCATGGTGCCACCATCCTGAGCCCCGGGTGGCGGCAGTCCCCGGTCGGGGCACCTGGCGTGATGCACAGCACCGGGTGTCGATGTCGGAAAAGTTCCGATTCGTCCCCCTACCTTGTTCGCCATGGTGACCACCTCGACGCCCGCGCTGCTTCTCGCCTTCGCGCTCGCGGCACAGGGCGGCACGCTGACCCCGCTGGAGTGGGGCAGCGGCCCGCACACCGTGGACGCGCTGCGTCCGGTCGTCTACACGGCGCATCGCGGCGGCGCCCTCGAAGTGCCGGAGAACAGCATGTCCGGCCTGGTCGCCGCCCTGGAGCGGGGCACCGCGCAGGTGCTCGACGTGGACACCCGGATACTGCGCGACGGCACGCTGGTCGCGATGCACGACGCGACCCTCGACCGTACGACCACGAGCAAGGGGCGGGTCCGTGACCTGACCGCCGCGGACTGGCGCAAGGTACGGCTCAGGCCCGACCCGGAACTGAAGGGGTCCTGGCGGCCGGAGCGGCCGCCGACGATCGCCGAGGTCCTCGACCGCTTCGGGGGACGGGTCGTCCTGATGCTCGAGGCGAAGGACCCGGACAGTCTGGAGACGCTCGCGAGGATGCTGCGCGGACGCGGCCTGGTCCGCTCGGTCCTGGTCAACTCCAACCGGCCCGCGGTCACCGAGCGGGCTCACGAGCTCGGCCTGATCGCCCAGCTGTGGCGGTCGGCGAAGCAGATGCGGCACGACGAGCCGAAGAAGTGGCGCCGTTTCGTGGACGTGCTCGACGTGGACCACAAGGCCCGCAACGGCGATCTCGTACGGGCCGTCCGATCGGGCATCCCGCGGATCTGGGCGCACACCGTGAACACGCCCCGACAGCGGGACCGGGTGCTGCGCCTCGGCTGCAACGGCGTGATCACGAATACGCCCGGCCTGATGTGGCGCACCCCGGTGCGCGAGCCGGCCCGCGGCTGACACGCCACCCGAGGGTCAGCGCGGAGCGAGTCCGTACAGGGCGTACTCGACCAGGGAGTCGGCGTACGCGTGGCTGAGCGGGCCCGAGCTCTGCAGCCAGCGCTGGGCCAGCGGCGAGACGAAGAGTTCGAGCGCGATGCGCGGATCGAGGTCGGCGCGCAGCTCGCCCGCCTCCTGGGCGGCCTCGAGGCGCTGGACGTAGAGCTGCAGGGAGGGTTCGAGGAGGCGCTCGACCACCTGGCGTCCGAGCTCGCGGTCCACCACGCCCTCCGCCGCGAGGGCCCGGGCCGGCAGGTCGTACTTCGGGTCGAGGAGCTCGTCGACCGTGGCGCGCAGGACGAACTTGAGGTCGGCCTCCAGGTCGCCGCTGTTGGGCAGTCCGTCGAAGCGCTCGACGCCCGGCGGGGCGGCGGCCGCCTCGTTCGCCTGCTCCCCCACGTCCAGGAACGCCTCGAGCAGCACCTCGGCCTTGGAGGACCACCAGCGGTAGATCGTCTGCTTGCCCACACCGGCGCGGGCGGCGATGGCCTCGATGGTCGTACGGCGGTAGCCGACCTCGCCGATCAGGGAGAGGGCCGCTTCGTAGATCGCGCGGCGCGAGCGTTCGCTGCGGCGCGAGGCGTCGGGGGTGGTCGTCCGGGTGGCCATGGTCCGAATGTAGCAGCGGAATGAGGCGAGACGTATCGTCTTGCATCCCGTCCTGGACCAGGGCACGAGCATCGGTCAACTTCCCGCGAACGGCGGCAGATCGGCCGGAAAACAACCCGTTCGCCACCGGGCGCCGCAGCGCGCCAGGGCGGACCATGGGCACCACAGGACCCGACAACCGTGAGGAGCCCTCTTTGCCTCGTCACGCCACGGCCGCCCCACCTCCGCGGCCGGACCGCAGCGCCACACCCCGGCGCTATCTGATGTGCCCACCCGCGCACTTCCGCGTCACGTACTCCATCAACCCCTGGATGGATCCGGCCAAGCCCGTCGACGTACCGCTCGCCGTCGCCCAGTGGGAGGACCTCAGGGACCGCTACCGGGCGCTCGGACACACCGTCGAGGAGCTCACCCCGCGCCCCGGTCTCCCGGACATGGTCTTCGCGGCGAACGGCGCCACGGTGATCGGCGGCCGGGTGCTCGGCGCCCGCTTCGCCCACCCGGAGCGCTCCGCCGAGGCCGCCGAGCATCTCGACTGGTTCCGCGCCCGGGGCTTCGGGCGGATCGCCGAGCCGGACCACATCAACGAGGGCGAGGGCGACTTCGCCGTCACCGCCTCGTGGATCCTGGCCGGCCGCGGCTTCCGCGCCAGCCCGCTGTCGCACGGGGAGGCCCAGGAGTTCTTCGGCCGGCCGGTGCTCGGCCTCGATCTGGTCGATCCCCGCTACTACCACCTGGACACCGCGCTCGCGGTGCTCGACGACGCCCGTGACGAGGTCATGTACTACCCGGGCGCCTTCTCCCCCGGCAGCCGCGAGGTGCTGCGGCGGCTCTTTCCCGACGCACTGATCGCCACCGAGGCGGACGCGACCGCGTTCGGCCTGAACGCGGTCTCCGACGGCCGGCACGTACTGCTCCCGCAGAGTGCGACCGGTCTCTTCGGGCCGCTGCGGGAGCGCGGGTTCGAGCCGGTCGGGATGGATCTGGGCGAACTGCTCAAGGGCGGCGGCAGCGTGAAGTGCTGCACCCAGGAGCTGCGGACCTGAGACTGCCGGGTGTGCGGCCGGTCAGTCGTGGGGCGGCCAGGGGTCGCCCCACTCCGCGTCGCGCGCCGCCTTGTACAGCGGACCGTGCCGTTTGGTGACCGTCTCGCGGCGCAGTCCGTCCTCAGCGGTGCACAGGTCGAGCAGCACCTGGCCCTTGCGGATCTGCGGCTTGCGGGTGATCCGGGACGGCGCGGGCACCGCGTCGGGGCGTACCGCCGCCACGTAGCTGAACTTCTCGTCCTCGTACGGCAGGGAGCCGCCCTTGACCCGGCGGTGCAGCGAGGAGCGGCTGACCCGGGCCGAGAAGTGGCACCAGTCGGTGCCCGGCTCGATCGGGCAGGCCGCGCTGTGCGGGCAGGGGGCGGCGATGCGCAGGCCCGCGGCGAGCAGCTGGTCGCGGGCCTCGATGATGCGGGCGTAGCCGTCCGGAGTACCCGGTTCCACGACGACGACCGCATCGGTGGCGGCTTGCGCGGCACTCTCCACGACACTGCGCCGGTCGTCGTCGGCCAGTTCGCCGAGCACATAGGAGATCGTGACGAGGGCGGTGCGCTCGACCTCGAGCGCTTCACCGATACGGGCGCGCTGCCAGCTCGCGCCGTCCAGGACGCCCAGGCCGGCGGCGAGTTCCCTGCCCAGGTCCAGGGCCGGCTCCGCCCAGTCGAGGACCGTGACGGGCCGCGGCTCGGGCCAGGTCGCGCCGACCGCCCAGGTGGCCGCGCCGGTGCCGCCGCCGATGTCCGTGTGGCTCGCCGGCGACCAGTCGGCCGGCAGCGCCGCGGCGAGGGCGGCCAGGGCGGACCGTACGGCCTCGAAGGTCGCGGGCATCCGGTACGCGGCGTACGCGGCGACGTCGGAGCGGTCGCGGAGCACCGGGGCGTCGGTCGGGGTGCGGCCCCGGTAGTTGGCGATCAGCCGGTCGACGGCGCGGGCCGCCTGGCTCGGCGGGAGTCCGTCGAGCAGTTCGGAGAGGGCGGCGCGCAGGGCGTCCGCCGGGGTCAGCGGGGCGTTCACCGGGAAAGCGTACTGGCGGGCGCAGGAGGCCAGGACCGAAAGCGGAAGCGTTTCCCGTCGGTCACCGCGTGGTCACCGGAGGCCGACCCACCTGGTGCCGAACGGTGACACCGGGGAACTGCTGCGGGCGCACGGGGCGTTGCTACGCTGACGATCGTCCGCGGCCGCCACGGCCGCCGGCACGCCGGACTTTCGCGCACGGGGGGATCAGTGGGACAGAAGATCGTGCGAACGGCACTCGTCGCGGGTGTCGTCGTTCTCGCACTGCTGCTTCTGCTCGCGACCTGTGGTGGCGGCAAGGACGACGACAAGAAGGACGACAAGGCCAAGAAACCGGACAAGAAGAGCCAGGGCCCGGCGACCAAGCTCGATGTGCCGGCCGCGTACGACACCTCCAAGGGCTGGGAGATCACCGGCCTCACCTCCGAGTACGCGCTGGCCGGTTCGCTCGGCCGGATCGCCTTCCTGGAGCGTGCGGACGAGACGCGGTTCCGGATCAGGACGGTGGACGCGGCCACCGGCAAGCCGCGCTGGCGCAGCGACGCCTGGCGTCCGCTGAGCGACAAGCCCGGCGAGTTCCCGCATCTGCTCTCCCTCACCAAGGACGACCGCGAGTACTTCGTCACCTGGTCGTACGGCAAGCTCGCCGAGGACCCGCTGACCGAGGCCGACCGGCTGATCTCCCTCGATGTCTATGACGCACGGGACGGCTCCCGGCAGCGCATCGAGCTGCCGTGGCCGGTGTCCCCCTCGGTGTCCGGCGCGGGCCCCGGCATTCTGATCGGCAAGGGCACCACCCGCGCCGCCGTCGTCGACCCGGTGACCGGCCGGGTGTCGAACGTCGAGTCGAAGGACCTGAAGTACCCGAAGGGCTGCAAGAACTGCAAGCGCCTCACCGAGGTCGTCGGATACACCGAGCACGGCGTCCTGGTCAGCGGCGCCGGGGAGTTCTGGGTACGGGGCGGCTGGCACGCGCGCAAGACGGCGCCGAAGGGGACCGACGCGGGCTCCGGCACCGTCACCACCACGGTCGGCGACTACGTCCTGGCCAAATGGGACAAGAAGCGCGGCACCAAGGGCGCGGGCAAGCAGGACGTGTGGGCGGTGCACGACGCGGAGAACGGCAAGACGGTCGCCACGGTCGAGTGCCGCAAGCCCGCGATCGTGCCGGGCCGCTACCCGGACGCCACGATGTCGGCCGGGGGCCGCTATCTCGTCGCCGGGAACCTCGCCTTCGACCTGGAGGACAAGAGCGGTCAGTGCTTCGAGGAGGAGGACGGCGCCAAGCCACTCGCCCTGACCACGGTCACCGACGAGGGCCTGGCGTACGGGGCGACCGGGGCCCGCAGTCCGCAGGACGCCCTGAAGGGCGGCGGCAGTCCGGTCGAGGTGCGCCTGTCGACGGGTGAACCGCAGGCGCTCTCCGCCAGTCTGCGGCTGCCCGCCTTCGATCTCGCGGGCATCGGCCTCTTCCAGTACACCGACGGCAAGGACGTACCCCATCTGCTCGGGTATCGCCGGGCGCGCTGAGCGCCACCGGCCGGTCAGCGCACCGAGCGGCTCAGTCGCGTCGCGGCGGCCGCGCGGGGCGCGCTGTCCGGGGGCCGGCGGCGCGGGTGCACCGTGGTGGCGAGCAGGACCAGGAAGGTGTCGGTGGCCCGGTCGAGCACCAGGCTCGTCCCGGTGAATCCGGTGTGGCCGGCCGCACCACGGCCCGCCAGCTCGCCCATGAACCACGGCTGGTCGATCCGGAAGCCGAGTCCCGGATCGCGCAGCATCAGATCGACGAAGTCCGGCCCGAGGATGCGCGCCTGACCGTACGCGCCGCCGCCGAGCAGGGCCCGGCAGAACACCGCCAGATCATGGCCGGTGGAGAACAGACCGGCGTGCCCGGCGACGCCGCCGAGCGCATGGGCGTTCTCGTCGTGCACGCGGCCGCGGACCATGCCCCGGTCGAGTTTGGCGAGCGGCCGGCGCTGGTCCTCGGTGGCCGCGGCGAACGGGCAGGGTCCGAAGCCGGTCTGGGTCATGCCGAGCGGCCGGGTGATGCCCTCGCGGATCAGGACGTCCAGGCGGCGGCCGGTGATCCGCTCGACCAGGTGCTGGGCGAGCAGCATGTTGAGATCCGAGTAGAGATACCTGCCGCCCGGCTCGGCGATCGGCTCCTCGCGGCGCAGTGCGGCGAACCGCGCGGTGTCGTCCGGCAGCTCGTACAGCGGGAGTTCGGGGCGCAGGCCCGAGGTGTGGGTGAGCAGCTGGCGCACGGTGATGCCGTGCTCTGCGGCCGCCGTGAACTCGGGCAGATACGCGCCGACCAGGGTGTCGATGCCGAGGGTGCCGCGCTCGATCTGCTGGACGACCGCGACCGAGGTGAAGAGCTTGGTCAGGGAGGCGAGGTCGAAGGGCGTGCCGAGCGCCATCGGCACCCGGCGCTCCACGGGCAGCTCCCGCCCGCCGTCCGCGTACCGCACCGCCCAGCCGGCCGCCTCGTGCACGGCGAGCAGCGGGCCGCGTCCCGCGACGACGACCGCGCCCGCGCACCAGCCCTCGGTCAGGGCACGCACCTCGCGGACGAGCAGCCGCAGTTCCTCGGGGTCGAGCCCGGCCCGCTCCGGGGGGCCGGGGCGCAGCCGTCCTTGGCTCAGTGCTCCGCTCCCTCCGTGCGCGGTGCCTGCCAGGGACGGCACAGTCCCACGAAACAGCCGACGGCGACCAGGGCGCAGGACAGCTGGACGACGGCCATCGGTACGGCGGTGTGCTCACCGGCGACGCCCACCAGGGGCGAGGCGATGGCGCCGATCAGGAACTGGGAGGTGCCGAGCAGCGCGGAGGCGGAGCCCGCGGCGTGCGGGGTGCGCATCAGGGCCAGCGCGTTGGTGTTCGGCATGGCGAGGCCCATCGAGGACATCAGCACGAACAGGCCGGTGGCCACCGGGAACAGACCGACCTCGCCGAAGACTCCGCCGGTCATCAGGAGCAGCGAGACGGCGGCGAGCGTGGTGACGGCGAGGCCCGCGCCGAGCGCCTTGTCGAGGCTGACCCGGCCGATCAGGAGCCGGCCGTTGATCTGTCCGACGGTGATCAGGCCGATCGAGTTGACGCCGAAGAGGATGCTGAACATCTGGGGCGATGCGCCGTAGATCTCCTGGACGACGAACGGCGAGGCGGAGACGTACGAGAAGAGCGTCGCGAAGGCGAAGCCGCCCGCGAGCAGATAGCCGGTGAAGGCCCGGTCGGCGAGGAGTCCGCGCATGGTGCGCAGGGCCTGGCCGACGCCGCCGCTGTGCCGCCGCTCGGGCGGCAGGGTCTCCGGGAGCCGGCGCCAGACCATGAAGGTGAGCAGCACCCCGATCGCGGTGAGGACGACGAAGATGCCCCGCCAGTCGGTGATGCGCAGGACCTGTCCGCCGATCACGGGCGCCACGATGGGAGCCACGCCGGAGATCAGCATCAGGGTGGAGAAGAACCGGGCCATCGCCACGCCGTCGTACAGGTCGCGGACCACGGCGCGGGCGATCACGATGCCGGCCGCGCCCGCGAGGCCCTGCAACAGGCGGAAGGCGATGAGGAGTTCGACGGTGGGGGCGAAGGCGCAGATCGCGGTCGCGGCTATGTAGATCAGCAGGCCGACGAGCAGCGGCCGCCGCCGGCCCCATTTGTCGCTCATCGGTCCGACCACGAGCTGGCCGAGCGCCATGCCGGCGAGGCAGGCGGTGAGGGTGAGCTGGACGGTCGCGGCGGGCGCCGAGAGCGCGTCGCCGACCTGGGGCAGGGCGGCCAGGTACATGTCCATGGACAGCGGCGGTACGGCGGTGAGCCCGCCGAGTACCAGGGTGACCAGGAGTCCGGTGGTGCGGCCGGGGACCGAGGGGCGCCTGGTGCCCGCGACAGCCGCTTCGAGGGGTGGCTCTGCGAGAGGTGGCTCGGGAAGGGATGGTGTGTGTGCCTGCTCCGGCGTGCTCCCGGTGGAACCTCTGCCTACCGCCGCCACTGCTGCTTCCCCTCCCGGATCGTCACGTCGCTCCCTATGCTCTCAGCTTGCGGGTTGTGGTCGAGACCATTTATCGGGACGGGCGGGGATCGGGATGACGGGACGCGGTGCGGAGCACGGTGCGGCGGTGGAGCGCGTGCGGTGGGGGATTCTGGCGACCGGGTCGATGGCCGCGCGGTTCACCTCCGACCTGCTCGACATGCCGTCGGACGCCGAGGTGGTCGCGGTCGCCTCCCGCAGCGAGGCGTCCGCGAAGGCCTTCGCGGACCGCTTCGGCATCGGGCGGGCGTACGGCGACTGGGCGTCGCTCGCCGCGGACGACGGCGTGGATGTGGTGTACGTCGCCACCCCGCACTCGGCGCACCGCGAGGCGGCGGGGCTCTGTCTGGAGGCGGGCCGGCCGGTGCTGTGCGAGAAGGCCTTCACGGTGAACGCGCGGGAGGCGGGCGAGCTGGTCGCGCTCGCCCGGGAGCGCGGCGTCTTCCTGATGGAGGCCATGTGGATGTACTGCAACCCGCTGATCCGGCAGGCGCTGGCCCTGGTCGCGGACGGCGCGATCGGTGAAGTGCGCACCGTGCAGGCGGACTTCGGGCTTGCCGGGCCGTTCCCGCCCTCGCACCGGCTGCGCGATCCCGCGCAGGGCGGCGGTGCGCTGCTCGATCTCGGGGTGTATCCGGTGTCGTTCGCGCAGCTCTTCCTCGGGGAACCGGCGGAGGTCACGGCGCGTGCGGTGCTCTCCGACGAGGGCGTCGATCTGCAGACGGGGATGCTGTTCTCCTTCGGCGGCGGCGCGCAGGCGGTGCTGCACTGCTCGCTGACCGGGGCGACCGGTGTCGGCGGTTCGGTGACCGGTACGCGGGGGCGGATCGATCTGCCGGACGGCTTCTTCAGCCCGGGCCGTTTCGTGCTGCACCGCCCGGGCCGGGATCCGGAGGTCTTCGAGGCGCAGGGGCCGCGGGACACCCTGCGGCACGAGGCGGCCGAGGTGATGCGCTGCCTCAGGGCGGGCCGGAGCGAGTCGTCGCTGGTCCCGCTGGACGGCACGCTCGCGGTGATGCGGACGCTCGACGCGGTGCGTGACCGCATCGGCGTCCGCTATCCCGGGGAGTGAGGGACCGGCCGTCCCTCAGGCCGGCTTCAGGCCCGGATCGCCGGCCTCGGTCACGAAGGAGGCCGCGGTGCTGATCGGCGCTCCGGGGGTGGTCACCGCCGGGACCGTACGGAAGTCGGCCCGCGCCTGCTCGGTACCGAGCGTCACCGCCACATAGCCGCGCCGCCCGTCGTAGAACTTCAGGTGCGGGTTGGCCTTCATATAGGTCTCCCAGGTGTCGGGCCGCTCGGCGCCGTCCTTGCCGCTGGCGATGGACGTGGCGACGATCTCGGTGCCGAGGGTGCGGGAGTCCTGGTCGGCGAAGTCCTCCTTGATGTCGAAGGCGTAGCCGACGTGCACGTCTCCGGTGAGCACCATGAGGTTCTCGACGCCGGCCGAGCGGGCGCCGGCCAGGACGCGCTCGCGGGAGGCCGAGTAGCCGTCCCAGGCGTCCATGCTGACCTTCGCCTCGGCGTTCAGGTCGAGCCGCCGCTCGGAGAGCACGACCTGCTGGGGCACCACGTTCCACAGTGCGCGGGAGGTGCGCCAGCCGTCGATCAGCCAGCGTTCCTGGGTGGCGCCCGTGATGGTCCGCGCCGGGTCCTGGGACTCGGGGCCCGGTACGTGCGCCGTGTCGCCGTAGGCCTGGTCGGAGCGGTACTGCCGAGTGTCGAGCACGTCGAACTGGGCGAGCCGGCCGAACCGGAGCCGCCGGTAGAGCTGCATGTCGGGGCCTTGGGGCCGCTGCGGGAGGCGCAGCGGCTGGTTCTCCCAGTACGCGCGGTAGGCGGCGGCCCGGCGCAGCAGGAACTCCTCGGGCGGTACGTCGTTCTCGGGGATGTCGTCGGCGTAGTTGTTCTCGGTCTCGTGGTCGTCCCAGGTGACGACGAAGGGGTGGGCGGCGTGCGCGGCCCGCAGATCCGGGTCGCTCTTGTAGAGGCCGTAGCGCATCCGGTAGTCGTCGAGCGTCATGGTCTCGCGGTCGAAGTGCGCGGGCAGCGTGCGGTCGGTGTACTGGCGGGCGCCGCCGACCGCGTCCACGGCGTACTCGTAGAGGTAGTCGCCGAGGTGGAAGACGACGTCGAGGTCCTCGTCGGCGAGGTGCTTGTACGCGGTGAAGTACCCGTCGTGGTACGCCTGGCAGGAGACCGCCGCGAGACGCAGCTCGCCGGGGCGGGCGCCGGTGGCGGGCGCGGTGCGGGTGCGGCCCACCGGGCTGACCCAACTGCCGGTGCGGAAGCGGTAGTGGTACACCCGGTCCGGGTCGAGGCCCCGCGCGTCGACGTGCACGGAGTGGCCGAACTCGGGGTGTGCGGTGGCGCGTCCGCGCCGTACGATCCGCCGGAAGCGCTCGTCGCGGGCGACCTCCCACTCCACGGTGACGCGGGCGGCGGGCAGTCCGCCGTCCGGCTCGAAGGGCTTCGGTGCGAGCCTGGTCCACAGGAGCGCGGAGTCCGGCGCGGGGTCGCCGGATGCGACACCGAGGGTGAACGGGTCGTCGGCGATGCGGCCGGCGTCGAGCTCGGCCGCCTGCGCGGTGCCCGGAAGGTTGGTGGCGAAGGCGAGCGCTGCGGCCGCGCCGGTGACGGTGAGGAATCGGCGGCGACCCAAGTGTCGTGCGGCCGCGCGCAGTTCTTCGTCGCTGTGCCGGGTGCCCGGTGCTGCGGTGGTCATCTGCCCCTCCCCTGACGGCTGTTGTCAGCTGCATTGCAGTGGCGGGGAAAGGCGCGAGCCTGACGCGTACACAACACCCGGATGGCGGACAGATGATCGCTGTGTGCCCGGCCGTCCCGTACGCTGCCGGGCCATGAACGACGTACGTACACCAGTAGCCGTGGTCACCGGAGCGGGCTCCGGGATCGGCCGGGCCGTCGCCGTCGAACTGCTCGGACACGGCTGGTCGGTGGCGCTCGCGGGACGCCGGGCGGAGCGCCTGGAGGAGACGGTGCGGGCCGCGGACCGGGACGCGGCGGACAGATCACTGGCCGCGCCCACCGATGTGACCGACCCCGACTCCGTGCAGGCGCTGTTCGCGGCCGCGCGGGAGCGGTTCGGGCGGATCGACCTGCTGTTCAACAACGCGGGGACGTTCGGCCCCGGCGGCGTGCCCTTCGACGAGCTCCCGTACGACGCCTGGCGGCATGTCGTGGACACCAACCTGAACGGCGCGTTCCTGTGCGCCCAGGCGGCCTTCCGGCAGTTCAGGCAGCAGTCGCCGCCGGGCGGGCGGATCATCAACAACGGTTCGATCTCCGCACACGCGCCCCGCCCGAACTCCGCGCCCTACACGGCCACCAAGCACGCCATGACGGGCCTCACCAAGTCCCTCTCGCTGGACGGCCGCCCGTACCGCATCGCCTGCAGCCAGATCGACATCGGCAACGCCGCGACCGCCATGACCGAGCGGATGCAGACCGGCATCCTGCAGGCGAACGGCGAGACCGCCGTGGAACCGACGATGGACGTCGCCGATGTCGCGCGCACCGTGCGGCACATGGCGGACCTGCCGCTCGAGGCCAACGTCCAGTTCGCCACCGTCCTCGCCACGAACATGCCGTTCATCGGTCGGGGCTGAAGCGAGCGGCCCGGGGGCGGGCCGTGGCTCGAAGGCGCTGCCGCGTGCGGAGCTCCGGACCCGCCCCGGGCCGGCGTTCGACCGGACCCGGCCGAACGGGAATCGTTCGGGCCTCCGGGCGGTTCTCGGCAGCATGAATGCCTCCTCCGCCGGCCACGCGGCCGCTCAGCAGCCCGCCCCCTCCCCTGCGCCCGCCGACGCGGAGGTGCTGCGCTACACCGCCTTCAGCTCCGATCCGGCCGGGGGCAACGGCGCGGGCGTGGTGCTCGACGCCGCCCGGCTCGACGACGGCCGGATGCTCGCCATCGCGGCCGAACTCGGTTACAGCGAGAGCGCGTTCCTCACCCCGCCGCCCGCGGAGCTCGGGGGCGAGCCCGGCCGCTCGTACACCCTGCGGTTCTTCAGCCCCAAGGCGGAGGTCTCCTTCTGCGGGCACGCCACGGTCGCCACGGCCGTCGCCCTGGCCGAGCACGGATCCGGGCCCGGCGACTTCCTGTTCGCCACCCAGGCCGGGCCCGTCCCGGTCACCGTCGCCGAGGTGGACGGGGAGCTGCGCGCCACCCTGACCAGCGTGGAGCCCTCGGTGCGGGACGTCGCGCCCGACGACCTCGCCGAGGCACTGGCGGCGCTCGACTGGGCCCCGGACGATCTCGACCCGGCCCTCGAACCGCGGATCGCCTACGCCGGCGCCTCCCACTTGGTGCTGGCCGCCGCCACCCGGCAGCGGCTGGCTGATCTGGACTACGACTTCGCCCGCCTCGAAGCCCTGATGCAGCGGCTCGGCCTCACCACCCTGCAGCTCGTCTGGCGCGCCTCGCAGTCCGTCTTCCACGTACGCGACCCGTTCCCGATCGGCGGCGTCGTCGAGGACCCCGCGACGGGCGCGGCCGCGGCCGCCTTCGGCGCGTATCTGCGCGAACTCGGGCACACCGCCGAGGAGTCGGAGCTGACCCTCCACCAGGGCGAGGACCTCGGCCGTCCCGGCCGCCTCACCGTCACCCTGCGGGCGGGCGACCCCCGGGTGCGGGTGAGCGGGGCGGCCACCGCGCTCGACTGACACGGGAGGCGGCCGGGCGGGACGGGCCGCCGTTACCGCAAGCGGAGCAGCGGGCGTGGCGGGGGTGGGCCCGGTGGCCGAGGATCCTGGCATGCCCTTGCGTCCCGGCCGCGGCTCACCCGTCCCCGTCAATCGCGCCGCCTGGTCGCGCGGGGCCGTGGGGCTTCTGCTGCTGCTCGCGGTGTGCGCCGGCGGGATCGTGCTGTATCTGAACGAGCGCGACACCCGGCAGCAGCCGGTCACGGTGGGCGCGGGCTCCGGCGTACGCGACCGGGTCGAGCTCTCCGCCGACGTACAGCGCACCGACCCGGACTCACGGACGGTCACCCTGGACCTGACGCTGGCCGCCCGCGGCCGGTACGGCGACTCCAACGGCGTCCCCGCCAAGGACATCACCGTGGCCACCGACTCCCCCGACCACGAAGAGCTCGTCATCCGCGCCGACACGGCCGCCTGGCGCAAGAGCATCACGCTGCCGCTGAGCGAGGGCACGGCCTCGGACTACCCGTTCGACCGCTACCGCACGGACCTGGCGGTCGCGGCCATGGTCGGCCGCGAACAGGTGCCGGTGACCCTGCACCTGCGCGACCTCGACCCGGCCTTCGCCGTCGACCCCGACGAGACGACGTACACCCAGCAGGTCGCCGCGGTGGAGAGCTCGGTGCGGCGCTCGCGCAGCACCTTCATCCTCGCCTGGTTCATGATCGTGGCGATGTGGGCGGTGGCGCTGGCCGTGGTGGTCGCCTGCTGGCTGGTGGTACGGCAGCGGCGCGGTCTGGTCTGGGGCGCGCTCGGCTGGATGGCGGCGAGCCTGTTCGCCCTGGTCGGCCTGCGCAACGCGGCCCCGGGCAGCCCGCCCAACGGCTGCATCCTGGACTACGCGGCCTTCTACTGGGCGGAGGCCCTGATCGCCCTCAGCCTGACCCGCCTCGTCCTGCACGGGGTGCTCGTCGAGCACCATGTGGGTGGGCCGGTGCCCGAGGCCCCACAGGGCCCTACGTCTTCCCCTGCCCCACGCCGGCCTCGCCGAGTCCCCCGTGGAATGCGTCCACGTCGCCCTCCGGGTGCTTGAGCCCGTCCAGGCATTCTTCAGCCCGCGAGGGCACTCTTCAGCCCGTCCGGCGTTTGAGGACATCTTTTGACGCGCGCGTCAGCAGGCCCGCGGCCAAGAGATGTCCTCAAACGCCGGACGGGCTGGAATAGCCAGCAGGGCTGCGGCCCAAAAGACGTCCTCAAACGCCGGACGGGCTTGTCACATAGGCGAGCGTCGCGCTCAGCGGAGGTACGCAAGAACCGCCAACACCCGCCGATTGTCGTCGTCGGACGGCGACAACCCCAGCTTCGCGAACAAGTTCGACGTGTGCTTGATCACCGCCCGCTCCGTGACCACCAGCCGCTGCGCGATCGCCGCATTCGACCGCCCCTCGGCCATCAGCGCCAGCACTTCCCTCTCCCGCGGCGTGAGCCTCCCCATCGCCCCGTGCTGATGCACATCCTTCGCGAACAGCCGCGCGACGACATCGGGATCCATCGCCGTCCCGCCCCCGGCGACTCTCCGCACCGCGTCCACGAACTGATCGGGATCGAACACCCGGTCCTTGAGCAGATACCCGATCCCGCCACTCCCGTCGGCCAGCAACTCCCGCGCGTAGAGCTGCTCGACGTACTGCGAAAGCACCAGCACCGGCAACCCCGGCACCTGGCGCCGCGCCTCCAGGGCGGCCTGCAGCCCCTCGTCGGTGAAGGTCGGCGGCAGCCGTACGTCGACCACCGCGACGTCCGGACGGTGCTCGACGAGGGCCTGCAGCAGCGAGGGGCCGTTGTCCACCGCCGCGACCACCTCGAAGTCGTACGACTCCAGGAGCCGCACCAGGCCGTCCCGCAGCAGGAACAGGTCTTCGGCTAGGACAACTCGCACGGCACCTCCATCGTCACGATGGTCGGCCCGCCGTCCGGACTGTCGACGGAGAGCAGACCGTCGAACCCGGCCAGCCGGCGCTGGACACCCCGGATCCCGCTGCCGCGACTCGCGTCCGCGCCACCCCGCCCGTCGTCGGTGACCCGGCCGCGCAACGCGCCCTCCGCATACCAGAGATCGACGATCACGGTGTCCGGGGCAGCGTGCTTGGCGGCATTGGTGAGGGTCTCCGACACGGCGAAGTAGACCGCGGACTCGACCGGCGCCTCGGGCCGGCCCGGCAGTTCGGCGTTGACCGTGACCTCGAGCGGGCTGTCGAGGGCGAGGGCGCGGACCGCGTCCGCCAGACCGCGGTCGGCGAGCACCGGCGGGTGGATGCCGCGGATCAGGTCGCGCAGCTCGGTCAGCGCGGTGGCCGAGGCCTTGCGGGTGTCGGCCAGGATCGCGCCGACGGCCTCCGGGTCCTTCTTGAGGAGCTGCTCGGCGACGCCGAGGTTCATGCCCAGCGCGACGAGCCGCGCCTGGGCGCCGTCGTGCAGATCGCGCTCGATGCGGCGCAGTTCGGCGGCCGAGCTGTGCACCGCCTCGCTGCGGGTCTCGGTGAGGTGCTGCATCCGCTGTGCCGTCCGGGTGGGGGCGAGCAGCTTGCGGGCGAGCGCGGCGTGGGCGCGCAGCGTCCAGGGTCCGACCGCGAGGCCCGCGAGCAGCCCGAGCAGGCCGACGCCGGCGGCGAGCCAGGCGGTGGTGAGGTCGGTGACGCGGACGAACAGGTACCAGTTCGCACCGCCGTTCGCGTCGATGACGGGCCGGTACATCGCCGGCATCAGCATTCCGCCGAGCCCGCCGAGCACCAGCGAGAGCGGCAGCAGCGCGAGGACCGCCCCGACCACCGGATTCACCAGGGCCCAGCCGAGGTCGCGCCAGGTCGCGGGGTCGGTGAGCACCCAATGGGTGCGCTGCCACCGGCCCTTGAGGCCCGGTTCGTGGTCGGGGGCCGGCAGGTACGGCTCGGGGATCCGGGTCCCGGACCATCTGCCGGCCGTACGGCGCGAGACGTTCACCGTGGCGCGCAGAGCCACGGCGAGCAGCGGGACGAGCAGCAGGCCGAGGCCGACGCCGAGCAGTGCCACCCCGGTGAGGAACAAGGTGCACAGGACGAGCTCCGCAAGGGCGACGGCCACCACGGGCAGACCGGCGACCACGGAGCGCAGGCGGTTGCCCAATGCGGTGCGCGTGCTGATGCCTGTGCCCATGTCCGTGCCCGGGTCCGCGCCCGGCCCTGTGCCGGGGTCCGTGCCTGTACCGAGATTCATCGTCCCATTCCCCTCGTCGGACGGCGTCCCGCAGCCGTCGGGGCATGAGTCTGCCTGGTCACGCCGCATCGGGCACGGCACCTCTGTGCCCTCTGCGGGGGTGTAGCCAGGTCCCCCATGGACACCACCAAGGGCCATTCTGCGCGGTGCCCGCCCGGCCTTGACTCGTATCCATGACGAATCGACAGCGACTCACCGCCGCGCTGCAGGCGCTCCTCCTCGCGCTGCTCGCCGCCATCGGCACGGTAGGTACGGCAGGCACCGCCGGGGCGGCGGAACGGGAGAAGCAAGCGGAAGCAGCACGCGCGGCCGGTTCCCTGCCCGCCGCGCTCGACCGGCTCGTACGGCGCCAGCTCGCCGACTACCGGATCCCGGGCGCCTCCGTGGTGGTGGTCGAGGACGGCAAGCAGGTGTACGCCAAGGGCTACGGACTCGCGGACGCGGATGCGGGCACCAAGGTGGACCCGGAACGCACCGGCTTCTTCCTGGCGTCCGACGCCAAGGTGTTCACGGCCGTCGCCGTGCTGCAGCAGGTGGAGAAGGGCCGGCTCGACCTCTCCTCCGACGTCAACCGCTATCTGAAGGACTTCCAGATCAGAGACAGTCATCCGGGCCACCCCGTGACCGTACGCGATCTCCTGACGCACACGGCCGGCTTCGACAACACCGTCGTCGGTCTCTCCACCGCGCACCCGGAGACCGGGACTTCGCTGGGCGAGAGCCTCGCCGAGAACCAGCCTCGCCGGGTGCGCCCGCCCGGCGAGACCGCCAGCTACGACAACTACGGTGTGGCGCTCGCCGGCCATCTCGTCGAGACCGTCTCGGGGATCCCGTTCGCCGATTACGTGGACCGCGCGATCCTGCGGCCGCTGGGCATGGACCGCACCAGTTTCGCCCAGCCACACCCGCGGAGGATCGAGGCGGGCCTGGCCCGCGGCCACCGTCCGGACGGCGACGGACAGGCCACCGCACGCGGCCAGTACGGCGCCTGGTCCCCGACCGGTGCGGGCGCCGTCAGCACGGCCACCGACATGGGGCGGCTGCTGAACGCGCTGCTGTCCGACGGCGGCCGCGTACTGCGCCCCGGCTCCGACGCCGCCCTCCTGAAGCGCCAGTTCGGCAACGACAAGCGGCTGCCCGGCCTCGGCTACCTGCTCGAGGAACGCGTCCGCGGCGGGCAGCGCATGCTGGTCAAGGACGGCGACCTGCCGGGCTTCCACGGGAACCTCGCCCTGATTCCGGAGCGCAGGGCCGGGGTGTACGTGGTCTACAACGGCGACGGCGAGGACGGCCGCGCCTTCCACGCCGGACGCCAGGTCGCGGAGCTGTTCGCCGACCACCACGGTGCCCGCGCCACGGGCGGTGCCGAGCGGTCGGCGTCCACCGCCGACGTGAACCAGTACGCCGGTGACTACCGCGCGAGCCGCACCAGTTCCTCCGACCTGTCCCGGGCGAGCGCGCTCACCGGCTCGGTGCGGGTGACCGCCGGCGAGGACGCCACCCTGACCACCGAGGGTCCGCTGTCGAGCGACCCGGACGTCGTCGAGCAGCACTGGGTGCAGGTGCGGCCCGGACTGTTCCGGGAGAAGGGCGGCCAGGACCGGATCGCCTTCCGTGACGGCCGGTTGAGCATCGCCTCCGACCCGTCCGTGGCGTACCAGCGACTGCCCTGGTACGAGTCGCCCGTACTGCATCAGCGGGTGCTGATCGGCTGTCTCGCGGTGCTGGTCCTGACCGTGCTCGCACTGCCCGTCGCCGGCCTGGTGCGCCGCCGTGCGCAGGGCCGCCCCGCCGGGGCCCGCACCGCGAGCGTCATCGGCTGGACCACGGGGGCACTGGTCACCGCGGCGGTCGCCTGCTTCGTCCTGCTGATCTCCGACGGCAACGCCATGAACGAGACGATCATGCTGGGCGACTCCCCGCTGCTGACCCTGGTGCCGGCACTGACCACGGTCGCGCTCGCCACGACGGCCGCGATGCTGGTCTGCTCGGTGCTGGCCTGGCGCCGCCGCTGGTGGCACCTCACGGGCCGGCTGCACTACACCTGCCTCACCCTGGCCGCGCTGCTCTTCCTCGGCCTGTGTGCCTCGTACCGGCTTCTCTGGCCGGTCTGAGGTGCCGGTTAGCCTGAGGTGTATGCGGGTCACCAGGGAACTGCCGGCGCTCGCGGCCGGCGAGGTGGACGTCTCCTTCGTGATCAAGGGGTACGAGGAGGCGGTGGTCACCGACCTCACCTGGAACGAGCACTCGCACCCGTGGCACGAACTGCTGTGGAACGAGACCGGGGCGTCCACGGCCGTGGTCGGCTCCCAGGTGTGGTGCATCACCCCGGCTCTCGGACTGTGGATGCCCGCGGGCCGGCTGCACTCCGGGTCCGCGGTCGCGGGCACCACGTACCGTGCCCACTTCTTCCGGCACGGCACGCGGTCGGCACTGCCCGACGAACCGGTGGCCGTGGCGATCACGCCGCTGCTGCGCCTCCTGCTCGAACGGCTCGACGAGGAGCAGCTGCCGGCGTCCTCCCGGGCCGTGACCGAGGCGATGGTGCTCGATGTGCTGCAGCCCTCGCCGCGGGCGCTGCTGGTGCAGCTGCCCACCTCGCCACTGCTGCGGCCGATCGTGGACGCCGTCCGGACCGACCCCTCCGACCAGCGGACGCTCACCGGCTGGGCCGGCGCGCTCGGCTGCAGCGCACGCACCCTGACCCGGGCGTTCCGGACCGAGACCGGCACCAGCTTCGCCCGCTGGGTCGCCTCGGTCCGCGCCCAGCACGCCGTACAACTGCTGTCCCGTGGGCACGAGGTGGACGTGGTGGCGGAGGCGGTCGGCTACCGCTCGGCGAGCGCCTTCGGGGCGGCCTTCCGGCGGACGACCGGCACGACTCCCGGCAGGTTCCGGGCTCCCTGATTCGGAGGGAGAGAGAGCCGTACGCATCGGCGAGCGCACCGATGTCCCGATCGCTACACCGTCTGTCGAAAAGGCTCGATTGAATCCCGGACGACGGATCCCTACGCTGCACAGGTAAGCCTTACCTAACTCCCCCAGCACACCTGTGGTGCTCTGCCCGCATGCCCCGGACCCGGCCCGCCCCGTGGTCCGCGGGCGAGCGCGACGGCACCCCGGACCGAGAGTGAAACCCGGGTCGATGAGAACACCCCGCCTTCGCGTGCTCGCCCTCGCGGCAGCCCTTCTGTTCGGCCTCACCGCCTGCGGCAGCCAGGACGACGACAAGTCCGGTGCCAAGACCGCCGGCGCCTCCGGCAGCTTCCCCGTGACGATCAAGCACGCGCTCGGAACCACCACCGTCCCCGAGAAGCCCAAGCGCGTCGCGACGGTGAACTGGGCCAACGACGAGGTGCCGCTCGCACTCGGCGTGGTCCCCGTCGGCATGGCCAAGGCCAATTTCGGCGACGACAACGACAACGGCGTACTGCCCTGGACCGAGGACCGGCTCAAGAAGCTCGGCGCCAAGACCCCGGTACTGTTCGACGAGACCGACGGCATCGACTTCGAGGCCGTTGCCGACACCAAGCCGGACGTCATCCTCGCCTCGTACTCCGGACTCACCAAGCAGGACTACGAGACGCTCAGCCAGATCGCCCCGGTGGTCGCCTATCCCGAGGCGGCCTGGGCGACCCCGTGGCGCGACATCATCCGTATGAACAGCAAGGCCATCGGCCTGGCCGACGAGGGCGACGAGCTGATCGGGAAGCTCGAAGGGCGGATCGACAAGACCGTCGCCAAGTACCCCCAGCTGAAGGGGAAGTCGGCGATGTTCATGACGCACGTCTCCTCCAAGGACGTCAGCGAGGTCGGCTTCTACACCACCCACGACACCCGCACCCAGTTCTTCACCGACCTCGGCATGAAGATCCCGGCCAGCGTCTCCGGACCGTCCAGGTCGACCAAGAAGTTCGTCCTGACCAAGAGCGCCGAGCACATCGACGCCTTCGACGACGTCGACATCGTCACCGGCTACGGCGACGACAAGGGCAAGCTCCTGAAGGCGCTCAAGAGCGACCCGCTCACCTCGAAGCTGTCCGCCGTCAAGCAGGACTCCATCTACCTGCTGCCGGGCAGCAGCCCGCTGGCCACCGCCGCCAACCCGACTCCGCTCTCCATCCCGTACGTCCTCGACGACTACGTGAAGGCGCTCGCCGAGGCCGCGGACAAGGCGGAATGACCGTCACCGCAACCCCGCACGTGCCGGACGCCGCCCCTGTGCGGCGTCCGGCCCATGTGCGGGTGGTCTGGCTGCTCGTCCTCCTCGCCGTCCTCTGCGCGGTCATGACGGCCTCGCTCGCGCTCGGCTCCCGCGATGTCGCCTGGGCCGACGTGTTCTCGGCACTCGGCGGGGCGGAGAACACCCTGGAGGAGGCCGCGGTCGCCAAGCGCGTGCCGCGCACCCTGCTGGCCGTCGTGGTGGGCGCCGCGCTCGCCCTGTCCGGTGCCGTGATGCAGGGCGTGACCCGCAATCCGCTCGCCGACCCGGGCATCCTCGGCGTCAACATGGGCGCCTCGCTCGCCGTCGTCACCGGCATCGCGTACTTCGGCCTCGCCTCGGCGTCCGGGTACATCTGGGTGGCGATGGCCGGGGCGGCCGTGAGCGCGGGATTCGTCTACGCCGTCGGCTCGCTCGGCCGGGGCGGTGCCACGCCGCTGAAGCTGGCGCTCGCCGGCGCGGCCATCTCGGCCGCGCTCGCGTCCCTCGTCAGCGCCGTGGTGCTGCCGCGCACCGACATCTCCGGCACCTTCCGGCTGTGGCAGATCGGCGGCGTCGGCGGCACCTCGTACGCGCAACTCGGCAGCGTGCTGCCGTTCCTCGCCGTCGGAGCCGTGCTCTGCCTGGCGTCCGCACGCGCCCTCAACTCCCTTGCGCTCGGCGACGACATGGCCGCCGGACTGGGTGAGCGGGTGGCCCTGGTGCGGGCGGTCGCGGCGCTCGGCGCGGTGGTGCTGTGCGGCGCCTCCACGGCGGTCGCCGGGCCGATCGGATTCGTCGGGCTCGTCGTCCCGCACGCCTGCCGGCTCCTGATCGGGGTCGACCACCGCTGGCTGCTGCCGTTCGCCGCGGTCGGCGGAGCCGCCCTGCTCACCGCCGCCGACGTGATCGGCCGGATCGTGGCGCGGCCGGCCGAGATCGACGTCGGGATCGTCACCGCGATCGTCGGCGCCCCCTTCTTCATCCATGTCGTCCGCCGGCAGAAGGTCAGGTCCCTGTGAACGCCCCGGTCCTGGAAGACCAGTCCGCCGTGCCGGCCCCGCCGACGCTGCGGGCCGTCACCCGCGCGCGGGTACGCGGTGCGTACCGGCGGCGGATCGTGGCGTCGGCGATCCTGCTGCTCGTCGCCGCCGCTTTCGTCCTGTCCCTGATGGCCGGGCACACGTTCTACCCGGCGGGCGACGTACTGCGGGTCGTCCTCGGCGAGGACGTGCCCGGCGCCTCCTTCACCGTCGGCACCCTCCGACTGCCGCGGGCGGTGCTCGCCGTGGCCGCGGGCTTCAGCTTCGGCATCGCCGGTGTCACCTTCCAGACCATGCTCCGCAATCCGCTGGCGAGCCCGGACGTCATCGGCATCACTTCCGGGGCCGGCGCGGCGGCCGCGATCGCCATCGTGATGTTCTCGCTCGGCGGCACCGAGGTGTCGGTCGTGGCGATCGTCGCGGCGCTCGCGGTGGCGCTGCTCGTGTACACCCTGGCGTTCCGCGATGGCGTGGCGGGCACCCGGCTCATCCTCATCGGCATCGGCATCGCCGCCCTGCTCGACAGCGTCACCTCGTACGTCCTGTCGCAGGCCGGCGAATGGGATCTGCAGGAGGCGATGCGCTGGCTCACCGGATCCCTCAACGGCACCACCTGGCAGGAGACGGCGCCCGCCGGCTTCGCCCTGCTCGTGCTCGGTCCGGTGCTGCTGCACCAGGCCCGCAATCTCAGCGCGCTGAGCCTGGGCGACGACACGGCCTCGGCGCTCGGCGTCCGGGTCGAACGCACCCGCCTCGTGGTGATCGTCGCGGCGGTAGGTCTGATCGCCTTCGCCACGGCGGCAGCGGGGCCGATCGCGTTCGTCGCGTTCCTGTCCGGGCCGATCGCCGCCCGGCTCGTGGGCACCGGCGGCTCGCTCCTGGTGCCCGCCGGCCTCGTCGGGGCGCTGCTCGTGCTGTGTGCCGACTTCACCGGGCAGTACGCCTTCGGCACCCGCTTCCCGGTGGGCATCGTCACCGGCGTGCTCGGCGCGCCCTACCTCGTCTACCTGATCGTCCGTACCAACCGGGCCGGAGGCTCGCTGTGACCGCGTCCCACTCCCTGTCCACCGAGGACCTCACGCTCGGCTACGGCGACCGTGACGTCATCGAGGGCCTCGATCTGACCCTTGCGGCCGGACGGATCACGGTGATCGTCGGCGCCAACGCCTGCGGAAAGTCGACCCTGTTGCGCTCGATGTCCCGGCTGCTCACCCCTCGTACGGGGCGGGTCGTCCTGGACGGCAAGCAGGTGCACCGGATCCCGGCCAAGGAACTCGCCCGTACGCTCGGCCTGTTGCCCCAGTCGCCGGTGACCCCCGAGGGCATCACCGTCCTCGATCTGGTCGGCCGGGGCCGCCATCCGCACCAACGCGCCTTCTCCCGCTGGACGCAGAAGGACGACGCGGCGGTCGCGGCGGCCCTGGAGGCCACCAGGACCACCGACCTCGCGGACCGCTCGGTCGACGAGCTCTCCGGCGGCCAGCGTCAGCGTGTGTGGATCGCGATGGCCCTCGCTCAGCAGACGGACCTGCTGCTGCTCGACGAGCCCACCACGTTCCTCGACATCAGCCACCAGATCGAGGTGCTCGACCTGCTGACCGATCTGAACCGCACCCGCGGGACGACGATCGTGATGGTCCTGCACGACCTCAACCTGGCGGCGCGGTACGCGGACCGGCTCGTCGCGCTCGCCGCCGGACGGCTGCACGCCGCGGGCACCACCGGCGAGGTGATGACCGAGGAGACCGTACGGTCCGTGTACGGCATGGAGAGCCGCGTCATCGACGACCCGGTCTCCGGCAAACCCCTGGTGCTTCCGATCGGCCGCCACCACTCGGCGGCGGCGGACGTCCCTGCCGGGAGCCCCGCCGGGAGCGGTTGAGCCGGGCGCCCCAGCGCTCGGCAGGTCTCAGCGCTCGGCCCGGCCGAGGCCTCGTACGGACGGGATCGCGAGCAGGAGGGCACAGGTGACGAGGGCCAGTACGGCGGCCACGCTCAGCAGCGGCACCGTGCCCACGACGACGGCGAGCGGTCCGGCGACCGCCTGGCCCACCGGCTTCATGACCAGCGAGCCGGCCGCGTCGTACGCATGGACCCGGCCGAGCACGTCCTGCGGGACATGGGTCTGCACACTGGTGTGGAACATGACGCTCCAGAACGCCATGCCGACGCCGCTGACCGCATAGCAGGCGGCGACCGCCGGCGCGGGCAGCGCGAGCGCGACGGACAGCGGCATGCCCGCCCACAGGGTCATGGCGACGGCTCCGGCCCGCAGCGGACGGCGCGGGCGCAGCCGGATCGCGACGATCCCACCCAGCACGCTGCCCACCCCCAGGGCCGACATGACCAGGCCGAAGACCGATTCCCCGTAGTCCGTGACGAGGGTGCTGTTGCCGAGAGTGAGGGTGGGTCCCGCGCCGGCCAGCTGCCAGAGCATGAAGACGACGATGACGCTCCACAGCCACGTCCTCGACCGGAACTCCCGCCATCCCTCGACGAGATCGGCCCGGAACGAGGTCACGACCTGCCGCGGCACGGCGCCCATCGGGACCGAGCGGAGCGCCAGCAGACAGGCCCCGCTGACCGCATAGGTCAGGGCGTCGAGTGCGACCACCGTGGCCGGTGCGGAGACCACCAGGAGCAGCCCGGCGAGGGACGGGCCGATGACGACGGTGACGGACTCCGCGATGCGCAGCGTGGCGTTCGCCTTCTGCACATCGTGCGCGATGCGCGGAATGATGCTGGCGACGCCTGGCTGGAAGACCGCACCGCCCGCCCCGATCAGGGCGAGGAGGACCAGGATCTGCCAGAGCTGCGGGGCCCCGAGCACGAAGAGCAGCGCGAGTACGAGCTGGGAGCCGAGGCGGGCCGCATCGGAGACGACCATCAGGCGCCGGGCGCCGAAGCGGTCGGACAGCACACCGCCGAAGATGATCAGCGCGGCGAAGGGTCCGACGAGGGCGGCCAGCGCGTAACCCACGCCGCTCGTCCCGAATCCGGCCCTGAGCACCGCCGCGGTGACGGCGACGGGCAGCATCGCGTCGCCGAGCAGGGAAGTGGTGCGGGCGGCGAAGAACAGCCTGAAGTCCCGTGTCCACAGCGGTGGTCGGGACCGGCCGCACTCTTCGGTACGCAGACCGCCGGCCGTCCTCGAGCCACCCACGCGTCGCCCTCCCCTGTGCAGTTGGTCCGGACCCGGCGACACTCTGCAGCGCCGCCGCCTCCCGGTCAAAGGGAATTCGCACGCCCCGGGATGCCCCTCAGATGTTCACGGCACGTGTCCCAGCGGGGTTCACGCATCGAGTACGCCGAGGCGGTGTGCGACGGCCGCGGCCTCGCCCCGGCCCGAAGCACCCAGCTTGGCCAGGATGTTGGAGACATGCACGCTCGCCGTCTTCGGCGAGATGAACAGCTCCTCGGCGATGGCCCGGTTGCTGCGCCCGGCAGCGACGAGCCGCAGCACGTCCCGCTCCCGTGCGGTGAGACCGAGCGCCTGCGCGGGGGCCGGCTCCCCGCCGCTCCGCTCCAGCGGGATCCGCGCACGGCCCGCGAGGGTGCCGATCTCCGTGTCGAGCGGCACCGCGCCGAGTTCGCGTGCCACCGCCCGTGCCCGGCGCAGCAGTTCACCGGCCGCCTCGCGCGCCCCGGCGGCGCCGCGGGTGATCAGCGCCTCGGCCAGCCGCAGCCGGGCGGTGGCCGACAGGACCGGATCCTCCTGACGCTCGGTGGCCTCGACGGCCCGTGTCCAGGCGTCGACCGGGTCGTGGCGCCCTTCCACGGTGCTCAACTCGGCCTCGGTCATGAGGAATTGGGCTTCCCAGACCGGCGCGAACCGCGGCTGGCCCTGCATCGCCGCACGGATCCGCCGCACCGCCTCCGCACGCCCCGGCTCGGCCACCGCGCCGGCGCCGGCCCGCGCCTCCGCCGCCGCGGCCTCGTACAGCAGCGGCCAGCCGTAGCGCTGGTGGCCGGGTGCGATGCCCTCGCCGACGGCCGCGTCGAAGAGGGCGCGAGCGTCCAGGATCCGGCCGTCGGCGGCCGAGAGGGCGAGCGCGACACGGGCCATGGCCAGGGAGTGCTGGGGTTCCGGGGAGCGGCCGAGGCTCCACTCGTCGGACGCGGACACATGGCGCCGCGCGTCGTCGAACTCGCCGCGGACCAGGGCGAGTTCGGCCAGCTGTCCGGCGATCTGACCGTGGGTGCGGATGCTCGCGCCGCGGCGGCGGCCGGCCCGTGCGAGCACCTCGGCGGCGTCCGGCAGGCGGCCGAGCCGGATGAGGGACTCGGCGAGATTGGCGTCGATGAAGGAGGCGGCGTCCGGCAGGCCGTGCCGGTCGGCCAGTTCGCTGCCCCGCACGGCGACCTCGACGGCCTCGGCGTAGCGGCCGATTCCGTGCAGTGCGGTCGCCAGATTGCCGTGGCCGTGCAGCAGGACCCGGGCGTTGCCCGGCTGCAGTTCGAGGGCGCACACGGCGCGGGCCTGCTCGAGTCCCTTCTCGACGTCGCCCTCGTGGATGATCAGCCAGGCCAGGGTGAGCCGCACGGCCAGGGCGGTGACCTCCGCGCCCGTCACCCGGCAGAGCTCCACGGCCTGTTCGGCGGTCTCGACGGCCTTCGGCCCGGGCCGGTGCACCGCGTACCAGTGCGCCGCATGCGTCAGGATCTCGGCGTGCACCACGGACGGCGGCAGCTTCTCCACGAGCTTCAGGGCGTGCGTGATCTCGTCCCAGCCGTCGGAGCGGGCGAGTTCACGCACCAGCAGATAGCGCTCGGTCCAGAACCAGGCCGTACGCAGCGGGTCCTGGGCCTCGGCGGGCGCGTCCGCCAGTACGCGCAGGGCCCGCTTGCAGAGGGCGAGCGCGCGCTCCTGCTCCCCGGAGAGCCGCCCGGCGACGGTGATCGCGGCGAGCAGGTCCACGAAGTCCCCTGCCGGGGCCGGGGACACGGCCGGGACGAGTCGGTCCTCGATGCCTTGCCGCATGGTCCGGCGGCGCACCTCCTCGGGGGTGTCGTCCCACAGTTCGAGCGCCCACTCGAGGAGTCGGTGCTGTTCGGCGAAGGCGTGCCGGCCGCGCGCGGCGACCGCCGCGGCGATCACGGCGGGCAGTGCTCTGGCCGGATCCCGTGCGTCGTACCAATAGCCGGCCAGACGCCCGGCCCGCGATTCGGACCGTACGAGAGCGGGGTCGGACTCCAGCGCCTCGGCGTAGCGGCGGCTGAGTCGGGAGCGCTCGCCGGGCAGCAGGTCGCCGGCGACCGCCTCGCGCATCAGGGCGTGCCGGAAGCGGTATGCCTCGCCCTCGTCGGAGGGTTGCAGGACGGCCGCCCCGACCGCGGTGCGCAGCGTGGCGATCAACTCGTCCTCGTCCAGGCCGGTGACGGCGGCGAGCAGCCGGAATTCGACCACGGATCCGCCCTCGGCCGCGATCCGCACCACCCGCTGCACCTCATCCGGCAGTGCCTCGGTGCGCACCAGGAGCAGGTCGCGCAGGGAGTCGCTGATCCCGCCCGGTGCGCCGTCGGCCATGCTGCCGGCCAGCTCCTCGACGAAGAACGCATTGCCGCCGGAGCGTTCGAAGACCCGGTCGAGCAGCGCCTCGGACGGCGCGTCACCGCGAATGGCGGTGAGCTGCCGGCGCACCTCGGTCCGGTCGAATCGGGGCAGTTCGATACGGGTCACGGTGCGCAGCCGCTCGTACTCGGCGAGGGCGGGGCGCAGCGGATGGCGCCGGTGCAGATCGTCGGCGCGGTAGGTGGCGAGGACGAGCAGCCGGCCGCCGCCGAGGGCGCGCAGCAGATAACTGAGCAGTTCACGGGTGGAGCGGTCGGCCCAGTGCAGATCCTCCAGGGCGAGGACGACGGTCCGGTCCGTGGCGAGGCGTTCGAGAAGCCGGGCGGTCAGCTCGAAGAGCCGGGCACGGCTGTCGGTCTCGGGGCGGCCCGTATCCATCGCGCCGAGCTCGGGCAGCAGCCGGGCGAGCTCGCCCTCCTGTCCGGCCACGGCCGCATCCAGCTCCGTACCGAGCCGGCGGCGCAGCGAGCGCAGTGCGGTCGAGAAGGGATGGTACGGCAGGGCGTCGGCGCCGGTCTCGACACAGCCGCCGAGGGCGACCACGGCCCCGTCGGCGGCGGCCCGGCCGAGGAACTCCTCGATGAGCCGGGTCTTTCCGACGCCGGCCTCACCGCCCAGGAACAGCGCATGCGGCTCCCCGGCGTCCACCCGCGCCAGCGCCTCGTCCAGAGCGGCCAGCTCGGCGCTGCGGCCCACGAGCACGGGGCTCACATGGGCCGGCGTCACCAGGCCCGAACCCACCACCTGGCCGGGGCTGTTGTGACGGGGGCCTGCGTCCTCGGATCCTGGCTGACTGCTGCGCACGCTGCCGAGCATCGCATGCCGCATCCGGCCGGGTCACGGGCCGCCCGGCGACGGCGGCACGCGGCACGTACCGCCGCGAAGGCCGACAGCGCGACCTCTGTGCCGCAACCGGTCCGCGCCGTAGTGTGCACGCCCATGGCGGAACAATTCATCGACGCCGGCGGGGCACGGCTCTGTGTGGAGTCCTTCGGCTCCGCGGCCGACCCGACCGTGCTCCTGATCGCCGGTGGCGGACAGTCGATGGTGTGGTGGGCGACCGACTTCTGCGCCCGGCTCGCCGCGGCCGGGCGCCATGTGCTGCGCTACGACCACCGCGACACGGGCCGCTCCACCGGCTCGGCGGCCGGCCGACCCTCGTACAGCGGCGGGGACTTGACCACCGACCCGCTGCGCATCCTGGACGCCCTGGGCGTGCCCCGCGCACATCTGGTGGGCCTTTCCCTCGGCGGCGGCATCGCCCAGCGCCTCGCCCTCGACCACCCCGACCGGGTACGCACCCTCTGCCTCGCCTCCACCTCCCCCGCGGTGCCGACGGCGCACAGCGAGGAACTGCCCCCACCCGCCCCGGCCGTCATGGCGACCTTCACCGACCCGGCCCCCGAACCGGACTGGGCCGACCGGGACGCGGTGGTGACGTACCGCGTCGAGGCCGAACGCCCCTACGCGGGCTCACTCGGCTTCGACGAACCCCGAGTCCGCCGCCTCGCCACCGAGGAGGTCGACCGCACCCGCGACATGGCCGCCTCCATGACCAACCACTTCCTCCTCGAAGACACCCCGCCCGCCGAGATCCGCCTCGCCCGGATCACCGCCCCCACCCTGGTCCTGCACGGCACCACGGACCCGCTGCTGCCCATCGAGCACGGCCGGTTGCTGGCCGCGGAGATCCCGGACGCCCGCCTCGTACCCCTCCCGGGCGCCGGCCACGAACAGCCCCCGCCGGCTCTGTGGCCGCTGGCCCTGACGTCCCTCACCGAGCACACCGAGCACACCGAGCACACCGAGCCGAACTGAATCCGTACCGGCTGAATCCGTACTGGCTGAATCGGTACCGGCTGAATCGGTACCGGCTGGATCCTTACCGGACGCGTGCCGGTCAGCCGTCCGCGGCACCGCCCGACGGTTCGGGTCCCTTCAGGACGACTGGGGCGGCCCGACAGGGTGGGCTCCGGCGACGCTGGTGCGTCGACTGGATCCGGGGCCGTGCCAGTCGAGGCAGACGACCGTGGCGTCGTCCAGCAGATGGCCATGGGTGGCCTTCCGCAGGTCCCGGGTCATGTAGCGGGTCGCTTCGCGGGCATGGAGGTGGGCGTCGCGGGCGATGACGGTGGGCAGATCGAAGCTCGTGGTGTTGCGTTCGATCATTCCGTCGGTGAGGAGCACCAGCCGGTCGCCGGGCTGCAGATCCAGCTCCTGTGTGCGGTACCGACCGGGGCACGATGTGCCGAACGGCAGGTCCACATCGAGTTCGACCTCCGCCACCCGTCCGTCGCGCAGCCGTAGCGGCCAGGGGTGTCCCGCGTTGACCAGCAGCGCTCGTCCGGTCCGCAGGTCGACGCGCAGGAGCTGACCCGTGACGCTGCCGTCGAAGCCGTGCTCGAGCACCGCCTCGTGGGCGGCATGTGCCTGTTCCACCAGCGAGGCGCCGGCCCGGCGGGTCTGGCGCAGGGCGCCCACGGCGAGCGTGGCCAGGAGTGCTGCCGGTTCGTTGTGCCCCATCGCGTCCGTGATGGAGACGTGCAGGGTGTGCTCGTCGAGGCTGTAGTCGAACGTGTCCCCCGCGATGTCGCCCGCGGGCTCGAGTCCGCCGGCGACCGTGACCTGCCCGGCCTCGAAGGTGAGCGCGTCCGGCAGCAGGTTCTGCTGGATCTCGGCAGCCAGGGTGGGCCTTGCGCTGCGGCGGCCCCGTTCGTACAGGTCCGTGAAGCGGCGGTTGGCCGTGACGACATAGGCCAGGGCGTGTGCCGCCTGCTCGATCCGGTGCTGCTCGACAGGGCTCGGCCGGTCCGGAGTGATCAGCTCCAGTACGCCGATGGCGTCGCCCCGGACGGTGACGGGCGCGACCACGCGCTGCCCCGTCGGCCGGCCCTCGTCGGGTGGAGAGGCTGTGACGTGGAGCTTCTGCTCGCGCATCACCGTGTCGTAGATGTTGTCGACCGCCTGGATCGGGTTCTGCCGGTCGTCACGCTTGGGCCGGCGCGCAGGGAAGCGCCAGAGCGTCTCACCACCGAGTTCGGTGGTGAGGAAGCAGACGTCGCGTGCGTCGAGCTGCTCCGCCAGGAGGCGGGCGACGACCGCGACCGTATCGACCGGCGGTGCCTGCTCGATGGCCTCCATCAGCTCCTCGACGGTCAGGTTGCGCTGCGCCACCAGGACTCTCCTCGCTCGCTGGTCCTGACACGGTCTCACTTCAGCGAGGTCGCCCGCCTCCGCACGGCCCTCGACGGACTCCTCGGTGGTCGAAGCGACGGCGTCCGGTCCGGCCCAGGTCTTGACGGCGAAGCCGACGGCGCAGCCGTTGAGGACGAGCAGCGCGATCCGGCCCGACTGCGCGATGCGGAGGACGGCGGCACGCGCCGCCTGCAACCGCAACCGCCCGTGCGCCCCTGGCCGTCCATCGGGTATGCACGTATTCACCAGAACGGCGAGGGCACGCAGGACGGACCGTACGCTTGCCGCCGTCCTCTTCGTCTGCGGTGCGCCCTTCGCCTTCTTCGCGGTGACCAGCGTCGCGCAAGACGGTCACTACTACGGAGACGACGGTGCGCATCTCGCAGCAGCGGCCGGTAGGACCGTCGACACGCTGGTCGTGATCGCCACGGCCGGCGTCCCCCTGGTCCTCCTCAAATACTGGCTCAGCGCGGCCGTGCACATCTCGATGTTCACCGCCGCGGCGCTCGCGGCCACGCAGCTGGCCTCCTGACGTGCACGTGCACCTGCGCCTGCACCTGCGCCGGTGGGGAATTCCTGCACCGCACGGTCAGCCGCCCGCCCGCCGCCGCCCCGTCGTCACCATCAGGTCGAAGAACCAGACCCGGAACGCCGGATCGCCCATCAGGCGGTAGTACCGGTGCAGTTCGGCCTCGGAGAGACCGGCGGCGAGCATGAGCGGCTCCAGCTGGCGGATGTAGTTGCGGAAGAGGATGCAGCCGGCCGTGCCGCCTGCCGTCGTCTGCCCGTAGCGCCGGCTCTCGACCGCGGTCAGGCCCTCCTGCCGCAGACAGGCGTCGACCTCCGCCGCCCAGGTGGTCGAGAGCGCACCGATCCGGCTGACCTCCTCGAAGGCGGTGTCCACGACCCGGTGGAACAGCTCGGTATCGGCAGGGCTCGGCGACTCCACCACCTCCAAGGGCGGGCCGAGGAACTCGCCGATCACCAGCCGGCCCCCGGGAGCCAACGCGTCGACCAGGGCAGAGACGATCTCCCGGCGCCGCGACAGATGCATCAGGACGAGGCGCGCATGAATGACGTCGAAGGGACCACCTTCCGGAACACCCTCGATGATGTCGTGCTTCCGCAGCTCGATCCCCGGTACCGGCTCCATCCGGCTGGTGTCCAGGTCGATCGCCACGACGCGACCCGACGGGCCGGCGCGCTCCAGCATCGCCCGGGCGACGGTGCCCTTTCCCGCGCCGATCTCCAGGCAGCGGTCTCCGGGACGGATCAGCGGCCCGAGATTCTCCATGGTCAGGTGGTCGAGCAGCCCTGCGAGGCAGTCGAGCTGCTCCTGACCGAGGTCACTGCCGCTGTCGTAGAGGTACTCGTCCGACGTGCCTGCACTCATGTCCCCGGCCCCTTCCGACGATGCCGTTCCCCGTACGTACGCCGACACCACAGCCGGAAACTAGCGCGCCACGGCCCGCCGCGGGAACTTTCTTCGCCTCAGCCCGAAACAGGCCGGTGAGCTGCACAGGACCTCGCGGGAGCCTGCCAGGGCGTGTCCGTGGAACCCCGCACGGCGTTCACGGCGCCCGGCACTCGTTCTCGATCCAGCGGCACAGCAGGTCGACGACGTACGCCCGCTGCCGCTCGCTGAGCGGGTGTCCCTTGGGGATCCCGTGGTTGATCTGCAGGCAGGTGCGACAGCAGGTCGCCGTGGCGTGCTGGCCCCGGAAGACGGGATGGCCTCCCCACGGCGTCTGCCTGCCGTCCTTCGCCGGGTGGGCCGGGCCGAGGCGGGTGTCGATGAGCTCACGAGCGTGCCGCCGGACGGCGTCCATGCCGCGGACGGCGACGTACTCGCGCTCCGGCGGGCGGAGGTGGAACCTGGCGCGGAAGGGGATCCTGGCGATCCGTGCCAGTACGGCATCCAGCCGGTCCTGCTCCACGGCTCCGCTCGTCCTTTCGCTCTGCAGCCCTGCCCGCGGGCGTCGCGCCGGCTGCCCGCAGGCCCACGGCGCCCTGTCCAGCGTACGCCGCAAGGCCACCGCTGCCGGGCCGCGCGGGCGGTGGTGGCGAGGGGGGTTACTGGCCGGGACCGGCCTGCTGCCCGATGTGGTGCACACGTCGGTGCTGGGCCGCTCCATCCGCAGTGCCGATCTGCTGCTCGGTGAGCTGGACCGGCAGTGGATCCCGGTCCGTCGCACCTGGCGCCTGAACGAGCGCCGGTACGGAGCCCTCACCGGCCGCCGCAAGAGCCAGGTCCGCGCCGAGCCTGCCGGAGGCGGTGCGCGCCGGCGCGGAGGTGTAGCGGATGTGTACGCGAGGCTCAAGTCCCGTCTGGCGGCAGCTGGTTACGCAACCGGCCTCGGCGACGAGGGCATCGACAGGAAGGTCGGCAACTCGGCGGCCGGGCGGCGCTCATCAAGGCTCAAGTCCGGCGCACCGGCCCGCGGCGAACGCGTCGCCAAGTACAACAGGCTCCTCGAACTCGCGGAGGCACACCCGACGTCGCGGGTACGGAACTCGCAACCCTGCCGCCCGCTGCCACGCCTTGCCCGCCTTCCGGTCCGGTCAACCCCATTGGTGATCAAGGCCGTTGCGGTGCAGCGAGGGTGGGGCGGGTCCGGTGACGGTGGGAGCCTCGGTGCCCTGTTCGGCGCAGTGGCCGCATGTTCACCCTTTCGCGCCAACCCGCCCCTGTGAGCAGCCAAGAGGCGGCTGGAACGGGCAGCGGCGGCGGGCCGTGTCGGCCGGCCGTGCGCTGCGGCCGGTCGCCGTACCGGTTTGCCTCGAGGAGAGAGCGGTTCCCGTAGAGCGGCACACGGTGCGCCGCGGCCGCGTCCCGCACGGAGGAATGACCTGATGCGTTCGTTGAAGATAGCCACCGGCACCGCCCTCGCCAGCACGGCACTCCTGTTCGCCGCGCCCCTGGCGTCGGCCGCCGACACCGAGTGCGACCCCGCCACCGCCGCCGCGATGGAGGCGGAGTCCGCCTACAAGGCGGCCCTCGCCGACTACCAGAAGATCGTCGACGGCGGGGGGAACCCCGACCAGTCCCAGCGGGACAACGTCGACCAACTGAAGGAGAAGGCGAACTCCGCCGCCTCCGAGGCCCAGCGGGTCTGCGGCGACCAGGCCGCCGAGCCCACATCGCCCGACAGCCAGAGCCCCACGCACAAGCCCAGTGGCGCCATGCACACCGGGACGGGCTCCACCAGCAGCGACCCCGCCGGAATCCCGGCCCTGGCCGGAGCGGGCGGCCTCGCCGTCGCGGCCGCCGCCGGGTTCGCCCTGCGCCGCCGTACGGCAGACCACCGGCGCTGACCGGAGTCGTACACGCAGGTGTGCTGCCCGGGACGGCCCCGACCCCGGCCCGGGCAGCACACCCGACGTCCTGACGATCCGCAGGAGGCTGCCGTGGCACACCGTACGAGCGGCAGGGTCGGCTACGTCGAAGGGGTCCTCGTCACGGCACTGGCCGTCGTCGCCTTCGCCTTCACCAGCGCCGAGCCGATCGGCGGCCCACCGCAGCCCACTGCTGCCGCGGGGCAGACCGCCCAGCAGCCGGCAGGAACGACCGCCAGCCCGCTCGCCGCCTCCCGGCCGCTACGGGTCGTCGTCCCCGCGATCGGCGTCGACGCGCCGTTGACCGACCTCGGCATCGAGCAGTCGGGCCGCCTGGCGTCCCCACCCGAGGACGAGCCGGACACGGCCGGCTGGTGGGCCGACGGACCGGCCCCGGGCACCCGCGGCACCGCGATCATCGCCGGGCACGTCGACGTCCCCGGCGGCCCCGCCGTCTTCTACAACCTGGGCGCCCTCACCCCGGGCACACCCATCGCCGTCCCCCGCGCCGACGGCACGACCGCCCACTTCCGCACCACGAGCGTCGACGTCTACGACGCCGACGACTTCCCCGACGACAAGGTCTACGCCGACACCGACCGCCCCGAACTCCGCCTCATCACCTGCGGCGGCGGCTACGACAAGAAACGCCGCCAGTACAACGGCAACGTGGTCGTCACCGCCCACCTCACCACGGCCCCCACATGACCCACCCACCGGCCGCCGACGGAGTGCACATCGGTGCGTGCAGTCACGAGGCCGGTCCGCGCGACCGGAGCCATCCCGAAGGACAGGTCAGGCGCCGAGTCCTCAGTACGAGGCTCCGACGAGCAGGAAGTGCCATGCCCGACTCACCGCGAACGCGGCCGCTCGCCTGCTGGTTCGTGCCCGGCCTCCTCGCCGCCGCCCTCTGCTGGGGCCGCTCCGAATCCAGTTCGGTGCCACGGCTTGTCCCCGTGCTCGCCCTCGCCGTCGTCGCGTGTCTCCTCTGCGAAGCACTTGCCAGGCACTGGCCCACCTGGGAAGGCAAGGCGCACACGCCCCGATGGCTGCGCATCTTCACATCTCCGCAGCCACACCCAGAATCAGGGCGCATTCCACAAGTTCCCCGCCCCTGCCTGGCGGATGCTCGACGGTGACAAGTTCTGGGTGAGCAACCCGGGCTATGAGCACTGCGCCTGGGGACAGGGAGCCACCTGCTCCTGGAAGAGGATCAACTAACTGCCGCGGGGTGCGGGGCAGGTCTCCAGAACCGCTCCCGCGCCCCTGGCCTCACCCGGCGAAGGGCACCCAGAGGGCCCGCTGATCAGGATTGGTCGGCGGGCCCCATACCAATGAACCGTCAATCAGCCCCGGTTTAGGCGCTTCGATCAGGCCAGGTGTCTCCAGAGCGTCCGCCATTTCTTCCAGATACGCCGTCAACGATTCGTACTTGGGCCAGCGCTCCGCGAACCGGCTCCAGTAGCAGAGCAGGCCAGTCGCTGTGTCCAAGTACAGCCCCGAGCTGAAGTCATCGGCCCGGAAAGAAAGGACGGGGATCCAGCCAGGCCGCCAGAACGTGAACTCGTCGTCGCCGCGTGGCTGGCGCTCATCCTCCTGTCGCTGAAAATCCATCTCCGTTCGGTGCACCTGCAGGACGGAACTGAGGCTCATCAAAGCGCGCCTGCCTAGCATGAAGGCGGAGTGACGACTGCTGTGAACGCCCGCGCACAGGCGCCACAAGGCCTGGAGCGGCGCGGGGACCTCAGCCCCGAGGGCTTCTTCCAGGGCGCGGATCTCGCCCTCGGAAGCGCCTCCTTCCAACAGGGCGTGCGAGTCGGGTGCATGCATGCGCAGCCAAGACTCGATCCGCCTCCACGCTGCGGTCACCTGCCGCACATGCAGGTGCTCCGCTCGAGGGTCCGATGCTTGTGCTTGGCCCTCAGGAACTTCAGAGGGCGCGGACATCTGCCCCGCCTCGACGGCCACGATCCGTAGCAATCCCTCCTCGAGCTCCGGCGAGCCGACGGTGTACGTGATGCGGAGGGCGGGGCAGTCCTCGAACGTCTCCCCGTCAATGTCGGTCTCGTACACGGATGGAGTGCCCGTCGGGCGGCCCAACAGCGGATCGTCCTCCAGCTGCCGAACCAGTATCTTCAGGGCATATGTGACACCCTGGCCCAGTTCAGCGCAGCGTTGCTGCATTTCCGCAGGCACCTCAACGGCCAAAATCTTCTCCTCTTTCGCTCCAGCGCCACACCGTATGCGCACGGGCGCCGTGGCTCAGGGTTCAGTGACTGAGCTAACACCCCCGCCGATTCCATGAAGCCCGGCACCGCAATTACAGCGACGCAGGATCTAGGTGTGCTGTCACCAACGTCCAGGGACAGCACAGTTAGCCGCCAAGGACAGCATCGGCTCGCGCATCACGCAGAGGCACAGCGGACCTTCGGCTGGCGCGAAGCCGGTGACGCTCCGCAATGGCCACTTCGTGCGCGACCTGGACACCTACGGCCTCCTCACAGCAGGGATCGCCTCGGTCACCGTTGCGGTGAACACCACGGCCCACCCCGTCAAGCACGACCTCGACCGTTTCCGACGCATCGGCGCCGTACTGCTGTCAGATGCCTGATCGGAGCGGCGGGTTCTCCGCGTTTTCCATGATCCTTGTCATACGTGGATTCGCTTCACCGGCTGCCCGCGGGGATGTGAAGGTCTGTGCGAGCCACCGCCCTGACCAGGCGTGGCCGCACTCGCTCCCACACCGGGTGGGGCGAGCGACCAACACAGGGGGAACCACCGTGTTCACGATTACTACGCGCCGCACTGCCATGGCCTCGATAGCCGGCATCACCAGTGTGGCCCTGCTCGCCGTCGTAGCGCCCAGTGCATCGGCCGCCGACGACATCCGGGCCAAGGCCACGACGACGGCCGCCGCGGCACCGGCCCAGTCCCAGGAACTGACCGCCGAACAGCGCCAGTTCATCGAGCAGGGCATGGGCAAGGATGCCATGGCCGAGATCGAGCAGGGCATGAGCGAGAACGCCTCCGGCGACGTCCAGACCCGCGCCTTCCCGATCGCGGCCGCAGCCATAGCCGCGGCATCCTGGTGCGCCAAGGGCGCACTGGGCAGCATCCCGACCTCGGTACTCAGCGACATCGCGGCCGGAAAGGCCTCCAGCAAGAAGACCTACGTCCGCAACGCCATCATCGGCTGCCTCGGCGGCGAGATCGGCGGCGTCGTCTGGAAGTTCCTGCCGGGCTGGGTCAAGGACAAGGCCGTTAACATGGTGATCGCCTTCATCATCAAGTACATCCGCTGAGGTCGTCCAGGCCCGACCAGCACAAGAGGCGCGTATGGCCTACCTGTTCATCTTCGGCTGTTTCTTCCTGCTGGGCCTGGCCGGTGCGCTGGCGGCCCGCACGGGATATCGCGGCAAGGTCTGTGACCGGTCGCACGGCTACGAAGTCCCGGCCGAGGTCAAGTACGACCCCGCTCTGCGGAAACGGGCGAACGACCTGGTGGCCTTCTGGTGCACCGGCGCATCCGCGCTCGGTTTCGCACCGCTCGTACCCATCGGCAGCGTCCTACTGAGCGGCGGCGGCAAGTCCGTCTCGACCTGGGGCCTCGCAGCCTTCGCGCTGTACGGCCTGGTGGTGGCGACCGTGGGCATCTACCCGTTCGAGAAGATCAAGCAACTCGGCGACTCAACAAAGCGCTGAGCCTTCGGCACCGGCCGGCCTCGCCGGTCTCCCGCACCGCGACGGGAGATCGGCGACCAAGGCCTGCGGACGCGGCCGGAACCGTCGACGCCGCCATCCGCGAGAACCACTGGCCGCCGACGAGGCGTTCCGTCATCACCCGCCGCGCACCCAAGGAAGCACAGATCCTCCCCGCCCACGCGGGATGATCCACCAAGAAGCGTCCGGACAGCGCTCTTCCTCCCTCCCCGCAGTCACCGGCCCAGGAGGAGCCGAGGACGGTATGCGCGTGAGTCCACAACAACATCTGGCACACCAACTTCCCCCCCCCCCCCGCGGCAGGCCTTCGCGCATGTATTCCGCTATAACGCCGGCCAGAACGACGAGCCTCCCTCGGCGGCGCGGCGCTCGACATGCATAAGCCAACGCGGCCGCACATCCATCCGATACCGTTCCCCATGTCCCCACCCACCTGGGGGTGTTTCGCTCAGGCGCGCTTCGACATACTCGTCCACTTTGCACTGCGCGCCAGCGCGGGGTCGTGAGCGGCCGCCAGCTCCAGCGCCGAGGCCCGATGGACCCTGACGGCACTGGGGTACTCCGAGGCGGCGGGCGCCCGAGTCGATGGCAAGTGGTCGCTGCCAACTCCGCGCCCGCCGTCGCACGTTCCCACGTTCCGTGCGCCCCGTCCAGGGTTCGAACCCGCGCACACTCCGGCTCGTACCCTCACAAGCCAACCCGTCCCGTTGCACATCCATTGCACAAACGCCCGGGCGCTCCCGGGAAACCGCAGGTCACAGCGGGACACCTTACGCAACGCAAAACGACCCTGACCCGAGGAAAACCCCAGGTCAGGGCCATAATGGCGGACGAGTCGGCCTGTACGCCGGGTTCTGTCGCTCCGGGGTCTTGCGGCCCGGGAGGAGACGGCCATCCATCTGGGACCGGCATTGCTGTCGGCCTCGTGCGGTCTACCCGCGGACTCGGGCGGGCAGCCCTCGGTCGTCCGCGCAGGATCCTCTCTCGAGGGTCCCTCTTGACCTTGCTCCGGGTGGGGTTTACCTAGCCGCCTGGGTCACCCCAGGCGCTGGTGGTCTCTTACACCACCGTTTCACCCTTACCGGGATCCGTACGCGTACGGTCCCCGGCGGTCTGTTTTCTGTGGCACTTTCCCGCGGGTCACCCCGGGTGGGCGTTACCCACCACCCTGCCCTGTGGAGCCCGGACGTTCCTCGACGTCGATCCGGAGATCGGCGCCGCGGCCGTCCGGCCGGCTCGTCCGCCGTGGCGACCATGCTACCCGTCGCGAGCAGGGCCGGAGCACGAAGGCCGCGGCCGTGCAGTTCGAGCGTCAGCATGCCATGGTCCCGGTCCTCGAGGCCTTCGGGGAGGTAGGGGCGGGCGGGGCAGGACACTCACCAGCCGGTCGCCCCAGCGGCCGCCCCTTGACCTTGTCGTAGCGTCAAGGTTTCTACTGGGCTCATGCGGATCGGAGAGATCGCCGCCCTCGCCGGGGTCACCCCGCGGGCCGTCCGGCACTACCACCACCTCGGGCTGCTGCCCGAGCCCGAGCGCCGGCCCAACGGCTACCGCGCCTACGGCGTGCGGCACGCCGTCGAGCTGGCCCGGATCAGGCGGCTGACCGAACTCGGTCTCGCGCTCGCCGAGATCCGGGACGTGCTCGCTGACGACGAGGGACGCGAACTCACCGAAGTGCTCGTCGAGTTGGACCGGGATCTGGCGCGACAGGAGGCCGAGATCCACAGTCGGCGCGAGCGTCTCGCCGGTCTGCTCGAACAGGTCCGGGACGGCGGCCTCCCGCCCGAGGGTCCGGTCTCGCCGGGGCTCGCGGAGCTGTTGCGTGCCATCGCCCCGAGCGACTCGCCGACCGCCCGCAAGGACCGAGGGCACCTCGCCCTGGTCGACTCCCTGGTGGACGACGAGCAGCGCGACGCCTTCCTGGACGCCCTGCGGCCGCTGGCCGACGACCCCGAACTCGCGGCCCGGACGGCCGAGTTGTACGCGGCCCTCGACGAGCTCGCCGACGCGCGCGTGGACGACCCGCGGATCGCCCCGCTGGCCGCCGAGTTCTCCGCCGCGGTGCCGGACACCCTGCTGCGCCTGATGGGCTCCGGGCCGCCCGCGGACGGCCACCCCTTCGGTCAGGCCCTGCTCGGTGACTTCGCACCGGCCCAGGCCGAGGTCGTACGGCGGCTGATGGCCGATCTCGTCCGCCGATCCCGGGAGTTGTGAATGCACGCGCAGAGTCCCCCGCCGGCCTCGCCTCCGCCTCCGCCCCCGCCGCCCAGCGGCCGGCGTACGGCCGTCCTGCGCCGCGTCGTCCGGCACGAGGCCGCCGCGCTGCGCAGCCTGCTGCTGTGGGTCGCACGGCGCAGGGACGGTGTGGGCCCGGGCGACCACGCCGCCGGGTACACCGCCCCGCAGACCGCGATGCTCTACGGACTGCTGTTCGTCGCCGTCGTCGAGACCGTCGCGCTCGCCGTCCTGGTCCCCTGGCCCGTGGTGCACGCGATCCTGCTCGTGGTGGACGTGTACACCGTGGTGCAGGTCGTCGCGCTGCACGCGTCCTGTGTGTCCCGTCCCCATGTGGTGGGCGCCGACGGCTCGTTGCGCGTCCGCAACGGTGCGCTCTTCGACGTACGGATCCGAGCCGAGTCCGTGGTCCACGCGCGCGTAGAGAGGCGTTACCCGGGCGGCGGGACGCTCTCCCTGGACGACGACGGCGTCCTGGACGTGGTCGTCGGCGGCCAGACCACCGTGCGGGTCGAACTCGCCGGGCCCGTCCGCTTCGTACGGCCGCTGGGCCGCGTCGGCCACGCGCGCGCGGTGCGGTTCAACGCCGACGATCCCGAGGCCCTGGTGGCCGCCCTCAGGCGGGAGCGAACAGCACCTTCGCCGCCCCCGGCGCAGCCTGCGTGAGCCGCACCCGCAGCCGTTCGCCGAGCGGCAGCGGGGCGGTGCCGCCCTCGATCCGACCGACCACTGCGGGCTCCTCCAAGTGCACGGTGCCGACGGGGCGTTCACCGTCGCGCACCTCGATGACGTACGCGTCGAAGAGGTCGCCGACGCGGTCCGCGAGGAGGGCCGCCTCGATCAGGTCGATGCTCTCGCGCTCCAGGGCATTGGCCCGGCGGGTGCCGTCCGCCATCTCGCCGGGGAGCGCGTCGAGCGCTTCGAGGACCCAGGCGGGCGGCTCTCCGCCCGCGGCCGCGGCGAGGCAGAGCTCCAGGGCGTAGCGGTCGACGAGCCGCCGCAGCGGGGCGGTGCAGTGCGTGTACGGGGCGGCCACCGCGGCATGCAGATGCGGCTCCGGTACGTCGCCGCCGCGGAACGCCGTGTACCCGGCGCCGCGCAGCAGGGTGGTGCACTCCTGCAGGAAGGCGGCGTTCCGGCCCACCGTGGGGTCGAGTGAGCGCACCACGTCCGCGTAGGAGACATGGTGCGGCCAGTCGACGCCGAGGGCCCGGGCGGAGCGGCGCAGGCGGCCGACCGCGCCGTCCGGGGCGGCGGGCAGGGTGCGCAGGATCCCGGTGCCGCCGCGGAGCATCAGATCGGCAGCGGCCATGCCGGTGAGCAGGGAGATCTGTGCGTTCCACGCCTCGGCCGTGACGGGCGCGCGGTAGGCGAGGCGGAAGCCGCCGTCGGCGGTCTCGACCTCCTGTTCCGGCACGTTCAGGGAGATGCCGCCGCGTTCCGCCTCGATGCGTTCGCGGTGCCGGCCGATCTCCGCGAGGAGCGACAGGGGCTCCTCCGCGGTGCCGGTGTCGATGGCGCGCTGCACCGAGTCGTAGTCGAGCCGGGCCCGGCTGCGGACCAGGGCGCGGCGTACGTCGGTCGTCGTGCGGTGTCCGTCGGCGTCCAGGTCGATGGTCCACAGGACGGCGGGCCGGGTGCGGTCCGGCAGCAGGCTGGCCGCGTCCTCGGAGAGCAGCGGTGGATGCAGCGGGATGCGTCCGTCGGGGCAGTAGAGGGTGACCACGCGCGCGTGGGCCTCGGTGTCCAGGCGCCCGCCCGGGCGCACGTACGCGGAGACGTCGGCGATGGCGTACCGGACGCGGTAGCCGGTGGCGGTCCGCTCCAGGAACATCGCCTGGTCCAGGTCCATCGATCCGGCCGGGTCGATGGTGAAGAACGGGATGTCGGTGGCGTCCTCGCCGGGAAGCCGCGGATCGGCGGCCGCCTCCCTGGCCTCTTCGAGGACGTCCGGCGGGAAGGTGTCGGGCAGTTCGAGTCCGGCCCGCAGTTCGCGCAGGGCGGTCTCGAGGGGCTCCTGCGCTGCTGCGGTCACATGCATCGGTCGACGCGGCACAGTCCTGAGGGTAGGGCCGGGTGCGCCGCGCGGCCCGTCGGCCGGAGCCACGGGGCATGGGTGCCCGGCCGCGGCGGCCGGTTAGGCTTCGGCAGAACCAGAAGTCGTAGAAGGACTCGTAGAAAGAGGCGAAGGTGCTCGTCCTGCTGCCGCCGTCCGAGGGAAAGGCGGCGCCCGGCCGCGGTGCCCCGCTCAAGCCGGAGTCCCTCTCGCTGCCCGCGCTCACTCCGTACCGCACGGCCGTCCTGGACGAGCTGGTGGAGCTGTGCGCCGCCGACGAGGACAAGGCGCACGAGGTGCTCGGTCTGAGCGAGGGCCTGCGCGGGGAGGTCGCCAAGAACGCGGCCCTGCGCACCGCAGGTACCCGCCCGGCCGGTGACGTCTACACGGGCGTCCTGTACGACGCACTCGACCTGTCCACCCTGGACAGCGCCGCGAAGCGCCGGGCGGGCAAGTCGCTGTTGATCTTCTCCGGGCTGTGGGGCGCCGTGCGCATCGGCGACCGGATCCCGTCGTACCGCTGCTCGATGGGCGTGAAGCTGCCCGGGCTCGGGGCGCTCGGCGCGTACTGGCGCGGCCCGATGGCCGAGGCGCTGCCCGAGGCGGCGGGTGACGGCCTCGTCCTCGATCTGCGTTCGTCGTCGTACGCCTCGGCCTGGAAGCCGAAGGGGCGGACGGCCGAGCGGACGGCGACGGTCCGGGTGCTGCACTCGCAGATGGTCGACGGGGTCGAGAAGCGTTCCGTGGTCAGCCACTTCAACAAGGCGACGAAGGGCCGCCTGGTACGCGATCTGCTGCAGCGCGGCGTGCGCCCCGCAGGGCCCGCGGAGCTCGTGGCGGCGCTGCGCGACCTCGGTCATGTGGTGGAGGCCGAGCCGCCGGCCAAGGCGGGCCGCCCGTGGCAGCTCGACATCGTGGTGACCGAGATCCACTGAGTCCCGGGCCGCCGGCCGGACGCCGTTTGCCGGTCCGGCAACATCTCTCGCGGGCCGCGCCGCACCTGCCGCATGCTCCGGAGCACGGACGCACGCAGCGAGGGAGATGCGATGACGCAGCAGGACCGGCCGTACGACACCACATCCGGCGCCCCCGGCGCGTCCGCTGCGGGCAGGGCGCGGCACCGCCTGATCCCGTCCCCTGCGGGCCGGATCCACCTGGTCGAGCAGGGCTCGGGACCGCTGGTGCTGCTCCTGCACGGCTTCCCGGAGTTCTGGTACTCCTGGCGCCGCCAGCTGCCCGCGCTCGCCGCGGCCGGCTATCGGGCGGTCGCCGTCGATGTGCGCGGGTACGGCCGTTCGTCGCGGCCCGCGGACCCGGCCGCGTACCGGATGCGGGAGCTGGTGGAGGACAACGTCGCCGTGGTGTGCGCGCTCGGCGAGCGGACGGCCGTGGTCGTCGGGCACGACTGGGGGTCGACGATCGCGGCCGACTCGGCGCTGCTGAGGCCCGATGTGTTCCGTGCCGTGGGGCTGCTCAGCGTGCCGTTCAGCCCGCACGGCGGGCCGCGTCCCGGTGAGATCTTCGCCGGGATGGGCGGGCCGGAGGAGTTCTACGTCTCGTACTTCCAGGAGCCGGGCCGGGCCGAGCGGGAGATCGAGCCCGATGTGCGGGGCTGGCTGGCCGGCTTCTATGCGGCCCTCTCGGCGGACACCATGCCCGGGCCACAGGCGCCCGATCCGCATTTCGTCACCGCGGGCGCGACGCTGCGCGAACGGTTCCCGTCCGGGGTACGGCCGGCTGGCTCACCGAGGCCGAACTGGACGTCTACGCCGCCGAGTTCGAGCGCACCGGCCTGACCGGGGCGCTGAACCGCTATCGCTCGATGGACCGCGACTGGAGCGATCTCGCCGAGCTCGACGGCGCGGTGCCGACCCAGCCTTCGTTCTTCGCGGGCGGCTCCCTCGACGCCTCCACGACATGGCTCTCGGAGGCGATCGAGGCCTATCCGAAGACGCTGCCCGGCCTTGTCTCGTCGCACCTCCTGGACGGCTGCGGACACTGGATCCAGCAGGAACGCCCCGACGAGGTGAACGCGCTCCTGACGGGGTGGCTGGACGCACTGCCGACCTAGGTAGCGCCAGTGGGTTGCATTATGCGCAACGCGCTTTGCGCATAATGCTGCGGTCACGGCAGGATGATTCCCATGACTTCGCCCTCGGTCCTCGAACTGGCCCCCGTCGTCCCCGTCGTCGTCGTGGCGGACGCGTCCGACGCCGTCCCGCTCGCCCGCGCCCTGGTCGCCGGCGGCCTGCCCGCGATCGAGGTCACCCTGCGCACCCCCGCCGCGCTCGACGCGATCCGCGCCGTCGCCGCCGAGGTGCCGGACGCCGTGGTCGGCGCGGGCACCGTGATCTCCCCGGAGAACGTCACGGACTCCGTCGCGGC
This sequence comes from Streptomyces triticagri, assembly GCF_003429565.1. Classification (GTDB taxonomy): domain Bacteria; phylum Actinomycetota; class Actinomycetes; order Streptomycetales; family Streptomycetaceae; genus Streptomyces; species Streptomyces triticagri. The sequence goes on from NZ_QUAK01000075.1 coordinate 51,362, forward strand.
CGGCGCCCGGTTCCTGGTCAGCCCCGGCTGGACGGACCGGCTGCTCGACGCGATGAAGGCGTCCGGGGTGCCGTTCCTGCCGGGCGTCTCCACCACCTCCGAGGTGGTGGCCCTGCTCGAGCGCGGAGTGCGGGAGATGAAGTTCTTCCCCGCCGAGGCCGCGGGCGGCACCGCGTACCTCAAGTCCCTTGCCGGCCCGCTGCCCGCAGCCCGGTTCTGTCCGACCGGCGGGATCGGCCCGGACTCGGCGCCCTCCTACCTTGCGCTGCCCAACGTCGGCTGTGTGGGCGGCAGTTGGATGCTCCCGGCGCAGGCGGTCGCGGACCGCGACTGGGCGCGGGTCGAGTCGCTGGCCCGTGCGGCGGCCGCGCTGCGGCCCTGAGGCGGCGGCCAGGGCGGGGATGCCCGGGCGGGACGATCTCCGGGCGGGGCTCAGCGCAGGTGCGAGGTGTCGTTGAGCAGGCGGACCGCGGCGTTCCCGTCGGCGTAGTACGCGACCGCCGACAGGGACGCGGCCGAGAGGTCCATCCGGAACATCGCGTCCGGCGGCGCTCCGAGGGCGAGCCGTACCAGTGTCTTGACCGGTGTGACGTGCGAGACGACGAGCACCGTGCGGCCCGCGTACCGCTCGATGATCCGGTCCCTGGCCTCGGCCACCCGCCCCGCCACGGTCGCGAAGGACTCCCCGCCACCGGTGGGCGCCGCGTCCTGGGAGGCGAGCCAGGCGGACAGGTCGTCGGCGTACAGCTCGGAGACCTGCCCGAAGGTGAGGCCCTCCCAGGCGCCGAAGTCCGTTTCGCGCAGGCCCTGTTCGATCGCCACGTCGAGTCCGGTGCGGGCCGCGACGGCGGCCGCGGTCTGCCGGCAGCGGGCCAGCGGTGAGCTGACCACCGCCTCGATGGTGCCGCGGGCGGCCAGCGCTTCGGCGACCCGCTCGGCCTGCTCGCGGCCCGCGTCCGAGAGGGCGGGATCGTCGCCGCCGCTGCCGGAGAACCGCTTCTGCGGGGTGAGCGCGGTCTCGCCGTGCCGCAGGAGTACGAAGGTGGTGGGCGTCCCCAGATCCGGCGGCGCGGCGGCCGGTACGGGGGCCTTCACGGCGGCGGGTACGCGGGACTCGGGCGACGGGACGGATGCTGCCGCGCCCGGCGCTTGTCCCGTGTCGGCGACGTTCCGCTGAGCGACGTCCTGCTGAGCGACGTTCCGCGCGGCCCGTGCGTCCAGATCCGCCGTCGACGCGGACGGCGACCACTGCTCGCCGCGGCTGCCCGCGTCCATCGCCTCGTTGGCCAGCCGGTCGGCGTGCTTGTTCTCGGCGCGCGGGATCCAGGCGTACGACACCTGCGCCGGCGGCAGCACACGGGCGGCCTCGGCGGCGAGCGGCTGCAGATCCGGGTGCTTGATCCGCCAGCGGCCCGACATCTGCTCGACGACCAGCTTGGAGTCCATCCGGACCGTCACCGACGCGGTCGGGTCCAGGTCACGGGCGGCCCGCAGACCGGCGAGCAGGCCGCGGTACTCCGCGACGTTGTTGGTCACGACGCCGAGGTATTCGGCGACCTCCGCCAGGGTCTCGCCGCTCTCCGCGTCGAGGACCACCGCACCGTAGCCGGCGGGCCCCGGATTGCCCCGGGAGCCGCCGTCCGCCTCGACGATGAAGGTCCGCATGACGGCCCGGCCGGTACTAGAGACCGGACTCGGAGGTGCGTACCAGGATCCGGCGGCAGTTCTCGCAGCGCAGAACCGTATCGGCGGCGGCCGCGCGGACCTCGTTCAGCTCGGTGATGTTGAGCTCCAGGCGGCAGCCCTCGCAGCGGCGCTGGAAGAGGCGGGCGGCGCCGATGCCGCCCTGCTGCTCGCGCAGCTTGTCGTAGAGCTTCAGGAGGTCGGCGGGGACCGAACCGGCCACCACGGAGCGCTCCTTGGTGACCGAGCCGGCCTCCTCGTCGATCTCGCCGAAGGCGGCGTCACGGCGGGCGGTGGCGTCCGCGATCTTCGCCTCGACCGAGGACACCCGCTCGGTGAGCTCGCCGACGCGCTCCTGCGCGGACTCGCGGCGCTCCATGACCTCGAGCACCACGTCCTCCAGGTCGCCCTGGCGCTTGGCGAGGGAGGCGATCTCGCGCTGCAGGTTCTCCAGGTCCTTCGGCGAGGTGATGGCGCCGGAGTCCAGGCGCTGCTGGTCGCGGGCCGCGCGCCGGCGCACCTGGTCGACGTCCTGCTCGGCCTTGGTCTGCTCGCGGGCGCAGTCGCTCTCCTCGGTGCCGGCGGCGACGAGCAGGTCGCGCAGCTGGGTGAGGTCCTTGGTGAGCGAGTCGATCTCGGCGTGCTCCGGCAGCGCGCTGCGCCGGTGCGCCAGCTGCTGCAGCCGTACGTCGAGGGCCTGGACGTCGAGAAGTCGGATCTGGTCGGCGGGCGCGGCGTTCAGTTGGGGGCTCCAGATGAATCGTGTATGGCGGAAGGGTGCAGGTCCCCCGAGGGGCCCGCGTGGTCCGCGGCGCCTGGCTCGGAGTGGGCGGACGCCGCGTGGGCGGTCCAGGGGTCGGTGACCGTCGTCGACACATGGACCCTGAGGTCCCAGCCGTGCCGGTCGGAGATCTCGTCGAGCTGGGCTGCGGCCAGCTCGCACCAGGGCCATTCGGTGGCCCAGTGGGCCGCGTCGAGCAGCCCGAGCGGAGTCTGCTGTGTCGCCTCGGAGACGGGGTGGTGGCGCAGATCGGCGGTGAGGAAGGCGTCCACGCCCGCTGCCCGCACGGCGTCGAAGAGGCTGTCGCCGGAGCCGCCGCTGACCGCGATCCTGCGCACGCTCGCGTCCGGGTCGCCGGCCGCGCGGATGCCCTGCGCGGTGGCGGGCAGCCGCTTCGCGGCGTGCGCGGCCAGTTCGCGCAGCGGCACCGGGTGGTCGAGCTCGCAGATCCGGCCGAGGCCGCGGCGTCCCGCCGGGTCGGTGGGGTCCGGCACAAGGGGGCCGACGACGCGCAGGTCGAGGGCGCCGGCGAGGGCGTCGGAGACTCCCGGGTCGGCGGTGTCCGCATTGGTGTGGGCGACGTGCAGGGCGATGTCGTTCCTGATCAGGGTGTGCACCGCGCGGCCCTTGAAGTGCGATGCGGCGACCGTGGTCGTACCGCGCAGATAGAGCGGGTGGTGGGTCACCAGGAGGTCGGCGCCGAGCGACACGGCCTCGTCGACGATCTCCTGCACGGGGTCGACGGCGAACAGGACGCGCGCGACGGGGGCGTCGGGATCGCCGCAGACCGTGCCCACCGCGTCCCACTGCTCGGCCCGCTCCGGGGGCCACAGGGCGTCGAGCGCGGCGGTTACTTCACTGAGGCTGGGCACGGGGGAAAGGCTACCTGGCTCTCCGGACACACCCCAGGCGCATGCACCGGTCGGTGAGCGGCTGGAGCGGGAGCGAAGGAGTGCCGCCACCGGGCCGGGCGGCGGCCGGCTCCTACGGACTGCAGAAACGATGGGTGCAGCGCAAACGCCCGATGCGGTGCAGCACAGACACCCCACGGCCCTCAGGCGAACCGGAGCATCGCCACCCTTATGTGTGAAGTGCGCGGCAGCGGGTGCGACGGCAGCGCGTACGAAAACTAGCTTCATCGCCGGAGGTGACCACCCGATGACGGTCTGTGCCATGGAAAGTGCCGCGGCGGACGGCGCCGTACGGCGGGAGTTCACTGTCGCTGCGGACGGCTCCTACGCCGCGCGGCTCGCGCCGGTCGGCGACGCCTGGCGCCCCGAGCGCTGGACGCTCGACGGTCCCGAGCCCTACGTCGTACCGCTCCCTCTCGACCAGCCCGAGGAACCGGGCACCGAGGTCCTGCCGATGGCCGACGGGCGGGTGCTGGTGCACCGCACGTCGGGCGTCCCGGACGCGGAGCCGGATTCGCCCGGCGCATCGCCCGCGGGGGGCGTGCGCCATCAGTTCTCGCTGCTCTATCCGACCGGGCCCGGCACCGGCGAGGTGCAGCTCGGCTGTGTGGAGGCGGAGTCGCTCACGCTGCTCGCGCCCTCGCCCAGCGGTTCCTGCGCCTACGCACTCGCGCCGGGCGCCCGCTCCACGGCCGTGTGGCTGGTGGCGGGCGGCGCCTTCGGGCCCGAGTACGTGGCCGAGGTCCCGGGGCAGTGCACCGGCGGCGTCTGGCTGGACCGTACCGGCCGGATGCTCGCGCTCGACCAGGAGCTGGACGGGCGCACCAAGACGGTGGCGGTCGATCTGGAGCGGGGCGGCGAGGTGTCGCCGCTGCTCCAGATCACCGAGGAGAGCAACGACCGGCTGCTGCTCGCCGACCCCGACAGCGGTCTGATCGTGGTGCGTTCGGACGCGGCGGGGCACGACCGCATCGGCTGGGGTGTGCTCGGCAGCACCCTGCCGATCCGGTTCCCGGACAGCCTGCGGCTGCCGGACTGTGCGGTCACGCCGTTCGCCGTGCAGGGCGGTCAGCCGCTGCTGCCGGAGAACTGCGCGGTGGCCTTCCGGATCGACGGCGGTGCGGGGGCCTGGATCGGTCTGTGGCGGCCCGCGCAGCGGCAGTTGCACCAGATCGCCGCCCCGCAGGGCTGGCTGTCGGGCACCGGTCTGTTCTCCCGTGACGGTGTGCTGTGCCTGCCGTACGCCACCGATGCGGTGCTCTGCGGCGTGGCCACGATCGCGGCGCCGCCGGTGACGGCACCGGGGGCGGACGGTGCGGCGAGGGCGGACGGTGCGGCCGGGACAGACGCTGCGGCGGGGGCGGCCGTGGCGGCGGGATCGAGCGAGACGGCGGGACAGGCCGGGGCGGCGGGTGAGGCGGGCGCGGCAGGGGACTCCGCGGCGTCCGGGGAAGCAGTCGCGGACGAAGTCCCGGACTCCGCGACGGACGGTGCGACACGCCCCGTTCCCCTGCAGCAGGCACCCCTCACCCAGCGGGTGACGGCCGGTTAGAATCACCGGCCTGTTGTCAGACGATCTTCTTACGGGGTGACCGATCCATGACCGAGAACAGCACCACACCGGCCGAGCCGGACACACCCGGCGGGCAGGGCAGACACCGTGGCCCGGCCGCCGCCCAGGACGCCGCTCCCGCCGACGGCCCGCGCGGCCGGCACCGGCGTACCGAGGAGGACCGGGCGGAGGAGCAGGAGAGTCGGAGCCGGGCCGCCTGAGTCCGGGAACCCCGGCACCGCCGCGGCAACTCCCTCACAGAAGAACGGAGTTCGGGCCCGTACCGCGTGACCGGCGGTACGGGCCCGTTCTCGGTCGCGACGGCCGCACCACCACCGGCCGTCGCGCGCATCGGAGCCGCGGAGCGGGCTTCAGCCCCGCGGCTCGTGCTTCAGTCCGAGCACCTCGGCCGCCGCGAAGGTCTCGCCCTCCGGCCGCTCCGCGTAGTACGGGGAGACCAGCTCGTCCAGCTCCTCGAAGGTGAAGGCCTCCTTGGCGGTGTCGAACCGGGCCGCCACCTTCGGGCGTTCCATCACGGCGACCATCCCGCCGTGCACGACGAGGAGTTGACCGTTGACGCGGGCGGCCGCGGGCGCCGCGAGATAGCCGACCAGCGGGGCGACATGCTCGGGCGAGAGGGGATCGAGTGCGTCGTCGGACGGCTCGGCGAAGCCGGCGAAGACGTCCTCGGTCATCCGGGTGCGGGCGCGCGGGCAGATCGCGTTGGCCGTCACGCCGTACTTGGCGAGGGCCAGGGCGGTCGAGGTGGTGAGGCCGACGATGCCGCCCTTGGCCGCCGCGTAGTTGGGCTGGCCCGCGGACCCGGCGAGATACGCCTCGGACGAGGTGTTCACGATCCGTCCGTAGACCGGGCCGCCCGACTCCTTGGAGCGGGAGCGCCAGTGTGCGGCGGCGAAGTGGGTGGTGTTGAAGTGGCCCTTGAGGTGGACCCGGATCACCGAGTCCCACTCCTCCTCGCTCATCGAGAAGACCATCCGGTCGCGCAGGATGCCCGCGTTGTTGACCAGGATGTCGAGCGTGCCGTACGTGTCGATCGCCGACTGGACCAGGGCGCGGGCCTGTTCGTGGTCGGCGACGTCGCCCTGGTGGGCCACGGCCCGGCCGCCCGAGGCGCGGATCTCGGCCGCCACCTCCTCGGCGGGTCCGTCCGATGCGGCGCCCGAACCGTCGCGGCCGGGCTGCCCGTAGTCGTTGACGACGACGCTCGCGCCGAGCCGGGCGAGTTCGAGCGCCTCGGCCCTGCCGAGTCCGCGGCCCGCGCCGGTGACGACGGCCGAACGGCCCTCAAGCGGAAGTGACATGGTGGATCCGGGTCCTCTCAGGAAGGAAGCAGCTACGGGCGGCCGGGTGTCGGCTCCGGGTCAGACCTCGATACAGGTCCGCAGGGCCACTCCGGTGCGCATCTGGTCGAGGGCCTCGTTGATCTCGGGCAGCTGCACCCGGTGGGTGATCAGGCCCGCCAGATCGATACGGCCGGCCCGCCAGAGCGCGATGGAGCGCCGGTACGAGCCGAGGACGTCACCGCCGCCGTACATCGAGGGCAGGATCCGCTTCTCGTCGAAGAACAGCTCGAACATATTGAGCTGCAGGAAGTCGTCGAGAGCTCCTGCGCCGACGATGCAGAGGGTGCCGCCGCGCCGGGTGGTGTCGTAGGCGACGCGTGCGGTGGCGGACTTGCCGACCACCTCGAAGACGTAGTCGAAGCCCTCGCCCGCGGTGATCCGCTGCTTGGCGTCGTCCAGGGCATCGGGGGCGACGGCCTCGGTGGCGCCGAACCGCAGCGCGGCCTCGCGTCGTGACTCGACGGGATCAACGGCGACGATCTGGGCGGCGCCCTTGAGCCGCGCACCCTGGATCGCGGAGATGCCGACACCGCCGCAGCCGATCACCGCGACCGACGAACCGGCCTCCACGTCCGCCGTGTTGACCGCGGCGCCGAGTCCGGTGGTCACTCCGCAGCCGATCAGGGCGGCGATGTCGAAGGGCACGTCGTCGGGGATCGGCACCGCACAGGCCGCGTCGACGACGACCTCCTCGGCGAACGTCCCGGTGCCGGCGAAGCCGAAGACATCGCCGCCGGAGCGCTTGAAGTTGGGTACGCCGGCGTTCATGAAGCCCGCGAGACAGAGCTGGGTCTGGCCGCGCAGACAGGACGGGCACTCGCCGCAGGACGGCAGCCAGCACATCAGCACCCGGTCGCCCTGCTTCAGGGAGGTGACGCCGTCGCCGACATCGAGGATCTCGCCCGCGCCCTCGTGCCCGGGGACGAAGGGGGCGGGCTGGGGCAGTACGCCGTTCATCGCGGAGAGGTCGGAGTGGCAGAGCCCGGTGGCCCGGACCCGTATCCGCACCTTGCCCGGGCCGAAGCCCACCGCCTCCAGGTCGTCGACGACCTCGAGCTTCTCCTGGCCTGTCTCGTGCAGTACGGCTGCGCGCATCGGTGCGGCTCCTTCGGCTACTCGGTCAGCTGTGCTCGTACTCGGGTCAGCTGTGCTCGACGACGGTGTCGGACAGGACGGCCGCGTCCTCGCGCTCCACGGCCGTCACCGTGATCTGCACCCGGCCCTCGGAGCGCCACATGCGCACCCGCAGGGTCTCGCCGGGGAAGACGACTCCGGTGAACCGGGTGCCGTACGACGTCACGCGGGAGACGTCCGCGCCGAGTTCGGTGTCCACCACGGCCTTCAGGGTCATTCCGTAGGTGCAGAGGCCGTGCAGGATCGGCTTGTCGAAGCCGGCCAGCTTGGCGAACTCGGGGTCGGCGTGCAGAGGGTTCCAGTCGCCGGAGAGGCGGTAGAGCTGGGCGAGGTCCTCCCGTACGGGGATCTCGACGGTGCGATCCGGTGCGCGGTCGGGCAGCTCCTGGCGCGCGGAGCTGCCGCGTTCGCCGCCGAAGCCGCCCTCGCCGCGGATGAAGATCTGGCTGTCGCAGGTCCACAGCGGACCGTCGTCGTCGGCGGCCTCCGCCCGCAGTACGACCACCGCGGCGCTGCCCTTGTCGTACACGGCCGCGACGCTCGCCTCCTGAACTGCCTTGCCCTGTACGGGGATCGGCCGGTGCAGGGTGACCTGCTGGCCGCCGTGCAGCACCTTCGTGAGGTCGACGTCGATGCCGGGGGCCGCCAGACCGCCCTGGCTGGCCATGCCGCCGCCCGCGACGGTGGCGAAACTGGGCAGCACATGCAGCCGGGACTCGAGGGTGTAGCGCAGTTCGTCCGGGTCGGTGGCGGGCGTGCCCGCGCCGAGACCCAGGTGGTAGAGCTGGATGTCCTTGTGGCCCCAGGTGAGTTCGGCGCGGCGGGGCGCAGCGGCTACGGCCTGGGCGGCATCAATGGGCATGTGGACGCTGCTCCTTGGTGAGGAGGGACACGACTGCCGGCGGGGCGGTGCGCGGCGGGCATCGTCGGGGTGCGCATCTGCGGGCGGATGGGGTCAAGACCTCGGTGCGACCGTCCGCACCGTCGGCCGCACCGAGGTCGTCCTGGACCGGCCCGGTCCGCCGTCCGGATCGACGTTCTAGAACGCGTTCTAGGCCGGTTGGCCCCATGTATAACGCAGCGCCGTGGAGTTGTGAATACTCCTGACTGGATGTCAGATACGGACCGGGTGCCCCGTCCGCCGCGGCCACCCGGGACATTTGTCCTGCCGAGGACCGGACAGGCGGATCTGCCGCGGGGGCGGGCCCGCTCCGTAGCGTCGGTGACATGACTTGGACGACCGACTTCCACCCGGAAACGACCGACCGGACCACGACCACGACCACCCGGCCGAACGACACGACAGGCGGCCCGACCGCCCCCGCCGACCGGCCCACGGAGCACATCGGGCGCTTCCCGGCCGCACACACCGACGCCCCCTGCACGACCACCGCCCCGGACAGCGCTTCAATGGGGCCGATGGAGTGCAAGAAGCTGACGGGCCGGCTCGGCGGAATGCTGCGCGGCCGCGCCCCGGGGCCGGGATCGCCGCGGACCGCGTTCGCCTATCTGCCGTTCCTGCTGCTCGGCATGGGCGCGTTCTCGAACGTGGTACGCAGCGAGACGCCGAATCCGATCGTCGGCGGCGTCGGCCTCTTCGTCTTCAACTCCCTCTACATCTTTGTGGTGTTCCGGTCCTTCGACCCGAAACGCCGCAGTCACCCCGCCACCTTCGGGGCGCTCGCCGCGATGGCCGTCGTGACCTTCGCCCTGGCGCTCACCATGCAGGGCGGCGGCTGGCTGATGTTCATCCCGCTGCTCGCGCTCGCCTGCGGCACCGTGCTGCGCGGCAAGTGGCTTGCGGGCACCCTGGCCCTGCTCGCGGGCGGCGGCGCCACCGTCGCGGGGCTGCGCGGCGGCCCGCTGGACGCGGTCACCATCGGCTACGGCAGCCTGGTCAGCGGACTGGTCGCGGCCGCGCTGCTCACCCTCTCCGAGACCATCATCGAACTGCGGGACACGCGCCAGGAGTTGGCCCGCAGCGCGGTGGAGCGCGAGCGGCTGCGCTTCTCCCGCGATCTGCACGATCTGCTCGGGCACACGCTGTCCGTGATCGTGGTGAAGTCGGAGGCCGCGCGCCGGCTCGGCCCGCGCGATCTGGACGCGGCGATGTCCCAGGTCGGCGACATCGAGACGGTCGGCCGCAATGCCCTGGCCGAGATCCGCGAGGCGGTCACCGGCTATCGCGAGGGCAGCCTCGGCTCCGAACTCGACCGGGCCCGCGACACCCTGGGCGCCGCCGGGATCGCCACCGTCGTACGCCAGTCGGGCCCGCCGCTGCCACCCGGCATCGCGGCCCTGCTCGGCTGGGTGGTGCGCGAGTCGGTGACCAATGCGGTACGGCACTCCGGCGCCGAGCGCTGCGAGATCGAGGTGTCCCGGACCGACGACCGGGTCCGGCTGGTGTTCACCGACGACGGGCGCGGCCCGGACCCGGCGACGCTCTGGGAGGAGGCCGCGACCGGGCACCCGGGCAGCGGACTGCGCGGGCTCGCCGAGCGGCTCGCGGCGGTCGGCGGCACCCTCGAGTCCGGCGCCGCCCCGGAGCTCGGCTTCCGGGTCACCGCGGAGGTGCCCGTGGACAGCTCGCCGGATCAGCGGTGAAGAAGGCGACGGCGGACCTTCCGGTGCCCCGCTGCACGGCACGCGTTTGCGCAGCGCACGGCGAGGTCCGTCGCGCGCCCGTACGCTGAGCCCGTGAACGAGATGCCCGAGGAACGGCGCCCGAGGAAATCGTTGAGAGTACTGCTCGCCGAGGACCAGGGCATGATGCGCGGAGCGCTCGCCCTGCTCCTCGGCATGGAGCCGGACATCGAGGTGGTCGCGCAGGTCGCGGCCGGTGACGCGATCGTGGACGCGGCGCTCACCCACCGGCCGGACGTCGCGCTCCTGGACATCGAACTGCCGGGCCGCAGCGGCCTGGACGCGGCGGCCGACCTGCGCGACGAGTGCCCGGACTGCCGGGTCCTGATCCTCACCACCTTCGGCAGGCCGGGCTATCTGCGCCGCGCGATGGACGCGGGAGCGGCCGGATTCCTGGTCAAGGACGGCCCCGTGGAGGAGCTCGCCGAGGCGATCCGGCAGGTGCTGCGCGGCGAGACGGTGATCGACCCGGCGCTCGCGAAGGCGGCCCTGAGCGCCGGGCCCAACCCGCTCACCGAGCGGGAGTGCGACGTACTGAAGGCCTCGGCGGACGGGGCCACGGTGGCCGATGTCGCCGATCGACTGCATCTGTCGGAGTCGACGGTGCGCAACTATCTGTCGTCGGCGATCGGCAAGACCGGTACGCGCAACCGGACGGAAGCGCTCCGTGAGGCCCGCAGCCAGGGCTGGCTCTGAGGCCGCACCCCGCGGCCGCCCTGCTCACGGCTTACGGGCGGCGGCCCGGGTCGCCGGCATCCACAGGAGCATCACGACCACCCCGGCGAGCAGGATGAACCCACTGGTGCGGAAGGCCGCGGCGTACCCCTCGGTCAGGGCCTGACGGCTGTCCGAGCCGGCGCTCGCGGACGCGGCCACGGTGGACAGTACGGCGAGACCGAGCGCACCGCCCATGGTCCGCGAGGTGTTGATGAGTCCGGACACCAGGCCCGCGTCCCCGGGAGCCGCGCCCGAAGTGGCGAGCGAGGCGAGCGGGGTGGAGGCCAGGCCGGCGCCGAGCATCATCAGGATGCCGGGCAGCATGATCGAGGTGACGTACGCACCGTCGGGAGTCATCGTCGACTGCCAGCCGAATCCGGCGGCCGCCACCACGATGCCGATCATGGAGACGTTCTTGGCGCCGATCACCGGCATCAGACGCGGGGCGACCTTGGAGCCGACGACCACGCTCAGCGAGCTGGGGATCAGCGCGAGTCCGGCGAGCATCGCCGAGTAGCCGAGGACGTTCTGCGCGTACAGGGTCATGAAGAACCACATGGCGAACATGGCACCGCCGCACACGAACATCGACGCGTTCGCCGCCGACACCGACCGCACCCGGAACAGCTTCAGCGGCATCAGCGGGGACTTGCTGCGCGCCTCGACGAGCAGGAATCCGCCGAGCAGCGCGAGGCCGACGGCGAGCGGCACCAGGGTGGCCGCCGAGGTCCAGCCCTCGATCTCGGTCTGCACGATGCCGTACGCGAGGGTGGCGAGTCCGGCGGTGACCAGGATCGCGCCGGGCAGGTCGAGCCGTCTGCCGCGGTCCGTCGTCCCCTCGCGCAGCCAGGCGACCCCGGCGGCCAGGACGAGCACGCCGATCGGCACATTGATCAGGAGCACCCAGCGCCAGGACAGCAGATCGGTGAGGACGCCGCCGACCAGACCGCCGGCCGCACCACCGCCGGCCCCGACCGCCGACCAGGTCCCGATCGCCCGTATCCGCGCGGGCCCCTCGGGCACCGCCGAGGTCAGCAGGGCCAGCGTGGACGGGGCGAGCACGGCGGCGCCGAGGCCCTGCACGGCGCGGGCGGCCAGCAGCTGCCAGCCCTCCTGGGCGAGCCCGCCCGCGAGCGAGGCGGCGGTGAACAGGCCGAGTCCGACCAGGAACATCCGCTTGCGTCCGAAGAGGTCGCCGGCCCGGCCGCCGAGCAGCATGAAGCCGGCGAAGGCTATGGAGTAGGCATTGACGACCCACTGCAGGCCGACGGCGCTCATCGCGAGATCCGCCCGCATCGACGGCAGAGCGGTGTTGACCACGGACACATCGAGCACGACCAGGAACTGCCCGGCGCACGCGGCGAGTACGACCGCCCACAGGGGCGGTGATTTCACGGGCGCGGCGGCGAGGTAAGTGTCAGTGGGCGTCTGGACCATGACGGACATGGTCCCAGGCCGCGCTCGCCGAGTGCATCGGGGTTTCGACGCAGCCGCCGTACGACGTCGGGCCTAGGTCCCCGGTCCCCGGTGCCGCCGCACCCTCGCGTCACGGTTTCCGCAGCAAGGTCACCACCGCCGCACCGCCGAGCCCGATGTTGTGCGCGAGGCCGGTGCGGGCGCCCTCGACCTGCCGTGCGCCCGCCTCGCCGCGCAGCTGCCAGGTGAGCTCGGTGGCCTGTGCGAGGCCCGTGGCGCCGAGCGGATGGCCCTTGGAGATCAGCCCGCCGGAGGGGTTGACCACCCAGCGCCCGCCGTACGTCGTCGCCCCGGACTCGAGGAGTTTGCCGGACTCTCCGTCGGCGCACATGCCGAGCGCCTCGTAGGTCAGCAGCTCATTGACGGAGAAGCAGTCGTGCAGTTCGACGACGTCCACGTCCTCGATGCCGAGGCCCGCCCGCTCGTACACCTGCCGGGCCGCGGACCGGGACAGCGGTTTGCCGACGACGTCGATGCAGGAGCCGGAGGCGAACGACTCCTCGGTGTCGGTCGCCATCGCCTGCGCCGCGATCTCGACCGCGCGGTCGCCGAGCCCGTGGCGCTCCACGAAGCGTTCGGAGGCGACCACGGCCGCCGCGGCGCCGTCGGAGGTCGGCGAGCACTGCAGTTTGGTGAGCGGTTCGTGGATCGGCTTGGCGGCGAGGATCTCGTCGACCTCGTAGACGTCCTGGAACTGGGCGTACGGATTGTCCGCCGAGTGCCGGTGGTTCTTGGCGCCGACCGCGGCGAGCTGCGCGGGCGTGGTGCCGTACAGCTCCATGTGTTCGCGGGCCGCGCCGCCGAAGATCTGCGCGGTGGGCGGGGTCATCTCGAAGCCGTGCCTGGCGGCCATGATCCCGTAGTGCCGGGCCACCGGCGAGGTCTTGAAGTCCTCCCCACCGCTCTCTCCCCCGAGCGCGCCACGCGCCATCTTCTCGAAGCCGAGGGCCAGTACGCAGTCCTCGAGACCGCCCTCGACGAACTGGTGCGCCATCATCAGTGCGGTGGAGCCGGTCGCGCAGTTGTTGTTGACGTTGTAGACGGGCACCCCGGTCAGGCCCAGTTCGTAGACCGCGCGCTGGCCGGCGGTGGAGACCTGGAAGCAGTAGCCGACGGCCGCCTGGCCCACCTGGTCGTAGCCGATGCCCGCGTCGTCGAGTGCCTTGCCGCCGGCCTCCTTCGCCATGTCCCAGTACTGCCAGTCGCGCGATTCGGGCTTCTCGAACTTCGTCATGCCCACACCGACGAGATACGCCTTCATAAGCTCTCAATCCCTTGGCAGGCCGAGGATGCGCTCGGCGACGACATTGAGCTGGACCTGGGTGGTGCCGCCCGCGATGGTCAGACAGCGGGAGAGCAGGAATCCGTGCACCGCGCGCTCACCGGGGCCTTCACGCAACGCCCCTTCCGGGCCGAGGAGTTCGAGCGCAAGCTCGGCCACCTGCTGCTGATGCACGGTCTGTACGAGCTTGCGCACCGAGGCGCCCGGCCCCGGGTCCGCGCCGTCGACCTGCCGGAGCGTGGTCCGCAGCGAGATGCAGCCGAGGGCCTGGGCGTCGGCTGCGAGTGCGCCGATCCGCGCGCGGGAGGCGCCGTCCAGCTCGGCGGACCTCTCGACGAGCGCCTCGAGCCCGGTGTCGAACGTCAACTGGTCGGCCATGTGCACGCGTTCGTTGCCGAGCGTGTTGCGGGCGACCCGCCAACCGTCGTCCACCTCGCCGACGACGGCGTCCGCGGGCAGCAGGGCGTCGTCGAAGTAGACCTCGTTGAAGAGGGAGTCCCCGGTCATCTCCTTCAGCGGCCTGATGTCGATGCCGTCGGTGTGCTTCATGTCGACGACGAAGTAGGTGAGCCCCTTGTGCTTGGGGGCGTCCGGGTCGGTGCGGGCGAGCAGGATGCCGTGGTCGGCCCACTGGGCGGCGCTCGTCCACACCTTCTGGCCGTTGATGCGCCAGCGGCCGTCCTCGGTGCGCTCGGCCCGGGTGGTCAGGGACGCCAGGTCGGAGCCGGCGCCCGGCTCGCTGAACAGCTGGCACCACAGGAGTTCGCCGCGCAGGGTCGGGCCGAGGTAGCGGTCCTGCTGCTCGGGCGTTCCGTGGGCGATGAGCGACGGGACCACCCAGGTGGCGATGCCGAGGTCACTCGGCCGCACCCCGGCTTCGGCCAACTCATGTTGTACGGCGAGCTGTTCGACGGGACCCGCGCCGAGCCCGTACGGCCGGGGCAGGTGCGGGGCCGCGTACCCGGTCGGCGCGAGCACCCGGCGGGCGGCAGGCGGGTCGAGTCCGCGCGCGGGGGCGATCGCCTCGCGGGCCCGCTCGCGGAACTCGGCTGCCTGCGGCGGCAGTTCGAGAGTCAGCGCGCGCCGGGCGCCGCCGGCGGCGAGGCGTACGGCACGCAGGCGGTGGGTGTCGCCGGCACCGAGCAGCTGCCGGGCGACGAGCGCGCGGCGCAGATACAGATGGGCGTCGTGCTCCCAGGTGAAGCCGATGCCGCCGAGGATCTGCACACAGTCCTTGGTGCAGGAGTACGCGGCGTCCAGGGCGCTCCCTGCGGCGAGAGCCGCGGCCAGTCCGCGGACGTCCGGTGCGGCGTCGTCGAGTGCGCGGGCCGCGTCCCAGACCAGGGCGCGGGCCGCCTCCAGACGCACCAGCATGTCCGCGCAGAGATGCTTGACCGCCTGGAACTTGCCGATGGGGCGCCCGAACTGCTCGCGCACCTTGGCGTGTTCGGCCGCGATGGCGAGCGCCCGGTCCGCCGTGCCGCAGGCGTCGGCGGCGAACAGCACTGCGGCGACGTCCCGTACGAGGGCGCTGTCCAGGTCCAGGATCCGGGACCGCGGCACCCTGGTGCCGTCCGCGCGCACCTCGGCGGTCGGCCTGGTCGGGTCGGCGCTGTCGTGGGCGCGTACGAGCAGGGTCCGTGCGTCGACCGCGGCCCATACGGTGCCCTGTGCGCTCGAAGCGGCGAGCAGCAGCAGATCGGCCTCGGCGCCGGAGAGCACGGGCGGGGCGGCACCGTCGAGGACGAGCCCCTCGTCGTCCAGGACGGCCGTGAGCGAGCCGGGGCCGAGCGCGAGGGCGGCGATGCGTTCGCCGGTGGCGAGCGGGGCGGCGAGTTCGGGCGGGCCGGTCCGGGCGAGCAGCGCCGCGGTCGTGACATGAGCGAGGAACGGGCCCGGCAGTGCGGCCCGCGCAGTCTCTTCCACGACGACGGCCAGATCGGTCGGGTCACCGCCCTGGCCGCCGAGCTCCTCCGGCAGATGGATGCCGGGCAGGCCCTGGGCGACGGCCCGGTCCCAGTAGGCGGGCCGGCCCGGTGGTGCGGCGGAGTCGAGGAGTTTGCGGGTGGCTTCCGGAGGCGTGGTGCGGGCGGCCCAGCCGCGTACGGCATCGGCCAGTTCACGGTGTTCCTGCGTGATTCCGATCCCCATGCGGCGCACAGTAGAACACGTTTCATTCTGACGGAAGGTCAGATCGGTGACCGTTCTCCGTGCAGCCGGTCGCCCCCGCGGGCCGCCCCACCCCCGCCGTACGGCAGCATGGGGCCCGTCCGTACGCGTACGACCAGGAGGAACGCCATGGCCCCGAGGCCGACCGGTCCGGAAGTCCCGCCGGAAGTGCTCGCCGCCTTCGAGGCCGCCAAGGGGTTCATGCCCGCCGACGAGGGTCTCGCCCTGCACGCCGCTGCCACCGAGGCCGCCGCGCTCGGCCTGCCGCTGCTCGAGGTCGGCACGTACTGCGGGCGCTCCACCATCCTGCTCGCCGACGCCGCCCGCACGGCCGGCGTGAGCGCCGTCACGGTCGACCATCACCGCGGCAGCGAGGAGCAGCAGCCCGGCTGGGAGTACCACGACCCGACCGTGGTCGACTCCGAGGTCGGCCTGATGGACACCCTGCCCACCTTCCGGCGCACCCTGCACCTGGCGGGCCTCGAGGACCATGTGATCGCCGTCGTCGGCCGCTCCCCCGCCGTCGCGCGCGTCTGGGGCGGCCCGCTCGGCCTTGTCTTCATCGACGGCGGACACACCGACGAGCACGCCACCGCCGACTACGAGGGGTGGGTGCCGCATCTCGCCGAGGGCGGCCTGCTGGTCATCCACGACGTGTTCCCCGACCCGGCGGACGGCGGCCAGGCCCCGTACCGGATCCATCAGCGCGCGCTGAAGTCGGGCGCCTTCGACGAGATCTCCGTCACGAACTCCCTGCGCGTGCTGCGCCGCACCGGGTCGGGGATCTGAGGACTCCTCGTCCCGCTCCGGCAGGTAGGGCCTACGCTCTCTGTCGTGTCGTACGACGATCCCAAGAGCCCGTCCCCCACCGGCCGCCGCCCGTTCCGCCGCGGTGGCGCCTATGTGGCCGTGGCCGCACTGGTGCCGGCCGGACTCGCGGGCTGGCTGCTCTGGCAGGTGGCGAGCGGGTCCGAAGAGCAGGGTGCACCGGGGGCGCAGACCGCGGCGAGCCCGAGCGGCTCGCAGAGCGAGAGCGCCGCACCGCCGGAGAAGAACCCCGACGGCGAGGACGAAGAAGCCGACAAGGGAGACAAGGGCGGCAAGGACGGCAAGGGGGACGCCAAGTCCACGGCATCGCCGCCTGAATCGGGCAAAGGCGGCAAGTCCGGCCCGCTCGAGGGCCGACTCATCGTCATCGACCCGGGTCACAATCCGAACAACTTCCGGCATCCGAAGGACATCGCCCGGCTCGTCGACATCGGCACGGGCCGCAAGGAGTGCGACACGACGGGCACGTCCACCAACGACGGCTATACGGAAGCCGAGTTCACCCTCGACGTGGCCCACCGACTGCGCAACGCACTCCGCGAGCAGGGCGCCACGGTCCGCCTGACCCACAACGGCGAACGCCGCTTCGGCCCCTGCGTGAACGAGCGCGCCCGCATGGGCAACGACTGGAAGGCGGATGCCGTGGTCTCGCTGCACGCCGACGGCTCCGGAGCGGGCAACCGCGGCTTCCATGTGATCAGCCCGGCGAAGGTGAGCGGCGGCGACGCCGACACCGGTAGGATCACCGGGCCCTCGCGCGAGCTCGGCACACGCATCGCGGGCGGTTTCGTCCGCAGTACGGGCAGCAAACCGTCCAACTACATCGGTTCGGGCACGGGACTTGACGTCCGCGACGATCTCGGCGGGCTCAATCTGTCCACTGTGCCCAAGGTGTTCATCGAATGCGGCAATATGCGCGACTCGAAGGACGCGGCTCTCCTGAAGAGCGCCGACTGGCGCCAGAAGGCGGCGGACGGGATCTCGGAGGGCATCGCGGGCTTCCTCAAGGGGTAGAGCCGGGAGTGCGGAACTGGGTGCGTCCGAGCTGCGTCTGGAGTCTGTACCGAGGTCTTTATACGGAGCAGACACCCCGGCCGACCGGGCGATAGTGTCGTCCGTACGATGGGGGGCCAACCCCGCGCTTCGCACCCTGTGACGGCGACAGCGACGCCTACCGACTCGACGACTGACTACAAAGGATCCGAAGTGAATTTCCGCTCTCTCACGCGAGGCGACGGCGCGGTGATCGCAGCAGCGGTGTTGCTGTTCATCGCCTCCTTCCTCGACATCTATGACTCCAAGGACGCGCCGAACGGCTTCGAGTTCCCCAACTCCTGGGAAAGCGCGCCGATCCTGATGGGTGTCACTCTCGCGGGGATCATCGGTGCCGCGCTCATCGTTGTGGGCCGCGCGTCGCCGCAGCCCCGCAAGGTCGCCGGTCTCGACCTCGGCCAGGCCGGTGTCGCTTTCGCGGTGTTCTCGGCCTGGAGCGCACTCGCCAATGTCATCGACCCGGCCAGCGGCCTCAACAACCTCGGCGGAGAAGGTGATGGACCCGACCTCGGCGTCGGCCTCATCCTCGGCCTGATCGCCGCTCTCCTCCTCGCCGCCGCAGCGATCGCCACTCCGCTCGTCCCCGCCCTCAAGGCCGGCCTGGTCGGCGCCCCGACCCCGGGCGGTCCGCAGGGTGGCCAGCCGCCCTACGGCGGCCAGCCGCAGGGTGGCTACGGCTACCCCGGCGCCCAGCAGCAGCCGGGTCAGCCCTACGGCGGCCAGCAGCAGCCGGGCGCCCCGTCGTTCGGCGGTCAGCCCGGCCCGCAGGGCGGCCAGCAGCCGATGGGTCAGCAGGCTCCGCAGCAGGCGCAGCCCGCGGCCCCGCAGGGCGACTTCTCCCCGTTCTGGTTCGCGGTGCCCGTGCCGCGCCCGCTGTACGCGGAGGACGGCAACCCGACGCCGATCGCCGAGCTGGCACCCGGCACCTGGTACCTCGCGGTCGAGCAGCGCGGCCCCGGCCTCGTCGCCCAGACCCAGGACGGCCGCCGCGGCGTCCTGCAGGACACCACCGGCATCCAGCGCGGCTGAGCGCCGGCTTCTGTTCGGCACCCCGAGGACCCCGTCCACTGCGGACGGGGTCCTCGGCTTTGCCCGACCCTGCTCCGGCGTTGCCATGTCCCGCACCCCGCCGTACAGTTCGGCCGAACTGACGTACCGTCAGAATGTTGCCGCGCACCCGGGGAGGGCTCATGCGACTAGGCCTCGCACTCGGCTACTGGGGCCGTGGCCCCGACCCCGTCCACCTCGAACTGGCCCGCGAAGCCGAGCGGCTCGGCTACCACTCGGTGTGGACCGCCGAGGCCTGGGGCTCGGACGCCTTCACCCCGCTCACCTGGATCGCCGCACACACCTCGCGGATCGAACTGGGCACCGCCGTGGCGCAGATGGCGGCCCGCACCCCGACCGCGACCGCGATGCACGCCCTCACTCTCGACCATCTCTCCGGCGGGCGCATGGCGCTCGGCCTCGGGCTCTCCGGTCCGCAGGTGGTGGAGGGCTGGTACGGCCGGCCGTTCCCGAAGAGCCCGCTGACCGCCACCCGCGAATACGTCGACGTGATCCGCCAAGTCCTGGCCCGCGAGGCCCCGGTGAAGCTCGACGGGCGCTTCCACCCGCATCCGTACGACGGCCCCGACGGCACCGGACTCGGCAAACCCCTCAAGCCGATCACCCACCCGCTCCGCCGCGAACTGCCCGTACTGCTCGGCGCGGAGGGCCCGAAGAACATCGCCCAGACCACCCTCATCGCGGACGGCTGGCTGCCGCTGTACTGGTCGCCGATGCGCACGGATGTGTACGAGGCGTCCCTGACCGGGCTGCGCGAGGGCTTCCGGATCACGCCGATGGCCCGGGTCACGGTCTGCGACGACATCGCCGAGGGGCTGCTCCCGGTGAAGGCGATGCTCGGCTTCTACATCGGCGGGATGGGGCACGCGGCCCGGAACTTCCACGCCGATCTGATGGCCCGGATGGGTTTCGAGGAGGAGGCGCGACGGGTGCAGCAGCTGTTCGCCGAGGGGCGCCGGGAGGAGGCCGTGCTGGCGGTCCCGGACGCCTTCGCGGACGAGATCTCCCTGGTCGGCCCGCGCGAACGGATCGCGGAGCGACTGGAGTTGTGGCGCAAGGGCCCGGTCACCGACCTCCTCGCCCTGTCCCCGGATCCGCACACGCTGCGGGTGCTGGCCGAGCTCAACTCGTAGGGATCACGGGGAGGTTGTCCGACCACCCCCGCCTCACGCGCCCAGGAGCCGCAGCCCGCCGGTGAGTTGACGGAGGGTGTCCTCGGCGAGATCCGCCGGCGAGCCGGGCCCCTCGGCCGGAGCGTCGGACGCCGCCCACGTCTCCACGGCGATCCGGATGGCGTCCGTGGCGGCCGCGGCGGCGAGCCGCACATCGAGCGGATCGGCGCCGTCGCCGGCCAGACCGGCGAGCACCGGCACCAGGCGTTCCTCGGACTCCTGATTGACCCGGTACCAGACCGCCCGGAGTGCGGCGTCCTCGTGGGCCGCGCGCAGCATGCCGCGGGTGACCTCCAGGGCTTCGCCGGCCGTCGCGTCGGCCGGCGTCAGCGACTCCCGTACCGCATCGGCGAGAACGGCGCCCAGGTCGAGCGCCGGGCCGTCCGTCGCCGCACCGGCCTCCGCGAGGAGAGCGCGCCAGCGGTCGCCGCCGCCGGCGAGCAGCGGGCCGACCGCGTCCTGCTTGCTGCGGAAGTACCGGTAGAAGGTGCGCAGCGCGACGCCCGCACGCCGGGCGATCTCCTCGGCCGTGGTGGCGTCGGGGCCGCGTTCGGCGAAGAGTTCGGCGGCCGCCCGGGCGATGTCGAGCTGGGTGGCCGCCTTGCGGCGTTCGGTCAGGCCCGTGGGGCGCGATGTCGGGGAGCTCACCGGTCGAGGGTACGACGTGACGTATCGCATGACACGGAATGCACTGATGGCAATCTGTGCCATCTGGGCGTACGGTGGACACCATTCCGGGGACCCCGGAGCAGGCCGCGGCCCACCGCAGGGCCGCGTCTCGACGAGGAGTACGCACCATGAGCACCACCCCCACCGGCACCCACACCCCAGCAGCCCCCCTCACCCGCTATGCGAACCGCCGCGCCCTGGTCACCGGTGGCGGTTCGGGCATCGGGCAGGCCACCGCCCTCCGGATGCTGGCCGAGGGCGGCCGCGTGGTCGCCGCCGACGTCAGCGAGGCGGGCCTCGCGGACACCCTCCGCAAGGCGGGCGAGCATGCGGAGCGGCTGACCACCGTGCGGCTCGACGTGTCCGACGAGGCCTCGGTGCGTACGGCGATGGCCTCCGCGGTCGCCGCGCTCGGCGGCGGCCTCGACGTGCTGGTGAACGCGGCCGGCATCCTGCGCTCCTCGCACACCCACGAGACGACCCTGGATGCCTTCAATCGGGTGCTCCACGTCAACCTGACCGGCACGTTCCTGATGATCCGCGAGGCGATACCGGCGCTCCTCGCGGGGAACGGCCCCGCGGTGGTCAACTTCAGTTCGACGTCCGCGATGTTCGCGCACCCGTACATGGCGGCGTACGCGGCGTCCAAGGGCGGCATCCAGTCGATGACGCACGCGCTCGCGAGCGAGTACGCCTCGCAGGGCATCCGCTTCACCGCCGTACAGCCCGGCTCCATCGCGTCCGGGATGACCGACGGCAGCGGGGCCAGCGGACAGAGCACAGGACCCGGCCTTCCGGCGGACGCCGACATGGCGCTGTTCGCCAAGCTGTCACCGGCGCTCGGCCAGGGCTTCGCGGGCCCGGAGACCGTGGCGTCCGTGGTGGCCATGCTGGCCTCGGACGACGGCCGCTTCATCACCGGCACCGAGGTGCGGGTGGACGGTGGCACCCACTTCTGAACCGCGGTTCGCGAAGGGCGGCGGGTCAGCCGCCGGTCAGCTGCTTGGTCGAGGGGACCTTGTCGACGACGTTCGCGCCCGCGTCCTTGCCGGCGTCCTTGACCTGGTTGATCACGTCGTCGAAGATGCCGGCCGTCGCGTCGCCGCTCTGCCCCTTGCGGAGCTTGGACGGCAGGTCCTTGAGGGACTCGATCCCGGCGGTCAGCGGTGCGACGGCCTTGGCGAGCGTGGGGTCGCCCTGCGCGTTCCGCGCGGCGGCCTTCAGGCGGTTGTACGTGAAGGCGCCCGCGAGCCCGGCCTTGACCATGGCGAACCTGCGGCCCTTGGCGCCCTTCTTGAACTTGCCGGCCTTCGCGGGCTTGATGATCCACTGGTACGCGGCGCCGGCCGCGAGCCCGGCGTTGGCCACGAAGCGGGTCTTCGCGAGCTTCTGCCGTTCCACCGAAGTGCTGGGCGAGGGCGCGGCCTCGGCGACCGCGGCCGCCATCTTCTCGGTCCCACCCTCGGCTCTCGTCCCGCCACCGCCGCCGCACGCGGTGGTGCCCACCAGCAGGGCACAACACAGGGTGAGCGCGACGAAGAGCCTGCGTATCGGTACGGAACTGGGCACGGCGGACCTCCTGGGAGCCGGAAGAGCCGGGCCGGCACTCACCGGCCGGGCACTCTGGCAGCCTCACCCCGCGTCCTGCCGTCCGCCACTCGGGCGAGCCCGTACGGGCCACGGGCCGTCTGCCGCAAGGGTCGTACGCGCCGCGAGGACCGCACCCCGAACAACGCCTGCCGCAGAGGTCGTACACAAATCAACCGATCCCGGGCCGGAGCGTTTCGCCGAGGACGGAGCGGCAAGCCACTGAGTATGTCCTCGCAACGGAACCGAACCAGTCAGGCCGGAACCATCATCGCGAGGGCCGCCGACATCGTGGCGGCCATCATCCTGCTGTGGATCCTGATGTATCTCCTGGACGCGAACCCCGCCAACGATCTGGTGCAGTTCGCCCATGACGCCTCCCGCTGGCTCGCGGGCTGGTCGCACGATCTGTTCACCTTCGACGCGGAGTGGGCCCGGGTGGTCGCCGGGTACGGACTCGCCGCCGTGGTCTACCTGTTGATCGGGCACGCGGTGGCCGGACGGATCCGCCGCTACTGACCCGCGCCCCGCTACTGGCCCGCAACTCCCGCACAGCAGTCCGGGTCGAGCCCGGCAGGCAGGCGGCCGGCGCCGAACACCGCGCAGGTCGCCTCGTCCCCGCCGAGTGCGGCCACCGCGAGCAGCACCGCACCCGCGGTCCAGGTCGTCTGCTCCTCGGGCCAGACGGCGTCCGCGTCGAAGACATGGCCCGTCCAGTACAGGCCGGTGGACTCGTCGCGCAGCCGCTGGATGGACCGCAGGATCTCGAGCGAGCGGTCGGACTCCCCCACCGCCCAGAGGGCCAGGGCGAGTTCGGCGCTCTCGCCGCCGGTGACCCAGGGGTTGGGCACCACACAGCGCACGCCCCGGCCCGGCACCACGAAGCGGTCCCAGCCCTCGGCGATCCGCGCCTCGGCGGCCTTCCCGGTGAGGGCGCCGCCCAGGACCGGGTAGTACCAGTCCATCGAGTAGCGGTCCTTGTCGAGGAAGCGCTCGGGGTGGTGCCGGATCGCGTGCCCGAGCGCGCCGGCCGCCAACTCCCAGTCGGGCTGCGGCTCTTCGCGCTCCTCGGCGATCGCGAGGGCGCAGCGCAGGGCCTGGTACACGGAGGAGCAGCCGGTCAGCAGGGCGTCGGTGACGGGAGTGCCGTCCGGCTCGCGCTTCCAGCCGATCTCGCCGCCGGGCTGCTGCAGGGCGAGCACCCATTCGACGGCGCGGCGCACGGACGGCCAGAGGCGGTCGAGGAAGGCCTCGTCGCCGGTGGCCAGGTAGTGGTGCCAGACGCCGACCGCTATATAGGCGCAGAAGTTGGACTCGGCGCTGCGGTCGGTGGGTTCGGACGCGTCGCCGTCCGCGTAGGCCGCGTACCAGGAGCCGTCCGGGTTCTGGTGCCGGGCCAGCCAGTCGTAGGCGCGCTCGGCGGCGGCGTGCTCGCCGGCCGCGTCGAGCGCCATGGCGGCCTCGGTGTGGTCCCAGGGGTCGAGGTGGTGGCCGCGGAACCACGGGATGGCGCCGTCCTCGCGCTGCCCGTCGAGGATGCCGCGCACGGTCCGGGCGGCCTGTTCGGGCGTGAGGACTCCGGGCAGTACGAGATGTTCCGTCCGGGGTGTCGTCACTTGGCGGCCGCCACGGCGGTGTCGGACCCGGCCCTGGCGGCGGCCTCGGGGAGCTGCGGCTTGGTGGCGTAGGCGACGAAGCTCTTGCCGATCAGGGGGTTGAGGGCCTGCTCGGCGACCTTGGTGGCCAGCGGCTTCTTCATGATGTCCCAGACCAGAAGCTTGTGGTACGCCCGGACCGGCAGTGCTGCGTCCTGACCGTCCTTGTCCACGCCGAAGGCGCACTTCAGCCACCAGTACGGCGAGTGCAGGGCGTGCGCGTGGTGGGTGCCGTACGGCTCGAGGCCCGCCTCGCGCATCCTGCCGAGGAGCTGCTCGGCCTTGTAGATGCGGATGTGGCCGCCCTCGACCTCGTGGTACGCGTCGCTGAGCGCCCAGCAGACCTTCTCCGGGCCGTAGCGGGGGACGGTCACCGCGATCCGGCCGCCGGGCCTGAGCACCCGGACCATCTCGGCGAGCACGCCCTTGTCGTCGGGGATGTGCTCCATCACCTCGGAGATGATCACGACGTCGAACGAGGCGTCGGGGAACGGGAGTTGCAGGGCGTCGCCCTCCATGGCGGCGGCGGTGGCGCCGGCCGGGGCCTCGCCGGCCTCCTTCATCGCGGCGAACCACTTGGCGACCTCGCGGATTTCCTCCGCGTTCTGATCGAGGGCGACGACCTGGGCGCCGCGCCGGTAGCACTCGAAGGCGTGCCGGCCGGCGCCGCAGCCCAGATCGAGCACGCGGTCGCCCGCGGCGAGGGGGAAGCGGGTGAAGTCGACGGTCAGCATCAGTGATTGCTCCCGGTGGGCGTCCCTGCGGCCGGTGTCCGTCGCCGGACGGACACCTCGGCGGGACCTGACGGGCGCACCCCGGTGGGGCGCGCGGGCGAGTGGCGGTCGATGGCTTCGCGGTAGCGCTCGGCGGTGCCTTCGGCTGCGCGGGCCCAGGTGAAGCGGCTCAGTACGCGGTCGCGTCCGGCCGCACCGAGCCGGGCACGCAGCTCCGGGTCGCCGAGGAGGCGGCCGAGTGCGGTGGCGAGTGCGCCGGCGTCCCCGGGGGTGACCGCGAGGCAGGTCTCGCCGTCGGGCCCGGCGACCTCGGGGATGGCGCCGCCGGTGGTGGCGACCAGCGGGGTGCCGGTCGCCATCGCCTCCGCGGCGGGCAGCGAGAAGCCCTCGTACAGGGAGGGCACACAGGACACCTCGGCGGAGCGGACCAGGTCGACGAGTTCGGCGTCGGAGATCCCCTTCACGAACTCGACGGCGCCGCCGAGGCCGTAGCGCTCGATGGCCTGGGCGACCGGGCCGTCCTCGGCGCGCTTGCCGACCACCACGAGATGGGCGTCGGGGTGCTCGGTGCGCAGCTTGGCGAGCGCCTCGACCAGGTACACCAGGCCCTTGAGCGGTACGTCGGCGCTGGACGTGGTGACGATCCGGCCCGGCACCCGGGCCACCGAAGGGTCGGGCGAGAAGAGGTCGGTGTCGGCGCCGATGTGCACGACGCCGATACGGCCGTCGGGCACGCCGAGGTGCTCGACGATCTCCTGGCGCGAGGTGCCGGAGACGGTGAGCACGGACGGCAGGCGGCGGGCCACCCGGCGCTGCATCCGTGTGAAGCCGTACCAGCGGCGCACCGAGGCGCGGCCCGACCAGCCTTCGGCGGCGTCGAGTTCGAGCTTGCGGTCGACGGTGATGGGGTGGTGGATGGTGGTGACCAGGGGCGCGCCGAGGTCGCCGAGCAGTCCGTAGCCGAGGGTCTGGTTGTCGTGCACGACGTCGAACTGCCCGCGCCGGGCGGCCAGATGGCGCCGGGCGCGCAGCGAGAAGGTCAGCGGCTCGGGGAAGCCGCCGGTGCGCATGGTGGCGAACTCGACGGCGTCCACCCAGTCGCGGAACTCGCCGCGGCGCGGGGTGCGGAAGGGGTCGGGGCTGCGGTAGAGGTCCAGGCTCGGCAGCTCGGTGAGCGTGACGCCCTCGTCGAGGACCGGGTACGGCTGGGCCCCGATGACCTCGACCTGATGGCCGAGCCGGGCGAGCTCCCGGGACAGATGGCGTACGTAGACACCCTGGCCGCCGCAGAACGGGTTCCCCTTGTACGACAGGAGCGCGATCCGCAGCGGGTGCCGGCCGTCGGGCGGCGAGCCCGGCCCGGGGCCTGACTCCATGGCCTCAGCGGTCACTCACGGCCCCCTTCTTCCTGCGGTTCCCGTGAGATTACGCGGGACGCTAACCTAGAACAAGTTTCAGACTTGATCGTTCGAGGAGCTCCGAATCTACCGGCTGGTAGCCCGGCCGGGCGGCCCGGGCCGGGTGATTCGCGCCACGGCGCGAGGCCCTGCCATCCTGGGCCGTGCGCGGCCGGGGGAAGCGGCACGGGAAGCACGCCCGCCCCCTGTGCCACCGGCACCCCCGAGCGAGAACCGCGGAACGGGACAGATGACAGCAGACGCGAAGAACTCCGGCACCACCCACCCGCCCCTGACGGAGCGTCAGGAAGCGCGCCGGCGGCGCATCCTCCATGCCAGCGCGCAGCTCGCCAGCAAGGGTGGCTTCGACGCGGTGCAGATGCGCGAGGTGGCCGAGTCGTCCGGGGTGGCGCTCGGCACCCTGTACCGCTACTTCCCGTCCAAGGTGCACCTCCTGGTCGCGACCATGCAGGACCAGCTCGGACACATGCACACCACGATCCGCAAGCGGCCCCCGGCGGGCGACACCGCGGCCGAGCGGGTGGCCGAGACCCTGATGCGCGCCTTCCGGGCGCTGCAGCGCGAGCCGCACCTCGCGGACGCCATGGTGCGCGCCCTGACCTTCGCCGACCGCAGCGTCTCCCCCGAGGTGGACACCGTCTCGAGGCTGACCACGGCGATCATCCTGGACGCGATGGGCCTGGAGGACGCAGCGACCCCCGAGCAGCTCTCCGCGGTCCGGGTCATCGAGCACACCTGGCACTCGGCCCTGATCACCTGGCTCTCCGGTCGCGCCTCGATCGCCCAGGTCAAGATCGACATCGCGACGGTGTGCCGCCTGATCGACCTGACGTCACCACCGGACAAGGCCCCCTGAGGCCTTGTGTTCGACTATTCGACCATTCGACCTGCCGTCAGGGCACCAGGCCCGACAGGTCGACGTCGATCGGGAACGGCACGGTGAGCTTCAGCCGGTTCCGGTGAATGCCGGTCGCCACGTACCTGCCGGTCATGGAATCGAGCTCGTACACGTGGACCGCGGGCGCCCCCGCCTCGTCCTCGACCCGCCAGTGGTGCGGGATCCCGGCCTGTGCGTACTTGAACGGCTTCAGCGACCTGTCCCGGTCCGCCGATTCCTCCGAGACGACCTCGACGACCACGGCCACCTCGTCCGGGGCGTACCACGTGCGGTCCGGGGCATACGGCGCCGTGGTGACCAGGACGTCCGCTTCAGGACGGCTCTTGCGGTCGAGACGCACGGTCATCTCCCGCTCCACCTCGAAGCCGACCGGAACCTTCGCACGTAGAGCGAAGGTCAGGTTCTCCACAAGGCGGCGGTGCCGGGACCGCTGCGGAGACATCACGAAGATCAGGGCTCCGTCGATGAGTTCGGTGTGGCGCGGTGCCTGTGTGAGGTGGTCCAGGTCGTCCGCCTCCCAACCGCTGGGCCGCGGCGGGACCATCCAGTCGGGGAGTTCGGCAGTCACGGCTTACTCCGGGCGGTCGGGGCGGCGGCCGTGTGCCCGGTCGCGAGGCTCAGGCGGGCGGCCGTGGCCAGCATAGGCCGGCGGCCTCGTCCGTCCGCCGTCAGTCCTCCGGCGGGAACACCTGCTCGCCAGAGCCCAGGAGGGCGATCTGGATCGCCTCCACGGGGCAGCCCTCGGCCGCCTCGAGGATCTCCTCGGACGCGTCCGGCTCGGCGTCCTTCGGACGGGACTGGCGGGCCGTGTCGAGGGCGAAGGCGTCCGGTGCGGTGTTCACGCACAGGCCCGAGCCGATGCACACCCCCCGGTCCACCTCGACCTGCCAGCGGTCACCCATCGGGTCTCCCCTCATCCCTCGTAGCCGGCCGGCAGATGGATCATCTTGTGCTCGAAGAACTCGCCGTACCCTTCGGGGCCGAACTCCCGGCCCAGACCCGAGTTCTTGTAGCCGCCGAACGGCCCGAGCATGTCCAGGCTGAAGGTGTTGACGCTGTACGTGCCGGTGCGCACCCGGCGGGCGATGTCCACGCCGCGCCCGGTGTCCGCGGTCCAGACGCTGCCGGAGAGCCCGTACTCGGAGTCGTTCGCGATCCGTACCGCCTCGTCCTCGTCGCCGTACGGAAGGAGGCAGATCACCGGGCCGAAGATCTCCTCGCGGGCGATCCGCATGCCGTTGTCCACATCGCCGAAGAGGGTCGGCTCCACGTACCAGCCGCGGTCGAGGCCGGCCGGGCGGCCGCCGCCGGTGAGGACCTTGGCGCCCTCCACCTGGCCGATCCGGATGTAGTCGAGGGAACGCTGCTGCTGGCGCCGGGCGACGAGCGGGCCGAGTTCGGTCGCGGGGTCGAGCGGATCGCCGACCGCAAGGGCGCCGGCCGCGGCGGCGAAGGCCTCGGCGAACTCGTCGTAGCGGCTGCGCGGCACGAGGATGCGGGTCTGGGCCACACAGGCCTGGCCGTTGATCATCCAGGCGAAGGGCACGATGCCGCCGACGGCCGTGGCGGCGTCCGCGTCCGGAAGCACGATCGCGGCGGACTTTCCGCCGAGTTCGAGCGTGACCCGGCTGAGGTTGCGGGCGGCGACCTCCATCACACGCTTGCCCGCGGCGACCGAGCCGGTGAACGAGACCTTGTCCACGCCCGGGTGCCCGACCAGGTACTCGCTGACCTCGCGGTCCGCCGGGATGATCGACAGGACTCCCTCGGGCAGGCCCGCATCCGCGGCGATCTCGGCGAGCAGATACGCGTCGAGCGGCGTCTCGGGCGACACCTTGAGCACCGCGGAGCAGCCGGCCAGGAGCGCCGGGGCGAGCTTGGCGGCGGCGGTGAACTGCGGGACGTTCCACGGGACGACGGCCGCCACCACGCCGACCGGTTCGCGGCGCACCAGGAGCTTGCCGAGGGCGCCGTCGCGTCCCTCCTCGTAGGTGAAGCCCCGTGCCGTGGCGATCGCGGAGTCCCAGACCATCATCGCGGCCAGCGCCTGGACCATGATTCCGGAGGTGTAGGGGGTGCCGTTCTCGGAGCTGATGACCCGGGCGAACTCCTCGTGCCGGGCGGTGAAGGCGTCCTTGATCCTGGTCACCACCTCGATCCGCTCCTCGAGCGTGCTGCGCGGCCACGGGCCCTCGTCGAAGGCCTTGCGGGCGGCGGCGACCGCGCGGTCCACGTCCGCGGGCGAGGCGTGCGGGACGCGGCCGATGACCTCCTCGGTGTGCGGCGAGATCACCTCGATCACATCCCGGCCCAAGGGGTCGGTCAGCTCTCCGCCGATGAACAGCTTTCCGTGTTCCACGAGCTCCGTCATGGCCGACTGCCTCCTGCGGGGCGGTATCTGACACCGTTTCAGGCTTCCCGGGAACTGATACCAGTTCCAGTTGCAGGAGTCGAGGGAGAGTGCGGGGCCGGCACCGCACAAGCTGACACGTGATCAATACCTCAGCGAAAATGGTGGACTTGGGCGACCATTGAAACTAGTTCCAGTGCCGACACGGTGCTGGCGAACGGAAGCCGGGCGTACGGGATCCGGCGGCGGCGCAGAGACGAGGTCCGTCCGATGACACAGGTGACCGAGCACGGCGGCGGCGTGTGGAGCATCCGGGTGCCCATCCCGGACAACCCGCTCGGCCACACCCTGGTGCACCTCCTCGACACCGACCGTGGCCCGGTGCTCATCGACACCGGGTGGGACGACGCCGAGTCCTGGGACACCCTGGTGGCCGGGCTGGACGCCTGCGGGGTCTCCATGACCGAACTACACGGCATGGTGATCACCCATCACCACCCGGACCACCACGGCCTGTCCGGCAAGGTCCGCGAGGCCTCCGGCGCCTGGATCGCCATGCACGCCGCGGACACCGAGGTGGTCCGCCGCACCCGGGAGCAGACCGGCGGCCGCTGGGCCGACTACCTGGTCGACCGCCTGGCCGCGGCGGGCGCACCGGCCGAGCATCTGGCCCCGCTCGTCACCGCCCGCGACGGCGGCCGGCTGCGCACGGTGCCCGGCCTCGACGCCGCGCTCCCCGACCGCGACATCACCCCCGGCGACCTGCTCGACCTGCCGGGCCGCCGGCTCCGCGCGATCTGGACCCCCGGCCACACTCCGGGGCACGTCTGCCTCCATCTGGAGGAGGAGCATCCCGCCGCCCTCCCCGGCCGCGGCCGGCTGTTCTCCGGCGACCACCTGCTGCCGGAGATCTCCCCGCACATCGGCCTGTACGAGGACCCCGCGGACGCGACGGGCGCCGCCGACCCGCTCGGCGACTACCTCGACTCCCTCGAGCGCATCGGCCGGCTCGGCGTCGCCGAGGTGCTGCCCGCCCACCAGTACGCCTTCACCGACTCGGCCGCCCGGGTCCGCGCGCTGCTCGACCACCACGAGGCGCGGCTCAGGGACCTGCTCCTGCTGCTCGCCGAGCCGCTCACCCTCTGGCAGATCACCGAGCGCATGGAGTGGAACCGCCCGTGGGACCGCATCCCGTACGGCTCGAAGAACATCGCGGTCTCCGAGGCCGAGGCCCATCTGCGGCGCCTGGTGAAGCTGGGGGACGTGGAGACCGTGCCGGGCAGCGACCCGCTGCGCTATCAGGCGGTCTGACTCCCGGTGGGCGCCGGCCGCTCCCGTACGGGCGACCCGGGCGGGCGACCCGGGCGGGCTTTCGAACGCCCGGTAGAGTAGCCGGGTCATCACCACACCCACGCGGGGGGAAGCCGGTGCGAATCCGGCGCTGACCCGCAGCCGTGAGCCGTCGCGAAGCGACTGTCGTACGAAGTAGCACGAAGTCGTATGAAGTCGTATGAAGTCGCATGAAACGACGGTGAGCCGGAACACCCCGTGGGGCGTGCGTGGCTCCAGTCGCCGAACCCGGCGATCGGCCCCGTCGAGGTATACGGAGCCGGAGCCCGGTGCCTTCGCGGGCCCGTGCCCGGCTCCCCGCAGGAGAGGCACCCGCCCGATCATGAACGCCCGCCGCAGCGCGGCCGCGCTGGCCGCCACCGCCGTCCTGACCATGGCCGTGGCGCCGGTCGCCGCAGCAGACGACTCGCCTTCGCCCTCGGCGTCCGCGAGCCTGCCGTCCGGTCTGTACGGCAAGGCCGACCCGAAGTTCGACGGGGTCTTCCGGCAGTCCTACGCCCTGCTCGCCCAGGACAGCGCGGGCGTCGAGCCCGCCGCCAAGGCCGTCGACTGGCTGACCGGCCAGCAGTGCGACAGCGGTGGATTCGCCGCCTTCCGCGCGGACCCGTCCGAGGCCTGCGACGCCAAGACCCCGGTCGACTCCAACTCCACGGCTGCCGCGGTGCAGGCCCTCGCGGCTCTCGGCGGCCAGGCCAAGACCGTCGACAAGGCCGTCGGCTGGCTGAAGTCCGTGCAGAACCAGGACGGCGGCTGGGGCTACAACCCGGGCCTGCCCAGCGACGTCAACTCCACCGGCATCGTCGTGGGCGCCCTCGCCG
This sequence comes from Streptomyces triticagri, assembly GCF_003429565.1. Taxonomy (GTDB): domain Bacteria; phylum Actinomycetota; class Actinomycetes; order Streptomycetales; family Streptomycetaceae; genus Streptomyces; species Streptomyces triticagri. The sequence goes on from NZ_QUAK01000075.1 coordinate 82,674, forward strand.
CGGCCGGCGAGAAGCCCGCCGAGGTCACCTCGCAGAAGGGCAAGTCGCCCTACGACGTGCTGCCCACCCTGACCATCCCCTGCCACGAGTCCGGCGGCGGCGCCTTCGGCCTCGCGGACATGAAGACCAAGAAGCTCGCCGCGAACGCGGACGCCACCGCGGCCGGGGTCACCGGCTCGCTCGGCAAGGGCCTGGTCCTGAAGGCCGGCGAGGCGCGGTCCCTGACCGCCTGCAAGAAGGCCACCGACGTCGAGCAGGCCGCGGACAACGGCGCCTCGTACCTGGCGTCGACCCTGCGCAAGGACGGCCACCTCACCTCGTCGATGCCGGGCTCCGACGACCAGCCGGACGTCGGCAACACCGCGGACGCCGTGGTCGCCCTCGCCGCCTCCGGGCTCACCGAGCAGGCCGAGAAGCCGTACGCCTGGCTGGAGAAGAACGGCCCCGCCTGGGCGAAGAAGGCCGGGCCCGCCGCGTACGCGCAGCTGGTGTTCGCCGCGCACGCCACCGGCGGCGACCCGCGGGACTTCGGCGGCAAGGACCTCGTCGCCGCCCTGAACGCGACCGGCCCCGAGCCCGAGAAGACCTCCGGCGCCGGGCAGGCCGAGGAGAAGAAGGACGACGACGGCATGACGATCAGCGTCTGGTGGATCGTCGGCGTCGGCCTCGTCGCCGGTGTCGGCATCGGCTTCCTGTTCAGCGGCCGCAGCAAGCAGAACCTGTGACCGGCACCCGCGTCCGCCCGGCGGGCCTGCTCGCCGCGCTCCTTGCGGCCGGGCTGCTCGCGCTGCTCTGCGCGGCACCGGCCCAGGCCGCCGGCTACCGGTACTGGTCGTTCTGGGACCGCGGCGACGACGGCAAATGGGCCTACGCCTCGCAGGGGCCCTCCGTCGCACGGCCCGACGACGGCGCGGTGCAGGGCTTCCGGTTCTCCGTCAGCGAGGACTCCGCGGACGCCGCGAAGCCGCGCGGCACCGCCGACTTCGGCAAGATCTGCGCCGGCACGAAGGCCGCCGAAGGCCGCAAACGCATCGCCCTGGTCATCGACTTCGGCACCGCGAAGGACGCCCCCGGCAAGGAGACCCCGCCCGAGCCGCGTACGGCCTGCGCCCGGATCGCCGAGAACGGCACCTCGGCCGAGGCCCTGGCCGCGGTCGCCGACCCGCTGCGGTACGACAGCAACGCCCTGCTCTGCGCGATCGCCGGCTACCCGAAGACGGGCTGCGGCGAACAGGTGTCGGGCGACGGCAACGGCGACGAGTCCGCCTCCCCCGCCCCCGCCGCGTCCGGCACGGGCGGCGCGCAGGACGACGGTGACAGCGACGGCCCCTCCGTCGGCGTGATCGTCGGTGTCGCAGGCGTGCTCGTACTCGGCGCCGGCGCCGTCTGGCAGGCACGGCGACGGCACGGTTGACGGCGGGCGGGCTGCACATGACGGACTGCACATGACGGGCGACGGCGAACGATGACCGACCACGGCGCACGCACCGGCCGCGGGACCGCACGGACCGGGACCCCGGGGTCCGGCACCCTCGCGAAGGAGCGGCCGCTGCGCGCCCCCGAGGCCCGGCGGGCGGACGCGCTGCACCCCGGCGCATGGTGGGTGTGGGCGCTCGGCCTCGGCACGGCCGCGTCCCGCACCAGCAATCCGCTGCTGCTCGCGCTGCTGATCGTGGTGGCCGGCTATGTGGTGGCGGCCCGCCGCAGCGATGCGCCCTGGGCGCGCAGTTACGGCGCGTTCTTCAAGCTGGGCCTCCTGGTGATCGCGATCCGGCTCGGCTTCACGGTCTTCCTCGGCTCGGCGATCCCCGGCACCCACACGCTGTTCACGCTTCCCGAAGTGCCGTTGCCCGACTGGGCGAAGGGGGTGCAGATCGGCGGCCGGGTGACCGCGGAGGGCCTGACCTTCGCGTTCTACGACGGTCTGCGCCTGGCCACCCTGCTGATCTGTGTGGGCGCGGCGAACGCGCTCGCCAACCCGGCGCGGCTGCTCAAATCGCTGCCCGGCGCGCTCTACGAGGCCGGGGTGGCCGTCGTCGTCGCGATGACCTTCGCCCCGCAGCTGATCGCGGACGTCCAGCGGCTGCGGGCCGCACGGCGGCTGCGCGGCCGCCCCGACCGCGGTCTGCACGGCCTCGTCCAGGTCGGACTGCCCGTCCTCGAGGGCGCGTTGGAGCGGTCGGTGGCGCTCGCGGCCGCGATGGACGCCCGCGGGTACGGGCGTACGGCCGCGGTGCCGGCACGGGTGCGGCGCATCACGGCGGTGCTCACCCTCGGCGGTCTGCTCGGGGTGTGCGCGGGGAGCTACGGCCTGCTCGCGGCGCAGGGCGCCGGCTTCGGCCTGCCCGTGCTCGGTGCCGGTCTGGCGGCGGCGCTCGCCGGGCTCCGGCTCGGCGGGCGGCGCAGCGTACGGACCCGGTACCGGCCGGACCGCTGGGGTGTGCGCGCCTGGCTCGTGGCCGGGTCCGGGGTCGCCGTGGCGGGCCTGATGATCTGGGCGGCGTCCGCCGATCCTGCGGCCCTCGCCCCCGGGGTCGTACCCCTGGTGGCACCGGAACTGCCGCTGTGGCCCGCGCTCGCGGTGCTGATCGGGCTGCTGCCCGCGGTGGTGGCGCCGGTGCCGGTGCGCGGCGGTCCCGCACCGGGCGATCCGGCCGATCGAACTGCGGCGCCCGCGGCCCCGGCCGCGTCGAAGACGAAGAAGACGAAGGAGCTCCCGTGATCCGGTTCGAGAACGTCACGGTGACGTACGAGGGTGCGGACGCGCCGTCCGTGGCCGGCGTCGACCTGACCGTGCCGGAGGGCGAACTGGTGCTGCTCGTCGGCCCGTCGGGCGTCGGCAAGTCGACCCTGCTCGGCACCGTCAGCGGTCTCGTCCCGCACTTCACCGGGGGCACCCTGCGGGGCCGGGTCACGGTCGCCGGGCGTGACACCCGTACCCACAAGCCGCGCGAACTGGCCGATGTGGTCGGCACGGTGGGCCAGGATCCGCTCTCGCACTTCGTCACCGACACCGTCGAGGACGAGCTGGCGTACGGCATGGAGTCGCTCGGTCTCGCCCCGGACGTGATGCGCCGCCGGGTGGAGGAGACCCTGGACCTGCTCGGCCTCGCCGAACTGCGGGACCGGCCGATCGCCACGCTCTCCGGCGGCCAGCAGCAGCGGGTCGCGATCGGCTCGGTGCTCACCCCGCACCCGAAGGTCCTGGTGCTCGACGAGCCGACCTCGGCGCTCGACCCGGCCGCGGCCGAGGAGGTGCTCGCCGTACTGCAGCGCCTGGTGCACGACCTGGGCACCACCGTCCTGATGGCCGAACACCGCCTTGAGCGGGTGGTGCAGTACGCCGACCAGGTCGTGCTGCTGCCCGCGCCCGGTGCGGCGCCGGTGGTCGGCGCCCCGGCCGAGGTGATGGCCGTCTCGCCGGTGTATCCGCCGGTGGTGGGTCTCGGGCGGCTCGCCGACTGGTCGCCGCTGCCGCTGACGGTGCGGGACGCACGGCGGCGGGCCGCCGGGCTGCGCGAGCGTCTGGCGGACGCGCCGGCTCCGGGGAGCGGGAGGGTGGCGCCCCCGGCGCCTCTCCCCCAACGGCGGCCGCGGGCACGGCGGTTCACGCTGCGCGGCCTTGTCCGTACGCCCGCGGCGAGGGCACAGGCACCGGCGTCGGAGGCCGCTGGCGAGGACGGTCCGGTCGCCGTCGCCGCCGCGCTCTCGGTACGGCGCGGCCGCGTCGAGGCACTGCGCCGGGTGGAGCTCACGGTCGAACCGGGCGAGACGATCGCCCTGATGGGCCGCAACGGCGCCGGGAAGTCGACCCTGCTCTCCGCCTTCGTGGGCATGCTGGAGCCGTCCTCCGGATCGGTCAGGTCGGGCGGCGCCGTACCACATCGCACGGAGCCCCGCGAGCTGATCCGCCGCGTCGGCCTCGTACCGCAGGAGCCGAGAGACCTGCTGTACGCGGACACGGTGGCCGGCGAGTGCGCGGCCGCCGACCAGGACGCGGGCGCCGAGCCGGGACGCTGCCGTGCCCTGGTCTCCGAGCTGATCCCGGGGATCGCGGACGGGATCCATCCGCGTGACCTGTCCGAGGGGCAGCGGCTCGCGCTCGCCCTGGCCGTCGTCCTCACCGCGCGGCCGCCGCTGCTGCTCCTGGACGAGCCGACCCGCGGGCTCGACTATGCGGCCAAGGCGCGCCTGGTGACCGTGCTGCGCGGCCTTGCGGCCGAGGGCCACGCGATCGTGCTTGCCACGCACGATGTGGAGCTCGCCGCCGAACTGGCCCACCGGGTGGTCATCCTGGCCGAGGGCGAGGTGGTGGCGGACGGACCGACGGCGGACGTGGTGGTGTCGTCGCCCGCGTTCGCCCCGCAGATCGCCAAGGTGCTCGCACCGCTGCGCTGGCTCACCCTCGGCCAGGTGCGCACGGCACTCGCGGGTGCGCGATGAAGAGCCCCTCGGTACGGAACGCCCCGCTCGTACCGGACGCCCCGCGGATCCGGGCGGTGCGGCTCGGCCCCAAGTCGGTGGCCGCACTCGTCCTGGTCAGCGCGGTCGGTGCGGTGGGCTTCGGCTGGCCGCTGCTCGCGGACGGCGGGTCCGGGCTGACCGCGCATGCCCAGGACGCGCCCTGGCTGTTCGCCGCGCTGCTTCCGCTCCTGGTGGGCGTGGTGGCGGCGACCATCGCGGAGAGCGGACTCGGCGCGAAGGCGGTGGCGATGCTCGGGGTGCTCGCGGCGGTCGGGGCGGCGCTGCGGCCGCTCGGCGCGGGGACGGCCGGTCTGGAGCCGATGTTCTTCCTGATGGTGCTCGCGGGGCGGGTGCTCGGCCCTGGCTTCGGGTTCGTGCTCGGCTCGGTGACGATGTTCGCCTCCGCGCTGCTGACCGGGGGCGTCGGGCCGTGGATGCCGTTCCAGATGCTGTCGATGGGCTGGGTCGCGATGGGTGCCGGCCTGCTGCCCGGCGCGGAACGGCTGCGCGGCCGCGCCGAGTTGGCCCTGCTCGCCCTGTACGGTGCGCTGTCCGCACTGCTGTACGGCACGATCATGAATCTCTACGGCTGGACGATCGTGCCGGGCCTCGGCTCCGGGGTGTCCTTCCGGCCCGGTGACCCGCTGCACGAGAATCTGGTGCGCTTCCTGGCGTACTGCATGGCCACCTCGCTCGGCTGGGACCTGGGCCGGGCCGCGATCACGGTGGTCCTGACGGTCCTCGCGGGCGCCACCGTGCTGAAGGCGCTGCGCCGGGCCACGCGCCGCGCGGCCTTCGAGGCGCCGGTCGCTTTCGAGTAGATCTGCGTCACACCCGGACGACTCGCAGGCTTGACCCAGGTCACATTCGCCGGCCGCGGACCGTGCGGGCGCGGACACGCTGCGTGGGATCCACGGCCGCCCGGAGTGAGGGCACCCACAGTACTTTCGTCCCGTCCTAGGCGGCTTCGTAGCCGGCGCGGGACACCCCTGAGCGGCTCCCGCACGCAGCGCTCGCCGCCACGAACCGCCCCGAATGCGACCGGATGCGATCCGGGCTAGTAGCAGGGGGGCGTTGCAACGTCCGATCCGTCCTGTTTCTGTAGAGGTGTCGCAGGGCGCCGCCCGGGCCGCACGGCCGGTGGCGCTCACGCATTCCCCCACTCCTCATGAGCGGTTCCGGCATGCCCGCGACTGCCTTGTTCCCCATGGAAGGTCATCTGTGACTGTCTCGCGCATCCGCCGTGTCGCCACCCCGAAGAAGGCCCTCACCGGCGCCGTCGTAGGCCTCGCCACGGCCGGCCTGGTGACGATCGCGGCTCCCGCCCAGGCCGCCGCCCCCACGGCCGCGCCGGTCGCCCCCGCCGCCAAGGTCGCGGCCCCGCAGGCCTCGACCGGTTCGGCGAAGTCGATCGCGAAGAAGCTGATCCCGGACGCGAAGCAGTACCAGGCGTTCAGCAAGATCGTCGAGCACGAGAGCGGCTGGGACCCGCAGGCGAGCAACCCGTCCGGTGCGTACGGCCTGGTGCAGGCGCTGCCCGGTTCGAAGATGTCGTCGGCCGGTTCGGACTGGAAGACCAACCCGGCCACGCAGATCAAGTGGGGCCTCGACTACATGAACGACCGCTACGGCAGCCCGGCCGAGGCCTGGCAGTTCTGGCAGTCCAACGGCTGGTACTGAGCCGTCTCCACGGCCCGTCACGGCCCGGCCCCACGGGCCGAACCACCCCACCGCGCCCGCGACTTCGAGCGGCCGCCCCCTCACCGGGGGGACGGCCGCTCGCGCGCGTTCCGGCGAGCGCCCCGCTCACCTCTGCAGACGGTCGAACCAGCGCACGATCTTCGGTGCCGAGAGCGTCCGCGCCCAGTGCCTGGGACGCCGCGCCGAGGGCGAGTGCGGCCGCAGCGCAGCTTGCGGCCGCCCCTCGGCCGATCCGTGAACCGCGCTTCCGGCACGTCGACTTGGCGGGCCCCGGAGCCGTCTTTCCGGTGTTCTTCGTCATACGCCGAGCGTCGTCGGCCGAACTGGGACGAACCATCCGGCCCGCCCCCGGATCCGGGGGTGTTTCCGGGTGCACCCGTGGAGGTGTCCCGGCGGTCGACGCCGCGAAGGGCGCGTTCCGTCAGAGCCGCTGAACGTCAGAGCCGCTGAACGTCAGAGCCGCTGAATGATCGTCCCCGTGGCGAGCGCGCCACCCGCACACATCGTGATCAGGGCGAACTCCTTGTCCCTGCGCTCCAGTTCATGCAGCGCCGTGGTGATGAGCCGCGCCCCCGTCGCCCCCACGGGGTGACCCAGCGCGATCCCGCCGCCGTTGACATTGACCTTCTCCAGGTCCTGCTCGAAGACCTGCGCCCAGCTCAACACGACGGACGCGAACGCCTCGTTGATCTCGACGAGATCGATGTCCCGCAGCGACATCCCCGCCTTGCCGAGCACCGCCCGGGTCGCGTCCACGGGCCCGTCCAGATGGAAGTGCGGGTCCGCGCCGACCAGCGCCTGGGCCACGATCCGCGCTCGCGGCTTGAGCTTCAGGGCGCGCGCCATCCGCTTGGACGCCCACATGATCGCGGCCGAACCGTCCGATATCTGCGAGGAGTTGCCTGCCGTGTGCACCGCGGTCGGCATCACCGGCTTCAGCCCGCCGAGCGCCTCCATCGAGGTGTCACGCAGCCCCTCGTCCCGGTCGACGAGCCGCCACATGCCCTGCCCCGCGGCCTGCTCCTCCTCGGTGGTGGGCACCTGCACGGCGAACGTCTCGCGCTTGAAGCGCTCCTCCGCCCAGGCGAGCGCGGCCCGCTCCTGCGAGATCAGCCCGAGCGAGTCCACGTTCTCCCGGGTCAACCCGCGGCGGCGCGCGATGCGTTCGGCCGCCTCGAACTGGTTCGGCAGGTCGACGTTCCACTCGTCGGGGAAGGGCTTACCAGGACCGTGCTTGGACCCGCTGCCGAGCGGCACCCGTGACATCGCCTCGACACCGCAGGAGATACCGACGTCGATGGCGCCCGCCGCGATCATGTTGGCCACCATGTGACTCGCCTGCTGCGAGGACCCGCACTGACAGTCCACGGTGGTCGCGGCGGTCTCGTAGGGCAGTCCGACGGTGAGCCAGGCCGTGCGCGCCGGGTTCATGGACTGCTCGCCGGCGTGCGTGACGGTGCCGCCGACGATCTGCTCGACGCAGTCGGCGTGGATGCCGGTACGGGCGAGGAGTTCGCGGTACGTCTCGCCGAGCAGATAGGCCGGATGGAGATTGGCGAGCGCACCTCCCCGCTTGCCGATGGGGGTGCGTACGGCTTCGACGATGACGGGTTCCGCGGCCATGAGCTCGTCCCTCCTGCGGCACCGGACCGCGCGCCTTCGCGTGCGCGCGGACAGGGCGCCTGTTCGTCAGTTGGTCGTTGCGTCCTCGCGGCGCGGCGTCCCGGCGCCCCACCGACCGGACCAGCTCCAGAACCAGCCCGCGCGCGATGGCCAGTGCCCCAGTGCCGTAGCAAGGAACTAGTACGCGTTCTAGTTCTCCCAGCAGTCTTATGACTGCACCCCGTCCACCGCAAGGGTCTTGCACGCATCACACACGCCCCTTCACTCGGCGTACCCAGAACCGATACGCCCGCGGCCCTTGCCACTTGTAGAACCCGTTACTACCTTGCGAGCAACTTCTGATGGACCGTCAGACGATGACGATGGAGTTGCCGATGCCCTGTCCCGCGCTGCCTGACGGCTTTGACGCCACCGACCCCGATCTGCTCCAGTCCGGCGTGCCGCACCCGGAGTTCGCCGAGCTCCGGCGGACCGCGCCGGTGTGGTGGTGCCCGCAGCAGCGCGGCATCACCGGCTTCGACGACGACGGCTACTGGGCGGTGACCCGGCACGCGGACGTCAAGTACGTGTCCACGCACCCGGAGTTGTTCTCCTCCACGCCCAACACCGCGGTGGTCCGCTTCAACGAGCACATCAACCGGGACCAGATCGAGCTCCAGAAGCTGATCATGCTCAATATGGACCCGCCGGAGCACACCCGGGTCCGGCAGATCGTCCAGCGCGGATTCACCCCACGGGCGATACGCGGACTCGAGTCCACGCTGCGCGAGCGCGCGCGCCGGATCGTCGACGAGGCCGGCAAGTCGGGCGGCGGAGACTTCGACTTCGTCACCGACATCGCCGTCGAACTCCCCCTGCAGGCCATCGCCGAACTCATCGGCGTACCCCAGGAGGACCGTGCCCGGCTCTTCGACTGGTCGAACAAGATGGTGGCCTACGACGACCCGGAGTACGCCATCACCGAGGAGGTCGGCGCCGAGGCCGCGATGGAACTCATCGGCTACTCCATGAACATGGCGGCGGCCCGCAAGGAGTGTCCCGCCAAGGACATCGTCAGCCAGTTGGTGGCCGCCGAGGACGACGGCAATCTCTCCACCGACGAGTTCGGTTTCTTCGTCCTGCTGCTGGCCGTCGCGGGCAACGAGACCACCCGCAACGCGATCAGCCACGGCATGTACGCCTTCCTCACCCACCCCGAGCAGTGGGAGCTCTACAAGCGCGAACGGCCCGAGACCGCCGCCGAGGAGATCGTCCGCTGGGCCACCCCCGTGACCGCATTCCAGCGCACCGCCACCCAGGACACCGAGATCGGCGGCGTACGGATCAAGGAGGGCGACCGGGTCGGCATGTTCTACTCCTCCGCGAACAACGACCCCGAGGTCTTCGACCACCCCGAGCGCTTCGACATCACCCGCGACCCCAATCCGCACATCGGATTCGGCGGCGGAGGCCCGCACTTCTGCCTCGGCAAGTCCCTTGCCGTCAAGGAGATCGACCTGATCTTCAACGCGCTCGCCGACACCCTGCCCGACCTGCGTCTGGTCAGCGATCCCCGCCGGCTGCGCTCGGCCTGGATCAACGGCATCAAGGAACTGCGGGTGGCCCGCGCTTGACCTGATCAAGCCTGGTCGCGGGAGTGCGCGTCGAGGACAATGGCACGGTGGCGCGCCGCCGGCGGAGCGCCACCGTGGACGTGTCCGCCCGACGTCGAACGGAAAGCGCCACCCGTGCACTCCCCCGAGCTGTCCGTCCCGCTGCACCCGGACGCCGCGGCGCCGCCCCCCGCCGAGCCGTGGCACCTGCGCCATCGCGTCCCGCTCCTCTGCACCGCGGTCGCGCTTCCGCTGTACGGGCTGTGGGCCGCGTTCCTGGCCACCGGCGGCGGCGACCTCGCGGCACAGCAGGCCTGGGCGGGATTCGTCGAGCGGCACCCGGGGTCCCCGTACAGCCTCTCCTGGTACGGGGGTCTGCACACCGCCAACTACAGCCTGGTCTCTCCCTACTTGATGGCCGTGTTCGGGGTGGTGGCCGTGACGGCCGCGTCCGGGCTCGCTGCCACCTGGGCCGCTGCGGCGCTCTTCGTGCGCAGTGATGCGGCCCGCCCGCAGTGGCCCGCGCTGCTCGCCGCCTTCGCCCTGTGGTGCAACGTCGTCTCGGGACGCACCACCTTCGCCCTCGGCGCGGCACTCGGCCTCGGCGCCTGTCTGCTGCTGGTGGGACGGCACCGGCCGTGGTGGGCCGCCCTGGTCAATGCGCTTGCCACGCTTGCCAGTCCACTCGCGGGGCTCTTCCTGGTCGTCGCAGGGGCCGGGTATCTGCTGGTACGGGACCGGAGCCGGGCCGCGGCGCTGCTGCTGCCGCCGGTGGTGGTCGTCGGCACGACCAGCTGGCTGTTCCCCTTCTCCGGTGAACAGCCCATGCAGTTCGGGCGGATCTGGGCGCCCGCGCTGCTCGCCCTCGCGGTCGCGGTGCTCGCGCCCCGGCCGTGGCGGGTGCTCCGGATCGGCGCCGCGGTGTATGCGCTTGGCTGCGCGCTCACCTATCTGATCGCCTCACCGATCGGCACCAATGTCGAGCGCCTCGCCCAACTCCTCGCGCCCGCGGCCCTCCTCGCCGCGCTCCTCGCCACCCCGGCCGCGCTGCGGGCGCGGCGGGCGGCGCTGGTCGTCGCGCTGGTGCTGTCGCTCGCCTGGGTGACCGACAAGACCGTCGACGACATCGTCGTGTACACCAAGGTGCCGGCCTGGGCCCGGCACACCGACGGCGTCGTCGACGCGCTCGACCGGCTGGGCGCCGACCGTACCCGGGTCGAAGTGGTGCCCTCGCGCGACCACCGCGAGGCCGCGGTGCTCGCACCCCATGTCAACCTGGCCCGCGGCTGGAACCGGCAGGCGGACGTGCAGCGCGGCCGGCTCTTCTACGACGGCTACGACGGCACCGACGTCGCCCCCGGCACCTTCACGCCCGCCGCCTACCGTGCCTGGCTGGACCGCTGGGCGGTCGGCCTCGTCGTCGTACCGGATGCCGTGCCGGACTCGCCGGCCTGGCGCGAGCGCGACCTCATCCGCAGCCGGCCGGACTGGCTCGAGCCGGTCTGGAGCGACGAGCACTGGCGGATCTACCGGGTCAGGGACGCGACACCGCTGGTCGAGGCGCCGGCTTCGGTGCTGCGCTCCGGTGACTCCTCGGTCGTCGTGCGGGTCCCCTCGGCCGGGGCGGTCACCGTACGTATCGCCCACTCGCCGTGGCTGCGGGTGGACGGTGGATGCCTGAGCCGGGACGGGGAGTTCACCCGGCTCACGGTGACCGAACCCGGGACGTACCGGATCGGGTCCTCGTTCAGCCCGGCGGCGGTGTCCGCTTCGCGCTGCTGAGGGCCTCGGTCCGGTCCTTGTCGTCGTCCGGGGCGCTCGGATCGGCCGGTTCGTCCGCCGCATCCGGCGGGTCCTCCGCGTCCGGGGCCCGCTCGGCGTCCGGGACCGGGCGCGGGCCCGGCGGCGACTTCGCGGTCGCCGTCTCCGGCTGCTCGGCGGCGCTGCTCCTCGGCCGCGGGCCGCCGAGTACGTAGACCAGGCCGAAACCGGCGCCGACGACGGCCGCGCCGCCCACCGCGTCCAGGATCCAGTGGTTGCCGGTGCCGACGATCGCGCACAAGGTGAACGCCGGATGCAGCAGGCCGAGCAGCTTCATCCAGGTCTTCGGGGCCAGGATCGCGATGACCACACCGCACCACAGGGACCAGCCGAAGTGCAGCGACGGCATCGCGGCGTACTGGTTGGTGACCGCGGTCAGCGTGCCGTAGTCCGGCTTGCTGAAGTCCTGGACGCCGTGCACGGTGTCGATGAATCCGAGGTCCGGCATCAGGCGGGGCGGCGCCAGCGGGTACAGCCAGAAGCCGAGCAGGGCGAGGACCGTGGCGAAGCCGAGCGCGCCGCGCGCCCAGCGGAAGTCCACCGGCCGCCGTATGTAGAGCACCGCGAGCACCGTCAGCGGCACCACGAAGTGGAAGGACGTGTAGTAGAAGTTCAGGAACTCCTCGAGCCAGGGCAGCCTTGCCGTGGCGTGATTCGCCCAGTGCTCGATGTCGATGAACAGGAACTGCTCGATCGCGTGGATCTGGCTGCCGTGCTCCTCGGCGGTGGCGCGGCTGCCGGCCGCGACGAGCCGGGTCTGCTGGTAGATCGAGTACCCCACGCGGATCAGGAGCAGCTCGAGCAGCAGATTCGGCCGGCTCAGGGCGCGCTTCCAGAACGGCAGCAGCGGCACCCACCTGAAACGGGCGGGGACCGGGGCGCCGTACTCGGTCGGCACCGGGTTGTCGAAATGCGGCGAGGTGCGCAGCACGAATGGCACCACACAGGCCGCCGCGAGCGCGGCGATCAGCAGGGCGTTGTCCCTGATCGGGTACAGGAACTCCATGTTCGGCAGCATCATCTTGGCCGGCAGGGTCATCACCAGGACCACCGCGACCGGCCAGACCAGGCGGTCCGAGCGGCGCTTGCCGACCCGGCCGACGACCGCGAGCAGCACCCACAGGAGCTGGTGCTGCCAGGCGGTCGGTGACACCACCGCGGAGACACAGCCGGTGACGGCGACGGCGAGGAGCAGCTGACCGTCGCGCGCGTACCGCACGGCACGGCGCAGGCCGAAGTACACGACGGCGGCGCCCAGGGCGAAGAACAGCGCCTTCTCGCCCGTGCCCTCGAGGCCGAGGCGCAGCAGCGCGCCGTGCAGCGACTGGTTCCCCACCCCGTCGGGCCGGTCGCCGAGTCCGGTGCCGGCGAAGTGGTGCACCCAGAACGTCCACGAATCCTTGGGCATCGCGGCCCAGGCGAGCGCTGTGCAGGTCAGGAAGGTCACGCCGGTGGACAGGGCGGCGCGCTTGCGGCCGGTGAACCAGAGCAGCGGCGCGAAGAGCAGCACCGTGGGCTGCAGGGCCGCCGCGACGCCGATCAGCACCCCGCTGGTGCGCTCACCGCGGGCGGCGAGGCAGCCGGCGAGCACGAGCAGCACCGGGATGATGCTGGTCTGCCCCAGGTGCAGGGTGTTGCGCACCGGGAGCGAGAGCATCAGGAGCGATACGGCCACCGGGGCCGCGAGCAGTGCGGTGCGGCGCGAGACCGGGCTCGGCAGGGAGCGTGCGGCGAGCATGCCGAGCAGCACGACCAGGAGCAGCGTCCCGAAGGTCCAGCCGACCCCGAGGGTCTGCTCGGCGGATCGGGTCAGCGGGCGCAGGACGAGGCCGGCCAGCGGGGTGCCGGTGAACGCGTCCGTGTCGTAGAACGATCCCCGGACGTGCAGCACGCCGTTCTCACCGATCCAGGTCTCCAGATCGGTCAGCCGCTCGCCGCGCGGTGTGGTGAGCACCACCGCGACCTGCCACACCGCCAGTGCGGCGGCGATCAGCCACAGCCCCACCCTGACTGCCGCCATCTTGGTGTCCTGGCCGGCGCCGAAGGCACCGCCCGATCCACCGTGTTCCGCATTCGCCACGCCTCGCGGCCCTCCGCCCGTCCCAATGTCCGTCCCCGTCGTCCGGACTCCGGAGTGCGTCCCGGAGCCGTCCACGGATCCTATGAGGCTCCCAGTCCCCCGTCCTCAAGACGCAGGCAACCCCTCCTTCACCTGCCCGCCCTCGTTGTTTTGACCGGATGACGTCGGTACGTGTGACGCTGCCGGCCGCGTCCGCGTTGCTCCGGGACCGCGCGACACCGGTCACATCCGGCGGTCACGCGGGCCGGTGCTCGCTCGTACGCGGTGTCTCGGCCGCCCCGTCCGGAGCTCCGGCCTGCCAGGCCACGAAGAGCGGTACGTCCTCGCCGCCGAGCACGACCACACCGAACGGGCGGTCGTAGGCGACCCGCTCCACCCGCACCGGCCGGTACGCGGACCCGGCGCGCGCGGGGACGGCCGTCGCCGCGGCCGCCTCGACGCCCTCCTCGGCGATCCTGAGCACCGATTCCTGGACGACATCCGATATCGCGAGCGGTTCGGGCGATATGCCGGAAAGATCGGCGCCGTTCCGGAACGCGGTGCGGACGCCGAGAGCGCGGATCTGGTCAGCCGCTTCGATACGAGTGCGCAGCGCGAGCCGCGGCAGCGCCATCACCACCTGCTCGGCGTCGAGCGCGGCACGCAGCGCGCCGGGTGCCCAGGCGGCGGGCAGCACCTCGTGCGCCGGCTGCCCGGGCCGGCCGAGGACGAAGCGGACACGCGCGGGGGCCGCACCACCCCGGCAGCGCAGCTCCACGACCCGGGTCCCGTCGATGCGCCAGGCGTCGGCGAGCGGGACGGACCGGTGCATCGTCGGCACCTGGTGGACCTGCCCTCGTACGTCGGTGAACGGCCGGGAGTGGGTGGACGTACCCGAGAAAGGTTCATCCCAACGGGCCTTGAGAGCCAGCGCATTGACCAGGACAAGGAGTGTCCCGGCGGAGAGCTCCACCGGCAGCCGCTCGATCAGGCCGCCGGTCGCCTCCCGCACCCAGCCGTCGATGCGCGGCGGGTCGAGCGGTCCGAATCCGACATCGGGCAGTGCCTCGCGGTACGCCCGGTACACCGGCACCGCGCTCCAGACGCCGGTGGCCACCTCCAGGGCGTCGGTCTCCGCGAGTGCCCGGCTCGCGGCCGTCACGGCATCCGCGGCCGTGTCACCGGCGACCTCGAGCAGCTGCTCGAACTCCGCGGCCGTCTCGCCACGGCTGCCCGCCGCGACGGCCGCGAGCGCGAGCCACAGCCCGGCCGGCGAGCAGACGAAGTCGCCCTCGCCCTCGGCGACACCGGGCAGCCAGCGCTCCGCGAGTGTCCGTACCGCCTCCGGCGGCCAGGCGGCCGCCGCTCCCGGCGCGACCCTCCCGCTCCGCTGTTCTTCAGTCATGCTCATCCCCCGAATCCCCCGAATCCCCTGTTCTCCCCCGAACTCCCCGCGTCTCCAGCGGCTCGGCCAGTATGCAGTCCGCCACTGACAATCGACTCCGAGGCCGGGCACGTCCGAGAAGAGGCCGCCCCGCCGCCGTCCCGTGCCCGAGCGGCCGGCGCCGCGCATCCCGCGCTCGGGGCCGGTGCCTCACGCTGCCGTCCGGTGTCTCACGCCTCGTGGAAGAAGCCCACGTTCACGCTCCGGGGTGCCGAGCGGTCCTGGATCACCAGCTCGCCCGACCCGCCGGCGGGCAGCCGGATCGCGCCGCCGTACTGCAGCGGGTAGCTCTGCCCGTCGACCACCAGACGGACCTCGGACGACGGTTCGGCCTGCGAGCCGCGCAACCAGGTCACCGACCAGGTCCGGTCCGCCTCGCAGCGGAACTCCAGATGCGTACGCGAGACGAACAGCCAGTCGTCCGGCGCCGACAGCCGGCACACGCTGCGGTCGCGGCCCACCCGGAGCACCGCACCGGGCTCGCTCTCGTGGTCGGCCATGAGCATGCCCGCCGTGGCACCGGCGTTCACCTCCGAGACAGTGGCCATGGTGAGCTCGAGCACGTGGGCTCCTTCAAGTCACGGGTTCCGCCGACGAGTACGCGCGCGTGCACACGCGCCGCCGCATCTTAGGCCCGCCCCTGCATACCGGCACGTGACGGGGACCACAGCCCCCTGTCCCTCCATTCAACCGCTTTGCGACAATGGCCGCATGACCGAGCGGAAGCCTCCCGGCATGCGCGTGGAGACCTGGGTCGAACGGCAGATCCGTGAAGCCGAGGAGCGCGGCGACTTCGCGCACCTGACCGGAGCGGGCAAGCCCTTGCCGAGTCTCGACCAGCCCTACGACGAACTGTGGTGGATCAAGCAGAAGATGGCGCGCGAGGGCTACTCGCAGCTGCCGCCCACGCTCGCCCTGCGCAAGGAGGCCGAGGACACCCTCGCGGCCGTCCCGGACGCGCCTTCGGAACGCGCGGTGCGCGAGGCCGTCGCCGCCCTCAACGAGAAGATCGCCGCCAACCTCCGCAGGCCCCCGCCCGGCCCTCCCCTCGGCCTGACCCCGTACGACCCGGACGAGATCGTGGCCCGCTGGCACGAGACCCGCGACGGGCACGGCGGGCACGGCGGGCACTGAGGGCACTGAGGGCACTGAGGGCGACGGCACCGGCCGCCCGCTTCCCCGCCCCATGGGGCACGATGGGGCGTATGAGCATCGTGAAGATCAACGTCCTGTCCGTGCCGGCCGAGCAGCGGGAGACGCTCGAGAAGCGGTTCGCCTCCCGCGCGGGCGTCGTGGAGAGCTCGGACGGCTTCGAGTGGTTCGAGCTGCTGCGCCCCGTCGAGGGCACGGACGACTACCTGGTGTACACGCGGTGGCGCGACGAGGAGTCGTTCCAGGCCTGGATGGAGGGCCCCATGAAGTCGGCCCACCAGGGCGGCGGCGACCGCCCGAAGCCCGCGTCGAGCAGCGCCGCGGTGTGGTCCTTCGAGGTCGCCCAGCAGGCGGCCCCGAAGAGCGCGTAGCGGCCTCCGGTCGGGCCGTGGTCGCTCAGGCGCCCACGGCTCCGTCGATCCCCTCGCGCAGGAAGTCCGCGTGCCCGTTGTGGCGTCCGTACTCCAGGAGCACGTGCACCATCACCATCCGCAGCGACACGTCCTCGCCCCACCGCGGCTGGTGCCCGGTCAGGTCAAGGGAGTCCGCCTCCCGCTCGATGCGGCGCGCGTGCTCGACCTCGGCCTCCCAGGCGGCGAACGCCTCGCTCCCGGTGGCCCCGCTCGTGTCGTACGCCGCCTGGAAGTCGATGCGGTCGGACCAGACCATGGGGACGTCGGGATCCTCGAACACCCGCCGGAACCAGGCCCGTTCCACCTCCGCCATGTGCCGCACGAGCCCGAGCAACGACAGCGTCGACGGCGGCATCGCCTGCCGCCGCAGCTCCGCGTCGTCGAGCCCTGCGCACTTCATCGCGAGGGTCGCACGGTGATAATCCAGAAACCCCCGCAACGTCTCCCGCTCACTCCCGGCATGGGGCGGTCCTACACGCTCGTCCACAGCCACCGGCCACACTCCTCGCTCGTCGTCCACGCGCGCGTGGCGCACGCCACCGAGCGCCGGATTCTACGGTGACCCGCGGAGATCCACCGGCCATAATCGCGCTCCATGCGCACCTGGACGATCGCCACGGAAGCCCCCGACTCCCCCGCCGCCACGGCCCTTTGGCGTGCGTACTACACCGAGGTCAGCGACCGCTGGTTCGCGCGCGAGTACGGCCCGGGCCACAGCACTCCGGCCGATGACCTGGAGCGGGGCATCGCGAGTGAGACGGGCTCCGACCTCGCGCCGCCGACCGGGACCCTGCTCGTCGGCCGCTGCGCAGGCGTAGCGGCGGGCACCGTCGGCCTCCGTCTGCTCGACGCCACCAGGGCCGAGCTCACGCGCGTGTACGTGCGCAAGGAGGCCCGCGGCACGGGTGGCGCCCGGCTGCTCCTCGAAGCCGCGGAGGACACCGCGCGTGGTCTCGGGGTGCGGCGGCTGGTGCTCGACACGCGGCTCGATCTCGTCGAGGCAAGGGCCCTGTATGCGCGGCACGGCTATGCGGAGGTTCCGGCCCACAACAGGGGACCGTACGCGGAGGTGTGGTACGCCAAGGACCTCGAAACGACGGGCACGCGCGCGTACGCGTAAGGGGGCGTTTTCAGGCCCTCAGGACCGCGCTCGGCCACCCGCACCACCCGTGGGGCGTGCCGCGCCGTTGTGCGGGCGTTCGCCGTCCGAGCCGCAGAGTTCGGCGTTCAGTTCCTGGACCAGGGCGATCAGATTGCGTGGGCGACCCGGGCCCCACCAGTCGCCGAGCAGCTCCGCGAGCGACTCCTCGCGCGCCTTGAAGAGCTTGTCGGCGACCTTCCGGCCCTGTTCGGTGAGGATCAGGTCCAGCCCCTCACGGGTCGCCAGACGCCGCTCCTCGACCTGGATCGCCGCCGCCTGGACGATGTGCAGCGGCACGGTGCTGCGCTCCGCGAGGACGGCCGGTTCCACCGATCCCCGGTGCCGGATCCTGAGCAGCATCCAACTGGCCGCCGGCAGCAGGTCGTACCCGGCCCGCTCGGTGATGGTGCGATAGATCTCGCGGCGGCCCTCGCGGCTGCCTAGCACCGACAGGGCTCTGAGCGCCTCGTCGTCCGAGGACCGTTCCACGGGATTGCTGGCCAGTGTCTCGGTGATCTCCGGCGCGGTCACAGACCCGCGCAGCTTGTCCTCGTGCAGCAGCCAGGACAGCACGAACGCGAGGAGCACCACCGGCGCCGCGTACAGGAACATGTCGGTGATCGACTCGGAGTACGCGTGCAGGGCCTCCGGCCGGGTCCCCGGGGGCAGTTGGGCCATCAGGCGCGGATCCGCCTCGAGCGCGGCGGCCGTGATGCCAGGAGGCAGGTCCTGATCGGCCAGGACCTCGGTCAGTGCCCCGTCCAGCCGGTTCGCGAAGATCGTGCCGAAGATCGCGACACCGAAGGCCGAGCCGATCGACCGGAAGAACGTGGCCCCTGAGGTGGCGACGCCCAGATCCTCGTACGACACGGCGTTCTGCACGATCAGCACCAGTACCTGCATCACCAGGCCGAGACCGAGTCCGAAGACGAAGAAGAAGGCGCTCATCTCCAGGGTGCTGCTGTGCTCGGTCAGTTGGTGCAGGAGCAGCAGGCCGAGCGCGGTGACCGCCGTGCCGACCACCGGGAACACTTTCCAGCGCCCGGTCCGGCTGACGATCTGCCCGGACACAGTGGTGGAGAGCAGCAGTCCGAGCACCATCGGCAGCATGTGGACGCCGGACATCGTCGGCGAGATCCCGTGCACGACCTGCAGGAAGGTCGGCAGATACGTCATCGCACCGAACATCGCGAAGCCGACGACGAAACTGATCACCGCGGACAGCGTGAAGGTACGGATCCGGAACAGCTTCAGCGGAATCACCGGCTCCGCGGCCCGCCGCTCCGCCGCCACGAAGGCCACCAGAAGCACGACGGCGAGCACCGCGAGCCCGATGATCTGTGCCGACGCCCAGTCCCAGGTGGTGCCGCCGAGCGAGGTCACGAGGATCAGACAGGTGGCCACCGAGGCGATCAGGAAGGTCCCGAGATAGTCGATCCGGTGCTTCTGCCGGCGCACGGGGATGTGCAGCGCACCGGCGATCACGGCGAGCGCGACGACGCCGAGCGGAAGGTTGATGTAGAAGACCCAGCGCCAGCTCAGATGGTCCACGAAGAGACCGCCGAGCAGCGGCCCGAGCACACTGGTCGCACCGAACACGGCGCCGAACAGGCCCTGGTACTTGCCGCGGTCCCGCGGCGGCACGAGGTCGCCGACGATGGCCATCGACAGCACCATCAGACCGCCGCCGCCGAGCCCTTGGAGCGCCCGGAAGCCGATCAGCTGCGGCATGTTCTGCGCCATGCCGCAGAGCGCGGAGCCGATCAGGAAGATCACGATGGCGGACTGGAAGAGCTTCTTCCGCCCGTACTGGTCGCCGAGCTTGCCCCACAGCGGTGTCGCCGCCGTGGAGGCGAGCAGATACGCGGTGACCACCCAGGACAGGTGTTTCATCCCGCCGAGGTCGCTGACGATGGTGGGCAGCGCGGTCGACACGATCGTCTGGTCGAGCGCCGCGAGCAGCATCCCGAGGAGCAGCGCTCCGATCGACACCAGGACGGCGCGCGGGGCCTGCCCCTCCCCCGGCGCGACCGACCGGTCGCTCACGTCCTGAGCCATCGACGCCTCCGTCCGGCGGGTTCCGTGCTTCTCCATCCTCGGCGGTGCGGGCGGTTATGGCCTGTCGAGTAGCCTCGGGGCCGCTTCGGGCCGTACGGCGGCGCGGCGGCATAATCGCTCGAGGCCCTGTGCGCGGACTGCCGTCCGGACACGGGGCCCGGCTCGAGGGAGGGGACCCTGAAGGTGAGCGGACGCATATGTCCTGACTGCGGTGCGCCGCGGCCGGCGGACGGCGTGGACTGCGGGTGCGCGGGGGCGCGGAATCCGGCGGCGGCAGAGGGCGAGAGCGCGGATCCGCTGCGGCTGCGGATTCGGCCGTACGTGTCGATGCCGCTGCCGGACGATGCCGATGGCGGTGCGGACCTGACGCCCGGCGCGGCCCCGCTCCCCGGCCCGATGCCACCCCTCGCGTGCCCGGACGGCGGTGAGTCGCACGCTCCCGCGTCGCACGCCCCCGCGTCGCACGCCGCAGAGCCGGGCGACCCGTGGCTCGATGCCCCGTACGACGTGTCCACGCCGCCGAGCGACGACGGCGCCCGCGGACCGGCGGCCCCGATCACCACGGCCACCGCATCCGCCACGACGCACCGCCGCCGCGGTCGCGGGCCCGCGCGCAGCGGCGGTCGGCGCCGCGCGGTCCTGGCCGTGTCCGGCGCCGTGGGCGCCGTGGTGGCGATCGCCGCGGTCTCGGCAGGCCTGTTCTCGCCGGACAGCGACGAGGAACGCGCGCTGCCCGACCCGACCCGGACGCCGGTCACCGTGGCGCCCGACCCGTCGCCGTCCGCCTCGACCGCGTCCCCGTCACCTTCGGTCTCGACTGGCTCGTCCACATCGCCCTCGCCGTCGGCGTCCGCCACCGGTTCGGCTCCGGCCGAGGCCTCGCCGACCCGGCCGTCGAAGAGCGCGACCCGGCCGTCGGCGCCGAGCAAGCGGCCGTCGCGGACCGAGCGCCCCGGCCCGCCGCCGTCCACGCCCGACGACCCGGTCGAGGCGGAGGACGAGAACACGCTGCGCCAGGGCGACAGGGGCCCCGAGGTGCTCGAGCTGCAGATGCGGCTGCGTCAGGCCGGCCTCTACGACGGCCGGATCGACGGTGACTACGACTGGCGGGTCGCCGAGGCGGTGGGCCGCTTCCAGCAGTCCCGGGGCCTCACGGACGACCCTTGGGGCGTGTACGGACCCGCCACCCGGCGAGCTCTCGAAGGCTGACGCCCGGGGTGCAGGCCCCGGCGCCGGACCCGGCCCCGGAAACGCCCACCCGTCTCAGAACGAGACCCGGATCCCGTCCCCGTCCCGCACCACCCGTACACCGAGAAGATCGCGCACCCACACCGTGGGCCCGTACTCCGCGGCCCGCTCCCCCACACCCACGACCCGCATGCCTGCCGCGGCGCCGGCCGCGATCCCGGCGGCCGAGTCCTCGAAGACCAGGCAGTCCGCCGGATCGACGCCCAACTCCGCCGCGCCCTTGAGGAATCCCTCGGGATCGGGCTTGCTCGCGCCCACCGACTCCGCCGAGATCCGCGTCAGCGGCATCCGCAGTCCGGCCGCCGCCATCCGGCCGTCCGAGAGCGCCCGGTCCGCTGAGGTGACGAGCGCATGCGGCAGTCCGGCGATCGCATCCATGAACGCGGGCGCGCCCGGGACCGGTACGACACCTTCCATGTCCGCGGTCTCCTCGGCGAGCATCTGCCGGTTCTCCGCGTAGTTCTCGGACATCGGGCGGTCCGGCAGGAGTACCGCCATGGACGCGTAGCCCTGGCGGCCGTGCACCACCTTGATGACCTCGTCGAAGTCGAGTCCGTACCGCGCGGACCAGCGGCGCCAGCAGCGCTCGACCACGGCGTCGGAGTTGACGAGCGTGCCATCCATGTCGAGCAGGAGGGCGCGGGCGGACAGGGCGGTGGGCTTGGCCGTCATCGGCGGACTCCAGACAGAGACGAAGAAGCGGTCCCGCCCGCCGGTCAGGGTGAACGGGCAGGACCACTTTGTTCCTGCACGGTACAAAACCGAGGGCCGCCACCGCCACCCGCCTGCCCGAATCCGGGCACAACCGGCACGCCGCCCGGAACCACCGAGACGGCCCGACATCCACCGGTTCGAGCATCGACTCATTCACAGACGAATGCATCGATAACGCCCACCACCGCCACCGAGCGCCCACCCCTTTCCCGCGCCCGCGCACCCAACTCCCGTGCATCCGCCCCCGGATGACACCTCGCCAGACCCTTGATGTGCGCGCGCCAATGACGCGACCCTGTCATCCGGCGCTCACCCCACGGAAACCCCGGGGCGCCACCATGACCTGGCCACCACGGCCAACGTCCCCCCACATCAAGGGAGTTCGCATGTCAGGTGTCTACGCGCGTCACCGGTCCCCGCGCCGGCTCGCCGCCGTCACCGGCTGCGTCTCGGTCGCCGCCCTGCTCACCGGCAGCACCGCCGAGGCCTCGCCCCCGACCCCCATCGCCGCCTCCACGGCCCGTACGTATCTGGGCCAGTTGACCGAGAAGGCCGAGGGTTCGTCGGACGGGTACAGCCGGGACAGGTTCCCGCACTGGAGCACCCAGGACGGCTCCTGCGACACCCGCGAGGTCGTCCTGAAGCGCGACGGCAAGGACGTCGAGCAGGACAGCAGCTGCGCCGCGACATCCGGAACCTGGTTCTCCGAGTACGACGGCGAGACCTGGAGCGCGTCCGGCGACGTCGACATCGACCACATCGTCCCGCTCGCCGAGGCCTGGCGCTCGGGCGCCTCCTCCTGGACCGACACCGCGCGCGAGGGGTTCGCCAACGACCTCACCCGCCCGCAGCTCATCGCGGTCACGGACAACGTCAACCAGTCCAAGGGCGACAAGGACCCGGCCGACTGGCTGCCGCCGCTGGCCTCGTACAACTGCCTGTACGCCCGGATGTGGGTGCAGGTGAAGCACTACTACGACCTGGCCGTCGACCCCGCGGAGAAGACCGCACTCCAGGGCGTCCTCAAGGACTGCTGACAAGCCCACCCGACCCACTGTCGGCACTCCTTGAGGACCGCTGACGGAGGACTGCTGACAAAGGGCCTTCAAGGCCGGCCCCACCGATCACCGGTCGGCCGGAACCTGTCCACTCCCCTCCCTCGTTCCGTACCGTACGGGGCGACGGAGGGGAGTGATCACCATGGCCAGGCTCCGCCTGGGACCGCTGCTGCGCCACGTGGACGGTGGCGCGGCGACCATCTGGGTCGAGTCCGACCGGCCGAGCACCGCCGAGGTGCGCTGTGCGGACGGCGCCGCGGGCCGGACCCGTACGTTCCAGGTCGCCGGTCACCACTACGCCCTGATCCCGGTCGAGGGCCTGACGCCGGGCACGGAGACGGCGTACGAGGTCCTGCTCGACGGCGACCGCGTATGGCCGCAGCCGGACTCCCCCTTCCCGCCCTCGACGATCCGCACCCCCGCCGGGACACAGGACGAACTGCGGGTCTCCTTCGGCTCCTGCCGCTGGGCGATCTCGCCGACCGGCGAGAAGGACCCGATGGGCCCGGACGCGCTGGACACCCTGGCCGTACGCCTGGCCGCCGACCCCGCCGCCGAGCGGCCTGACGTCCTGCTGCTGCTCGGCGACCAGGTCTACGCGGACATGACCTCCCCGGCCACCCGGCGCTGGCTCGCCGCCCGCCGTGACCTCTCCGAGCCACCGGGCGACCAGGTCGCCGACTACGAGGAATACACGCACCTCTACTACGAGTCCTGGCTGGACCCGGAGGTCCGCTGGCTGCTCTCCACCGTGCCCAGCCTGATGATCTTCGACGACCACGACGTGATCGACGACTGGAACACCAGCGCGGCCTGGGTCGCCGAGATGCGTGCGACACCCTGGTGGCGCGAGCGGATACTCAGCGGACTGATGTCGTACTGGGTGTACCAGCACCTGGGCAATCTGACCCCGGAGCAGCTCGCGGCGGACGCGGTGTACGCGGCGGTCCGCGCCCACCCGGACGGCACGGACGCGCTGCGCGACTTCGCCGCGGCGGCGGACGAGGATCCGGCCGGCGCGCGCTGGAGCTACCGGCGGGACTTCGGCGGCGTCCGGCTGCTGATGATCGACACCCGCGCGGCCCGCGTCCTGGAGGAGTCCGGGCGGGCGATGGTGGATCCCGAGGAGGCGGCCTGGATCCGGGCCCAGGCCCTCGACGGCCCCTGTGACCACCTGCTCATCGGCACCTCGCTGCCCTGGCTCCTGCCGCACCTCATCCACGACGCCGAAGGGTGGAACGCGGCGCTGGCCGCCGGCGAGCGCGGCCCGCGCTGGGCGCGCTTCGCGGAGGACATCCGGCGCCGCAGCGACCTGGAGCACTGGCCGGCCTTCGCCGACTCCTTCGACGAACTGACCACGCTGATCGAGGAGGTGGGCGGCCGACCGGACGCACCGGCCGCCATCTGCGTCCTCTCCGGCGATGTGCACCACGCCTATGTCGCCGAGCCCAGCTGGCCGGCGGGCACGGGCCCGAGATCCCGGGTGCTCCAGCTGACCTGCTCCCCCATGCACAACTCGATCCCCGCGGTGATCAAGCTCGGATTCCGCTTCGGCTGGAGCCGGTTCGGCAGAGGGCTCGGCCGGCGCCTCGCCCGGCACGGCCGCACCCGCCCGGCCCGGGTCGACTGGCGCCGCACGGGCGGGCCCTGGTTCGGGAACCAGCTGATGACCCTGACCCTGCGCGGCCGCTCCGCACGGCTGCGGATGGATCAGGCCCAGGCCCTGCGGGGCGGCAAGGCGCGCCTGAGGACGGTGGAGGAGTCGGCGATCACATAGCGGAGGGATGCTTCGGACGGTCCGGCAGAAACCGGACGCCAATTAAATGTTGAACTTGCAAGCACAGGTTAGGCCTGCCTAACCTAGGGGCTTCCCGATCGGTTTCCCGTCCCCACACGAACCGAAGGAGATCCCCCCATGACTGGACGTCTCAACAGCGCCCAGCCTTACGCGATCGGCCTGTTCCGCATCGTCGTCGGACTGCTCTTCGCCTGCCGCGGCGCCGCCTCGCTCTTCGGCGTGCTCGGCGGAGCGATGGGCGGCGGCACCATACCCGCCGGCACCTGGCCCGGCTGGTACGCGGCGGTGATCCAGCTGGTCGGCGGCGGACTCGTGATGCTCGGTCTCGGCACTCGCATCGCGGCCCTCGTCGCCTCCGGCTCCATGGCGTACGCCTACTTCAAGGTCCACCAGCCCGAGGCCCTGTGGCCGATGGAGAACAGCGGAGAGCCGGCCGCGATGTTCTGCTGGGCCTTCCTGCTGCTCGTCTTCACCGGCTCCGGAGCGCTGGGCGTCGACCGGCTGTTCTCCTCGCGGAGCGCGGAGCAGCCGGCCGGACCCGCAGCCACCGTCACCCCCGATGAGGTCCGAACGGCACACTGAAGCACGCCAGCCGGTCGCCTGCACCGCCCTGTTCGCGGTGCAGGACGACCGAGGCGGCGCCGCCCTTGCGGAAGCCCCAGTCGTGCTCCGCCACCGCGTGCCCGCGCCCCTGCGCGTCGGTCGTGAAATCGAGCCAGACCTCGTTGCGCGGATTCACATAGGCCGGGTCGGTCGAGGGCTGCACCGGGTCCACCCGGTGCTGGTAGTGCCCGCCCGCGTCCTCCGGCTGCGTCCCGCAGGGCTTCTGGTGCACATGCGCTCCGTACGCATAGCCCGCCTTCAGACCCGAGACATGCAGCGTCACCGCGGTGCCCGCCGGGGTGGCGGTCTCGCCGACGGTGATCCGCGCTCCCGCCGGCACCGTCTTCAGGTCGTACGTCTTGGCCGACGACGCCACCAGCGCCGAAGGCGGCGCGAAGACTCCGCTCACCTGCGTCGCATACACATCCGCCGAGCCCGCGCCGGCACTGCCCGTCGCGAACAGCGCGCTCGCCACCGCACCCGCCACCATCGCTGCCACCATCGTCCCGCTCCTCTCGGTCCCGCCTCGGTCTTCCTCGTTCGTACGGGACAACGCGGACGGCCGCCGTCCGGGACGCGGCATGCGGGTGAAGCCGTACGGCGCACGGGAATCGACACCCGGGTGAACGTGAATCGGCGAACACTTGCACCCCCTGCGCCCCGACTGTCGCACCTCACGCGTACGCTGTATGGCTGACCGTCATGGCCGCCCCTGCCGCTCCCCTGCGACGTCGCGGCGTTGTAGTTGAGGAACGGGGAGTTTCGGGTGCTGGAGAGTGTGGGGTCGCTGATCGGCAGCCCCTGGATCTACGTGATCGTGGCGATCTCGGTCCTGTTCGACGTCTTCCTGCCCGTGCTGCCCAGCGGACTCCTGGTGATCATGGCCGCCACCGCGGCCGCGGCGGGCACCGGCGCGGCACGTCATGTGCAGGACGTGCCGGACATCGCGGCGCTCATCCTGTGCGCCGCGACCGCCTCGGTGCTGGGCGACTTCGTCGCGTACCGGCTCGCGCGGCGCGACGGGGGCCGCTTCGACCGGGCGATCGCCCGGTCCCGCCGGCTGACGTCCGCGCAGGAACGACTCGGCGCCGCCGTCGCACGCGGCGGCGGTGCGCTCGTCGTCGTCGCCCGCTTCGCGCCCGCCGGGCGCTCGGTCGTCTCGATCGGAGCGGGCGCGGCCCGCCGCACCAGCCGCGAGTTCCTGCCCTGGTCGGCCCTCGCCGGCCTGGTCTGGGCCGCGTACAGCGTGGGCCTCGGCTACTTCGGCGGCCACTGGCTGGGCGCCACCTGGCTGGCGACGGGGGTCTCGCTCGTCGCCCTGATCGCCGCGGGTGCTGCCGCGGCCTATCTCATGCGGCGCCCTGCTGCCGCGGCTCGCTGACCGACCGTTCCACGGATCGCGCTGCTGCCGATCCGCGTACCTCCAGGTCGGCGAGCAGATCGCGGGTCGCCGCGGTCACTGCCTCGACGGCGCGGTCGAACACCTCGCGGTTGTGTGCGGCGGGCTGCCGGAAGCCGGAGACCTTGCGCACGTACTGCAGGGCGGCTGCGCGCATCTCCTCCTCGGTGGCTTCCTCGGGAATCACGGGCGGGCGAAGGGTCTTGATGCTGCGGCACATGCCTCCAGTGTGCCGCGCGGGGCCACTTTCGGGTGATGGGACCGAAGAGACCTCGCGTTTGAAATTCGAACAGGCGTAGCATTGCGGTGTGGCAGCGACCCAAGAATTTCCGAGCGACCTCCTCGCGGGGCAGGAGGAGCTGCACCAGGTGCGAGCCGAGTTGCTGGCCCTGTTGAAGCGGCTCCCCTGGTCAGTCGAGCCGCTGGACGGCTTCAGTGACACGGCGGGCTGGCGCAGGATCGAGCGCCCCGCCTCGCCCGGCTGGACGGCGGACGAGCAGGCCGAGGTGGAGAAGTTACGAGAGCGGGAGCGGGAGTTGGCGGTGTTCATCACCTGCCATCGGCACTGGCAGGAGTTCGACGCCGAGGATCTGGTGGGCGCCCGGATGCGCCTGAAGCGGACCGGACCGGGCGAGGGCGCGGCGCGGAACGACCGGGCCGAGCCCGGAACAGCGGGATGACCAGGCCGAGCCCGGAGCAGCCGAATGACTTTGCCGAGCAGAGAGGCCGTGCACTGATGCGCAGTCTGTACGTCGTCACCCACCCGGAAGCGACGCACCACGTCGAGGGCGTGGTCGGCGGATGGCACGACTCGGCACTCACCGCGGCGGGCGAGTGCGCAGCCGACGCCGCCGCCCGTGCGCTGCGGGCGCGGGTGCCCGAGGGGGCGGAGGTCGAGCTGTTCTCCTCGGACCTGCGCCGCACCCGGCAGACGGCCGCGGCGATAGGCGAGTTGTTCGGCGTGCAGCCGTTCCTGGACCGCCGGCTCCGGGAGAAGTCCTACGGTCGGGCCGAGGGCCGGCCCCAGTCCTGGCTGGACGAACGCTTCGTACCGCCCCCGGCCGTCGGCGAGCGCCTCGACCACGACGAGGGCATCGCCGGTGCCGAGACGAAGGCCGTGTGGGTGGCTCGCGTCCATGCGGCCATGGGAGAAATCCTGGCGCGGCCGTGCACACAGCAGATCGTGGTGACGCACGGCGGTTCACTGACGTTCGTGGTGACGGCCTGGCTCGGGATACCCGCCGAGTCGACCGGCCGCGCGGCCTTCCGGGCGGCGGCCGGCAGCATCACGGTGCTGCACGAGGACGACTACTTCCACAACCGCCAGGTCGTCGCTCTCGGCGACACCCGCCATCTGTCGGGCTGAGCCGCCGGCAGCTCCACCGTGCTGCTGTCGCCCGGGAGTTCACCGGGTGTCGCGGCTACGACTGCGCTGCGCGCCGCCCTCCACGTCGGCCAGTGCCTGGGTCAGCCAGTTGACCCAGAAGGTCTCAAGGTCGATGCCGCCCCGCAGCACCAGGTGGCGCAGCCGGTCCTCGGCGCCGGACGGGCCGGGCGGGAAATCCCGCTCCTCGATGGCCTCGTACTCCGCCAACTGCCCACGGTGCAGGCCCAGATGGCGCCGCAGCTCGGCCACCAGACCGCCCGTGCCGACCACCCCTGCCGCGCGCAGCCGCAGCAGCAGCGGGTCGCGCACCGGCTTGGGATCCTCCGGCCTGCCCACCCAGGCGGCCAGCTCGTCCCGGCCCGCGGGGAGCACCTCGTACTCCTTCTTCTGTCCGCGGGCCGGACGCTCCGCCGGCAGGACGCGGATCAGTCCGGACTCCTCGAGCCGGCCGAGCTCGCGGTAGATCTGCTGATGCGTCGCCGACCAGAAGTAGCCGATCGACTTGTCGAATCGACGCGTCAGCTCGAGCCCCGACGAGGGCTTCTCAAGGAGGGCGGTGAGGATGGCGTGCGGCAGGGACATGTCGGCATCCTAAGTACGCCGCCCGCGAAGGCCGGGCGGGTGGCGAATCGTTCAGACCGCCGCCGCCAGTTCCGTCCCCTGCCGTACAGCACGCTTCGCGTCGAGCTCGGCCGCGACGTCCGCGCCGCCGATCACATGCACGGTCCGGCCGGCCGCCGAGAGTCCCTCGTACAGCCCGCGCTCCGGCTCCTGACCCGCGCACAGCACGACGGTGTCGACGTCCAGGACCTCGCTTCGTCCGTCGACGGTGATGTGCAGGCCGGCCGCGTCGATCCGCTCGTAGGAGACACCGGCGCGCATGCTGACCCCGCGGTGGCGCAGTTCGGTGCGGTGGATCCAGCCCGTGGTCTTGCCGAGGCCGGCGCCGACCTTGGTCGGCTTGCGCTGCAGCAGGTGGACGGCGCGCGGCGGCGCGGGCCGCTCCGGAGTGCCGAGCCCGCCCCTCTCGCCGTACGACATGTCCACGCCCCACTGCCGGAAGTAGACCTCCGGATCGAGCGACGCCTTGTCCCCCGCGTCCGTGAGGAACTCCGCGACGTCGAAGCCGATCCCGCCGGCCCCGACCACGGCGACCCGCTCCCCCACCGGGGCGCCGTCGCGCAGCACATCGAGATAACTGAGCACCCGCGGCCCGCCCTCGCCCACGACCGGGATGTCGGGGATGCGCGGGGTGACTCCGGTGGCGATCACGAACTCGTCGAAGCGTCCGAGGCTCCCGTCCAGGAACTCGTCGGTGGTGACGCGGGTGTTCAACCGCACGTCCACACCGCGCAGTTCGAGCTGCGTACGGAAGTAGCGGACCGTCTCGTCGAACTCCTGCTTACCCGGGACGCGCCGGGCCACGTTGAGCTGACCGCCGATCTCGCCGGCCGCGTCGAAGAGCGTCACCCGATGCCCGCGCTCGGCCGCGGACACGGCGAACGACAGTCCCGCGGGCCCGGCCCCGACCACGGCGACCGCCTTGCGCAGACGGGTCTCCTGCACCGGCACCAGGACCAGCTCGGTCTCGTGACAGGCCCGCGGATTGACCAGGCACGAGGTGATCCTGCCGCTGAACGTGTGGTCAAGACAGGCCTGATTGCAGCCGATGCAGGTGTTGATGGTGTCGGCCCTGCCCTGCCGCGCCTTGGCGACGAACTCCGGATCGGCCAGGAAGGGGCGCGCCATGGACACCAGGTCCGCAGCCCCGTCCGCCAGGACCTGCTCGGCGAGCTCGGGGGTGTTGATGCGGTTCGTCGTCACCAGCGGCACCGAGACCGCACCCATCAGCTTCCGCGTGACCCAGGTGTAGGCGCCGCGCGGGACCGAGGTCGCGATGGTCGGGATGCGGGCCTCGTGCCAGCCGACACCGGTGTTGATGATCGTCGCACCGGCCGCCTCGACCGCGCGGGCCAGTGTCACGACCTCGTCGAGCGTGGAGCCGCCGGGCACCAGATCGATCATCGAGAGCCGGTAGACGAGGATGAAGTCGGGGCCGACGCGCTCCCGGACCCGGCGGACGATCTCCACCGGGAAGCACATCCGGTTCTCGTACGAGCCGCCCCAGCGGTCCTCGCGCCGATTGGTGGCGGACACGATGAACTCGTTGATCAGATAGCCCTCGGAGCCCATGATCTCGACCCCGTCGTAGCCGGCCCTCTTGGCGAGCTCGGCCGCCCGGACGAAGTCCTCGATCGTCGACTCGACCTCGTCATCGGTGAGTTCGCGGGGTACGTGCGGGCTGATCGGCGCCTGCAGCGCGCTCGGCGCCACCAGGTCGGGGTGGTAGGCGTACCGCCCGAAGTGCAGGATCTGCATCGCGATCCGCCCGCCCTCGCGGTGCACCGCATCGGTGACGACGCGGTGGCGTGCCGCCTCATCGGCGGTGGTCATCATCGCGCCGCCGGGGTACGGCCTGCCCTGCTCGTTGGGCGCGATGCCGCCGGTGACGATCAGCCCCACGCCGCCGCGCGCCCGCTCCGCGTAGAAGGCCGCCATCCGCTCGAAGCCCCGCTCCGCCTCCTCCAGGCCCACATGCATCGAGCCCATCACGACCCGGTTGGGCAGCGTGGTGAATCCCAGGTCGAGGGGGGCCATGAGCCGTGGGTACGAGTGGGAGGGCATCGGAATCTCCTGTCGGTGGCGGTGGACCGCTCGACTTCCGTTTGTAGACCATCCACACGATGTTTTGCAACTGGTTGCATAACGCGATGCCTCCTACACCCACCTCCGCCGCCCTGCCTACCTCCCGCCCCCATCCTCCGTGTCCCGGAATCCCCCGCTCTCGCCCCGTTCGCCTCGGCCGTCTCCGTCGTTGTGCACAGCGCGGCCAGCCGCTCGCACGACACGGAGACCTCATGACCCACACCCAGCGCGCCCGGATCGCCCTGCACGGCACGGCCACCACGTGCCTCGCGTTCGTCGCCGTCCAGTACGCCCTCTACGGCCCCTGGCCCATCGCCGTACTCTTCGGGCTCGCCTCACTCGCCCCCATCGACGCCGCAGTACGCGAAACGGAGCGGCCCGCCGGCCCACGCACACGCCCACACCCACACACCGCCACAAGAACCCTCGCGTCTCGCCGCCGGCACAACGCCTCCGCACACCCCACGACGGACGAGGCATCCGTCGACCACACGGTCACCCAACTCAACACGGCCTGCTGCGAACGCTGGTGGACCGCCCTCGGCACCGACCACGACCCCACCTGCCACAACCAACAACGCCGCAGCGCCGCTTGACCGCATGACCGCAAACACGAAGACCCCCAGCCGGGCCCGGCTGGGGGTCTTCGCCCTGGTGGGCGCGGATGGTTCCGAACGGAGTCGTGGTCCCCAGGCCGGGTTTCAGGACGGACCGGGACGAGATGGACGTCGCCCGGTTCGCGGTGATCAATGGGCAGGGTGGAGTGTCGGGCCGGCAGACGCACTGACGGTTGTTTCGGGGGCGGCCGAAACGTCTGGTGCGGCGCCTGGCAGGTGACGGAGGTTCATTGGAGTGTCCGCGCGTGGATGAGTGGTGGGAGACGGCAATGACGATCAAGAAGACGATGGCGCGTGCTGCCGCGGTGGCGCTGCTCGCGACCGGAGGCATGGCTGCGGGCGCGGGTGCAGCCACGGCCGGCGACGACCACGGCGCACCCGGTGCCGGTGTGACTCCGACGACCGTCGGGGACTTCGCGGGACCCCTCTCCGTCACGGACGAGAACGAGTGGGGCCTCGTACCGCTGGGAGATGGCTCCGGCTCGCCCACGAGCGGCCTCGCGCCGACGGGTGACAGCAGTGGCGCCCCCACCGGCGGTCTCGCGCCACAGGATGAGAACGAATGGGGCATTGCCCCCATGGACGACGGCAGCGGCTCACCCAGCGGCGGTGCGGCTCCCGCTGGTGAAAGCGAGGGTTCGCCCGGCGGCGCTGTGGTCGCGACGGTCGGAGACTTCGCAGGGCGGTCCTCCGCCATGGGTGACGAGCACGGGTCACCCGGGGGCGCCGGCTGACCTTGCGCCGCAATGAGTCCGGGCTCGCTGTTGTTGTCCCGAGGGGCGTTCTGGCGGAGCCGACCGCCCCTCGGGAGTAGCGGGAGCGGACTCAGCGCATAGCTAACGCGCAGCGAGAGTGCACTGATTGAGCGTCAAAAGAGCCCCCGACCTCGCATGACCTGCGGAACCGGGGGCTCTTGCACTGCTCAACCTGGTGGGCGCGGACGGTTTCGAACCGCCGACATCTGCCTTGTAAGTTCGCCGTAGAGGGCCTGAGCTCCGCGTTTGCTCGGCGTACGGGCTTCCTCGGTGACTGCCGAACGTTGGTACTGTCCCCTGCCGTTGATGTCAGCTGTGGATGTCAGCTCAGGGGTTTGGCATCTGCTCGTCAGCCGCCCAGCGTGGACGCGCGATAGCTGCCGCTGCACGCACGTCAGCTGCATGCTTTTCCTGTATGGAGGCTTTCAGCTCTCC
The DNA here is from genome assembly GCF_003429565.1 of Streptomyces triticagri. Lineage (GTDB taxonomy): Bacteria > Actinomycetota > Actinomycetes > Streptomycetales > Streptomycetaceae > Streptomyces > Streptomyces triticagri. The sequence continues at coordinate 114,862 of NZ_QUAK01000075.1, forward strand.
AGGGGTCGGCCATGGCGCTTGCCGGTGGATCATGCGGTGGCAGTTGGCGCAGATGAGAGCGAGATCGCTGAGCTTGGTCCGCCCTTCACCCGCGACGTGAAGCGGAAGGACGTGATGGCACTCGATGTATCCAGCTCCGCGTTCCCCATAGACCTTTTCGAAGTCGAAGCCGCACGCCTCGCAAGCGAGCCGTCCGCCGCGCCGAAGTACGGACGCGATCTTCTTCTTCCGCAGGCCCTTGTTCCGCTCGCGTGCCCTGTGCCGGCGCATGAGGAGTCGCCCCTCGGGCGCGCTGTAGTCGTCGAACTCCTCGTCCTCAGTCGGCGCAAGGGGCTGCAGCTCGCCCGTGGCGATTCCCTGTCGGATGAGTCGCGCGGTCTCGGTCATCTCCTCCGGCCGAGCGAGGAACTCGCGTAGCACCGCGACATCGAGGGCACCGCCGTTGGTGGGCTTGCCCTGGTACTCCGGGTGCCGAGTAGCGATGTCGAACGTCTTGCGTGCGACGCCGTTGGGGTTGCGGAACTTCTCGTTGCGCTCGGCTTCAGCATGGATGGGAAGCAACTGGAGCAGGGCAGACAGCTCCTCCACCCGGCCGTCCTGGGCTTCCAGTCCCTTCCATCCGTTCTCCATCACCAGCTGGCAGGCGAGGATAATCTCGTCCCGTGCCCAGTCCGGGTTCTGGATGGCCTTGACGTGAAAGCCCGCTCGCTTGAGCCACGCCGCGGCGTGGTCCCTGCCTCCGCTGAACTCTCCCGGCGCGAGGGCCCGTCCCTGCTCCCACTTGTGCGCTACCCCCGCGACGGCCTTGGAGTCGTACTCCTGACCCTCGTGCACCAAGACGTAGGACCGCGCTTCCCCAAAGCCATACTTCGCCAGGAAGGCGTCACGTCCCAGCTCATCGTGCTCTGCCAGGGTCTTGAGTACGGACTCCCGCGATATCTCACCTCTACGCATGGCGGAAGCGTACGGCCGAGCACTGACAGCACCGTCCGCACTACTCACTCCAGCGGCTGTGCCGCCACCGGAAGCTCTTCGCTGTAGAGCCACGTGAACGTGCGGTCCGGCTCGAGGTGAGCGTCTCCCCAGTGGATGAAGTGAATCCCCGCCTCAGCGTCGGCCGTAAAGAACAAACACACGAGCTTCGTGTCAGCTCCCAACGCCTCGAAACTCTCGTGTAGTTGCTCGTACTCCTCTGTCGTCATCCCGTCGTCGAGCTCGAAGAGACCCTCCGGCGCATCTGGGCCATGGCCCAGGAGGAGCCGACGGCGCGTAGGGGACGCGCCAGCAGACAACCGCGCACGCTCAAGCGGCCTCGGTCGGTCTGCGTACTTGAAGGGAAAGAGCGCGTGGTCCCCTATGACGGCGTACTCGTAGCCGCGCACATCCCGCACGGATTCGTCCAACTCCCGAGCCATGTCCGCCAGGTTCTCTCGCACGGCCTCAGCCAGGGTGACGCCGTATGGGCTCCGCTTCTTCAGCCCTGCCGTGAGGTGCACGGCGTGGGCGCGAGCATGAGCCCTGGCCAACTGCTCAGGTATCGCCTCGACGAGCCTGCCGGCATGCCGCCCAAACCGCTTCACTGCCCAGTCGGACGGCCCACCCTGCTTACCACCCAGCACAGACATGCAGAGTCCTCTCCCCCGGCTACCCCGCGTACCAACTGTGTGACACGTACAGGCGCCACCGGCAAGAGCCCGATCTAGCCACAGTCACAAGGTCCCGCTTGTCCAGCTGACGTGCTGAGCAGACTCCTCGGCACGACCGCCTGTAGGCCAATGCCCGCAGTTCTGCCTAGAACTCCCCACCACAATCGAACAGTTCGCTAGGCTTCCGATCCAGCCTCATCCTCTATTACGACGCCACGCACGCTGACGCAACTACGCGCACCGATGGAGACATTCAACTCTTTGGGGGAAAGTTTGGCTTCAACGGTCAGAAGCTTCAGACAGACGACCCAGGAAATAGGGCTAATCCAAATTCGAGAACAGACCATCGATGAACGGCTTAGAATCTGGGAATTCATCAATCAAATATCAGATCTAAGCGAGGACGGACTCAGGGCTGCTGCGGCAGACGATTGGGACGCACTCCTCTTTTACGCGCCAGAAATCACCTCGACCTCGCGAGTCATCCAAATGACAGCACGATTTGGACCATCGATAACGCTGATCGTCGCCGCATTCACCCTCCCCCTATTTCCAGCTCTCCGGGAATCACCCGATGCCATTCAAGCGACATTGATTCCCATGGCCGTACTGCTCGCAATCGCCTCACCGGAAAACGTACTGACATCTGTGCGAAGCCTAATCGAGAAAGCGGCCTTTGGCGGAAAGTGGCCAGGAAGCAGCAGTGGATCACTCGTCGCCACCTGAACGATCCGCCGCGGCTTCGGGTGGACGCTCAGCATCCGCCCGCGCCCTAAGAACATCGCCACCCTCGACAGTTCGTATGTCTGGTGCTCCCCGCAGCATTGCGAACTGCATTTGGAACGCGCATGCCTCGAAGATCTAGGCCCGCTTCACGACCTACCTTCGCCGGGAGGTCGCCAAATGCGCAGGACTCAGCCGTCGCGCCTTCGAGGAATGCGCGCGGGTGTCCTTCGCCAAGATGGCGGAATACCAGCGCCGTGGCGCGGTCCACTTCCACGCCGTGGTCCGCCTCGACGGCCCCGACGGCGGCGACAGTCCGCCACCGGCCGATGCGATCCGAGCAGCTGCTCGGGCGGCTGAGGTACCCGGTCCACGGGTCAGCGAACGCGCCCACTCGTTCGCCTTCGGTACACAGCTCGACATCCGCCCGATCCGCTCGGCGGACTTCGCTGGCGGTACCGAGCTCACCGACCGTGCCGTAGCCGAGTACATCGCCAACTACGCCACCAAGGGCGCAGAGGCGACCACGCGCACGCTGGACCGGCCGCTCAAGTTCCTCGCTGAGCTCGCTCAGCTCCGCATCAGCGAGCACGCTCGCCGGATGATCCGCACGGCCTGGCAGCTCGGCGCGCGGCCGGCACTCGAAGAACTCCGGCTTCGCCAGTGGGCCCACATGCTCGGCTTCCGGGGCCACTTTTCCACCAACACCTGCCGCTACTCCACCACTGCCGGTGGCGAAGACATGGAGGCGGGCCGCGCCGCAAGGCGGCGCGCCCCGCGCCGTGCGCGGGGGTCTTGGTTCAAGGATCGCGACTACGCGGCGACGACCAGAGAGCGCAACGGCAGCGCCCTGAAGCTGCACGTACTCCCGGCCTTCCGCGCGCTCCCGCTGAAGGAGATCACGACTCCGCAAGTCCGCCGGTGGCGCACGACATTGCTCGACAACGGGGTTGGCGGTCCCACGGTCGCAAAGGCGTGCCAGATCCTCCGCGCGATCATGAATACCGCCGTCGACGACGGATTGATCCAGCGCAATCCGTGCCGGATCAAAGGCGCAGGTAACGCCGTCAGTGCCGAGCGCCCGTTCCTCTCGGCGGATGAGGTCTACCGGCTGGCTGGCGAAGTGCCTTCGCGCTACCGGGCATTGATCCTGCTTGCAGCCTTCACCGGACTGCGCTTCGGGGAGTTGGCCGCCCTACAGCGCCGAGACATCGACTTGGACCAGCGCACCATTTCCGTACGCCGCGCACTCGCCGAGACCCGCTCCGACGGGCTGCTGATCAAAACTCCGAAGAGTGCCGCTGGCGTCCGGACCGTCGCCTTCCCGGCCTCGCTGACGACCGAGCTGGCCGCGCACCTCGCCGAGTACGCCGATGCCGGCCGAACTGGCCTCGTATTCGTCGGGCCGCTCGGTGGCTCCTGCGTCGGAACAACTTCCGTCGTATCTGGCTGCGGGCCCTCGACTCGGCGGACCTGGGTGACGTCCACTTCCATGATCTCCGGCATACGGGCAACGCCCTCGCCGCGACCGGTGGCGCCTCGACCCGCGAACTGATGCACCGCATGGGGCACTCGTCGGTCCGCGCAGCGCTGATCTATCAGCACCTCGTCAACGGACGGGACCAGGAGATCGCAGACCATGTGGACGACCAGATCCAGCGGGCCAAGCGGCCTCGCGGCGGCCCATCTGGCACGTGAGTGGCACGGCGCCCGTCGACCGCCCTAAAAGATCAAGGCCCAGGTTTCCGGATTCGTACCGGTTGACCTGGGCCTTTTGTGTGCCGGGAGGCTGGTGGGCGCGGACGGTTTCGAACCGCCGACATCTGCCTTGTAAGGGCAGCGCTCTACCGCTGAGCTACGCGCCCGGGATGTTTCGACAGCCTACCCTGACGCGGGACGTGCAGGGCAAACGGCCGACGGGCCGGGGCGGATCGGGGGTTTTCCCCACCCGGGATTCGGTGGCGGGCCGGATGCTCTCGACGGCTGCGGCTCCGTAGCTTCGACGTACGGGCTCGGACAGTACCTACGAGCTCGGGCCGGCCGTCGAACTGCACGGGGAGATCAGGATGGGCAGCACCGCCGTATGTGACCGTCGTCGCCGTTCCGCGCTCGCGCTCGGCGGTGTGGTCGCCGTCGCGCTGCTGGCCGGGGGATGCGTGGACGCGGAGTCGGACGAGGAGCCGGAGACTCGGTCGTTCGAACTCGATGGCGGGACGTTGAAGGTCGACTCCGACGACTCCGCGATCGAGCTGGTGGCGGCGGACGGTGAGAGCCGTCGCGGCGCTGCACGGATCGAGGTGACCCGGTGGTTCGCCGGGAGGACGTTTCTGGGTGGGGACGCCGGTGTGAGCTGGGAGATGAAGGGCGACACCTTGAAGCTGCGCACCAAGTGCCCTGGGGTGGCGTCGAGTTGCGACGCACGGCATCGCATCGAGGTGCCCTCCGGGGTGGCGGTGGACGTGGTCAACGGCGACGGGTCGGTCTCGGCGAAGGGCTTCGCGACCCCGGTGAAGGTACGAGCCGACGACGGCCGCGTGACGGTGCGCGACTCGAAGGGACCGCTCGACCTGTTGAGCAAGGACGGCCGGGTGGAGGCCGTCGACGTGTCGTCCCGTCGGGTCACGGCGCGGTCCGAGGACGGCCGGGTGGACGTGCGTCTCTCCCGCGTTCCGGAAGCCGTGGAGGCACGGAGCGGGGACGGTTCGGTCACGGTGGAGGTGCCGCACGGCAGGTATCGGGTGGATGCGGGCAGTGGGGACGGCGCCGTGGACGTGGGTGTGCCGCGGGATTCCTCGAGTCGGCATGCGGTGTCGGCGCACAGCGATGACGGCAGGGTGACCGTGCGGGAGAGGTGAGTCCCGGGCCGGGTGCATTGGCGTAGGGCTTCCGGTGGTGCGCATTGAAGCGGAGGGGCGGTTGGAAGGCGGGCGGATCCTGACTTCGTGGGCGCGATCCGCCGGGCAAGGCCATCGCGTTCCGGCGAGCTGTGTAATCGCGATCTAAAGGACCCGTGTGTTCGACGTCAACCGGTGGGAGAATGTCACCGGGCAGGGCGGATGACAGCACGGGAGAGGGATGTGACGGCGACACCATCGCAGCCGTACACGCAGCAAGTTGCGCGCCACCGTGAGTCCGCGGGTCCTCTCCCGGCTGCCTCGCTCACCGAGGTCACCGAAATCACCGAGACCACCGGTCTGCGGGCGGCTGCCCGGTGCCGTACGGCCGCCCGGCGCCGTACGACGGATCGAATTGACTCGGCGCAGACGGCCGCCGTCGGCCGCCCGCGCCGGGCGCACCGACGCGCTGCCCGTGATGTGCTGGCCCTCATAGCACTTCCCGTGCCCCTCCTGGCGGGCGTGCTTCCGGCAGCGTTCGCCGGAGGGGGTACGCGCCGCTGGTTCGGCGGACGGGGCGAGGGCCAGCGTGCCGAAGCTCAGGCGGCCAAGGACGCCGCTGCCGCAGCGTTCTATGAACTCGACACCGCTCAGCGTGATCTGCGCATCTCCATCGAGACGATCACCGCGGTCGACGGTACGCCTGCCGCTCAGCGGACGGTCTCCGATTTCGAGGCACTCGGACACCGGATCGACGAGGTCAGCCACCGGTATATCGCGGCGGTGGACTCCTACGATCTGGACCGGGACGATCTGGAGGCGTCGGTCGCCGCGCAGGCGAAGACCGAGCTCACCCGGGCGAAGGACGACCTGGTCAGGGTCAAGCAGGATCTTGACCGTTTCGCTCAGGGACTCGGGCCACTTCTCGACAAGGCGGAGACGCAGCTGGCGCGCCTCGCGCCCGCGGTCGAGCGGGCCCGCCAGGCACTGCTCGCTGCCAGCACCGCGCTCGACTCGGCACGTAATTCCGGACTGCGCGCCGACGATCTTGCCACTCGCCTCGCGGCTCTCGGGCCGGAACTGACCAAGCTCAATCAGGGCGCCGGGCGGCACGGCGTGACCGACACGCTGCATCGGGCCGATGAGGTGCTGCGCGAGGCCGAGACGATCAGGGCCGAGGCCGAGCGGCTTCCCGAGCTGGCAGCCGAGATGGACAAGCGCATCGTTTCGCTGCGTACCCGGGCCCAGGCGTTGACCACCAGGGCGGCTCAGGTCGACCCGGTGCTCAGTGAGCTGCGGCGTCGCTTCGCCGCCGCCTGTTGGCAGGATCTGCAGCAGGTCCCCGATCAGGCGTCTGCGTCGGTCAAGCAGGCCGAGCAGCGCCTGGCGGAGGCCCGCAAGGCTCGCGACGAGCAGCGCTGGCCCGATGCGACCGCGCTCCTGAGCACGGTGCGTGCGCTCCTCAATTCGACCGACGAGGCAGTGTCTGCTGCAGGCGATCGCCTGCAGCAGTTGAATGCGGTCTCCAAGGACCCGGAGCAGGAGATCGAACGCACTCGGTTCGCCATCCGTGATGCCCAGCGGCTCGCCATGGCCGGCCGGCACACGCCGGATCCCCAGCATGCCCGGCCGCTGGACGACTCGGTGGCACGTCTGGACCGTGCGATCGCTTCGCTCCAGGGCCGCCACCCCGACTACTGGCACTTCCTGACGGAGACGGAGGCGGTACGCCAGACCGTGAGCCGGGTCGTCTCGCAGATCCGGGAGGATCGGGGCATGGGAGCTTGACCGGCGATCCGGAACTCGGTGTGGCGCTCGTCGCTCCGAAGGCGGATCCTGGACATGCGGCGCGTGCAGCGCGCCGGGACAAGCGGCCTCCGCGACCCGAGGGAGGCGGACATGGCCACGCAAGCAATTCGCTCCGGTACCAAGCGGCGTATCACCCTCGACGAGCATCTGCCCGTCGACCACCGCCTCAGCAAGGTCTATCGAATCGGCGCCGGCCTCACCGGTCTGCTGCTGCTCGCCTTCGGCATCCTGGGTCTGATCAACCGGATCGGCTTCTTCGACACCGGTGGCGACAGCGTGGCCGGTCTGAACACCAACGGTGCACTCAGTGTGCTGTCCATCTGTGTCGGGCTGCTCCTGTTCGCCGGCATGGTGATCGGTGGCAACTTCGCGTCGACGCTCAATATGGTCCTCGGCATCGCATTCATCCTGAGTGGCTTCGTCAATCTCGCGCTGCTTGAAACGGGCTTGAACTTCCTCGCCTTCCGCATCCAGAACGTCCTGTTCAGTTTCGTGGTGGGCGTGCTGCTGATGCTCTTCGGCATGTACGGGCGGGTCGGCAGCGCCCTGCCGCACGACAACCCGTACTGGATGGCGCGGCACCCCGAGCAGGCCGCCGACGAGCAACGCCGGCGCTCCGGCCGACACCGCCTGCCCGCTTGAGGACCGTCCGCCGGGCACCCGAGCCGCAGCCTCTACTCCGCGGCGCATGAGGCGGGCAGTCGCCTTACGCGTGACATGTGCCGGCCTACCCGCCCGGCCGAGGGCGGCAGTGAGTGCGCACGTAGAGTTCCGTACACAGGTATGGGTCCGGTCGAGGAGCGCGAGGACAAGTGCTGGGCGCCCTGGGGTCGATCCGGCGGACGGCCCGAGTCGGCCTCGGTGACGGTGCCGTGTGCGCCCTCGACTGGTCGGAAGTCCCGAGGAAAGCAGGAGCATGGACTTCAGCAGCGCGTTGCGGACGCGACGGCTCGTCGCCATCGTCCGCGGCAAGGACCCCGAGGCGTCGTTCAGGACCGTACTGACGCTGGCGGAGGCAGGTGTCGACCTCATCGAGGTGTCGCTGAGCAGCACGGACGCACTTGCGGTGATCGAACGAGCACGTATCGAACTGGGTGAATCGGCCTGGCTCGGCGCCGGAACCGTGCTCACTGCCGCAGACGCCGAGCGAGCGGCGGCCGCCGGCGCGAATCTGATCGTCACCCCCGGGCTCGGCCCCGGAGTCAGTACGGCGGTGCAGAGCGGACTGCCCGTGCTGGCCGGAGTACTCACCCCCACCGATGTGTGCCAGGCCGCCGACTGCGGGGCGACGGCGCTCAAGATCTTCCCTGCGTCCGCGATGGGTGGTCCCTCCTATCTGAAGGCGTTGCGCGCGCCGTTCCCCGATGTGCCGTTCGTGCCGGTCGGTGGGGTCGGTGCATCGGAGGCCGCTGACTATCTGCGGCTGGGTGCCGTGGCTGTGGGTGTCGGTTCTCCTCTCGTCGGGGATGCTGCCGACGGTGGCGATCTGGACGGGCTGCGTCGACGTGCCGCCGAGTTCAAGGCCGTGTGCTCGTGAGCGCGGGTGGTCCGTCTGCGGGCCGGGATGCTGTACCGGTGTCCGGCGATACCCAGGTGTTCACCTTCGGCGAGACGATGGTGGCCTTGCGCGGGAGCGGACCGCTCCGGCTGGGTGGCTCCCTGGATGTGTCGGTGGCCGGTGCCGAGTCCAACGTCGCCATCGGGCTGGCCCGTCTCGGGCACCGAGTGCGATGGGCGGGCGCCGTCGGCGACGACGAAGCCGGTGAACTGGTGCTGCGCACCCTCCGAGCCGAAGGCGTGGACGTCACCGGGAGCTCCAGGGACTCTTCCGCTCCGACCGGCCTGCTGCTCTTCGAACCTCGATTGCCGCAGGTCACACGCGTGCACTATTACCGGTCCGGATCCGCCGGCTCTCGGGTCGACAGCGCTGCCGTAACCGCCGCGTTCACCGACGGCGCGGGCGCGCCGCCCCGTCTGTTGCACCTGACCGGCATCACGCCGGCCCTCGGGCCGGCACCGCTCGCGGCAGCACGCCAGGCCCTTGAACTGGCCCGCGAGCACGGCGTGCAGGTCTGTCTCGACGTCAACTTCCGCTCCCGGCTGTGGAACGAGGCCGATGCGGCGGCCGTGCTGCGCGACTGGATGCCGTACGTCGATGTGCTGATCGCCTCCGACGACGAACTTCCGCTGTGTCTGTCCGTCTCCCGGGACGGAGCATCCGCCGCCGGCAAGGATCCGGCGGAGATGCACGCCGACCAACTGCTGTCGCAGGGGGTACGCGAGGTCGTCGTGAAGCTCGGTGCGGCGGGGGCGACGGCGTACACGGCGGAAGGCAGCGTGCACAGGCCGGCCCGATCCGTGGAAGCTGTCGATCCGGTCGGTGCCGGAGACGCTTTCGTCGCCGGGTACGTGTCCGCGCTGCTCGACGGTGCTGGCGTGACCGGCAGGCTGGAGCGTGCGGTCACCACAGGAGCGTTCGCCGTGGCTTCGCACGGGGACTGGGAGGGCGCTCCCACTCGGTCCGAGCTCGCACTCCTCGGTGCGGAGTCGGGCACTGTGGTGCGCTGACAGTCCGTCGAACATCACGGTCCCTCCGTACTCGGTCTCGATCGACTGCGTCCTGTGTGGCGTTCCCGCCGGGCGAGCGGGCGGTTAGCCTGTGGGCATGCCCCGTTATGAATTCCGCTGCCGGAGCTGCGGCGACACCTTCGAGGTCAGCCGCCCCATGTCCCAGTCCTCCGCGCCGGCGGACTGCCCCTCCGGTCACACGGACACGGTGAAGCTGCTGTCCACGGTCGCTGTAGGGAGCACAGCCGGCTCGGGCGGCGCTTCCGCCCCGGCCGCCGGCGGCGGGGGCGGCGGTTGTTGCGGTGGAGGTTGCTGCGGTTGACCGCGGCGCCCCTTCGTCGGCTCGAGGGGTCGGCCGCTGTCAGGTGCCCAGGTATCGGAGCACCGCGAGTACTCGCCGTGAGTACCCCGCCGTGCCGGTCAGTTCCAACTTGTCGAAGATCGCGTTGATGTGCTTCTCCACAGCGCTCTGGGACACATGCAGCCGCTTGGCGATGGCCGCGTTTGTGTGCCCCTGGGCCATCTCGGCCAGAACGCCGCGTTCCCTGGAAGTCAGGCGTGAGAGAAGGTCCGTGTGTGCGGAGCGGCCGAGGAGTTGTCGCACCACATCGGGGTCGAAGGCCGCCCGGCCCTGGCCCACCCGCTCCAGGGCGTCGAGGAACTCGTCGACCTGAACCACACGGTCCTTCAACAGATATCCCACCCCTTCGGACTCCCCCGTCAACAGCTCGGTGGCGAACCTCCGCTCGACATACTGCGACAACACCAGAACACCGATCCCCGGCCAGCGTTCTCTGATCTCCAGGGCTGCCCGCAGCCCTTCGTCGGTGTGTGTGGGCGGCATTCGGACGTCGGCCACGACCACATCAGGACGCTGCTCGGACACTGCCTCGATCAGCTTCTCGGCGTCGCCGACAGCCGCGAGAACCTCATGCCCCTCCTCGACCAGCAATCGAATCAGGCCTTCGCGCAGCAGAGTTGAGTCTTCCGCGAGGATCAGACGCACGGCAGCTCCGCTGTGATGATCGTCGGCCCACCCCGAGGGCTGTTCACCGCAAGTCTCCCATCGAGCGCGGCCAGGCGCTGGGCCAAGCCGATCAAGCCGCTTCCCGAGGAGTCCGCCCCTCCTTTGCCGTTGTCCTCGATGCACAGGACGAAGCGGGAATCCTCCTCTCTGACGTCGACCCGTATCAGGCTCGCCTCGGAATGCTTGAGGGCGTTGGTGACGGCCTCCGACACCACGAAGTACGCGACGGTCGCCACGGGCCGACGTGGCTCGGCGGCTATCTCGTACGTCAGAGCCACTTCGATCGTCGACCGCTCGACCACGGTCTCCAACGCCGCCCGTAGACCTGCTTCGTCGAGCGCCGTGGGATAGACCCGCCAGGCCACCTCGCGCAGTTCGGTGAGCGCGTGTCTGCTCTCCTCGTGTGCCTGGCGCAGGAGTTCGGCCGATCGGTCGGGATCCTGACCGCGCACCGCACGGCCCAACAACATGCCGAGCGCCACCAGTCTCTGCTGCACTCCGTCGTGCAGATCTCTTTCGATGCGACGTCGTTCATCGTGGACGGCTTCCACTACACCGGCTCGGCTCACGGCGAGCTCCTCGATACGGCGCTGCAGTTCTTCCTGCCGGCTCGGGCCCAGGAACCGCCGCGCCAACTTCCGCTCCAATGTGGCGACTCCGAGCACGCCCTGGACGGCGAGAAAGAGAAGGAACAGACCGGCACAGCCGGTGACGAGCAACGTGACGGGGTATCGCACATCAGGTATGAACCAGCCGATGATCACCAAGGAGCCGTAGCCCGCGCCGAGGATCACGCTGAACAGGACCACCGCGCCGAGCACCCCCAACGGCCAGCGCGTGGCGATGTAGCTCAGAGCTTGCGCGTCCGGGTACGCGGGGGAGCACTGTATGCCCAGGAAGGTGCCGAGTCTGCGCCGATGGGCCTCTGCGAGCCTTCTGGCGAGGTGCCCGACCTGTCTCTGTACTACGCGCCGCGGTCCGGGCCAGGTCTGCACGAACAGCAGGGCCAGTGCGGACAGCAGCACGAAGACCACTTCGGCGACCACCGCTACGGCGCCGAGCCCCAGTCCTGCTGCGAGCCGCAACCCGCTTCGTGCCATTGCTTTCATGATCAGGCACGTTAGCGGGACGATCCGGCCGAGCACATTGCGGAAAACCGCAATCCTCGGCTGCGGTGCACACCACCAACTTCTTGCGGTTGGCTTCAGTGTGCCTTCAGCTGCGATTTCCTAGCCTGGCTGCATGATCGAAAGCACGGCACCTCACTGGATCAACAGCCTGATGGACACGCTCGGAGCGCCGGGCGCGGGCCTCGCGATCGCCATGGAGAACATCTTCCCGCCCTTGCCCAGCGAAGTGATCCTGCCTCTCACGGGATTCGCGGCGAGCACAGGGGAGATGAACCTCGCGGCCGCGTTGCTGTGGACAACGGCGGGATCGGTGCTTGGCGCCCTCGCTCTGTACGGCCTCGGGGCGCTGTTCGGCCGCGACCGCATCATCGCGGTCGCCTCACGACTCCCCCTGGTCAAGGTCTCCGACATAGAAAGGACGGAAGCCTGGTTCGCCCGCCACGGCCGCAAGGCGGTCTTCTTCGGCCGCATGGTCCCGATCTTCCGCAGCTTGATCTCGGTACCCGCAGGTGTGGAGCGGATGCCCCTGCCGATGTTCCTGTTGCTCACGACGCTGGGCAGCGCGATATGGAACACCGTGTTCGTCCTTGCCGGCTATCTCCTCGGCGACAACTGGGCGCAGGTGACGGGCTATGTGTCCGCCTATTCGACCGTGGTTCTCGGAGGCGCGGCGCTGGTCGTGCTGACGTTCATCGGGACGCGAATACTCAAGCGCCCCGGCCGTGGCCGGCGGCGCGCAGGAACTCACGCAGAATCTGCTCGCCAGCAGCCACTCCCTGTTCGTCGAGAACCGTGAGGTTCGGTGCACGCCACCCGGAGTCGGCGAGTTCGCCGTGGCCGGGCCGCCAGGCGCGGTCCGCGGCGAGCAGCAGGTCGGCGTCGAGGAGCGAGTCTCCGGCGGCGAGGGTGAGTTCGACATCAGTGCGGCGGGCGACCTCGCGCATCGCGGCGCTCTTGGTGAGCGGTTGCGGTACGGCGTAGATCTTCCGGCCCTGAAGTGACACGGTCCATCCACGGGGTTCGACCCATGCGGCGAGCTCCTTGACCCAGCCCTCGGGCAGCAGGGCACGCTCCACGACCAGGTAGGCGAAGAGGTCTTCGGCCACGCGCTCCTTCAGGAGCCAGGCGGGGTCGGCGGTGCGCCGCAAGTGGGTGCGGATCTCGTCGAGGGAGGCGCACTCGTCAGCCAGACGCCGGCGTACGTGACGCTGCCAGTCCGGGTCGGACTCACCGTCGACCAGGAGGTGCCCTCCATTGGCGCAGATGGCGAACTGCGGTGCCGGGCCAGGAAGGTGGATGCGCCGGTACTGCTCACGAGTACGGGTGGTGGTGGGCACGAAGACGGTGGTGCGGGCGAGCTCGGCAAAGAGCTCGGCAGCGTCCTCGGTGAGGTAGGACAACGGCTTGCGGTCATAGATCTCGACGCAGAGCAGCCGGGGTGCAGAGGCGTCGGGCACGGACAACTGGAGGGCTGGTGCCGAGTAGATGAGTGTGCGGTCGAGGTCGCTCGCGACCAATGTGCCGGCCGTGGGCCGGGCGGAGTCACGTGGACTCGCCGCGAGTGTTCGCGGAGCTGACCGAGGGGGGAAGGGCCGGTTGTTCACGGAGCGGTCACCGCCTTACCGTCGGCTCCGGTCGCTCCGCGGGTGTACTTGGGGTGGATCAGTCCGACGCAGGAGTAGGGCAGTTGGTCGACCTCCTCGACAGGGACCCCCCGCTGCTCCGCGAGCATCCTGAGGTGGTCGAGGTCGGGACCGGCGCCTCGCCGGGCGAGGATCTTCCAGGGGACGCGTCGCAGCAGGACCCGGGTGGTCTCGCCGACGCCCGGCTTGACCAGGTTCACGTCGTGGATGCCGTAGGCCTCGCTGATGCGCTCGACGGCGGCCCAGCCCTCCCAGGTGGGGGAACGGTCGAGGGCGAGCATGTCCTTCACCTGTGCGTCGACGGCGTCGGAGACCTCGTCGAAGCGGGCCTGGACAGCGTCGAGGAAGGCGACGGACACGTCGGAGTCGGAGAGTTCTCGGTAGAACTTCGCGCCGTGGAAGTCGTTCGGTCCGACGAGGTCGGCGCGCAGGACCGTACGCGATATGAGGCCTGAGACCGTGGAGTTCAGACAGGCGGAGGGGATCAGGTAGTCCTCGCGGGTGCCATACGTGCGCACGCAGGATCCGGGGTCCGCGAGCACGGCGATCTCAGGACTGAAGCCCGTGATGCCGGTGGACTTCTCGAACTGCTCCAAGGCTTGGGCGAGTTCTCGGGTGATCGCTCCCTTGCCCGTCCAGCCGTCCACGAACACGACGTCGGCAGGGTTGTGGTGGGCGGCGAGCCATCGCAGGGCGTTGGTGTCGATGCCCCGGCCACGCACGATCGACACGGCGAAGTGCGGCAGTTCGATGCCATGGCGGTGCTGGGCCCAGCGTCGCATCAGGACACCCACGGGGGTTCCTGCTCTGGCCAGCGACACCAGGACCGGTCGGGCATCGGGGTTTCCGGAGCGTTGGGCGAGTTCGGTGAGGACGGTGTCTGTGACGGTGCCCACGGCGGTGGCGACCCGGGAGGCGGACTGTGCGAGAGCGGAGGTGAAAAGGGACTGGTAGGCCGGGCTGGGCTGGTACTCGACCGGCAGGGACTCGGCGTAGTGCGCGCCGCCGCTCTGGATGGCCTCTTCGCGTTCCTCCGTGGGCGCCTCGAGTTCGGCGTCGGAAAGGTCTTGGAGGAGCCAGCCCACCTCGTCCGATCGGTAGGAGGAGAAGGCGGGGCCGCGAAGGGGCTCGGGCAGCATGGAAGGGTCCTGCCGTTCGGTGATGCGGTTGGTGGTGTGCGTGCCCGGGTGGGTGGCGGAAGGAGAGGTGGAGTCCATGGCGGCGTGATGCCGGGTGGGCACATAGGAGGGGAGGCTCACCAGGAGCAGCCGCCCTGTATGGGCGGCGAGTTGGGCCAGGAGGCCGTCGGAGGCGTGCAGTTCGGGGGTGTCCGCGGTCGAATCGACCACGGCGACGATCGCGTCGAAGCCGGCACCGGCGACGTTGTACGCGTAGCGCGGACCGGGGCCGTCTGCCGGACGGTCGTGGGCGGGGAAGACAAGGCGACTGCGGATGGCGTAGCCGGGGTCGTCGACGGCGAGTACGGGTGAGCGGGTGGTGGTGGAGTAGCGCACGTCGGCGTCGACGAGTTCTTCGAGGGCGGCGCCGAGTCGCAGTGGGGCGTACATCAACTCCTCGAAGCCGAGCACGAGTACACGTGAGCGGCGGCCGTCCGCGCCCGGCCGGGGCCCCGGTGAGGCCATGGAGGAAGTGCCGGACACGGCGGGGAGCGCAAGCTCCTGGGCCAGGTGAGCGGCCATTGCGGGGAGCGCCTGTTCCAGTCGCTCCCGGTCGCGAGGGGTGAACCCGTGCCTGCCGCCGTCCGGCAGGCCGGTGGGCCAGCCGAGGTCGACTCTGGTCACCTCGGCCGGCCTTGCTCCGAACGCCGTTGCTGTGTCCGGCACTTCGGTGCCTGGTGCGGATGCCGGGGTGGCTGTCCGTGCGCTCCGGTGTCTGGGGCCCGGTACGGCAGCGGGGTCCCGGACAGGCATGGAGCCGGAGGAACCGGAGGAGCTCGAGGAACCGGAGGGAGGAGTAGCGGCAGCGGGGTCGGCCGTGCCTGCGTGGGACGTGGTCTCGTACCGGGCGACGAGATCCTGGCCTTTTTGCAGGACGTCGGAGGGGAGGTGCACCGTGCCCTTCGCGGTGACGATCAGGTCGACGTGGGCGCCGATCTCGTCCGCGAAGTCCGCCAATCGCCCCTGGTCCTCGGCCGAGCGCATGTCGACGAGGGCGACGATCACATATCGCTTGCGCGGGAAGGAGGCATGCAGGGAGCGGATGGTGTTGAGGACGGTGTTGCCGGTGGAGAACTCGTCGTCGACAAGGACCAACGGGCCGTCGCCGCGCAGGAGGGCGGGGTCCTCGGGAAGCAGCAGATGAGAGGTGGCGTGGGAGTGGGACTCTTCGAAGCCGCCTGCTCGGTCGACGCCTTCGACCGGGCGGCGGGTGGAGTGCAGACAGGGCGCGAGCGCGAGGCCGTCGGCGACGGAGTGCCCGAGTCCGGTGGCGGTCTCGGCGTATCCGAGGACGACAGCGCGTGCGGCCTCTTCGGTGCCGAGCAGGTCGTGCACGCGGCGGCCGAGGTCGTAGCCGGCGCGCCAGACGATCGTGGGGCTCTGCGGGACGTGCTTGCCGAGGACGTTCGAGACGAGGAGGTGGGCCCGCTTCGGATTGCGCCGCAGGGCGAGGCCCAGCATGGAGGTGAGCTGTTCGTCCCCGGCGAGCTCGACGCCGAGGCGTTCGGCGACCCAGGAGCCCGACCAGGTCGAGTGTCCCGCCGGAGCGGTGGAGTTGCCGGCCTCGGTCGCCTGCGTTCCGTGTGGCGCTCGGTCGTCGGGGGTGTTCGTCGCCGTGCTCTTCGTTTCCGTCATTCCCGTCCCACTCGTACCAGTCGTACTCCGCGCGTGATCGACGCGGCTCGTGCCGCGCGCTTCACACGATCCGCTCCGGTCCCCCGTGCCGACGCGGGTGGGAGCACCGCCACTCGTGACGCCATGCCCGGATCAATGCGGCAGTCCGGCCGTGAGCAAGTCCACGAAGCCCGTCTCGGCCCGCGCGACACCGAAGACACTGGCCCGGCGCAGGGTGCGCTCGGCCCAGGCTCGGTGCGGCTTCACCTCGTTCATCTTGTTCGTGTAGACCGACCTCAGAACGCCGCCGCCGTCGCGCTCCGGCCGCAGGATGTCCTCGGCGTCGCTGAACTCCTCATGGCTCACCACGGACAGTGCGTGTACGGGCAGCACATGGGAGGGGTGGATGCAGGTCTTGCCCAGCAGACCGTTGGCCCGGTCGAGTTCGATCTCGCGGAGCAGGCCGTCCATGTCGTGCTCGATGAGCGAGCTGCGCAGTTCTTCCGCCCGCCCGAGGAACGGGCTGCTGCGCAGCTGCGGTTTGAACATCCGCTGCTGGGTCTTGAAGTACTCCCAGACCGGTCCGGTGACGGTGAAGCCGGTGCCGTCGGCGCGGCCGAGGGCGTTCACGACATCGCCGATGACGGAGGCCACGATCTGTACGTCGTAGGCCGTCATATCAGGGGTGCGGCGCAGTCCGTAGGCCGAGCAGAAGTCGGTGACACCGAGGCGCAGGGCGAGGACACGGTCGCGGTACTTGTCGACGGTGCGAGCGATTCCGGCCAGGGTCTCGCCCCGGGTCTCGCGGTGCAGGAGTTCGGGCGACTCGAGGACCGGCATGGCAAAAAGCCGACGCCGGGCCGCAGTCTCCGCGGCGGCGAGGGCTTCGAGGAACGGGGCTCCTCGTTCCTCGGTGAACTTCGGCAGTACGAATCCGGACAGCAGGGCACAGGCCGGGCCGAGGCGTCGGACCAGATCCGATATCTGCGCCGGCTCACGTACGCGGACGAACAACAGCGGCAGATCGTCGATGGTCGGCGCAGAGCCGGTCGACCCGGTCGAGACCGCATCCTCGCCCGCCTTCGACAAGGGCGCGGCCCGCCTGGCGAGCTCGAGGAACTGGGAGATCAGGTTCTGCTCCGCCTGCTCGACATCGGCATCGTCGATGGAGTCCTCGAGGCAGATGACCATGGACGCCACACCGCGGGAGGCCTGCTTCAGTATGTCGTCGGCCAGATGCAGCCTGGTCGCGGGGCTGTACAGGGTCGCTCCGAGTGCCACCGAGAGCACCTCGGGCGACGAGTCCAGAGTGAACTCGCACGGCTCGCTGTGGAATAGGCCCTTCCGGATCTCAGGCGCAATATATCCGAAATGACGCATGAGACTCCCCCGTTGCAGGATCCTGACTGACCTATGCAGCGCTCCCGCTGACTTGCTGTGGCCGGTAATAGTACGTGGGGGCGCACATCAACAGTTCCCCACCCGGATGAAAATCCGGTAACCGATCCTCACGGTTACGGCCGGAAATCTCCCCAACCGCACGGCGAAGACCCTGGATACCACCGCCCCCGCGTTGTCCGTACACCGACCGGGAAGGCAGGATGACGACATGACGCACGCGATGGTGAAGGGATCGAACGTCCCGCTCGAAGCCACGGCGGTCCGCGCCGTGCTGCGGTGGACGGCCGGCCCCGACGTCCCGGACATCGACGCCTCCGCGCTGCTCCTCGGCGCGGACGGCCGAGTGCGCTCCGACGGTGACTTCGTCTTCTACAACCAGCCGCGCCACCCGTCGGGCAAGGTGTGGCGGCTCGGAAAGAAGGCCGGGCCCGATGGACTCACCGACACCATCCAGGCGGATTTGTCCGGTCTGGGCAGCGAGGTCCACCGTGTGCTGATCGTCGCCTCGGCGGACGATGTGGCCTTCGGGAGAGTGCGGGAGCTGCGCATCCTGCTGTACGACGCGGCATCGACCGACGCGGATGCCGAGCCGTACGCATACTTCGACGTGAATCCCGAGACCGGCGCGGAAACGGCGTTGATCTGCGGGGAGTTGTACCGCAGGCGTGACGCCTGGAAGTTCCGTGCGCTGGGAGAGGGGTATTCGAACGGTCTGGTGGGCCTGGCCACCGACTTCGGCATCTCGGTCGACGAGTCCGAGGCCGAGGCCGCGCCGCCCGCCGCCACGGCCGGCCCCACGGGACCTCCGCCGCCGGCCCAGCCTCCGGAGGCCGAGCCGCAGCCCCAGGCCACCCAGCCACCAGCAGTCCAGCCCCAGGGAGCGCCACAGCCGTCGGCCCAGCCGGCGTACGGCTACCCCCAGCCGCCCGTGGCACCACCACCCGCGCAACCGGCAGCACCGGCCACAGCCGCACCCGCGTACGGCTATCCGCAGCCTGTCCCGGCACAGGGCGGTTCCTACGGCTACCCGGGGCCCGTGAGCCCACATGCGGCACCCACCGACCCCGTCGGACCCGCCGCCCCCGTCAGTCCGCCCGTCCCGGCCATCGCGCCGGACCCCGACTTCCAACTCCCGCCCCAGGGTCCGCAGTTCGTCGGCCGCTGAGGCGCACCACCGGGGTCACCCGGACACACCACCGGAGTCACGCGGGCGCACCACCGAACTCACGCGCACGCCGCACCTGGACGGCCCGAAGGGGCACCACCAGAAACGCCTCACCGAGAGGGCACCGCACCCGTCAGCGCTCCCCCACCGACGACTTGTATCCGCGCCCCCACTGCAGCCCCCAGCCGAAGAGCCGGTCGAGCTCGGCCTGGAAGCCGTAGACGAACTTCACGTGACGGCGCACGACCAGTTCGCCCTTGACGTTCTCGAGCGTGAGCACGGCGCAGGAGCGGGCCTGGGGGGCTCGTTCGTCGAGTTCGATCTCGATGCGCGGCCCGTTGCTCGGATACAGGGTGACCTTGGCATGTGTACGGTCGAAGGCCGGGGTCTGGTCGTAGATGTAGCAGAAGATCAGCAGGCGCTTGATGGACTCGCGATGGTCGAGATTGACGTAGATGGTCTCGCCCGAGGGTGAGCCGAAGCGGTCGTCGCCGCTGAGCTTGACGAACGGCGGGCCGTTCAGATCGCCGAAGAACCCGCCCAGTGGCTGGACCACGCCCTTTGTGCCGTCGGCAAGTTCGTAGAGGCAGCCGATGTCCAGGTCCACGTTGACCACACCCTGGGTGTGGGCCTGGACCACGTCCGGCTGGAAGAGCCGGAACGGGTGCCGGAAGAGGCGTCCGCTCTGCCGGGAGCGCCCCTCGATGTCGGACGTACGCATCCGCCACGAGAGGTTGACCCGCAGATTGCCGGTGGCCGCCCCCTGCTTGGTCAGTGAGACGGACGGATTCCGTTTGGTGAGCTCGATTGCGTTGGACGCAGCGCTGCCGGAGTCGAACTGCGCGGCCCGACCTCGCCGCAGCCCGTCGAAGAAGGACATCCTGCCCCCTGGTGTCTGATCCCATGCGGCGGGGCGGCCCCGAGGTCCAACCTCGTGGCCGCCCCGCTTCAGAGCGTTCCCTGACCGGGCCGTGGGTCACACCCCGGAAGAGACCTCAGTCTTCTCCCCCGGGGCCGGACCGTCGCCGCCGCCTTCGGCCGCCGCCAGTGCCCTGTTGCGCCGGACCGAGGACCAGAAGGATGCGGCGATCAGGAAGACACCGACGAGACCGGTGATGAGCTCGTGGATCTCGTACTGAATGGTGACGAGCAGGATCACGGCGAGCGCGCCGATCGCGTAGTGCGCGCCGTGCTCCAGGTACACATAGTCGTCCAGGGTGCCCTGGCGGACCAGGTAGACCGTGAGCGAACGGACGTACATGGCGCCGATGCCGAGGCCGAGAGCCATCAGGATGATGTCGTTGGTGATGGCGAATGCGCCGATCACACCGTCGAACGAGAACGAGGCGTCGAGGACCTCGAGGTAGAGGAACATGAAGAAGGCGGCCTTGCCGGCGAGTTTGACGGCCGAGACGGGCTTGCCCTTCTTCCTGGCCTCTTCCTCCTCCTCGTGCTCGCGCTCCTCCTCTTCTTCGAGTTTGTCCTCGAAGTATCCGGAGAGACCACCGACGATGAGATAGGTGATCAGACCGGCGATACCGGAGATCAGTACCGTCTCCGCCTTGTCGACATGGGTGCCGCCGTGCTGGTGGGCATGGGTCGCGAACGTCATTGCGGAGATCATCAGGACGATCAGCGCGATGCAGACCGACAGCATGTCGACCTTGCCGAGCTTGGCCAACGGCCGCTCCAGCCAGCCCAGCCACTTGATGTCACGGTCCTCGAAGATGAAGTCGAGGAAGATCATCAGCAGGAACATGCCACCGAAGGCGGCGATCGACGGGTGAGCGTCGGTCACCAGCTCCTGGTAGCGGTCCTTGTCGGTCATGGCCAGGTCGACGGCCTCGATCGGGCCCATCGAGGCGCTGATGGCGACGATGACGACGGGGAAGACAAGACGCATGCCGAACACGGCGATGAGAATGCCGATGGTGAGGAAGATCTTCTGCCAGAAGGCATTCATCTTCTTCAGGATGCTGGCGTTGACCACCGCATTGTCGAAAGACAGCGAGATCTCGAGGATGGACAGGATCGCGACGATCCCGAACGCCGCCCACCCTCCGTAGAACACCGCCGCGACCAGGCCGAGCGCAGTAACTGCGAACGACCAGCCGAAGGTTTTCAGAACCACTGGCTACCCCATCGTTGTGAACGGGTCTCCCCGTGTACGGGACTCCCCCGCGCCGCGAGCGGCTTTAAGAAACGTTGACCCCGAAGTCTAGAGCGATGCCTCGCAGGCCCGATGCGTACCCCTGACCAACTGCACGGAACTTCCACTCGCCCCCGTACCGGTAGAGCTCACCGAAGATCATCGCGGTCTCGGTGGAGGCGTCCTCGGAGAGGTCGTAGCGCGCGAGCTCCTGGCCGTCGGCCTGGTTGACGACGCGGATGAAGGCGTTGCTGACCTGGCCGAACGTTTGGCCGCGGTTGTCGGCCTCGTGGATCGAGACCGGGAAGATGATCTTGTCGACATTGACCGGGACGTTCGTCAGGTCGATGATCAGCGACTCGTCGTCACCCTCGCCCTCACCCGTCAGGTTGTCACCGGTGTGCTCCACCGATCCGTCCGGGCTCTTCAGGTTGTTGTAGAAGACGAACCACTCGTCCCCGAGCACCCGGCCGGCCTGGCACAGGAGTGCGCTGGCGTCCAGGTCGAACGGGGCACCTGTGGTGGATCGTGCGTCCCAGCCGAGCCCGACCATCACCTGCGTGAGGTTGGGTGCGGCCTTGGACAGGGAGACATTGCCCCCCTTGGCGAGTGTGACGCCCATGATCGTGATCCTCCCCGAAATGCTGAACAGACTGGCACAAGGCGTCCGGCGCCGCACTCAGCATGCGGCGCCGGACGTGACCGTACGGCCCGGGGGCCGTACGTGGCGTACGTGACGTACGTCTGGCACGTGTACGTACGGAGAAGGATCCCGGTCAGACGTTCACACCGAAGTCCTGCGCGATGCCGCGCAGGCCCGAGGCGTAACCCTGACCGACCGCGCGGAACTTCCACTCCGCGCCGCTGCGGTACAGCTCGCCGAAGACCATGGCGGTCTCCGTCGAGGCGTCCTCGGAGAGGTCGTACCGGGCGATCTCCTGGTTGTTGGCCTGGTTGACGACGCGGATGAACGCGTTGCGCACCTGGCCGAAGGACTGCTGGCGGTTCTCGGCGTCGTAGATGGAGACCGGGAACACGATCTTGGAGATCTCTGCCGGCACTCCGGTCAGATTGACCTTGATCGCCTCGTCGTCGCCCTCGCCCTCACCGGTGGTGTTGTCACCGGTGTGCTCGACCGAGCCGTCGGGGCTCTTGAGGTTGTTGAAGAAGACGAAGTTCGCATCGCTGCTCACCTTGCCGTCCTCGGTGGTCAGGATGGCGCTGGCGTCGAGATCGAAGTCCGTACCGGTGGTGGTACGGACGTCCCAGCCGAGGCCGACCAGTACTGCGGTCAGGCCCGGGGCCTCCTTGGAGAGCGAGACGTTGCCGCCCTTGCTGAGGCTGACTCCCACGAGTCCTCCCAAAAGTGTTGAGGGGCAGCGCCCCCGTCTTGCGATGGCATCGGATCAACGAATTGATCCTAGTGACCGGTTCCCGGGTCAACCAGGCTCTTCCCCTTGAAGGATCAGAGGGTGTCGAGCGCCTTGACGTAGTCGTTCAGGTCCCGGGCGTCGGGCAGTCCGTTGACGACGGTCCAGCGGACGACGCCCTCCTTGTCGATGATGAAGGTGCCGCGGACCGCGCAGCCCTTCTCCTCCTCGAAGACGCCGTAGGCGCGCGAGGTCTCGCCGTGCGGCCAGAAGTCCGAGAGCACCGGGTACTCGAGGCCTTCCTGCTCGGAGAAGACGCGCTGGGTGAAGGGCGAGTCGTTGGAGACCGCCAGCAGCTGGACGTCGTCGTTGACGAACTTGGGGAGCTCGTCGCGGAGCGCGCAGAGCTCGCCGGTGCACACGCCGGTGAAGGAGAACGGGTAGAAGAGCAGCACCACGTTCTTCTCGCCGCGGAAGTCCGCGAGGCGCACGGTCTGGCCGTGCTGGTCCTTCAGCTCGAAATCCGGGGCCTTGGTGCCGACCTCGATCGCCATGTGCTTGGTTCCCTTCGTCATGACCGTTGCCCGGCGACGCCGCACGCCGCCGAACGGGTGCCGCCCAGCCTACGAGAGATCGCGAGAGCCCCCGCAGACGGTGTCTGCGGGGGCTCTCGGCACGGCACGGTGGCTCAGCGCTTGGACTTCGCCGCCTTGGGGGTGACCAGGCGGCTGCCCGTCCAGTCCTTGCCCGCGTTGATGCTCTTGGTCTGGGACAGACCCGCGGTCTGCGAGGCCTCGTTGATGTCGCTCGGCTCGACGTAGCCGTCGCGGCCGGTCTTGGGGGTCATCAGCCAGACCGGGGCGCCGTCGTCGACCAGCTGGGATGCGTCCACCAGCGCGTCCGTCAGGTCGCCGTCGTCCTCCCGGAACCACAGCACGACGGCATCGGCGACATCGTCGTACTCCTCGTCGACGAGCTCACTGCCGATGACCTCTTCAATGGACTCGCGGAGCTCCTGGTCGACGTCGTCGTCGAAGCCGATCTCCTGGACCACCTGCTCGGGCTGGAATCCCAGCCTTGCGGCAGGGTTGGTCCGCTCCTCCGCGTGGTCCGCGGTCGCGCTCACGGGTTGCCTCCTGATCATGTTTCGGTGATGTCTTCAAGCCACGCGCGTACGCGCGTCACTGGCCGTAGTCCACACGGGCGGGACGGATCGCGCAAGTACCCGGCGGTCGAGACCGCCGAAACGGTGACGTTCCCGACCGGTCGGGAACTCCGCGGACCGCCCCGTGGACAACCGGACGAAGCCGACGCGGTGCGCGGGCGTATCGTTGCGATTTGAGAAGAAGCTTACGCCGGACCGCTCGCGACCCACTCGGTTACCTCTCGGTACAGATGACGTTTGGATGCCCCGGGGGGACGATGGTGGGCGGCGCGGAGGTCCCGCGGAGTGAGCGTGCCCCGCGCCGGACGGTGTACTCCCAGGCGTAGCAGGCAAGACGCACTCCCAGGCATAGCAGGCAAGACCGACAGCGAAGGAACAGCGTGGCTTCCGGATCAGATCGCAACCCGATCATCATTGGCGGCCTGCCCAGCCAGGTCCCGGACTTCGATCCCGAAGAGACTCAGGAATGGCTCGACTCCCTTGACGCCGCGGTCGACGAGCGCGGCCGCGAGCGGGCCCGCTACCTGATGCTCCGGCTGATCGAGCGGGCCCGCGAGAAGCGCGTCGCGGTGCCCGAGATGCGCAGTACGGACTACGTCAACACGATCGCGACCAAGGACGAGCCGTTCTTCCCGGGCAACGAGGAGATCGAGCGCAAGGTCCTCAACGCGACCCGGTGGAACGCGGCGGTGATGGTCTCGCGCGCCCAGCGTCCGGGCATCGGCGTCGGCGGCCACATCGCCACCTTCGCCTCCTCGGCCTCGCTCTACGACGTGGGCTTCAACCACTTCTTCCGGGGCAAGGACGAGGGCGACGGCGGCGACCAGGTCTTCTTCCAGGGGCACGCCTCACCGGGCATCTACGCCCGGGCGTATCTCCTGGACCGGCTCACCGAGGAGCAGCTCGACGGCTTCCGGCAGGAGAAGTCGAAGGCGCCGAACGGCCTGTCCAGCTATCCGCACCCGCGGTCGATGCCGGACTTCTGGGAGTTCCCGACCGTGTCGATGGGTCTCGGCCCGCTCGGCGCGATCTTCCAGGCGCGGATGAACCGCTATATGGAGGCCCGCGGGATCGCGGACACCTCCAAGTCCCATGTCTGGGCGTATCTCGGCGACGGCGAGATGGACGAGCCGGAGTCGCTCGGCCAGCTGTCGATCGCGGCCCGGGAGGGTCTGGACAATCTGACCTTCGTGGTCAACTGCAATCTGCAGCGCCTGGACGGTCCGGTGCGCGGCAACGGCAAGATCATCCAGGAGCTGGAGTCCCAGTTCCGGGGCGCCGGCTGGAATGTGATCAAGCTGATCTGGGACCGCTCCTGGGACCCGCTGCTCGCCCAGGACCGGGACGGCCTCCTGGTGAACCGGATGAACACCACTCCGGACGGCCAGTACCAGACGTACGCGACGGAGTCCGGTGCTTACATCCGCGAGCACTTCTTCGGTGACGACCAGCGGCTTCGGGCGATGGTCGAGGGCATGAGCGACGACCAGCTGCTGCACCTGGGCCGCGGTGGTCACGACCACAAGAAGGTGTACGCGGCGTACGCGGCGGCCAAGGCGCACAAGGGCCAGCCGACGGTGATCCTCGCGCAGACAGTCAAGGGCTGGACGCTCGGCCCGAACTTCGAGGGGCGCAATGCGACCCACCAGATGAAGAAGCTGACGGTCGACGACCTCAAGCGCTTCCGTGACCGGCTGCATCTGCCGATCCCGGACAAGGAGTTGGAGGACGGCGCTCCGCCGTACTACCACCCGGGCCGGGACTCCGAGGAGATCCAGTACATGCACGACCGGCGCAATTCCCTCGCGGGGTACGTGCCGACGCGTGTGGTGCGCGCGAAGCCGCTGCAGCTGCCGGACGACAAGGCCTACGCCTCGGTGCGCAAGGGGTCGGGGCAGCAGTCGATCGCCACCACGATGGCCTTTGTGCGCCTGCTGAAGGATCTGATGCGGGACAAGGAGATCGGCAAGCGCTTCGTGCCGATCGCGCCGGACGAGTACCGGACCTTCGGCATGGACTCCTTCTTCCCGAGCGCCAAGATCTACAACCCGCTGGGTCAGCAGTACGAGTCCGTGGACCGTGAACTGCTGCTCGCCTACAAGGAGTCGCCGACCGGGCAGCTGCTGCACGACGGCATCACCGAGGCGGGCTGCACCGCATCGCTGGTCGCGGCGGGTTCCGCGTACGCGACGCACGGCGAGCCGCTGATCCCGGTGTACGTCTTCTACTCGATGTTCGGATTCCAGCGCACCGGCGACCAGTTCTGGCAGATGGCCGACCAGTTGTCGCGCGGATTCGTACTCGGTGCGACCGCCGGTCGTACGACCCTGACCGGCGAGGGGCTGCAGCACGCGGACGGTCATTCGCAGCTCCTCGCCTCGACCAACCCCGCCTGTGTGGCGTACGACCCGGCCTTCGGCTTCGAGATCGCGCACATCGTGCGGGACGGGCTGCGCCGGATGTACGGCGAGACCGCGGACGGGCAGCCGGGCGAGGACGTCTTCTACTACCTCACGGTGTACAACGAGCCGATCCAGCACCCGGCGGAGCCCGAGGGCGCCGACATCGAGGGCATCATCAAGGGGATCCACCTCTTCCGGCGGGGCGAGGCGGGCACCGTGCCCGCGCAGATCATGGCCTCCGGAGTCTCGGTGCCGTGGGCGCTGGAGGCTCAGCAGATCCTGGCCGACGACTGGGGCGTCAAGGCGGACGTGTGGTCGGTGACCTCGTGGAACGAGCTGCGCCGCGAGGCCTTCCACGTGGAGGAGCACAATCTGCTGCATCCGGACGAGGAGCAGCAGGTCCCTTATGTGACACGGAAGTTGTCCTCGGCCGAGGGGCCGTTCGTCGCGGTGTCGGACTGGATGCGGGCGGTGCCGGACCAGATCGCGCGCTGGGTGCCCGGCCGCTACAACTCGCTGGGGGCGGACGGCTTCGGCTTCGCGGACACGCGTGGGGCGGCTCGCCGGTTCTTCCACATCGATGCGCAGTCGATCGTGCTCGGTGTGCTCACCGAGCTGGTGCAGGAGGGCAAGCTGGACCGGTCGGTCCTGAAGCAGGCGATCGACCGCTATCAGCTCCTGGATGTCGCGGCCGCGGACCCGGGTCCGGCGGGCGGCGACGCGTAGGGCTCCCGTACGGGCCTGCCCCGTACCGCAGTTGATGGATCGTGGCCCCGGCCGGAGTTCTCCGGCCGGGGTCGTGGTCCGTGTGGGCGGGTGGGTGCCGACGCGCGGCGCGGTCAGTTCTCCCAGATCTTGAACGCGCGGACGCGGTACGGGGTCTGCGGGGCGAGGGTGCCGCTGCCGGGGTAGGTGTCGAACTCGCCGGTCTCCGCGCACTCGGCGGACTGGTAGGTGGTGACGGGGCGTCCGGTGCGGTTGGCGAGGGCGTTGGCGGCGGCGCCGGCCGGCAGGGCGATGCAGCTCTCGATGTCGGTGCCGGACAGTTCGTAGGTGTGCCGGGTGCCTCGGTACTTCGCGCCTTCCCAGAGGCAGAGCTCTCCCGCGCCGCAGCGGGTGTCGGCCGTGGCGGGACTCGCGGCGGCCGGGGCGGCTGTCGCGGCCGTGCCGGCGGCCAGACAGCAGACGGCGGCCGCGGCGAGGAGCGCGGGCCGCGCCAGGCCGCGCGTCGAGGCGCGTCGCGAAGTCGAGGTGTGTCGGGTCGTCGGGATGTGCTTCATGGTCGTAACCCCCGTGTCGTACGGATCAGTTGGGGCGCCACTGTGGCCTCCGGCGACGCCGGCCGGGAAGGGGGTACGCGAGCGGCCACCCTGATACACGAATGCCGGGGCGGGAACGCGCCGAGGCCCCGCCGGGTGAACCGGCGGGGCCTCGGGTTGCCGCACGAGCCATGCAGTCGGCCGTGGCGGAGCGAGGGCTCAGATGTGGCCCACGCCCGCTCCCGCGTCGGCGTTGGATCCGCGCTTGGTGAGCAGGGCCACGCCTGCCGCGATCACGGCGACGACGCCGGCCGTCACGAAGGCGAGGTGCATGCCCGACATGAAGGTGTCGTGGATGACGCCGCCGATCTTGTCGATGATGTCGGGGGTCGTCCCCGGGGCCTTCGACAGCTCCTTGACCGGGACGACACCGACCTCGGCGGCCTGGTCCAGGCCCGGTGCGGGCTCGCCCGGCAGGCCGGCGTCCCGCCACTGGTTCGGCAGTTCGGAGGTGACCTTGCTGGACATCACGGCGCCCAGTACGGCGGTGCCGAGCGCGCCGCCGACCTGCATGCCCGCCTGCTGCAGACCGCCGGCGACTCCGGACAGCTCCAACGGGGCGTTGCCGACGATGACTTCGGTGGCGCCGACCATGACCGGCGCGAGCCCGAGACCGAGCAGGGCGAACCAGAGGGACATGGCGAAGGTGCCGGTGTCCGTCGAAAGAGTGGTCATCCCGAACATCGCGACGGCGGTGCAGGTCATGCCGCCGACCAGCGGGACGCGCGGCCCGAACTTGGTGATGAGGGCACCGGCGATCGGCGAGGACACGATCATCATCGCGGTCAGCGGCAGCAGGTGCAGACCGCTGTCGACCGGGCTCATGCCGTGCACGCCCTGCAGATAGAACGTCACGAAGAAGATGCCGCCCATGAACGCGAAGGCCATCAGCACCATCAGGACGACACCCGCCGACAGGGGCACCGATCGGAACATCGCGAGCGGGATCAGCGGCTCCTTGACCCGGGTCTCCCAGAACGCGAAGACGGCGAAGCAGACGATCGCGGCGCCGATGAACAGCCAGGTGTTGCCGCCGCCCCAGCCCCAGGACTCGCCGGCCTTGATGATCGCCCAGATCAGGAAGAACATCGCCGCCGAGAGCAGGGCGATGCCCGGGATGTCGAAGGACCGCGGTGCGTTCTCGGCGCGGTGGTCCTTGAGGATCCACAGGCCGAGGAGGAGCGCGAGTACGCCGACGGGCACGTTGATGAAGAAGACCGACTGCCAGTTGACGTGCTCGACGAGTACGCCGCCGAGGATCGGGCCGCCGGCGGTGGAGGCGCCGATGACCATGCCCCAGATGCCGATCGCCATGTTCAGCTTCTCGGCCGGGAAGGTGGCGCGGAGCAGACCGAGCGCGGCCGGCATCAGCAGGGCACCGAAGAGGCCCTGCAGGACGCGGAAGACGATGACCATGGTGACGCTGTCGGACAGGCCGATCGCACCCGAGGATGCGGCGAAGCCGACGATGCCGATCAGGAACGTCTGCCGGTGGCCGAAGCGGTCACCGAGCTTGCCCGCCGTGATCAGCGAGACGGCGAGGGCGAGCAGGTACCCGTTGGTGATCCACTGCACGTCCTGCAGCGAGGCACCCAGGTCCTTCTGGATCGCGGGGTTGGCGATGGCCACGATGGTGCCGTCGAGGGCGACCATCATGACGCCGATGGCGACGGAGAACAGCGTCAGCCAGGGGTGGCCGCGCAGCCCCTTGGCCGGCTCGGGAGCGGCCGGCTTCCCCAGTGGATCCGGGGCCTCGTCCGCGACGGTGGTCTGACTAGTCATGCCGGTGAGGCTAATGTCAGCTACTGACAGTTGACAAACCAATTCACAAGTCGGTAACTGTCACGTTGCTCACAGTTCCGGGGATGGGAACGGAACGGGCGAATCCGGACGGCGGGAAAGAGGACCATGGAGTGGTGAAACCCCGCACCGAAACCGGCCCGCGCGAAGGCCGACCCGACCTGCGCGCGCCCGGCCTGCGCGAACGCAAGAAGCAGCGCACCCGCGACGCGCTGCTGCGCGCAGCGCTCGAACTCTTCATCACACACGGCTATGAGAACACCACCGTCGACGCGATCGTCGAGGAGGTCGACGTCTCGCAGCGCACCTTCTTCCGCTACTTCGCGGGCAAGGAGGAGGCCGCCTTCGCCGTACAGGAGATGGTCGAGCGGCACTTCACCGCGGTGCTGCGCGAGCGGCCGGCCGACGAGCCGCCGCTCGAGGCCCTGCGCCAGGCGGTGCTCGCGTCCTGGGACGACGTGGGCGAGGCGATCGAGCGCGTCGTACCGGTCGATGTGTACATGCGGGCCTGCCTGCTGATCGAGTCCACTCCCGCGCTGCTCGCCGTGCAGCTGCGGCGCTCGGTGGAGAGCGAGGACGAGATCGCCCGGATCGTCGCCGCGCGCGAGGGTGTCGATGTCGACGCGGATCCTCGTCCGCGGGTCGCCGTGGCCACCTTCAGCGGGGTCATGCGGCTGACGGGGAGGCTGTGGGGCGCGGGCGGCGATCTCTCGGTGGCCTCGATGCGCGCCGTGACGGAGTCCTGTCTGGACCAGCTCGGACCGTCCCTCGCCCAGCACTGGCGCGGCGGGGGCGAGGACCCGGCGTCCGCGGCCGGGGAGCCGGGGGCCACGAACCCGGCCGGCGTCCAGGCCGAGAACCAGGTCAAAGCGCACGAAGCGTAGTCACTCCGTATCACCCAGGCCCGCTTTGTCTCATTCTCCCGGCGGGAAACGTGATCTGCCCCACCCCTGGCCCGGAGCGGTGCGCGGTTCTCCTAGGGTGTCCCGCAGTGACTTCCTTCGACTCGTCCCCCCACCTCAACGCCTGGCGTGCGTTGCTCGCACTCGCCGTCGTGTTCGTCATGCTGGCGACCACCGGCTGGACCGTGGTGCGCAACCACCAGGGCGGCAGCAGTCCGCTCGAAGCCGCGATGAGCGCCTGGGAGCGCGGCGGCATAGACGGCCGCCCGCTCCCCGGGTCGCATGCGTCGGCCGACCAGGTCGCCCGCTTCTTCGCCTCCCTGAGCACCGCACAGCAGCGCAGACTCGCCTCCCGGCATCCGCTCGCGGTCGGCAACATGAGCGGCGTCCCGCCGAAGGTGCGGTACGCGGCGAACCGGACGTCACTGGCCAAGGCGCGAGAAGTCGAACGACAACGCATGGACGACGAACGGCTCTCCGACGTCGGCCGCCACGAGGCGGGCCGCAGGATGCACCGCTTCGACTCGCTGATGTCCGGCGACCGGCAGATCCTCGCCTTCGACCCGACCGGCGCGGGCCGCGTCGCCGAGGTCATCGGCGACCTGAACCGTGCCCAGCGGGTGTCGGTGGTGGTGCCGGGCGTCGACACGAATGTGCTGACATTCCAGAAGACCAACGGCCGCTACACCGCGCCGCGCGGCATGGCCAACGCCCTCTACCGCGAGGAGCGGCGCCAGAGCCCCGACACCCGTACCGCCGTCATCGCCTGGGCCGACTACACCGCGCCGGTGGGCGTGGGCGTGGACGCGGCCACCGCCAAGCGGGCGGAGGACGGCGCCGAGCGCCTCGAGGAGCTGGCCCGTACGCTGCCGGGCACCTCCGAGATCGCCCTGTACTGCCACAGCTACGGATCGGTGGTGTGCGGAGTGGCCGCGGACAAGCTGCCCGGCCGGGTCTCCGACATCGCCGTCGCCGGCAGTCCGGGCATGCGTTCCGGTACGGCGGGCGGGCTCGGGACCGGGGCCCGGGTGTGGGCGATGCGGGATGCCGACGACTGGATCGCGGACATTCCGCACCTGGAGTTCGGCGGGCTCGGGCACGGCGCCGACCCCGTCTCCGCCGAGTTCGGCGCACGGGTCGTGTCGGCGCGGGGCGCGTCCGGGCACACCGGCTACTTCCAGCCGGGGACGGACAGCCTGCGCAACTTCGCCAGGATCGGCGTCGGCGCATATCAGTCGGTGAACTGCGCGGGCGGTGACGACGCCTGCCGGAGGACCACCGGCGCGGCGGTGGCCTGACGCGCGTAGAAGCCCGCCGTGCCCGGAAAGCGGTGGGTCCGTCACGAGGGGGGACGTGGACGTCCGTGCCGCATACGATGAGCCGCATGGGTGATGTACTGGCCGGATTTCATGCCGCCTGGGAGTTCGAATCGGACTCCGTGCTCATCCGCTTCGAACGGGGGATCAGGACGCCGCGGCTGTTCCAGGCGCTCGGTGAACGCCGCATCCCCTACGAGGCGTTGGCGGCGGTGACCCTCGCTCCCGGCAAGCGCGGGACGGTGGTCCTGCACGCCTCGCCGAGACCCGGTGCCGACCCGCTGATGGAAGCGGCCGCCGGCCAGCTCAAGGATCACTGCGACCCGTACCGCCTGGTGCTGCCGGGCGAGCGCGAGACGCTCGCCGAGTACTACGCGGACGAGCTGCGTCCGCTGCTGCCCGAGGACACCGGGCCGACCGACTCGTATCTGGTGGCGCCGCCGGAGGGCCGCAAGGAGTTCAAGGCCTACGACGGGAAGGCGTCCTTCGACGGGACGTCGGCGTCGTTCCGCTGGTTCTGGACGGGGGCGTCGTCCGCGAAATGGAAGGCGGGCGACCAGACCTTCCGGGTGAACGACCTCAGCGGTGTGGAGTGGCGCTCGCCGGAGGTCTTCGACGGCTATCTGCGGCTGCTCCGCAAGCCGAACGGGGTGCCGCAGCCCGCGCAGGCCGACCAGGACCCGGCCGCCGTGGTGTTCGGGCTCGGGTACGGCCCGGTGCACGAGTCGCTGCCGTTCGCCGCGGCCGTGCTCGGCGCGGTACGCAGCTGCGGCCCGGACCCGGTGGAGGCCGAGCGGCCGCCCGGGCGCCGGGACCCGGCGGACATCGCCGACCGCATCCGGCATCTGGGCGAGCTCCATCAGGCGGGGCTGCTCACGGACACGGAGTTCACCGCGAAGAAGGCGGAGCTGCTCGCCGAGCTGTGAGCGGGAGCGGGAGCGGAAGCGGAAGCGGCCGCACGGGAGGCATGGGCCGCGCGGCCGGCACCGTGGGGTGATACCCGAGTAGCACCCGGTCCGGCTCTCCGGTATGACGCCGGGCGGGACCTGCCGTGTCTACGCTGATCGGGCCATGAGTACCGAACCGAACCCCTCGCCCGCGCAGCCGCCGGAGCCCCCGGAGTCGCCGGAGACGCCCGGCCGAGCCGCCGCGCTCCGCTCCCGGCTGCGCAGGCTCCGCCCCTCCCGGCCGCCCTTGGCCGGCTCCGGCGGGGGCACCGCGCATCTGCAGTCCGCGCTGCGGGAGCTGGGCCTCGCCCTCGCGACGCCCGCCGCGGCCGGCGAAGCACCGTTCGCCCGGTCCCCGAAGCGCTGGGTGCGGACCCTGCCGTATGTGGTGGTCTTCGGCTTCGTCGCTGCACTGCTGCCGGTGACGGTGACGCTCCTGGTGCGGAACTACGAGGTCAACGGCGCGCTCGCGGGGGCGCTCGCCACCGCGCAGACCGCGCCCCTGCTGCTGGCTCTGACCCGGCCCCTGCAGGCCTGGTGGGTGATCTTCGCGGCCGATGTGGTCGGGGCGTTCGCCCTGCTGGGCAGCCCCACCCATCAACTGTCCTGGCCCTGGCCGCCGATGGTCGTGGTCGGCTATGTCCTCCTGATGATCCTGCTCGGACTGCGCGAGTCCCGGCGGACGCTGCTCGCGGTGTGGCTGGCGACCGGGGCGGCGGGCCTGCTCTTCGAGCTGATCTCGCAGGAGCGCAGCGACGGTGTCCAGCTGCTGCTCTTCGTGCTCAGCGGTGTCGCACTCGTCGTCACCTACGCGCTGCGCGAGCGCGGGGCCGCGGAACGCCGGCTCGTCGAACAGGAGACGATCAGCGAGGCGGAACGGGCCCGGCGCACCCTGCTCGAGGAACGCACCCGCATCGCACGGGAGTTGCACGACGTCGTCGCCCACCACATGTCGGTGATCACCGTGCAGGCGGACTCGGCGCCGTACCGGATCGAGGGGATTCCGGCGGCGGCACAGGAGGAGTTCGGCGCGATCGCGGCGAGTGCGCGCGAGTCGCTCGCCGAGATGCGGCGGCTGCTCGCGGTGCTGCGCAGCGAGGACGCGGGCGGCGAGCGGACCCCGCAGCCCGGTCTCGACAAGCTGCAGCAGCTGGTGGAGGCGACGGTACGGGCCGGGGTGCCCGCCGAGCTCTCGCTCGCGGCCGAACTCGGCGCCGTACCGCAGGCGGTGGACCTGTCCGCGTACCGGATCGTGCAGGAGGCGCTGTCGAACGTGGTGCGCCATGCGCCGGGTGCCGGCACCCGGGTGTCGGTCGGCTCCGACGGGACCGATCTGACCGTGCTCATCGTCAACGGACCGCCCACCGCGCGCGATACGCCGCTCGAGAGCTCCGGGACCGGGCACGGCCTGGTGGGCATGCGTGAGCGCGTACGGTTGACCGGCGGCTCGCTCGACGTGGGGCCGCTGCCGGACGGGGGTTTCCGGGTCGCCGCCCGACTTCCGCTGGGCCTCAGCGATGTGCCGACCCCGGAGGGTACCCCTTGACCATTCGCGTGATCATCGTCGACGACCAGGCCATGGTCCGTGCGGGATTCGCCGCGCTGCTCGCCGCGCAGAGCGACATCGACGTGGTGGGCGAGGCCCCGGACGGCAGGCAGGGCGTCGAGGTCAGCCGCAGCACCCATCCCGATGTGGTCCTGATGGACGTCCGGATGCCGGAGATGGACGGGCTCGCGGCCGCCCGCGCGCTGCTCGACCCGCCGCCGGGTGTGGTGCACCGGCCGAAGGTCCTGATGCTGACCACGTTCGACGTCGACGACTATGTGTACGAGGCGCTGCGGGCCGGCGCCTCGGGCTTCCTGCTCAAGGACGCTCCGCCCGCCGATCTGATCGCGGCGGTACGGGTGGTGGCCGCCGGCGAGGCGCTGCTCGCGCCGTCCGTGACCCGCCGCCTGATCGCCGACTTCGCCAAGCAGCGGACGGCCCCGCGCAAGGCCACGAGCCTGCGCCTGAACGGGCTCACACCGCGCGAGACCGAGGTGCTCGAACTGATCGCCCGCGGCCTGTCCAACCAGGAGATCGCCGAAACGCTGGTGCTCGCCGAGCAGACCGTGAAGACGCACATCGGCCGGGTCCTGGCCAAGCTGGATCTGCGGGACCGCGCCCAGATCGTGATCTTCGCGTACGAGTCGGGGCTTGTGACGCCGGGGGAATCCGCGCCCTGACCGGCCGGCGTCCGCTTCAACCCCTCGGTGTTCGCGGCTGATTGCCGCGGCCCGCCCCGTACACCCCCTACCCCGGTAGCACCCCGCAGTTGGCTCCGCGGTGTGACGTGTGCGGGCAGGGCGTCTTCCTTTACTTCCCTCCGTCAACGCAGTCGACGGACGAGGGAGACGGGCCATGAGCCGCCGCAACGGGCAGGGGCGCCAACGAGCAGGGCACGGGCGCTACTTGAGGACGCTGCTCGCCGGTGCCGTGGCCACCGTCGCGGTGGCGGGCACGGCCGGCTGGGCGGTCGGCAGCGAGCAGGTCGCGGTGACCGGGCCGGTACCGGGGGCCGCCGAGTGGCGCGCGGACCGCGGGCCGGACGGGCCGCTGCCGGACCCGGCGAGCGCCACCCCTGCCGAAGTCGCCCGTTTCTTCCAGGCGTTGCCCGCCGGGCACGACCGGGCGCTCGCCGAACGGCACGCCCTGGTGGTCGGCAATCTGGACGGCGCACCGGTGGAACTGCGTTACCGGGCCAACGCGGCGGCGCTGCGGCAGGAGCGCGCCGCCGAGCTCCGCCGCGCCGACGACGCATCCACTCCCGCCCGCGACCGTGCGGCGGCCCGCGAGCGCGCCGAGCGCTACGACCGGCTGCTGTCCGGCGGCCGCCGGATCCTCGCCTTCGATCCGCGCGGCCGCGGCCAAGTCGCCGAGGTGTACGGGGACTTGAGGCGTGCCGAGCACACGGCCGTGGTAGTGCCCGGCTCCGACATCGATCTGGAGACCTTCGACCGCGACTCGGACCCGTACGGCACACCGACCGGCATGGCGCGCTCGCTGTACCGCGCGACCGGCGAGCGCACCGCCGTGGTCGCCTGGGCCGGATACACCACGCCCGTCGGGCTCGGGCCCGATGCAGCCACCGGGCGCCTTGCCGAGGCCGGCGCCCCGCGTCTGACCCGACTCGTCCAGGGCCTCACCGCGAACGGAAGCGCGAAGCCGGCGGTCTTCTGCCACAGCTACGGCTCGGTGGTATGCGGTCTCGCCGCGGCCGAACTACCCGCCGCCGACCTGGTGGTGGCCGGTTCGCCCGGCATGCGCAGCGACAACGCCGCCGGTCTGGACACCAAGGCCCGCGTCTGGGCCGCGCGCAACGACGACGACTGGATCGGCCGCGTCCCGAACGTGAACGTGCTCGGGCTCGGCCACGGCGCCGACCCGGCCGGCGCCGGTTTCGGCGCCCGGCGCATCCCCGCGGCGACCGCCGAGGGACACACCGGCTACTTCGCCCCCGGCACGGACTCGCTGCGTGCCTTCGCCCGGATCGCCGTCGGCGACCACGACTTCGGCGTTTCCGACGCCGGCAAGCACAGTCTCGGAGGCCGCTCATGAGTACGCGCACCCTCACCGTCCTGCGCAGGAGCGCCGAGTCCATCGACGCGAAGACGCCCGCGCACCGGGACCGGGCCGTCGACGGGCTGCGGGCGCTCGCCCTGCTCGCGGTGCCGACCGGGCACTGGCTGCTCGGCGGCTTCACCCTGGACTCCGCGGGCCTGCACAACGCCAGCCCGCTCTCCTCGTTCGGCTTCTTCGCGCCGCTCAGCTGGGTCCTGCAGATGCTCGGGGTGTTCTTCCTGGTCGGCGGCTACGCCTCGGTGCTCTCGTACCGGCGATCGACCGGGCGCGGCGAGTCCACCGGGCGCTGGCTGCGCGGCCGGGTGGCCCGGCTCGGGCGGCCGGTGCTCGGCGTGACCGCGGTGTGGGCCGCGCTCATCCCGCTGCTGTACGCCCTGGGGGTGCCGGGCACGACGCTGCGCACCGGGTCGACGCTGGTGATCCAGCCGCTGTGGTTCGTCGGCGTTTACACGGTGATCACCGTGCTCACGCCGTACTGCGTACTGGCCTCCGAGCGGCTCGGTGCCTGGGCGGCCGCCCCGCTGCTCGCGGTCGTCGCCGCCGTGGACTTCCTGCGGTACGGGCCGTACGCCGAGGCGATGCCGTCCTGGCTGAGCCTGCTGAATCTGCTGCCCGGCTGGATGTTCGCGTACCAACTCGGTGTGTCCTGGGGCGAGAAGCGGCTCGGCCGGCGCGGGGCCTGGCTGCTGCTCGCCGGGGGCGCCGCGCTCTTCGCGGTGCTGCTGCTCGCCTTCCACTACCCGGCGTCGATGGTCGGAGTGCCGGGCGAGGCGCGCACCAACTCGCATCCGCCGTCGCTGCTCGTGCTCGCGCTCGCGGCCGCGCAGAGCGGTGCGGCGATCCTGCTGCGGGACCGTATCGGGGCACTTCTGCAGCGGCCCGCGCTGTGGGCGCCGGTGGTCGTGATCAATCTGTCGGCGATGACGATCCTGTGCTGGCACCAGACCGCGATGTTCTCGGCGGCCGCCTCGGGTGCGCTGCTCGGCTCGGTGCCGGGTCTGACGGCCGCCCCTGACACGCTGGGCTGGGTGGCGGCGCGGCTCCTCTGGCTGCCGGTGTTCGCGGCCCTGTTGATCGGAATCGGGCGGTACGCGCGGAAGTTCGAGGCGCCGTGGCAGACCGGGACGCGGGCGTCGCAGGTGCGGCGGGCGGTCGCCGGGCTGCTCGCGGCGGGGTTCGCGGTGTTCGCCCTCGGTCTCGCGTGAGGAGGCCGCGGGTGCACGTCCGCCCTGCGCGCGTGGAGCCC
>NZ_QUAK01000061.1 GCF_003429565.1 Streptomyces triticagri
GCCCGGCGGGCCCGGCGGCGCTCCCTGCGCAGCCGCCGCGCGGTGCTGCCCGGCGAGGAGACGACGCCGTGCCGCTGATTCCACACCTGGCGGGTGACCCAGACGTCCAGGACGCCCCAGGTGGCGACGACCGTGCTGGCGACGCTGCTGAGCACCATGGGGAAGGCCAGCCAGGAGCCGGCGAGGGTGCAGAGGAAGGCGACCATCGCCTGAATGAGGGTCAACGACACTATGAGCACCGCCCGCACCGCGGCGGTCCGTACCGGATCGGGCATCCGGGGCTGTGCCACCGGCTCGTCGATCCACAATTCGCTCTCCGGCATGTGCTGTTCTGCCGTCCCCATTCGACCGTCTCTCTCCGTCACTTCGCAGCCGCTCGTCCCGTATTCCCGAGGGCGATGTCTCCTTGGCTGCCCGGCTTGCACCGGTTCACGCCGCCTTCATGGGTGGTTTCGGCGCCTCATGCGGAACATGGGCGGGATTCGCCGACTCCCCACTGGAACAGACGATTGAACCCCTTCAAGAATTCCCGCCCTTGGCGGACCCGACGAAAAGATCCGGCCAACTGGCCATCGGTTCACGGGTAGTGGCCCCGAGATCGCTTCGGGCCCGATGGGTGAGCATCTCCGGGTAAGAACGGACAACTCGTGACGGAAGTCTTCCGGTACGGCCGGAAAGTGCCCGGACAGGCCTTCGAGTTGCTCCCACGGCAGTAGTAGGCTCGCGCAGATTATTGACGCACGCACCCCCGTCGAGGGGCCGAGCTGGGGGAGGCCATGCGCTTTCGCGGGAAATCCATCCGCCGGAAGATCGTGGCGTTGCTCCTGGTGCCGCTGGTGTCCCTCACCGCCATCTGGGGCTTCGCGACGGTCATCACCGGCCGGCAGGCCGCGCAGCTGCTCGATGTCTCGTTCATCGCGGACAAGGTCGGCGACCCGATCGAGGACACCGTCCGCGTCCTGCAGGACGAACGCCGGCAGACCCTCGTGTACCTGGCCGATCCGCGCGCATCCGATGCCCTCACCGACCTGCGCAGGAAGCGCGCCGCCACCGACGAGACCGTCGCCCTGGCCCGGGCGAGCGCCGAGGACCCGGACGTGCGCGAGGAGTTGGACGGCGAATCCGGGGAGCGCCTCGCCTCCATCGTGGAGGCCTTCGACGGCATCGCCAGCCTGCGCCGTTCCGTGGAGGACGGCCCGCTCACGGCCGGCCAGGCGCTCGACCTCTACAACCGCCTGATCGACCCCTGCTACACCTTCCTCACCGACGTCGGCGCCATCGACGACTCCGAGATGGACGGGCAGGGCCGCGCCCTGGTCGGCCTGGCGTACGCGCGTGAACTGCTCGCCCGCGAGGACGCCCTGGTGAGTGCGGCCCTCGCCACCGGCACGATCAACGGCAAGGAACTGCGCCAGGTCTCCGAACTCGTCGTCCGCCGCACCGAGCGCAACGACATCAGCCTCGAGGCCCTGCCCCAGGACGAACGCCGGCGCTACGAACGCTTCTGGAAGAGCCCCGCCACCGCCCAGCTGCGCGCCGCCGAGAAGACCCTCCTGGCCGCGGACCCCGGCAGGCCACGCGGCCTGAGCGCNGAGAAGACCCTCCTGGCCGCGGACCCCGGCAGGCCACGCGGCCTGAGCGCCGACTCCTGGTCCACCGCCGCGACCGGCGCACTCGACCAGCTGGGCGAGCTCAACTCCGAGGCGGGGGACCGGCTGCAGGACCGGGTCCAGCCGGTGGCGATGCGCGTGCTCGTACAGGCGGCGGTCGCCGGTGTGCTCGGCCTGGTCGCCCTGCTGTTCTCGCTGTTCCTCTCCGTACGCATCGGACGTTCCCTCGTCCGCGACCTCAACCGGCTCCGCAAGG
Source organism: Streptomyces triticagri (assembly GCF_003429565.1). Lineage (GTDB taxonomy): Bacteria > Actinomycetota > Actinomycetes > Streptomycetales > Streptomycetaceae > Streptomyces > Streptomyces triticagri. Next base: position 1,867 of record NZ_QUAK01000061.1, read on the forward strand.
AGGCCCACGAGGCCTCCGGCGTACGACTGCCGAGCGTGATGCGCCGGCTCGCGGCCGGCGAACAGGTCGACGTCGAGACGGAGGCCCCCCGGCTCGAGTACGACCGCGACGAGATGGGCCAGGTCGGACAGGCCCTCAACACCCTGCAGCGCGCCGCGGTGGAGGCGGCGGTCAAGCAGGCCGACGTGCGCCGCGGAGTGTCCGAGGTCTTCGTCAACCTCGCCCGCCGCAGCCAGGTGCTGCTGCACAAGCAGCTCACACTCCTGGACTCCATGGAGCGCCGGACCGAGGACACCGAGGAACTGGCCGACCTGTTCCGCCTCGACCACCTCACCACGCGGATGCGCCGGCACGCCGAGGGCCTGGTCATCCTCTCCGGCGCGGCCCCGTCCCGGCAGTGGCGCAGACCCGTCCAGCTCATGGACGTCGTACGGGCGTCGGTCGCCGAGGTCGAGGACTACGAGCGGATCGAGGTGCGCCGGCTGCCCCGGGTGGCCGTGACCGGCCCGGCCGTCTCGGACGTCACGCACCTGGTGGCAGAACTCCTGGAGAACGCCACGGTGTTCTCGCCCCCGCACACCGCGGTGCAGGTGCACGGCGAGCGCGTCGCGAACGGCTTCACGCTGGAGATCCACGACCGCGGACTCGGCATGACCGCCGAGGCGCTCCTGGACGCGAACCTGCGGCTCGCCGAGACCCCGGACTTCGAGCTGTCCGACACCGACCGGCTCGGCCTGTTCGTCGTCAGCCGCCTCGCCCAGCGGCAGAACGTCCGGGTCTCCCTGCAGAAGTCCCCGTACGGCGGCACCACCGCGATCGTCTTCATCCCCGAGGCGCTGCTGACCGAGGCGGTCGACACCGACGGAGCGGGCTTCCGGCTCGACCGGGGCCCGGACGCCCCGGCGCGCCGGCCGGCCGACGACCGGACCGGCCGGCCGACCGAGGTGCCGTCCCGGCTGCCCGTCCTCCCGCCGTCGATCCTGGACGGACCCGTCGAGATCGAGCCCCCGGTGCGCGCCGTCGACCGGCCGGACGAACCCGCCACCGCGGCCGGCGATCTGACCGACGAGGACAGCGAGCGGGGAGGCCTGTTCCGGCCGCGCAAGCCGCTCGTCGCCGGCCGCCGGGAGCACCAGCAGGCGGACGACCCGGCCGCGGCACGGCGCGAGCCGACCCGGTCCACGGCACCCGCCGACGACTCCCCGGTTCCGCTCCCGCGCCGCCGGGCGCCGAAGCTGGTCAGCTCGCACGGCCGGACCGTGCCGCATGCCCGTACGCCCGCGGACGACCCGGACGACGCGACGCCCACCGGGCGGCCGGGGCCCGCCGCCGACCGCG
>NZ_QUAK01000063.1 GCF_003429565.1 Streptomyces triticagri
ACGGCTTCCGCCGCCCACTGGACCTCATCAACCTCAACTGACCTGCACCAACGCATGATCAATCAGACTCTGAAACCGCCCTGAGTGCCGGGCAGGGCGCCTCCGCTCGCCCTGGCAGCATTGCCTGTCGGTATGCCGCTGATGACCGCTGGTGCCTCGGCGGTCTTCGGAGTGCCCTCCCTCCGGCGAAGCGCGGCCCAGTAACGGGACTCGCAGTTGGCTACCTCTCCGACCGAGTACCTCTTGCGCCTGGAGAAGGAGTTGGGTCCGAAAGAGCCCCCACCGGCGCGTGCTGGACGGGACCGGTGTATCACCGGAACGCCATCCGAACTCCCCGAGCCGCTCGAATGGCGTTTCCCACGCAGCTGACGATCTTCTCTGCCGCACTGCTGAAGGGATGGATGTCGAAGCAGTGGCGCGGGTGCCGGACGTCAGGCCACGGAGGGCTTCAGCCGCATCATGCAACTCGACGCCAAATAATGACCGTTGACCACCGCCACGAAGACACCGGTGTGGACGTCTGGGCGAGGCTCGTAGTCAACCAGATTGACGTCGGCGGTGAATGATCCAACGGAGAAGGGCGCAACGCGTACCGGTGCCGATATCTCCGGAGGCAATCCAAGGAACTTGCGCATATTGAAGGCGAAGCCGACGCCGCCACGCAGTACCGTGCCCGAATCGTTGCGAATCTCCCTGGTGAGTGGGGCAATGGTGCCGCCCACGGCGTCCGTGTCGACCGGGCCGTCCAGGGTGATCGTGCGGGCGCCAGTTTCGCTGGTCCACCAGACGTCGCCGCATCGGCGGCACTGAAGGGTCTGGATCTCGAGGTCTGAGCGCACCAGGTGGCACAAGGTAATCACTGCAGCTCGGTCACGCCCGCAGTTGGGGCAGGAGGCCGGTCGCTGGGCAACTTCGCGCATGCCGTTGAGTGAGGGACCGCCGTAGTCCCAGCCGCGCACGTAGATGCTGTTGGCGATCTGGGCGGCTGTGCGCAACTGGAAGGCAGCGAAGTCTGCTTCGAGAGCATGCATGGCCGCCGGCAGCTTCGGGTCTTGCAGGTCCACGGCCAGGGTTCTAGACCGGGCTCGCAGATTCTCGATCTCGGCCACGTCGATGCCTGGCTCCAGCCAGCTGAGCCTCTCGAGCCTGGGCAGCACGGCGTTGTTGAGTTCGGCGAGGGCGCGCATTGCGACTTCGTTGACGTGTGTATCGGTGGCGGGCCCCTTCTGAGTGCTGGTGGTGGATGGCCAGTTAAGCACCACACCAGGATCGCCGAGCAGGCCGAATCGGTTCATCCAGCCGTTGATCGGATACGCCCGCCGAGCCATGCGACTGGCGATCCGGCCCAGCGGTTCGCCTTCGGCCAAGGCTGCTTCAAGTTCCGTTTGGGCGCTGCGCTGGACGACGTGCAGGCCAAGGGCGCCGAGCACTGCCACGGCCGTTCCCTCCAGCAGGCCGAGCCCCAGTGCGATGTGGTTGGGGTAGGCATTGGTGCCGATGGCCACGGACGAGCAACTCTGGGTGAAGACGACGGTGGCATGGAGTTCGGCAGCGGGCAGACGCTGGTCCTCAGTCAAGTCCGAGCGGTGACAGCCGGCACCCTGCATGCAGGGCATGTGCCGGTACTCCGAGGAGAAGGCCGGCAACGGGGCGTCNCGAGCGGTGACAGCCGGCACCCTGCATGCAGGGCATGTGCCGGTACTCCGAGGAGAAGGCCGGCAACGGGGCGTCGATGTCATCGGAGCGCCCGCAAATGATCCCGTCGGGCAAACCTATGCAGCACTCCTTGCCAAGTCCTTTGACGGCCACCACCTTGAGACGGCGCTCCCTCAGGGGCGCCAGGTCGTCAAACTCGTCGGTGTCGGCGAGTTCTGAGTCTTCGAGCACGGGGTGCGCGGCGATGAACATACGTTCCTCGCCCACGGCTTCGACGGTCAGAGTGCGGTAGATGAGGCAGCTTAGCGCAGGCAGATCCCGGGTTGTCAGCACGCCCACGGCAGCACCTGACACGCCCGCCCAGTCACCCACCTCCTCAAGATCACCGGCGAGTCCTACGACAGCCACCAACTCGTCGGCATGGTCGGCAAGTTCTGTGATGAGCCGGTCGGGAAGCACCTGGCGGTGAGGGCGGCTTGTGGCGACGGCGAGCATGCGGCCTGCCGCCGCTGCAGTGTCGCCGACAGAGATCACCAGGCCTTCGCGGGGAGTCTCAGCTACCTCAGGGAGCCGACCGCTGGGAAACAGTGAGCGATATCGATCCAGTGCCGAACACGGCAGTACGGGCAGGGGGAGGGCAGGGGTCCAGTGGGCTGCGCGCTCGGTGAACTGCTCGGAATCCACGCAGAGTTCGATGGGCGTGGTCATGCCAGCACTCCTTTGTTGGAGAGGTCCACCACGGTCCTGTGGAGCTGGCCGGGGGACGGCTCGTGGGCGAGCAGCATGCGTGCCTGATCCGAGAGCGTTGTATGCGCGTAGTAGGCCTTGAGGGGTGGGTGTACGTTCAGCGTGGAGCGAATCTTGGCGTTGAGACGCCCGACCAGGATCGAGTGCCCGCCGAGCGCGAAGAAGTCGTCCTCGGCTGTGACGTTCTCCACTCCGATGAGTTCGCACCACAGTTGCCCGAGGCATGCCTCCAGCGGCGTGAGACCTGTGTCGTCGACGGAGGAGTCTGCATCCCGGGCTTGTGCCGCCGGAGCCAAGGGGAGCTGAGCCAGGGCTGTCCGGTCGATCTTTCCGACCGACGTCAGTGGCAGCCGGTCCAGCACCACCAGGTGAGGGACCATCCACTGGGGCAACTCCGTGCCCAGGAAGTCCCGCAGGCGGGTGGTGAGGCTCGAGTCAGAGGCATCGCCGGTACTGGGTGCGGCGGCGGGGACGACGAATCCGGCCAGAGATCGCTCGGGTCCTTCTCCCCGGACTATGACACATGCCTGGGCCACCTCTGGGTGAGCGAGCAGCTGGGTTTCGATCTCGCCGAGTTCGATACGGAACCCGCGTATCTTCACTTGGTGATCGGTGCGTCCGGCGTAAATGAGGTCACCGTTTTCCAGGTAAGCCCTGTCGCCAGTGCGATAGAGCTGCTCACCAGGATGTTCCGGATCAGGGACAAAGGAAGCCGCCGTCAGGTCGGGTCGGTTCAAATACCCGAGTGTCAGGCATGGTCCAGACACATAGAGTTCGCCGATTTCTCCGTCCCGTACAGGACGGAGGTCGTCATCGAGTACCTGTGCGCGCAGGCCGGCCAAAGGGCGTCCGATGGGGATGGGCCGCATTCCCTCGGGCACCTCGGAAATCTCATGCCAGATAGTGAAAGTGGTGGTTTCAGTGGGGCCGTATACATTCATCAGCTTGCCCGAGAGGTTGACCTTCACCTCACGCGCTCGCTGCGGATCCATGGGCTCACCGCCGACCAACAGCATCCGCAGCGGGGCGAAGGCAGTCGGGTCCTGCGCGGAAATCTCGTGGAAGACGGAGGTAGCGGTGATCATCGCGGTGACCCCGTGGCTGCGAAATGCCTTGCCCAACAGCCGTCCATCCGTGAGTAGTTCACGTGGCATGACGACCAGAGTCGCGCCAGAGGTGAGGGTGCCCCAGATCTCGAAGGTGATGGCGTCGAAGGCGGGACTGTTGAGCTGAGCCACCCGGTCGCCGACGGTGAGCGAGGGCTCCCTGACATGCGTCAAGAAGTGGGTGATGCTCGCGTGCGGCACGACCACACCCTTGGGCGTTCCGGTCGTGCCGGAGGTGTAATAGATGATGGCCGCATCGTCCGGGTGGGTGGTCTGAGCTGGAACTTCCCGCATCGGAGATTTCAGGTCTGGACCAGGCTGAACATCGGATTGCGCCTCATCGAGCAGCATGACGGGCACCTCCGGGAAGTGGCCCGCGAGTTCGGCCGTGGTGATTACAAGGGAAGCGTGGCTGTCTTCGACGATAAAGCGAAGTCGACGTTCCGGCTGTGTCGGGTCCATGGACACGTAGGCGGAATTCGCCCTCCAGACCGCAAGGAATGCAGCGATCCGGTTGATACCGGGAGGAAGGCATACGGCCACGAAGGCACCGGGGGTTATACCGTGCTCAAGAATGGCCTGTGCGAAGCGGTCGGCCTGCAGGGAGAGAGTGCGGTAACTAAGGGTCTCATCCGCCTCCGGGTGAATGACGGCCGGATACTCGGGAGTCGCTTCAGCCTGAGCGGCGAACAGCTTAGTCACAGTGGTCTTCATGGTGCCTCCGTCGGCAGACAACCTTGGAACAGGGGGCGGCGGTTCACGCAGCACCTGGACTGTACATCTACCAACTTCGAGTGAATCGTGCATCTGTCGCGCTCGGGGGCCTGGAGAATTCCCTGCTGAGCTCTTCTACATTCCCCCTCCCTTACCATCAATCCGTCAAGAAACGGACATAGTGCTGCAAGTCTTGATGGATTGACCATGGGCTCTAGGCAGTGGGCGATCTTTGGGGTTAACTGACCAGCGCCGATGAACGGAATGTTGTGCGGTGCTGCGATGCGCCCCCCAACGCCGTTGGCCGCGCCAGGGGATCCCCCTGCTCCGGAAGTGAGCGCGCGGGAACGAGCCGCGTTCATTGGAGATGCCGGACAAGACTCATCCCGGGGGGCACCATGCTCACAAGTCAATTCACGGAGAGACCGACGGACCAGCACTGCGGTCTCCGCAATGCCCTGTTGTCCGCCAACTCGGTTCTGCCGGCCCCTTCCGTACGATTTCCCGAGACCGTTGCGGGATTCATGGGCACTGGCGTCGAACGGCTCCTGGATGATCTGCAGAAGCACGGACTGTCCATCGTGCAGTTGGACGCTCCTCTGCAGGGCCCTGTCTTCCGACACCTCGGTTCCCTGCTCGGTGAGGCAATCCCCGAGCTCGATCCGGCCGTTCAGCCCTACGTGGAGGACGGCGTTGTCCTCAATCTGGTGGCCGATGCCGGCGTCACCGGCGACATCCACCTTCAGCCTTTCGGAACCACTCCGCTCAGCCTGCACAGCGAGGGCAGCGGACGCTGCATCGCAGACCAGCCCCGCTACATCGTCCTCATGTGTGTCGAACCCGGTGACGACGACTCAGCCCAGACCGTGCTGATCCCCATGGTCTCCGTTGCCGCAGGTCTCTCCCCGGACGACCTGCGGCTGCTTGGTCACACCCGCTACGACAGCGCTCACAACGTGCCGACCATCGCGCGCGCATCGAGCAGTCGCACGGTCTTCTCCTTCCGTGACTTCCAGGGAACACCCCTGCAGTGGGCCTGTGAGGCCGAGGACGCCGAGCCGGAGGCGGTCAACCAGGCGCTGCGTCGGCTCCTTGCGCAGATGTACGACCGGCGGCACGCGCACGGGGTTACCTGGACTCGCGGACTCCTCATCGTCATGGACAACACTCGGTTCTTCCATGGGCGTACCGCGGGGCCGGTGCGCATGGTTCACCAGCCGCGTCATCTCAAGCGACTGCGGATCCGATAGCCGCTCCCCTCGGATCCAGCACACGACAGCGGATCCGTTGCCTGAACCACTTTCCCGCAGGGTAACTCCCATTGCGGCACACCCATGCCACGGAGACGTCATGCAGTTGTTTGCCACCACTCCACTCGCACGCCCCATCGATGTGCTCCCGGGACTCCGAGCAACTATTGCGCACGCCTCGCCCGCCCTCAAGAACGACAGACCGTCCGTGCCCGTCGTCGACGACCGGACCCTGGACATCTTCCGACGCGCGAAGAATCCCGAAGATGCCCTGGAGCTACGCGATTTGTGGCTGGGACGAGTCGAGCATGAACTCGGCATCCACTCCTCCCGGCCGTGGCAGGCCGAGCAGTGGCGGGCGTCCCGTCCCCGACGCGACGTGGCCGCCCAGGAAGTGCTCAGCTCCCGGTCCACAGTCCGCTTCGTGAAAGAGCTCTTCAACTGGTACTTCCGCGAGGATCTCTACGGGGACCTGCGAGAAGACGCGGAGCTGATCTTGTCCGGTGGCTCCGTCGACGAACTCCGCTGGGGTCTGCCGGAGGCTCTCAAGGACACCATCCGCTACGCCCTGGACAGGGACTGGTACGGATACTCCGACTCCTGTGGCCGGATACCAGCACGTGAGGCCGTTGCCGCGTACGAGAACGCGCGATCCGCGGGCGCCGCCTACACCGCAGAGAACATCGCCCTTACCATGGGGGGCACCTTCGCTGTGAGCTCCCTGGCCGACTTCGTCTTCACCGGCCGTCCGGTGGACGGGGCAGCTCCCGTTCTCTGCGGCATCCCCAACTACCCGCCATTGGTTGAGGCGATAGCCCGACGTACCACCGTGGAGCTGGTGCCGCTTGCCGACCACGGCGGGACTATGTCGGTGGACGCACTCATCGCCGCGCTCACGCCGGCCACCCCGATGGTGCTGCTGCAGACAGCGGCCAACCCCACCGGCGCGGCAGTGGGCGAGGAGGACCTTGAGCGCCTGATCACGGCGGCGTTCCCCACAACACTGATCGTCCTCGACGAGTGTCACGAGTGGCTGGGTACACCACGCGCCGTGTCCAGGCTGCGCGCGAACTCCAACGTGGTCCGGATCTCCAGCCTGTCGAAGAACTGGTCGGCCCCTGGCATCAAGGCCGGTTGGATCGTGGCCGACAAGTCGTTCATCGCAGACTACTACGAGTACGCATCCACCAGCTTCGGCGGCCCGCCGTCCTTCCTCTACACGGCCATCGAGATGCTGGCCCGGATGGAACGCTGGATGCTCACCGGCGTCACCAGAGTCGGGTCCGCGGAACTGAACGAGTTCGAGTCGTCCTACGGCCTCCGGCTCGACAGTCTGCAAGCCGCCTACGACAGTTACCGCGCCGAGCGGCACGACAGGGAGTCCGCGCTCGTCACGCTCCGGGACGCGTCGGTCGCCGAGCTTTCCGTGCTGGGGCGGACCACGCGGCCTGAGTACTCGATCAACACCATGGTTCGCTTCGATCAGTGGGACGACTCCTACCGATGTTTCCGCGACCTGCTGCGCACTTCAGGGGTCTCGGTCTACCCAGGCATCTTGAACTTCTGGTTCGACGGCGGAGTCGCTCGATTCACCACCGCTCGCCCGTGGGAAGAGCTGGAGCCCGCCTTCGCACGCATCGGTGTCGCTCTCGGCAACCGCGAGGTGCTCCATGCCTGAGTTCCGCATCTCCCCAGGGCACAAGACTGTGATCGGCATGATCCACCTGCAGCCGCTGCCTGGTACGCCGTACCACGAGCAAGGCAGTTTCGCTGAGATCCTGGACCGAGCGGTTGCCTCGGCCGTGGCGCTCCGACAGGGCGGAGCCGACGGCTGTCTGATCCAGACGGTCGATCAGGTGTACAGCACCGAGGACGAGTGCGATCCGGCACGCACGGTGGCGATGGGCCTCATCACGAACGCCGTTGCTCGGGCCACCGCCGAGCCGGTCAGAGGCGGACCGGACAGCGGATTTCAGGTCGGCGTCCAGATCATGCGAAACGCGCTCAGTGCTTCTTTGGCCGTGGCCAAGGTGGGGGGTGGCACGTTCATCCGCGCTGGGGCCCTGGTCGGCATGACACTGACTCCGCACGGGATGGTGCATGCGAACCCGCTCCGGGTCGCCGAGTACCGGCAGCGGATCTCCGCTATGGGCGTCGGGCTGATCGCCGAGGTTGACTCGATGCACTTCCAGTGGTTCGGCGGGGACAAAGCGGCCGGTGAAGTCGCCCGCGCTGCCCGGGGCATGGGCGCCGATGCCGCGTCCCTCGGTCGTCCCGAACCGGCCCGCACCTTGGAACTGATCAGCCAAGTGAGGCGCTCTGCCCCTGGCCTCCCCGTGGTCCTTGCGGGTCACACGAACCACGGCAACGCAGTGGATCTGCTGGCCGAAGCAGACGGTGCCTTCGTCGGCACGTGCCTTGAGGAAGGTGGCTGGGGCGGGCGCATCGACGTTGAACGAGTGCGGGCCTACGTGGACATAGCGCGTTCCCTGGAGGCTCACTGATGGACATCGACGTACTCACCCGGCAGACCAGCCGTCTTGGTATCGACCTCGCCACACTGATGGAACCAGTCCGCGCGCAAGTGGAGGCCGCCCTTAGCGGCCTCGGTGGACACCACAGGCGGCGGGTGTGCATCGTGGGCGACGGGGACTCCTATCACGCCGGCTGCGCGGCCGAGACCGCCTTCGAACTCATCGGCGATGTCATCTGCGAACCGCAGCCGGCCCAGCGCTTCCTCAGCTACCACGTGGACACATTGCCCAAGGCGCCCGGCGACAGCCTGATCGTGTTGGTGTCCGCCTCCGGGCGCACTGAGCGGGTGCTCGAGGCAGCGGCGGCAGCCCGCGATCGCGGGCTGGTCGCGATCGCGGTGACCGGCAACGCCGACAGTCCGCTTGCCCTGGCCGCCGATGCGTCCGTCGACGTTTCGCTCCCTGAACCAGAGCCCTCGCCCGGAATCCGCACGTATCAGGCGAGTCTGCTCGCACTGCTTCTGCTCGCGGTCCAGCTCAGTGCCCACACGGGTTCCGAGGCCACTGCTCAAGAGCTGTGCGCCGAACTCGTCGCGCTTGCCACGACCGTCTCCGCCACAGAGCAGGCTCTGCGCGGCCCCTGTGAGGCCCTGGGCCACGCGCTGTCCGATGCCCCGGTGATCGGCGTTCTGGGCACAGGACCCAGCGAGGGCACAGCGAAGTACGGGGCGGCCAAACTCGTGGAGGGCGCCGGGGTTATGGCCTTTGGGCAGGATCTCGAGGAGTGGTGCCACGTGGAGCGGTTCGCAGGCCCCCTGGACATGCCACTCGTCATCGTCGCGCCGTCAGGAAAGTCGCAGCGGCGCGCCAGGGACGTAGCCCTTCGTGCCGCCACACTCGGCCGCCGGGTGATCATCCTCCTGCCCCAGGACGACGAACCTCTCTTTGCGGCCGGCCTCCAGGTCCTCCCGATACCGGGATCAGTGCGTGAGCCCTTCTCCCCACTCGTCTACCACCTGTTCGCAGGACACCTGGCCGCGGGGCTGGCCCGTCACCTAGGACGCAGGCCCTTCCAGAGCCACCGTCCGACGGGCCCTGCCAAGGCCTGACGGCAGGGCGGTCTGACCACTCGTTAACCAGAAAGAAATCAAGAACATGAGCATGGACATCACGTTCGACCCGAACGAGCACATCCGGAACATCTACACCTCGCCCGAGGTGAAGCTGGTGAACTCTCGGAACGAGATCATTCCAGGCATCCTCGGCACGGTCGGTGCAGGCGAGCTCATAGAGGACGGGGTTCCGATCGGCGCGGATCGCATCATCATGGAGTCCGGCTCTCGGTTCGACCTGCACACCCACCCCGGTGCGCACATCCTCTTCGTCCTCAACTCCCGTGGCTACATCCACATCAACGGCGTGGACTATGAGATGGGCGCCGGAGACACCGTCTTCGTGCCCGCCAACTATGCCCACGGAGTCAAGACGAACCTGCACGTCCCGGAACCTCTGGAAATCCTCGCCTTCGGCGTCCCGCACATGCCGCTCGAGTCCGTCGAGCGCATGACCCTGGTGGAGGAGTGATGGGCGGCCCCGCTGGATCTCACCCGCTGCTGCTGTCAGTGGTCGAGATCGTACGAGAGTGTCTGCCGGAACCCGCGCCAGAAGGCGGAGCAGCCCTGGCCGACGTTCCGCTGTCCGATCTCGGGCTCGACTCGCTGCGCACGGTGGGCCTGCTGATGCGACTCGAATCAGCACTCGGGCTCGAACTTCCGGAAGAGCTGATCAACGGTGAGACCTTCCGTACCGTCCGCACCCTCTCCGACGCGGTACGCAAGGTGACTGACTCCGATGTGTGACCCGATCACCGAGGCCGCCGCTGCCGGCCTGTTCGGGGGCAGCCCATTCCCTACCGGAGTGGGCTACCCCTCCTCGATCCTTGACCATCTGGACCGCCACGTCACCGCGCGGGGTGACGCTCCCTACCTCACTGTCGTTGCCGACGGCAGCACTTCGCTCACTTATCGCGAACTGGACCGCTACAGCCGCCGCATCGCGTACTGGCTGCACACCGAATGTGCGGTGGCGGGCGGCACCGCGGTGGGCTTGGCCCTCGTCAACGACCTCGATTCCGTGCTGGCTCTCTTCGGCGTCCTGCGAGCCGGCACCCCCGCCCTCATCCTCAACCCCGCCGACCCGGCGTCCCGGCTCGCGGAGCAGACTGCGGCCCTTGGCGTATCGCTGGTGCTGCATGGGAGGGGTGCGCCTGATGTCGCCATCCCGGACGCCGTCCGGCTGCCCGATCCGGCGCGGCTGCCCGACCCACCCGATGAGCATGTCTTCCCGGAGATCCGCAGTGCCGACGACGCACTGTACTTCGGCACGTCCGGTTCGACGGCCGCCTCCAAACTGGTGGCCCAGACGCACGCCAACGGCGCTGCCAACGCACGGGCCGTCATGCTCCACCACGGCCTGGAGCCGGGGGACACGTTCCTGGGCTGCCTGCCCATCCATCACGTGAATGGCGTGCACTTCACCCTCTTCGGGACACTGGCGGCCGGGGCGCATGCTGTGCTCGCCGCCAGGTTCGACCCCTTCTCCTACCCTGCCCTGATCACTGAGCATCGGCCGCGGGTCGCGAGCGTGGTGCCCAGCATCCTGGACGCTCTGACGGTGAGCTGGCGCCGCCCTGTACTGCCGCCGGAGTTCTGCTACTTCGTCTCCGCAGCGGCTCCGCTGACCGCCGCGACGGCTCGGGCCGTCCATAAGCGGCTTGGGTCACGGGTGCTCCAGGGGTACGGGCTGACCGAGACCACCAACTTCTCCATGACCATGCCACGGGGCCTGTCCGACAGCGGGTACCGACGGCTGATGATCGACGTTGCCATCCCTTCGGTCGGCGTGGCCGTGCACGGAAACGAGGTCGCCGTGCTGCGCTCGGACGGCACACGGGCTGAGCCCGGCGAGATCGGCGAGATCTGCATGCGCGGTCATAACGTGATGTCCCGCTACGCGAACAACTCCGAGGCCACCGACGAGGCATTCCAGGGCGGCTGGTTCCACTCCCAGGATCTGGGCTACGCCGTCGTGGACCCGGAGCTGGGCCGCCCGGTCTTCTTCCTGACCGGACGGATCAAAAACATTGCGAAAGTCCGGGGCGAGACCGTGTCCCTGGAAGAGATGGAACGTGTCCTGCGGGAGCTCCCCGGAGTCCAGGACGCGGCCTGCGCGGCGCTGCCGGACCCGCTGCTCGGCGAAACCGTTGTGGCCGCGGTGGCGGCTCCCGGAGAAGTGGCCGACGCCCAGCTCCGCGCGCATGTGGCAGGGCACTTCGCTGCGGCCGTGCTGCCGACCCGGTACGTCCGGGTGGAGAAGGTGCCGCGCACGGCCACTGGCAAGGTTCTGCGGCTTGACTTGCGCCGTCTGCTGGCCTCGTCCGACTGATCGACGATTTACAGAAGAAGGGCGCACAGATGCTGAACATCACCGACCCCCGGACCGGTCTGCTCCGTCTGCAGTACCAGGCGTCCGGCGCGCAGCAGGTCGCCGAACTGGTCGCGAACGCACGTAAGGCGCAAGAGGCCTGGGCCTCACGCTCGCCCGCCCAGCGGTCCAAGAGCCTGCTGCGGCTGGCGGACCGCATCGAGGACCGCCAGGACGAGTACGCCCGCACGCTCCAAGCCGGCACCGGCAAACCCTGGCAGGAGGCCCTGGGAGAGACAGTGTCCGCAGCCGACGTGCTCCGCTTCTACGCGGGGGCGGCCCGTACTGAGTCCTCTCCCGCGGCGGGACGCCGGATGGAGGACCGGGAGAGCTGGGTGCGCTGGGAGCCTCTGGGGGTGATAGCCGCTGTCGTCCCCTGGAACTACCCGCTGATGATGGCCATGTGGAGACTGGCACCCGCCCTTGCCGTGGGCAACACCATGATCCTCAAGCCGGCCGAGACCACGCCCGACACCGCGCTGCTGCTCGCGGCGGACGCCACCGAATTGCTGGGTGAACACGTACTGAGCGTGGCCACCGGCGACCGGGACACGGGCCGTGTGCTCGTCGAAAGCCTGGTTGATGCTATCGCCTTCACCGGCAGCACAGCGGGCGGCCGGGACGTCGCCAGGCGAGCAGGACTGCGGCCGGTCAGTCTCGAGCTCGGCGGCAACTGCCCAGCCCTGGTCCTGCCGGACGCCCCGGAGTACACATACGCGGCATTGGCGGCAGCCTCTGTTTTCAACGCGGGTCAGAGCTGCGCCGCACCGGCCCGCGTCATCACGTTGAAGGACAACTACACCGAGACCGTGGCTCGCCTCGGCGCGGCGATGAGCGCGCTGACCGCGAACATCGACTTCGGGCCGCTCAACAACCCCGATCAGGCCGCCAGGTACGACGAGATCCTGACCCGCTCAACAGCCGGGATCCGGCACACCGGAGCCGTCAAACCCGGCGCAGGCGAGGAGGGCGGTTACTGGCGCCCCACTGTGGTGCTGGCGGATCTGCCGGAGGATGACCCGGCCGTGATGGAGGAGGTCTTCGGACCTGTCCTCACCGTGCAGCAGGCTCGTGACATCGATCACGCCGTGGAACTGGCCAACGGCACGCCGCACGCGCTGGCAGGCAGCGTCTGGAACATGGATGTAGCAACGGCGCTGAGCCTTGCCGGACGGTTGGATGCCGGAGAGGCATGGGTGAACTGCCACCTGGACCAGACCCCCGAACTGCCGCACGGGGGACGCCGGGGCTCGGGCCACGGCACCGACATGAGCACGCTGGCCCTCACCGAGTACCAGCGCCCCAAGTGCGTAACCGTGCGAGTGGATCAGCCGTAGTCGGGTTATGAGCAAGGGCCGTTCACCGGGCATCCGGTGAACGGCCCTCTGCTTGCCTGAGCCGCGCAGTGCGATCAGGCGCTGCGGAGGTGCGGCAAAGCCACCACGTGCTCGGCTGCCCGCCGTGCGCCGCCCGCCAGCGCCATCTGTGCCCGCAGCGACGCGCACGCGTCTCGGTGGACCGGGCTCGACAGGGCTTGTGTGACTGCCTCTTCCAGCAGCTGTGGGGTCACCGTCGCGTACGGGTTCCGTAGATCCCAGGGGGCGACCGCGGCGCGGTGCTCAGTGGCGATCTGGGCGTTGGTGATCTGGTCGCCCACGCCCGGCAGGGAAACCATCGGCACACACGCGAGGATGCTCTCAGCGGTCGAGTTCATCCCGTGGTGGGTGAGGAACACATCCGCGTGACGATTCAGGATCTCGCGCTGTGGAAGGAAGTTCGAGATCAGGAAGTTGTCCGGCCACTCGGGCTCCTCCTCACGCGCAAGCTCAGTGCCAACGGCCGCCACTACGAGCAGGTCCGGCCGCCCTCCGACGGCAGCTGTCAGGCGGGCGAGCAGGGAGTTGAGGAACTGACGCCCGGTGGGGGCACCGCCGACGGGGGAGTGGAAGCGGAAATCTGTGAGGACGGTGCCGAGCGAGAAGAGCACCACTGCCCGTCCTCGCTCCTTCGCCTCTTCGAGCGTTCGGAACAGAAGAGCCTCGTCAAGACGCCGCTCGGTCTCGCGGCCGGACCGCTGGGGCGGCGGGGAGCAGCGGACGGGACCTACCGAGGGGCCGACATACACCAGAGTGCCTACGTAGGGCGCCAGCCGGTCTCTGAGAATCGGAGTAGACGTGTCCGGGGCGCGCGAGAGCGACTCGATGCTCGTGACAACCGAAAGGTCCTTGGAAGGAAACAGCGTGGGCAGCAGGCCCTCACCCAGGAGATCCAGACTGAACTGCGCCTGATAGTGAGCATTGGCCTCCTCCAACGCGGGGTGCGGGCGGCCGTGTTGGACGGCGAAGTCCTCGCCCAGCGCGCCGTATCCGGGGAAGGTGACCAGGGAGACGGATGGAATGTCCAGGGTCCTGCCCGCGATGGCTCCGTGGAAGGAGAAGACGTCGTAGAGCACGACGTCGGGCCGGAACTCCGCGACCGCCTGCAGATGCCGGGAGGCGACGGGGAGCGGCTGCACGAAGCTCTTGTAGGCGAGATCGGAGAGGCCGGCCGGGGTCGGGCCCGCAGACGCCGCTGCCAGCGAGATGTGCTGGGCGCCGGCCGCGGTGAACGGATCGGCTAGGGACTCCGGACCAAAGCTGCAAACCACCTCGACGTCCGGGTGGGCCGCGAGCTCCCCGACGATGGGCAGCAAAGGGTTCACGTGCCCGATCGCGTCGATCGGGATGACGGCGATCCTCATGGGCTGCCCGGGTTCAGACGACGGTCAGGGGCAGCGGGCGGCGTGTTTGGATGGCGGCCTCGACCCGCGGAGTGCGGTAGTCGCGTCCGTTGCAGAAACCGCAAGCCGTCAGATGCCCCGAACGGTTGTACAAACCGCGCAGTTGCTCGCGGAGCTCCGGCCCCTTGAGGTCGCCGGTAAGGTCGACAACGTCGGCCGATGTTTCCGGAATGGCACCGAGATTGGTGCCGTTGGCTGAGAAGGGGCAACGGTACAGCTTGCCGTTGAGCAGCGTGAGGATGTCATTGACGCTGCAGTTGTGGAACATGTCATCGAGTTCCGAGGCACTGCGTTCGACGAACTTGATCCGCCCGGAGTCGGTCCAGACCGGGATCTTGGACACGTGCGGGATGCCATTCTCGGCCAGGGTCGCCATCAACTCGTCATGCTTCTTGGAGTGTGACCCGTAGTTGGTGATCTCGACGACCACCTTCTCGTTCTTCAGACACTCCAGGTTCTCTCCGCGTGGGACGATGGTGCCATTGGTGTAGATGACCACCTTCTCGACACCCGCGTACGCGGTGAGTTGGTTGATCACCCGGTGGACGCGCGGGTTGACGAAGGGCTCACCGCCCAGCACTCGGAACTCATAGAGCCCGTCGACGCTCTCCATGATTCGGTCGACGGCGCTCGCCAGCAGATCGAGGTCGCTGTGCTTGGGCTTGGTGTAGTACTGCATGAGGTTCGAGCAGTCGATGCACTTCATGGAGCACGCCTCTGTGACCACGACATCCAGGTACTTGAACACAAGGGTGTCCTCGGCCTGCTCTCGTGCCTTGTGCACTTCGCGCTTGTGGAAAGCGATCTTGCGCTCGATCTGCGAAGGAACGAAGCCGACGTCCGCGCCGGTGAAGTCGAACCCATCCAGCAACTCGACGCAGTCGTGGATGCGGGTGAACCCGATCTCCCGCAGTCTGGCGGCCATCGTGGCCAGGTAGTTCCCACACAGGAAGACGTGGGTGTTCTGCGGTAGGTCCCCCAACTGCTCGGGGGACCAGATCTCGAGGCCAGACAGCACCTGTCCCTGTTTGGAATGCCTACCGTCGGCGAAGCAAGCTATCTCCACGCCCATGTCCGTCAGTGCGTAGTGAGACAGGACACCGAGGTCACCAGCCCCGAAGAGGACAACTGGGCGTCCCTCGGCGAGAATCGTCTCCACTATCGGCGGGCGTCTGTACTGCGTCATGGGTATTTCTCTCCCTTGCTACAAGGTCTTCTGCAAGTAGACGAAGCGCCTGCCCGACTCGTCCGTGTGCACCGGTCCCTGCTGAAAAAAGCCCAGCTGGTCGAGCAGCTGACGGGTTCCCTGTAGATCGGGATTGGCTTCGGAGCGCAGGACGTCGGCACCTAGGGCACTGGCCACTGCGATGGCCTTGCGGACACAACGGACTCCGGTCAAGGAGCCCGCAGCCAGGAGCTCCGGTGCCACGGCGAGCCGGCTCAGTTGGGCTGGCTTATGCGCCGGGGGGAAGTCCGGGTGCGCGGGCATGCGCGGGGTGGCGGTCATGGTGAACATGCCGAGGAGTCGGTCGCCCTCACTCAGGATGTGTACTGCGCCCTGTTCAAGAAGGGCTGCAGTGGTCTCGAACCGGCGGCGGGGTACGGCAGTTCCGGTCTGTAGGCCCTGGTACGTGTCGCTCGCTTCGAGCAGAGCATGCACCAGGGCCGGCGAGCCCGTGGTGTTCCAGACGGGGCTCATCGATGGTCCGGCTCAGCCGACGACGGTGCGTACGTCGCCCTCCACCACGATCGCCTGCCCGTCGCTGATCGCGATGAACGGGATGTGATGGCTGATGAAGTACTCGACAGACTTGTCGACTTCGGCCGACTCGGGGTGGTCCGACTTGTAGTGCGAGGCGATGACGTACGGCAGGACGCCCATGCAGTCCCAGCTCAGCGTCGTCTCCTCGTACCCTTCGGGCACCAGGTTGGGGTTATCGACCTCGCCGTCGATGCCACGCAGAGTGGGCCCGAGCATGCACGGTCCGGCGCTGTAGCCGGCGTACACCACTGCGTCGTCCGCGAGTAGCTGGGAGATGATCTGGTCCGCGCCACTGCGCTCGAAGGCCCGGCGCAGGATGAACGTGCTGCCTCCCCGTACGTAGATGGCGTCAACGCCGGACAGGACCTCGGCCAGTTCGTCCTGGCGCCCGAAGTACTGCCGCAGATCGACCTCGAACGGGTCAAGCCCGATGCCCTTCAGCTCGTCCACTTCCCGCTGCAAGGATGCGGCTCGGCCCTCGGGGCCCTTGTAGTCGTCCGCGTTGATGATGAGGGCGGTCCTGCGTCCCTCGCCGAGCAGGCGAAGCAGTTCATCCGGACGACTGCCGATGCGGAAGGAAGAGAGGTAGAGCCTCATAGCGCTTGTTCTCCGATGGTGTGGAACTCATGGGTGGTGTGATGCCGATAGGTCTGACCGGGGTCGAGACGTACCGACGGGAAGTCAGGGCGGTTGGGGGCATCCGGCCAGGCCCCGGTCTCCAGACAGATCCCGGCGCGCGGTAGCCGGTAGTGGTCACCGGTGTACACCCCGATCCCTGGTTGGTCCGTGGTTACCCGCATCCTCCGCCCCGAACGGGGATGGACGAGTTCGGCGGCCCACTCTTCGTCGTCCAGCACATAGAAGTTATCGACCCGCTGTACACCCACTTCCCGTGCCGACTGGAAGTCGAGGGGGGTGCCTACGAGCAAGCGCGGTGGCCCCGACAGGGGCATGAGATGGTTGTCGAAGGCCACGAACCGCGAGGAATTCAGGGTCAGTTGGTGGTCATCTACCGTATGCCCTGGTCCGCCAAGATTCCAGAAGGCATGGTTGGTGAAACCGGTGATGGTGCTGGCCGTTGTCGTGGCCTGGAAGTCGAAGCTCAGCCGGGAGTCCGCATCGACTTCATACCGAATCTCGGCAGTCAACGCCCCGGGATACCCTTGGTCGCCGTCCGGGCTCTGCAGAACCATCCGGAGCACCATTCGGTCGTCCACGGTTTCCGCATCCGCGGTCCAGACGTATTTGTCGAAGCCGAGTGAACCTCCGTGCAAATGATGGCTTCCGTCGTTGTGGTCGAGCTCATACTCGACCCCATCCAAGGAAAAACGACCGTTTCTCACACAACGGCAATACCGGCCGACTGTGGCACCGATGTAGGCGTTAATCTCAGGGTCTTCGTACATCCGGAGATTCGGGAGTCGCAGAACTACGTTCCCCAGCACTCCGTCCCGATCGGGGACTCTAACTTCAACCAGCGAAGCACCGTAAGTCCAGACAGTAACGGACAATCCTTGCCCTGTGTCGAGGGTGTAGGAATCGACGTTAGTCGACCCTTGGCCGATGTGACCAGCCGTCCTGCCGACGCTAGAGCGCAGAATCTTCAACAGTCCCCCCATCACTGTCGTTCTCCTGGGCCGATTGGACCATCCCCTTCCGGGATCATGCAAGATGCGTCCTGCAGCGAGTGGCGCAACTCTCCAGTTGCGCCTTGCCTCACAGTCCGACCGAAGGGGGCATTTTGATCAGATTTGGCGTGCACTCAGGGCAGCAGTATCGGAGCTTCTCCGAGGGCCTCGAGCTATGGCAGCGGGCAGAGGAGCTGGGCTATGATTGGGTGTCCCTTTTCGACCACTACCGCCCTCAACTCGGTGGTCCGCAGGGTCCTTGTTTCGACGGACCCACGCTCCTTTCGGCGTTGGCGGCCCGCACCGACAGCATCCGCTGCGCGATGCTCGTGTCGACGATGACGTGGCGCCACCCTGCGCTCGCCGCGGCCATGGCCGCAACTATCGACCACGTATCCGACGGACGGCTCGAGTTCGGCCTGGGGGCCGGCGGCTTCGACTTTGGGTACGAGCAGTACGGGATCGATTTCCCGGCCCCCCAGGATCGGCTGGACATGCTCGAGGAGTCCTGCCACGTCATGCGCAGTCTTTGGACTGAGGAGTGCACGACCTTCGATGGCAAGCACTTCACACTGCGGGATGCGCGGTTGGAACCTAAGCCGGTGCAACCTCATCTGCCGCTAGTGATCGGTGGTGGCGGGGAGAAGCGGATGCTGGGCATCGTGGCAAAGCACGCCGACGTGTGGAACATGCTGGTGACCGACGAGGGAGTATATCGGCGTAAGTTGGACATTATCGCCCGTCATTGTTCTGAAAATGGCCGTGATCCTGGAGAAATACGACCTTCAATCACGTTCCGGGCCGTGCTGGCGGAGACCGAGTGGGAGGCGGAGAGGCGGCGCCGGGAGCGACTTCAGATTCTTCCGCCCGATTCGCCGGATCTGAGTGAGTATCTCACCTTCGGCACCCCGGACCAGTGTGTCGCCGACCTGCTCCCCTATCTGCGTCTGGGTGTGCGCGACTTCCTGATTGGCTTCCGGCCGCCAGTGGACTGGCGGACGATGGAGCTATTCGCTGGACATGTCGCGCCCGCGCTCCGGGCTGCCGATTCGGCGGAGGTGCCTCGATAGTTACCATTACGTTATTGATCTTGGGGTGTGTGTCCGGCTAGCCTCCGTAAAGGTGCTCCGCAAACAATTCCTTGACTGGTGATTGGCTCTTTCTGAGGCTGGCTCGTAAGGGCTTTACGTCGCCGAGCGGAATTCTTGTATATGGGGCGGAGAATCAGCTCGCTGTTGAGGAATCCCGGGCGGAGCTCGCAAACCTCAGTTTCAGCCGCTGGTGATCACCCTTAGCTGCTTGATCGCTGCAGGACGCGCAGAGGCGCGATCCTCTCGCCGGTGTGGGCGGTTGTTTAGAACAGTAAGGATCGGAACATGGCAGGGAACTCCACGGTCGAGGGTGTCGTTGCGGCGGAGTGGTGCAGCATGCTCGGCTTGGTAACTCCGTCTCTCGAAGGAAACTTCTTCGACCTCGGGGGAAATTCCCTGCTGGCGGTCACACTCGTCGAGCGGATCGAGTCCCGGCTCGGCGTGGAACTCTCGTTGGAGGACTTCTTCCTCGACGGCCGACTGAGCGTGTTGCTCGACCTGGCTCGTTCTGAGGTGCGGTAGGCGGGTTCCCTCCCCGCCCCTGCACTCGTAATCAGGGGCTCCGGCGAATCCGCGGCGTACATGCGGTCGACGAGATCGCCTTCGCGGAGATTGCGCCAGCCTGGACTGGACTCGCTGCTGCCACCCCCACTTGTTCACACCGGAGAGTCCATGAAATTGAAGCAGGCGTTCACGCCTTTCCAGTACAGGCAGTTCAGATATCAGTACGCAGGGTTCTCCGTCTCGGTGTTCGGGAACATGGTCAGCCTCGTGGCCCTCACCCTGGGACTGCTCGAGGCCACCGGATCCGGCGCAACTGCCGGCATCGCCCTGGGCGCCTCGACCATCCCGCTGATGGCCTTTCTGCTCATTGGTGGTGTCTGGGGTGATCGTGTGCCTCGACACCGAGTCATGGCGACCATGGATGGTGTCCGGGCACTGGCGCAGCTGGGCGTCGGCATCATGCTGCTCGTCGGAGAAATCAACCTGCTCCTGCTCATCGTGCTTCAGATGCTCTTCGGAACAGCTCAGGCCTTTCACCTGCCCGCCTCGTCCGGTGTCACCGGTTTCACCGTTCCCAAGGATCAGATGCAGCGAGCCAACTCCCTGCTGTCCATGACGCGAGGCATAGCCACGATCATTGGCCCGCTCGTGGCCGGCGCGTTGGTCGCCACTGTGGGTGCGGGCTGGGCCATGACCCTGGACGGCCTGACATTTGTGTGCAGCGCGTGGTTTGCGCTCCTGCTCAAGCTGCCTCCGCGGGAGCCTCAGCCCGACAGCAACATGCTTAAGGAGCTGGGTGACGGTTTCCGTTTGGTTCGTACAACCCCGTGGATCTGGACCAGCATTGCCGTGATCACGTGCACGCACATCGGACTCGGGGCGTTCATGATTGTCGGGCCTGTCGTCGCTCGAGATCAAGGCGGAAGCGCATTCAGCTGGTCCGTCGTCATCGCTGCGCTCGGGGTCGGTGGCGTGGTTGGCGACATCCTTCTCCTTCGATACCAGCCGCGTCGACCCATCCTCGTCGGCCGCCTGGCCGAGCTCTTGCTGCTGCCCGCCCTGCTTCTGGTTGCGCTCGGCGCACCGTTGGCAGTTCAAGTCGTCGCTGTGGCATTGGCTGGCGTGGGGACGACTGCCTCCGATTCTCTGTGGGTCACCACCCTGCAGTCTCAGGTGCCTGATGAGTCCCTGTCCAAGGTCTCTTCCTACGACTGGCTCTGTTCGATGGTGCCGCGCCCCATCGGATACGCCCTCGGCGCTGCGGTCTCCGTGGGTGGGGCAGCCGTAGTGCTCTGCACCATGGCTCTTGTGGCCGCAGTGTCGGGCCTGGCGAGCCTTACGTATCCGAGCGTCCGGCAGCTACGGACCCCCGCAGAGTCCGTTACCAACTGAGTGATATCTGGGGAGGAACAGGCGTCATGCGCGACATCGTCAGTGCTATCGAGGAGACGGCATCCAGGTATCCGGACCTTTCTGCGCTGCGAATAGGCAGGCAGGAACTCTCGTACGCCGATCTGTGGGATTGGTCAGGACGTATTGCCGCCGCCTTCGGAGCCCGACCAGGACGGGTGGGGTTGAGTTTCGCGAAGTCCCCTGAAACCTACGCGGCGTACCTGGGCGTTCTCCGTGCTGGTGGAGCGGTCCTTCCCCTCAGTTCCCGCTGGCCGACCAGCAGGGTTGCTCACATCGTGAGCGAGGCGACTCCAGAACGGATCCTCATCGACGCCGCAGGGTCGGATCCAGACGCGTACCGGGGGGTGACGATTCATCAAATTGCGGACTTGGCGGGCGGGGGCGCGGCAGCCCGAGTGGAAATCAAGTCAGCCGACGAGGCGTACCTCATCTACACCTCAGGTTCGACCGGCAAGCCCAAGGGTGTGCCGGTACGGCACGGCTCATTGGCCGACTACATCACTCACGTCGTGGACCTCTATGAACTTGGGCCGGGCGCGCGCATGGCTCAGGTGGCTGATCTGACCTTTGACGCTTCCGTCTTTGAGATCTTCGCAGCATGGGCCTCGGGAGCCACCGTGGTGGTGGCCGCCGGACTGGCCTGGATGGCCCCCGTACGATTCCTGCGCGAGTACTCGATCACTCACCTGGACACGGTCCCTTCGGTGATCAGTCTGGCACAGGGCACTCGTTCCCTGCGCCCAGCAGCCCTGCCAGAACTGCGCTGGAGCATGTTCAGTGGTGAGCAGCTCACTTACGAGGCGGCCTCCGCCTGGAAGGAGAGCGCTCTGGGCAGCGTGATTGAGAACAATTACGGACCGACTGAGTTGGCCGGGGTCTGCGCCAGATACCGACTGCCGGCGGACTCCGCGCAATGGACAGCCACCAGCAACGCCACGGTCCCAATCGGCTCGGTCTACCCGCACTTGGAATCATTGATCCTTGGCCCGGACGGGACAGCCGCGGAGGAGGGTGAACTCTGTGTCCGGGGTGGCCAGCGCCTTTCCAGCTACGTGGACCCTGCTGACAATGTCGGACGCTTCGTCTCGGGCCTCCCTCCCTACGCCCTGCTGGGTGACGCGCCCGGACCGGATGACTGGTATCGAACGGGCGACCGAGTACGCATGGAGCACGGGCAGTTGGTGCACCTGGGCAGGGTCGACCGGCAGGTCAAGCTGCGCGGCTATCGAGTGGAATTGGACGAGGTGGAGTCCGCCGTCCGCAGCCACCGGGCCGTGCGGGAGGCAGCCGTGGTGATGGCCGGATCCCAGTTGGTAGCTGTTTACACCGGCTCGCCGCTGGAGGCCTCGGAGTTGAAGCGGCATGTAGCCGAGTTGGTTCCGGATTACATGGTCCCCGTCTCGTGGGAACAGCGAGACACCCTCCCGCTCAACCAGAACGGCAAGCTTGACCGAGCCTCACTGGAAGGAAGGTGATGCCGGGATGTCTGTCTCGTTCTCCGCTGCAGCCCGATGCCCCTCTGCCAACACGCCCTCCCCGGCGCCGCTCTCACACACCCAACAGCGGTTCTTGCTGGACGAGGGGCTGATGCCAGGCCAAGACGACAACCAACTGGTGCTGCCCTATCTGCTCACCGGCCCGCTCGATCCCACAGCCCTGGCCCTGGCCTTCGATGACATGGTGCGACGGCATGGCATTCTTCGCACCGTGTACACCTGGGACGGAGACCTGGGCCCTGGGCAACGTGTGTTGCCCTTCGATCCCGAGCGCATCCCACTGGTCACCGTTCCCGTGACAGACACCGCGCGTCCCGTGGGGCAGATCGCCGCGGAGCTCTGTGCTGATTGGTGGGACATGCCGTTCGACCTGGAGTGCCACCCCCCGCTGCGGGCCCGGCTGGCGCATCTGGATGCGGAGCGGTGGCTGCTCTGCCTGAGTGTGCATCACATAGCGTTTGACGGGCAGTCCGAGTTGATCCTGCTGGATGAACTGGGGAAGGCATACGAGGCGAGGTGCCGCGGCGACGTCCCGGCGTTGACCAGCCTTCCCGACTATCTAGCATACGCCGACTGGCAGTACCAACACATGGCGAGTTGGGCGGAGAAGGACGTCCCGTTCTGGCGCGAACTGCTGGTAGGCGAGCGCCCCAGGCTGTTCCCGGTTCCCGATGCGGATCAGGGGCGCCGAGGAGAACACGAGGTCGTCCTAGATGGCCAGCAGGTCGAATCCGTATGTGTAGGGCTGCAGACTGTGCGTGCGATCCCCTTGTCTGCGCTGCTTTATGGAACTGCGCGCGCGCTGGGGGAGGTCTTCGGTGCGAACGGGACGAACATCGGCACGATCTCATCCGGCCGGTTCGAGCCGGAGTACGCATCGACTCTGGGGAGCTTCGTCAATCCCATGGTCGTACCGATAGACGAGGCGCTTACGGGTGAGCCGGCCGATCGCCTGGCAGCAGTGAATCGCACCGTTCTGCGTGGCCTACGACGCGCCCGCACCCCCTTCAATGAGGTGGCCCGCTCTCTGAAGCTTCAGCGGTCAGACCTGTTCGAGGTGATGGCCACCCTCCAAGCCCCGTTGCCCGCCGGTACATTCGGCGACACGGAAGTCGTCTTCCAGCCAGTGCGAGTACGAGCCCCACGGGCGGGCTATGGACTGGTCGTCGAGCTCGAGCCGTCGAGGGACGGCCGATGGACTATCGCGGCGCGCTGGCGTGAGGACTTGCTGTCGGAGACCGCGGGCCATGATGTGCTGAGTGCCTTGACGGGCACCTTGCTCGCGTTGCGGACCGGGCCGTCGTGAAGGTGATGGATATGGAACTAAAGATCACGACGCTGGCTGAGCGGCCCGAACTCCTTGCGCCGCTCTTCCGGATGGAAGAGAGCTGGCCGGAGTTCATCGGGAACGACCCGGTCGCCTCATCGATGATCGGCCGGATCATCAAGGAGCTGCCTGAGCATGTCCTGATCGCCACGGACGAGCAGGGCGCACTCGCCGCGCGAGCGTACACCGTGCCGTTTGCTTTGCACGTCCGCGGCCGGGGGGAGTTGCCTGACGGCGGCTGGGACCAGGTCATACTGTGGGCGTTCTCGGATCTGTGGTACCGGAGGAAGCCGGACACGATGACTGCACTCGAGATCACCGTTGCGAAGGACTTTCTCGGTCAAGGCATGTCTGGACTGATGCTCGCCGCGATATGCGACCGCAGCCGTGCACGTGGCTTCGCCGAGGTCGTCGTTCCCGTGCGCCCGAGCGCCAAGCATCTCGAACCGGCCACGCAAATGGATACCTACGTGCGACGCGAGCGGGACGACGGGCTGCCTGTCGACCCGTGGCTGCGGGTGCACGTACGGGCAGGCGGCATCATCGAGAAGGTAGCGCACGCGTCGATGACGGTGTCGGGTTCGATGGCCCAGTGGCGGGAGTGGACCGGTCTGCCGTTTGACACGGAGGGGACGGTCGAGGTGCCGGGGGCGCTTGTACCGGTGCACTGTGAGCCGGAGCGCGGGTACGCGGTGTATGTCGAACCGAACGTGTGGGTGCGGCACGTGCTGTGACCGGACCCGACGACCGGCCGGACGTAAGAAGGCGTTTACGCAGGTCAGGCCCGGTAAGAATCTTTCATCCGTGTCATATTTTGAGGCGTATGAACGGGTAGGCGACTACCGCACCCTCGGAGGTCGCGAACTCGGCTGCCTGCCTCATCCGTAGTTACGCTCTGAAGTCCGTCTGGTTCGAAAAAATCATGGAAACGCCTGAGGAGCGGCGGAGCGCCGCCTTCTGGCGCAGTACATGATCACGCTACGGCGTGATCCAGCGGAAGCCGTACCCCAGCGACCTGTCCGACGCCCGATGGGCCCTGATCGAGCCGACGTTGCCGGACCAGGGCGGTTTCAGAGTCTGATTGATCATGCGTTGGTGCAGGTCAGTTGAGGTTGATGAGGTCCAGTGGGCGGCGGAAGCCGT
>NZ_QUAK01000060.1 GCF_003429565.1 Streptomyces triticagri
GCCCGCTGCGCCGCCTGCGCCACGGCCGGAGCGCCGGCGCCCGCCGCGACGGTGCCGGCCACCGTCCCGGACACCGAGACGGAGACGGAGACGACGACAGGGGCGACGACGGAGACGACGACGGGGGCGGAGACGCACGCGGACCCCGGCCCGGCGCAGGACCCCGAGCCCGCACCGGACTCCGATCCCGAATCCCGGCCGGACCCGGGCCCGGACTCGGACCCGGATCCCGAAGAGCCCCCCGCGACCGTCAGCCCCGTCAACAGCACTGCCGCAGCACCCTGGTTCGGCCCCCGCACCCCCGTACTCGCCGTCGTGACCGCGCTGCTCTGCGCGGCGCTCGCGGCCACCTCGGGCCTCCACCCCGAGACCGCCGTCTGGCTGCTCCTGCTGCCCGTCGGCGTGCTGCTCGCCGTGATCGACGCCACGGTGCACCGGCTGCCCGACCTGCTCACCCTGCCCGCGGCCGGCGCGGCCGCCGCGCTGCTCGGCCTCGCCGCCCTCGGCGACTCCGCGACCGGCTCCTGGACCACCGCCCTGCTCGGCGGACTCGGCCTGGGCGGCGCCTACTTCATCCTCTTTCTCATCCACCCGAGCGGCATGGGCTTCGGCGACGTCAAGCTCGCGCTCGTGCTCGGCGTCACTCTTGGGTGGTACGGCTGGGACAGCGTCGTCCGGGGCTTCGTGCTCGGCATCTTCTACGGCGGCGCCTACGCGTTCATCCTGCTGTCGTCCAAGCGGGCGGGGCGTCGTACGGCGATGCCGCTCGGCCCCAGCATGCTCGCCGGATCCTTCACCGCGCTGTTGCTCGGCGGTCTCGGAGTGTAATTACGCCACGCCGATGCACACGGCATCGCTCACGAAGGGTTATGGTGGAAACCCCCCCTCGGGCCGGTCCGTATCCCCCCCACGGACCGGCCCGTTTTTTCATGCCCGCGGCGAGCAGTCCCCGCACCCCCTCAACCCCCGCCGTCCGGACGGCCTTTAGGGTCAGGTGCATGTCGAACGACCAACCGCCCTACGGAAACCAAGGGCCGTACGGAAACCAGCCCCCGTACGCAGGCCAACCCCCGTACGCAGGCCAGCCCCCGTACGCAGCCCAGCCGCCCCACGGCGCTCAACTCCCTTACGGGCAGCCCTTCATGCCGGCGATGCCGGGCTCGGTGCGCGCCGCGCAGGTCCTCACCTACGTCATGGGCGGTCTCGCACTGCTCGGCACGGTCGTCGTCGGCGCGAGGTACGGAGCTCAGCCGGCCGGAGCGACGGTCGGCTCCAACATCTTCACGTTCGTACTGCTCTTCCTCGGCCTGACCTACGGCAAGAACGCCGGCAGCGGCACCCGGATCGCCTCCATCGTCCTGGCGAGCCTGCACATCCTCGCGGCCCTCGGTGCGGCCGCCAACGGCCGCACCGGCGGACTGCTCCCGCTGCTCTGCGCCATCGCCCTGATCGTCCTGCTCAGCCAGCGCAGCGCGGGCGCCTGGTTCAAGCGCCCCCGGTACGCACCGCAGCCGGGCCACCCGGGCTCCTTCCAGTAGGACCAGACAGGACACCGGCGGCCCGGCCGCGCGCGGCGGATCAGCTCCGGCCGGCCCAGATGTTGGTGCCCGGAGTGGACACCGCGAAGGTGTCGATCTCGGTCAGCTCGTCGGCCGTGAGCTCAGGACCGGCGAGCGCCGCCACGTTCTCCTCCAACTGCCGCACGCTGGACGCCCCGATCAGCGCGGAGGTCATCCGCTCGTCACGCAGCACCCAGCTCAGCGCCAACTGCGCGAGCGACTGACCGCGCCGCTGCGCGATGTCGTTCAGACCGTTGAGCCGCCGTACGACCTCGTCCGAAAGCAGGCCCGGGTCGAGGGACTTGCCCTGCGTGGCCCGCGACCCCTCCGGAATGCCCTTCAGATACTTGCCGGTGAGCAGCCCCTGGGCGAGCGGCACGAACGAGATGCAGCCCATGCCCTCCGCCTCCAGGGCGTCCAGCAGCCCGTCGTCCTCGGTCCAGCGGTTGATCATCGAGTACGAGGGCTGGTGGATCAGCGGCCGCACCCCCATCTCCTTGAGCAGCCGGGCCGCCTCATGGGTCTGCTCGGCGTTGTACGAGGAGACGCCCACGTACAGCGCCTTGCCCTGCTGCACGGCGGACGCGAGCGCGCCCATCGTCTCCTCGAGCGGGGTGTCCGGGTCGAAGCGGTGCGAGTAGAAGATGTCGACGTAGTCCGTCCCCATCCGCTTCAGGGACGCGTCGAGCGAGGAGAGCAGATACTTGCGCGAACCCCACTCGCCGTACGGGCCGGGGTGCATGAGATATCCGGCCTTGGTGGACAGGACCAGTTCGTCCCGGTACGGGGCGAAATCCTGCCGCAGCAGCTTGCCGAAGTTCAGCTCGGCGGAGCCGGGCGGCGGACCGTAGTTGTTGGCCAGATCGAAGTGCGTGACCCCGAGGTCGAAGGCGCGGCGCAGAATGGCCCGCTGCGAGTCGAGCGCGCGGTCGTCGCCGAAGTTGTGCCACAGGCCGAGCGACACGGCGGGCAGTTTCAGGCCACTGCGACCGGAGCGGCGGTACTCCATCGAGTCGTAGCGGTCCTCGGATGCGCGGTACAAAGAGGCGTCGTTCATGTGACGAAGCTACGTCAGAGGTGCCCGTACCCGTGGTCCCGGATCCTTCGCGCACAGCGGTAGTGTGTCGCCCTGGACACTGCCGGGCGTGCCGGATCGAGTGACTTCCGACCTCGAGCGACCTCCGCACCGACCACCGGACTGCCGTCTGCACAGAGGGGCTGAAGAGAGTGAACCTGCGCGACCTGGTCTACCGGCTGTACGCACGCCGGGTCGAAGGCCGCCTCGACCACGCTTCCGTGCCCAAGCACATCGGTGTGATCATGGACGGCAACCGCCGCTGGGCACGCGCCGCCGGCAGCACCGCGGCGCAGGGTCACCGGGCCGGCGCCGACAAGATCGGGGAGTTCCTCGGCTGGTGCACCGAGACCGATGTCGAGGTCGTCACCCTCTGGCTGCTCTCCACGGACAACTTCGACCGCCCGCAGGAGGAGCTCGTGCCGCTCCTCGAGATCGTCGAGGGCGTGGTCCGCACCCTCGCCACCGACGGCCGCTGGCGGGTCCGCCACGTCGGCACCCTCGACCTGCTGCCCGCCCCGATGCAGAGCGCCATCAAGGAGGCCGAGGAGAGCACGGCCCATGTCGACGGGATAGTGGTGAACGTCGCCGTCGGCTACGGCGGCCGCCAGGAGATCGCCGACGCCGTGCGCTCCATGCTCCTCGACCACTCCGCCAAGGGCAGCAGCCTGGAGGCCCTCGCCGACATCGTCGACACCGACATGATCGGCAGCCACCTCTACGCGAGCGACCAGCCGGACCCCGACCTCGTCATCCGCACCAGCGGCGAACAGCGCCTCTCCGGCTTCATGCTCTGGCAGACCGCGCACTCCGAGTACTACTTCTGCGAAGTCTTCTGGCCCGCCTTCCGCAAGGTCGACTTCCTGCGCGCCCTGCGCGACTACGCGGCCCGCCACCGGCGCTACGGCGCCTGACGGTCCCGTCACGGGGAGACACGGACGGCGCACCCCGCGCACGTCCGTGACAACCGTCACCCCGATTTCACTCACCCGCCGTCACAACCGGTGGCATGGCATCGGGTGTTCGAGGGAATATCCCTTCCAGATCGGAGCCCGCACCAAGGGGCTCCGCATCTCAGCGGACGGTACGTGACCGTCCGCCCGGGAGGCCCCTTGCACCAGAAGGACCGTACGCAGTACGGATCGCGGAGGGCCGGAGCTCGGCCCGCATGGGAGCCAGAGCCCGGTCCAGTCCCCCGCGACGCCGTCGCTCCCCGACCTCATCCGAGGGGGTACGTCCTTCCGTGGTGACCAGCACTAAGCGCCGCATGCCCGACAGGCGCACCTATGTTCTCGACACCAGCGTCCTCCTTGCCGACCCGGGCGCCCTGGCCCGCTTCGACGAGCACGAAGTGGTGCTCCCCGTCGTCGTGGTCACGGAGCTGGAGGCCAAGAGGCACCACCCCGAGCTCGGTTACTTCGCCCGGCAGGCGCTGCGCCTGCTCGACGACTACCGCGTCCGGTACGGCCGCCTCGACGCCCCCATCCCGCTCGGCGACCTGGGCGGCACGCTGCGCGTCGAGCTCAACCACTCGGATCCCGGCGTGCTTCCGGCCGGCTATCGAATGGGGGACAACGACTCACGGATCCTCGCGGTCGCCCGCAATCTGCAGGCGGAGGGGTACGACGTCACGGTCGTCTCCAAGGATCTGCCGCTCAGGATCAAGGCCTCGTCCGTCGGCCTGCTCGCCGAGGAGTACCGCGCCGAGCTCGCCATCACGGACTCCGGCTGGACCGGCATGAGCGAACTGACGCTCTCCGGCGAGCAGGTGGACCTGCTCTTCGAGCAGGGCTCCGTGCTCGCGCCCGAGGCGGCCGAGCTGCCCGTGCACACCGGACTCACCCTGCACTCCGAGCGCGGCAAGGCACTCGGCCGGGTCGCGCCGGAAGGGGACGTACGACTGGTGCGCGGCGACCGCGAGGTGTTCGGCCTCAAGGGCCGCAGCGCCGAGCAGCGCATCGCGCTCGATCTGCTCCTCGACCCGGACATCGGGATCGTGTCGATGGGCGGCCGGGCCGGCACCGGCAAGTCGGCGCTCGCGCTGTGCGCCGGGCTCGACGCCGTACTGGAGCGCAGGCAGCACAGCAAGGTGATGGTCTTCCGGCCGCTGTACGCGGTCGGCGGGCAGGAGCTCGGCTATCTGCCGGGCACCGAGGCCGAGAAGATGGGCCCTTGGGCGCAGGCGGTCTTCGACACCCTGTCCGCGGTGACGAGCCGTGAGGTGATCGAGGAGGTGGTGGGGCGCGGCATGCTCGAGGTGCTGCCGCTCACCCACATCCGCGGCCGCTCGCTGCACGACGCGTTCGTCATCGTGGACGAGGCCCAATCCCTGGAGCGGAACGTCCTCTTGACCGTTCTGTCCAGAATCGGGGCGAATTCCCGGGTCGTCCTCACGCACGACGTGGCCCAGCGGGACAATCTCCGCGTCGGCCGCTACGACGGAGTCGTCGCCGTGGTCGAGAAGCTGAAGGGCCATCCGCTCTTCGCCCACGTCACGCTCACCCGCTCCGAGCGTTCGCAGATCGCGGCCCTCGTGACCGAAATGCTGGAGGACGGTCATATCTGAGGCGTAGTACACCAGTTGGCCGAATTGCGCGCCGCCCGGCAAAGGCGAAGAGCCTAGCCGGGCGGCGTCGTGACACGCGCGCATTTCCTCAAAACTCCTGGGTCAAACGGAGTGTGAGCTTTAACACGCAACGCAGAATTGCCTCGAGGCGTCCGCTTCCGGCAGAGTCTGGGTCCTGTCAGGCCCCGCATGCGGCACACCGGTACCCCCAGCGGTATCGCACCACACAAACTTCATAGCGCCGCTGCATGCCACCCGAGCTCCAAGAGGCCGCCCGCATCACAGGGTTGCCCCACCGGGTCCGCGCCTCCCGTGACCGTGTATCAGGGGGAGGCCAGTGTCAGGGGCACGATTAGCGCCCGCCGGGTCACCTCTCGGGCGATGCTGGAAGGAAACCGTGTGAGCCGGATTTCGGTCCGGGGATTCGCAGTGGCATCCGCCACCGCGGTCACCACCGTCGGTGCTGTCGTCGGCGTTGCCTCGGGCAACACCGAGTCCTCCAACGACATGGAGGCAACGGCGGCCGACGGCGCGACTCTCCTCGCTGACATTCCCGCAGGCCAACAGGCCGAGGTGCAGACGGATTCGCTCGCGCACCAGGCACAGGCCCAGGCCGTCGCGGCCGACTCGGCAGCCCTGAAGACGGCGGAGCAGTCCGCGCGTCAGCAGGCCGCCAAGGACG
This sequence comes from Streptomyces triticagri, assembly GCF_003429565.1. GTDB lineage: Bacteria > Actinomycetota > Actinomycetes > Streptomycetales > Streptomycetaceae > Streptomyces > Streptomyces triticagri. Next base: position 5,883 of record NZ_QUAK01000060.1, read on the forward strand.
CGGTCGCCAAGAAGGAAGCGGCCGAGAAGAAGATCGCCGACGAGAAGGCGGCCAAGGCCCGCGAGGCCGAGGAGAAGGCGAGCCGCTCCGAGGCACGCTCTCAGGCCACCGCCGACTCGGGCGACTTCGCGCCGCAGAGCTCCTACAGCGTCGCCGAGGTCCAGGCGATGGCACGGCAGATGGTGCCGGGCGACCAGTTCCAGTGCTTCAGCAACATCGTGGACCACGAGTCCACCTGGAACTACAAGGCCTCCAACCCGTCCTCGGGCGCGTACGGCCTCGTCCAGGCCCTGCCGGGCTCCAAGATGGCCTCCGCCGGCGCCGACTGGCAGACCAACCCGGCCACCCAGATCAAGTGGGGCCTGAACTACATGAACGACCGCTACGGAAGCCCGTGTGGCGCCTGGGACTTCTGGCAGGCGAACAACTGGTACTGAGTCGCCCGCCGCACCGAGGTGCACGCGCACTCAACTTCCTGAAGCCCTCCACCGTCCTTCGGTGGGGGGCTTCGCGCGTGTACGGTCGTCGAGACGGAAATCCGGGGGCATTGTCGTGGGGGGAAAAGGAAAGATCATGTCGAGACTGCCAGGGTGGTTCGGCCGGCTCGGCGCCGGACTGACGCGCGCGGGGGAGCGGTTGGAGGAACGCCGCGAACGCGCCGCCCGTGAGGTGAACGACGACGTGCCCGACGACCGCACCCCGGACCGGCCCACCGCCACCCCCGATACCGCGAAGCACCACGGCGCGAACGGCGACGCAGGCGACGACGAGGAGACCGGCCCCGGCACCCAGGTCCCCGCACCTCCCGACTACGCCCCCGCCATAGCGGCCAGGCCCGAAGCCGCCGCGGCCGTCCCCTGGGGACTGCGCGTCGCCGCCGAGGCCGGCTGGCGCCTGCTCGTCCTCGCCGGAGCCCTCTGGGTCCTGATGCGCGCCATCAGCGCCGTCCAGCTCGTCGTACTCGCCTTCGTCGCCGCGCTGTTGATCACCGCGCTGCTGCAGCCCACCGTCGCCCGGCTCAAGCATCTCGGCCTGCCACGCGGGCTCGCCACCGCCGTCACCTTCATCGCCGGCTTCGTCATCATGGGCCTCGTCGGCTGGTTCGTGGTGTGGCAGGTCATGGAGAACATCGACACCCTCTCCAACCGCGTCCAGGAAGGCATCGACGAACTCCAACGGTGGCTCCTGGAAAGCCCCTTCCACGTCACCGAGGACCAGATCAAGGACATCGCCAAGAACCTGCGGGAAGCCGTGGGCACCAACACCGAGGAGATCACCACCGCCGGACTCGAGGGCGTCACCGTCATGGTGGAGATCCTCACCGGCATCCTCCTCGCGATGTTCTCCACCCTCTTCCTGCTCTACGACGGCAAGCGCATCTGGAAGTGGTGCCTCAAACTGGTACCCGCCCAGGCCCGCCCCGGCGTCGCCGGAGCAGGACCCCGCGCCTGGCGCACCCTCACCGCCTATGTGCGCGGCACGGTGATAGTGGCCCTCATCGACGCGATCTTCATCGGCCTCGGCATCTACTTCCTCGATGTGCCGATGGCCGTGCCGCTCGCCGTCTTCATCTTCCTCTTCGCCTTCATCCCGCTCGTCGGCGCAGTGATCTCCGGCGCACTCGCGGTGGTCGTCGCGCTCGTCACCCAGGGCGTGTTCACCGCCCTGATGGCACTGATCGTGGTGCTCGCCGTGCAGCAGATCGAGGGCCACATCCTGCAGCCGTTCATCCTCGGCCGTGCCGTACGGGTCCACCCGCTGGCCGTCGTCCTCTCCGTCGCCGCGGGCGGCCTGATCGCCGGCATCGGGGGCGCCGTGGTCGCCGTACCGCTGGTGGCCGTCACCAACACCGTGGTCGGCTATCTGCGCGCCCACGCGGCCGAGCAGTCGCTCCGCAACTCCCCACCGCCGCACGGCGCGACGGTCGCCGACGTCGCACCGACGCCGGCGCCCGGCACCCGCCCGGAGGACTCCCCGGACGCAGTCTGACGGGCAGGCGCGGGTCAGTCAGCCGCCTCCACGCGGACCGGATCGCCCTCGCGGATCGTGGCGAGCAGCCGCGGATCACCGTCGAGGGCGCCGAGCAGATTGCACGGGCTCGCAAGCCGGCACTCGTCCCCGCGCGAGATCGGAGTCGGCCCGTACGGCAGCGCGAGCGCGTCACCGTCCGTCCAGAACGCCACGGTGCCGGGCTCGACCACCTGCTGGGCGTCCGCCTCACGGGGCACGCTGAACCCGGCGTCGAAGTACACCTCCTCGCCCCAGACATGAGCCGCGGCGGAGACGGGCAGAGCCTTCTCCAGCGCGCGCGTGGTCGGGGTGTCCTCGAGGGTGGCGTGCAGTCGGCCGGCAGGCCAGGAGATTCGGATACGCATACCGGCGATTCAACAAGATGTTGAAATTCTTGGGAAGGGGTCCCGCGCCCCCGGCCCTCGTACGGCGAAGGGCCCCGCCGCACGGCGAGGCCCTTCGAATCCGGTCGTACCAGCCGCGTCAGACGCCCGCAGCCTCCGCAAGGACCGACTCGGAGTCCAGGGTGGCACCCACCGCCTGCAGCACCGCCGCGATCTTCACGGCCTCCTGGATCGTCTCCCGGTCGACACCGGCCTTGCGCAGCACCTGCTCGTGCGAGTCCAGGCACTGGCCGCACCCGTTGATCGCCGAGACGGCCAGCGACCACAGCTCGAAGTCGACCTTCTCCACACCGGGGTTGCCGATGACGTTCATCCGCAGACCCGCGCGCATCGTGCCGTACTCCGGGTCGGAGAGCAGGTGACGCGTGCGATAGAACACGTTGTTCATCGCCATCACGGCCGCGGCCGACTTCGCCGCCGTGTACGCCTCGGGCGACAGGTTCTGCCGAGCCTCGGGCTCCAGCTCACGCAGCACCCGCGGCGAGCGCGAGGCGATCGCGCAGGCGAGCACCGTGCCCCACAGCTGCTGCGGCGGCAGATCGGAGTTGCCGATCACCGAACCCAGGTTCAGACGCAGGTCCTTGGCGTAGTCCGGGACGGCGGACTTCAGTTCGTCGAGTGCCATGTCGTCGTATCCTCGCTCACTCGCCGGAGAGCAGCGCGACCGGGTCGAGGGTGTCCTCGCCCTTGGACCAGTTGCACGGGCACAGCTCATCGGTCTGCAGCGCGTCGAGGACCCGCAGGACCTCCTTGGGGTTACGGCCCACGGAACCGGCGGTCACCATCGAGAACTGGATCTCGTTGTTCTGGTCCACGATGAACACGGCACGCTGCGCGAAGCCGTCCTCGCCCTCGACACCGCAGTCCCGCATCAGCTCGTGCTTGGAGTCGGCCAGCATCGGGAAGGGCAGGTCGCGCAGGTCGTCGTGGTCCTTGCGCCAGGCGTGGTGCACGAACTCGGAGTCACCGGAGACACCGAGGATCTGCGCATCACGATCGGCGAACTCGCCGTTCAGCTTCCCGAAGGCGGCAATCTCGGTCGGGCAGACGAACGTGAAGTCCTTCGGCCAGAAAAACACCACGCGCCACTTGCCCTCGTAGGACTTGTGGTCGATCTGTGCGAACTCCTTGCCGGCCTCGAGCGAGACGCAGGCGGTCAGATCGTACGTGGGGAACTTGTCACCGACAGTGAGCACGCGCTCTCCTTGCAGCGGTGGAATGCCCCGATATCGGGCTATTCCATGAGGGTTGGACCGCTCTGATCCTGGCACGGCGAGTATTGATCAAAGAAATAGCTACACTCGATGCCGCTGATCGGCAGCGCATATCAATCGGAGGGTGTGGCAATGGGGCGGGGGCGGCAGCCGAGTCTGGCGCAGTTGCGGGGGTTTGTGGCGGTGGCGGAGCATTTGCATTTTCGGGATGCGGCCGCTGCTACGGGGACGAGTCAGCCTGCGCTGTCCGGGGCGGTGTCGGCGCTCGAGGAGCTGCTCGGGGTGCAGTTGGTGGAGCGTACGACGCGGCGGGTGATGCTGTCGGCGGCGGGGGAGCGGCTTGCGGTGCGGGCCCGGGCGGTGCTCGAAGCGGTGGGGGAGCTGATGGAGGAGGCCGAGGCGGTGCGGGCGCCGTTCACCGGAGCGCTGCGGCTCGGGGTGATACCGACGGTGGCGCCGTATCTGCTGCCGACGGTGCTGCGCCTCGCCCAGGAGCGCTATCCGGATCTCGATCTGCAGGTGCACGAGGAGCAGACGGTGTCGCTGGTGGAGGGGCTGCGGTCGGGGCGGCTTGATCTGCTGTTGCTGGCGGTGCCGCTCTCGGTGCAGGGGGTCACCGAACTGCCGTTGTTCGACGAGGACTTCGTGCTTGTGACGCCGTTGGATCACTGGTTGGGCGGTCGGGAGGGTATTCCGCGTGAGGCGTTGCGGTCGCTGGATCTGCTGTTGCTCGACGAGGGGCACTGTCTGCGTGATCAGGCGCTGGAGATCTGCCGGGAGGCCGGCCGTGACGGGCAGCCGGTGACGACGACGGCGGCGGGGCTGGCCACGCTGGTGCAGTTGGTGGCGGGTGGTCTCGGGGTGACGCTGCTGCCGCGTACGGCGGTGTCGGTGGAGACGAGCCGCAGCAGTCAGCTGTTGACCGGGTACTTCGCGGAGCCGGCGCCGACCCGCCGGATCGCGTTGGCGATGCGTACGGGCGCGGCACGCGGCGCCGAGTACGAGGACTTCGCGGCGGCGCTGCGTGCCGCGCTGCGGCCGTTGCCGGTGCGGGTGGCGGAGCCGGATCCGGTGTCCGCGCGGTCGGGCGCGGACACCGGTGTGCTCACTCCGTCCTGAGGCCGTCGGGCCGCATCAGGCGGATCAGCGGCGGGAGGCTCAGTGCCGTCACGACGAGGACGACGGCCGCGCCCGCGGCGGTCATGGCGCCGACCGAGGTCCAGTCCGGGGAGATGGGCCGGGACACCATCTTCAGGAGTACGGAGCCCAGGGTGATGCCGACGACGGTGGCGAGGGTGAGGCCGAGGGCGACGGGCAGGGCGGTCTGCCAGAGCACGGAGAGGCTCAGGGTCCGCTTGCGGGTGCCGAAGGCCACCAGGGAGGAGAGCAACTTGCGGCGTTCCCGCAGTTGTTCGAGCTGGGATACGAGCAGGCTCGCTCCGATCAGGGCGAGGACGGCGACGGCGCCGACGTAGAGGCCGGTGCGCAGGGAGGCGAAGCGTTCGGTCTCCTCGTCGGCCGCGTAGACGTAGACCTCGGTGAGTGGGGATGCGGCGGCTCCGGCGTTGCGCACCCGCTCGGTGACGTCCGGGTCGGAGCCGTCGGTGTTGACCCAGATGGCGCCGCTGCGGATCGGCAGCCCGTCGGCGGGGACGGCGCCGGTGGTGGCGAGGAGGCCGGTGTTGAGGTAGCCGTCGGGGCTCTTGCGGGGCGTGACCTCGCGGATCTTGGCCGGCAGTTCCCAGGCCGGGTTCTTGCCGTGGAAGCGGTTGTTCATCGGGTCGACGTAGAGGCGTTTGCCGGGCTTGGCGAGCCGGGCCGCCTCGGTGTCGTCGCCGTAGTCCTTGCTGCGCGGGATGACGAAGACGTCGCCGTCCTTGCACGAGGGGAGTTTGGCGATCTCACGCAGGGCGTTGCAACTGCCGATGTGGGCCAGGGCGTTGGAGTCGGCGTCCTTGGGGCGCTCGGCGACCGACGCGGTCATCAGTGGTTCGGAGACCTTGGTGACGCCTCGGGTCTGCTGCAGGCGGCTGCGGGTCTCCCGGGCCTGCTGCTCGGCGCGTTCGGAGTCGGGTACGTGCACCTCCATGTGCGCGCGGCTGGTGTCCTGGCCGGTGGGGTTGGTGTAGTCGCCCTCGACGCCGGCGAACATCATCTGCAGGGCGATGGCGCCGGCGACGGCGACGGCGATGCCGTTGACCATGCGGGCGGCGGTGCCGCTGCTCAACTGCATGCGGCGTACGGCCAGTTGCCAGGAGAGTGAGCCGCGGCCGAGGCGGGCGACGACGGCTTCGACGAGCCAGGGGAGGAGTGCGGTGATGCCGACGAGGAGGAGGACCACGCCGCCGGTGACGAGCCATTCGTTGAAGCGGCCGCCGTCCCGGCCCTGTCCGATCATCGGGTAGAGGAGGGCGAGTCCGCCGAGGGGCAGCAGCAGGCGCCACCAGAGTTTGCGCCGGGGCTGCTTGGCGGTGCGGACCACGCCGAGCGGTTCGATGACGACGCTGCGCAGGGCGAAGAGGGTGACGGCGACGGCGGAGGCGGGTACGGCGATGCCGACGAGCAGGGCGAGGGCCGGGCTCGGGTCGAGGTCGGCGGGGAAGACGCTGACGTCGACGACTTCGATGTCGGCGGCCGCGGCGCGGGTGATCAGGAAGAAGCCGGTGCCGAGTACGAGTCCGAGCAGCGAGCCGGCGAGGGATTCGCCGGCGGCGATGCGGCGGGTCATGCGGCTGTCGGCGCCGATGAGGCGGAGTGCGGCGAGCCGGCGGTCGCGGCGTTCGCCGCCGAAGCGGACGGCGGCGGCGATGAACACTCCGACCGGCATCAGGAGGACGACGAAGACGAGCAGGGTGAGCAGCACGATCACCGGGTCGAATTCGTCCTGGCCGGGTTGGGCCGGACCGAAGTGGTCGATGCGTTCGGTCGGATAGCCGGTGGGTTCCAGTTTCTCGGCGCCTGCGTAGTAGGCGAGTTCGCCGGGTCCGATGAGGCCGGTGTCGCTGATGGTGCCGACCTGGCGGTCGGGGAGCCGGTCGGCGAGGAGTTTGCCGTCGTCGGACTCGAGGAGTTCGGCGAGGGCGGGGGAGACCACCATCTCGCCGGGCTTCGGGTACGCGGACACTCCGGGCGGCAGCGGTGCTTTCGGTCCGTCGGGTGCGACGAGGCGGCCGCGGATGTTCTTGTCGCGGTATTCGGTGTCGACGGCGGAGACGACGAGGGTGTCGTCGGCGGCGGGCATCACCTTCTCGGCGAAGCGGGTGTCGTTGCGTGCGTCGCCGCGGGCGTCCCGGGAGCTGAGCGCGCTCGGTATGGCGGTGGTCACCAGGAGCAGGCAGACGCCGAGTCCTACGCCGATCGCGGTGAGGGCGGTGCGTACCCAGGCCTCGCGTCCGCCGGTGACGGCGAAGCGCATGCCGAGGCCGAGGTCGCGGGTCCAGGTTCGGGGGTTGTTCATACGGCGTGCTCCATGTCCCGCGAGCGGCCGTCGCGTACGACGATCTCGCGGTCGGAGTAGGCGGCGACGCGGGCCTCGTGGGTGACGAGGACGACGGCGGCGTTGGCGGAGCGGGCTGCTTCGGTGAGCAGTTGCATGACGCGTTCGCCGTTGAGGGAGTCGAGGGCGCCGGTGGGTTCGTCGGCGAAGACGACGCGCGGGCCGGTGACGAGGGAGCGGGCGACGGCGACGCGCTGGCCCTGGCCGCCGGAGACCTCGCCGGGTCGTTTGGCGGCGACGTCGTCGACCTCGAGGCGCTCCAGCCAGCCGAGGGCGCGGCGTTCGGCGTCCTTGCGCTTGGTGCCGGTCAGGCGCAGTGGCAGGGCGACGTTCTCGACGCAGGTCAACTCGGGTACGAGCTGGCCGAATTGGAAGATGAAGCCGAATTCGCTGCGGCGCAGTGCGCTGCGTTCGGCGTCGCTCATCGCGGAGAGTTCGCGGCCGTCGAAGTGGATGGTGCCGGCGTCGGGTGTGACGATGCCGGCGAGGCAGTGCAGGAGGGTGGACTTGCCGGAGCCGGAGGGGCCCATGACGGCGACGGTCTCGCCGGCGTGGATGGAGAATCCGGCGTCGTCGAGGGCGGTGGTGGGGCCGTAGGTCTTGCGGAGGCCCTCGGCGACGAGGAGGGAGCCTGCGGGGATCATGCGTTGACCGCCTTCGCGAGTTGTCCGAGCCGGGCGGTGGTCAGTTCGAGCCAGCGCAGATCGGCCTCGAGGTGGAACAGGGCGTGGTCGCAGATGAGTTGGTCCGCGAGGTCGCCCTTGCGCTTGCGTTCGGTGAGGGCGCGCATCATCCGCAGGTGTTCGGCGCGCTGTACGTCGAGCAGGTCGCCGGCGTCGCGTCCGGTGAGCAGGGCGAGGACGACCTTGGTGTAGAGCGTGGAGGTCAGGTACGGCTCGGGCTTCTCGGGTGAGGCGAGCCAGCGGCCGACGTCGGTGATGCCGGCCTCGGTGATGGCGTACCGCTTGCGTTCGGGCCCGTCGCCCGCCTCTATGCCGTCGACCTCGACGAGGCCGTTCTTCAGGAGGCGGGACATCGTCGAGTAGACCTGCCCGTAGTGCAGGGGCTTGTCGTGGCCGAACTTCTCGTCGAAGGCGCGCTTGAGGTCGTAGCCGTGGCGTGGGCCGGACTCGAGGAGTCCGAGCAAGGTGTGACCGATGGACATGCGGAGCACTGTACACGGGGTGTATACCGCTTGTGTATACCCCCTGTGTATATCTCTCGGGACCGTGCGGGACAGTGCCGGACAGCGCAGCGCCGGGGCCGCGACCTGCGGCTTCCCGGCGCCGACGGTTCCTTGCGTCCTCCTGCCCGTGGTTACTTGTTCTTCTTGAACGTCACCGTCTTCGAGTCGCCTTCGCGGTCGTAGTTGCCGCCGAAGCCCCAGTTCTTCCAGCCGCCGTCGCCCTTGTTGGTGATCGTGCCGTCGTCGATGGCGAAGACGTCGACGCCGTCGACCTCCGCCAGGTGCTCGAGCCCGGACACCTCGGAGAAGGAGATCTCGTCGAAGTTCTTCACGGTCACGATGTTCTTGTCGGGGAAGCTCTTTCGGTACTCCTCGACCAGCGACTGGTTCAGCTCGGACTTGTCGCCGGGCACCTTGCCGTCGTAGTCCGTGCCGGGGTACTTGCTCTTGTCGGTGTCCGTGTACTTGGGTGCGCCGTCGTTGAAGTTGACCTTCTCCGTGCCGGTCTTGTCGGCGGTGTTCTTCAGGTCGGCGGGGTCCGGGGTGTCGAACTCCACCTCCATGCCGTCGCGCTCGAACTCGCCGTAGATCGCCCAGTTGTTGAAGCCGCCGTCGCCGTCGTTCTTGAACTTGCCCTTGTCGAAGACGTAGACGTCGAAGACCGCGCGGCCCGACTCGATGTCGTTGCCCTCCTCGTCGTCGTGGTACTCGGTGGAGTTCAGCCGGTACCTGCTCTTGTTGATGAACTGGTCCGGCTCCTCCTCCCAGTGCGACTTCTGCTCGGAGTGCATGGCGACCACGTTGTAGTCGGGGTAGCAGCGGCGCATGTCGTTGACGAGCATCCGGACCGCCGCCGACGATCCCTCGTTGTCCAGCGGGCTGTACGTGTTGTAGTAGCGGCTCCGGTCGGGCGGCTCCTGGCCCTCGACCTGGCAGCCCTCGTCGCCGGGCTTCCAGTCCTTCTTGCGCTTGGGGCGGGCCCGCTCCTCGAAGGTGACGGTCCTGCGGTCCTCGCTGACGTCGAAGTTCCCGTAGAAGGCACGGTTCTTCCAGCCGAGGTCATTGCCCTCGGCCCAGGTGAACTTGCCGGTCTTGAAGGCGTAGATGCGGTACTTCTGGCCGCTGATCTCGACGGTCTGGATCATCGCCGAACCGTCCATCTCCTGGAGGTTCCCCTCCTGCGGCTTGGCGATGACGATGTTGTAGTCCGGCAGGCAGTAGGCGAGGTCGTCGAGCGCCGCCTTGACCCGCTTCTCCTTGTTCTTCTCGTTGTCGATCTTGTCGATCACGAAGTTGACCAGCTGGGAGTAGCCCCAGGCGGCCGCCGTGCTCGCGGGGCCGTTGCCGGGGACGGAGACGTTCGAGTTCGACGAGCGTTCCTGGGGGGCGTTGCACAGGCTGGGCAGGGTGTTGCCGTTGTCGTCGCCCGGTTCGGCGTTCTCGTCCGGCTGGTCGGAGGCCGGCTCGGTGTCGTCGGCGGGGTCGATCTGCGGTCCGTCGCCGCCGGGCTTGTCGCCCCTGCCGCCGACATCGTTGTCCCCGCCGTCGCTGTCCCCGCAGTCGTCGCCGGTGCCCAGGATGCGGCAGACCGCCCCCGAGGTGGTCGTGGACACATCGCCCGGCATGTTCAGTGCGACGACCGCGGCGACCACGGTGGCGATCACCCCCAGGATCGCCAGGTACTCGGCGGTGCCCGCGCCGGTGTTCGCCGCTAAAGCACGCCTTGTTGCGCGCATCCGGGCGCTGTCTCTCGCGTCGTCTCTTGCGTAATCGCTCGTGTGGTCGGTCACGGGCGTGTCACCTCGTCCGTCGCTCGCTCGCCGGCGTCTCCGGGGCACGACGCCCGCGGGAGGGCCGCACCGTAGCGACGGCGGGGATTCACGGGACAGGGCTCAAAGGCCCAGACCAGGGCCCAAAGCACAGCTGGGGGCCAATCGGGCACGAAGGAACGGCCAAACGGGCGCGAGAAGCGGTGGAACGGGCGGGCAAACGGGCGCTCAGGGAGCCGGATCCCCGTCCCCCGGCGGGGACTTGGGCGGCCGGCCGCGCCGCGGAATGGGCCCTGCGGAGCCGGGGAGCCGCCCCGCCTCCTTGAGGGAGCGCCGCAGCAGGAACTCGATCTGCGCGTTCGCCGACCGCAGTTCGTCCCCGGCCCACCGCGCGAGCGCCTCGTACACCTGAGGGTCGAGCCGCAGCAGGACCTGCTTGCGCGCCTGGCTGCCCCGGCGCCGGCCTTGCGCGGCCGGTGCCGGGGCGGACTCGGGATCGGGGGGCGGTGCGGCCCCCGGCGATGCGTCGCTCACTGGTAGAGCGAGCCCGTGTTCATGACCGGCTGCGGCGACCGGTCCCCGCACAGGACCACCATCAGGTTGGACACCATCGACGCCTTGCGCTCCTCGTCGAGCTCCACGATGTCCTGCTCGGTGATCCGGGCGAGCGCCGCCTCGACCATGCCGACCGCGCCGTCCACGATCTGCCGCCGCGCGGCGACCACCGCGCCGGCCTGCTGGCGCTGCAGCATCGCCGAGGCGATCTCGGGGGCGTACGCGAGGTGCGTGAAGCGGGACTCGATGATGTGCACGCCGGCCGCCTCGACCCGCGCGGACAGCTCCACCGCGAGCTTCTCGGTGATCTCCTCCGCGTCCCCGCGCAGCGAGAGCCCGGCCTCGTCGTGGGCGTCGTACGGGTACTCGATGGCGATGTGCCGGACCGCGGCCTCGGTCTGGGTGGAGACGAACTCCAGGAAGTCGTCCACCTCGAAGGTGGCCTGCGCGGTGTCCTCGACCTTCCACACCACGACCGCGGCGAGCTCGATCGGGTTGCCGTAGGCGTCGTTGACCTTCAGGACGGCCGTCTCGTGGTTCCGCACCCGAGTGGAGATCTTGGTGCGGGTGGTCAGCGGATTGACCCAGCGCAGGCCGTCGGTGCGGATCGTGCCCCGATACCGGCCGAAGAGCTGGACCACGCGGGCCTCGCCCGGCGCCACCATGTTCAGGCCGCACATCGCGAGGAAGGCGGCGATCGCCACAAGGACGCCGACGATGATCAGTGTGACCTTGACCGCGTTCGACCCGGAGGCGGCGCCGGCCACGATCAGACCGGCGCCCCCGACGAGACCGATCAGCCCGAGCAGCAGGGCTAGTCCGCCGCCGATGGAGTGCGCCTGCTGCTCACGGACCCGGGGCGCGGGCATCTCGGGACCGGTGCTCGCCCCGGCGGCGGCCTCGGGCGTGGGTGGGGTGTCGTGCTGTGCGGACATGGTCGTCCCCCGTTCCGTATCGGCGCGCAGGCGAAGTCCGGCGCGCTTCCGTCGACTTAGCAAACTGCTATCACTTTACCCGACACGGCAACCCTTCGCACCTCTCGATCGTCGGTTCCCATAGGAGTGGGTGCTGATTGTCACGTCCCGATACGACCGCATTGGGAGCACTTGACCCACTTGGCCGGTGTTAGCTTCATGAGCTGACCCGGGGGGAGCCGAACTGACTGGAGCGACAGGGCAATGGGCCGAGCGGACGGACGACGAACGAGGCAGGGCGGGGGTGCACGCCGGGCGGAACGGTCCGGCGGGGGCATACGCCGCGTCTTCTCGCTGAAGCGGATACTCGGCACCCTCTTCACCCTGGGCCTGATCGCGATGGTGGGCTTCATCGGCCTCTACCTCTACGTGGACGTGCCCGCGGCCGCCGAGGACGCCAAGAAGCAGAGCAACGTCTACAAGTACAGCGACGGCACCGTCCTCGCCCGCACCGGCGACGTCAACCGCGAGATCGTCGGCCTGGACCGGATCCCCAAGGACGTCCAGAAGACCTTCGTCGCCGCCGAGAACAAGTCCTTCTACAAAGACGCCGGCGTCGACTTCAAGGGCACCGCCCGCGGTCTGATCAACACGGTCTCCGGCAAGGGCAAGCAGGGCGGCTCGACGATCACCCAGCAGTACGTCAAGAACTACTACCTGAACCAGGACCAGACCGTGAGCCGCAAGCTCAAGGAACTGGTCATCTCCCTGAAGGTGGACCGCAAGAAGTCCAAGGACGACATCCTCGCGGGCTACATCAACACCAGCTACTACGGCCGCGGCGCCTACGGCATCCAGGCCGCCGCCCAGGCCTACTACAACAAGGACTCCGACCGCCTGACCGTCGGCGAGGGCGCCTACCTCGCGGCCCTGTTGCAGGCCCCGAACCAGTACGACTGGGCGGTCGCCACCGACAAGGGCAAGAAGCTCGCCAAGGCCCGCTGGAACTACGTACTCGACAACATGGTCGAGGAGAACTGGCTGGACGCGGGCGAGCGCAGCGGCCTGAAGTTCCCCGTGCCGGACAAGCCGAAGCCCGCCAAGGGCCTGAAGGGCCAGTCCGGTTACCTGGTCGAGGCCGCCAACCGGCAGCTCATGGACCAGGGCGTCACCGAGGCCGAGATCGAGGCCGGCGGCTGGACGATCACCCTCAACGTCGACCGCAAGAAGCAGAAGTCCCTGGAGAAGTCGGTCAAGCGGACCCTCACCGACAAGCTCGACAAGGACCAGCGCAAGGTCGACGCCGCCGTGCAGGCCGGCGCCGTCTCCGTCGACCCGAAGACCGGCAAGGTCGTCGCGCTCTACGGCGGCGAGGACTACGCGCAGCACTACACGTCCAACGCCACCCGCCGCGACTACCAGCCCGGCTCCACCTTCAAGCCGGTCATCCTCGCCTCCGCCCTGGAGAACGACGCCAAGACCCAGGACGGGCAGCCGATCCGCGCCGACACCGTCTACGACGGCACCAGCGGCCGCCCCGTCAAGGGCGGCAAGTCCGGCTACGCCCCGCCCAACGAGGGCAAGAAGGACTACGGCGACATCACCGTGCAGCGCGCCATGGACAACTCGGTCAACTCGGTGTTCGCGCAGATGGGCGCCGACGTCGGCATGGACCGCGTACAGCAGACCGCGTCCGACCTCGGCATGCAGAAGATCAGCCAGGACCCGGCGATGACTCTCGGCTCGATGGGCGCGAGCCCCATGGACATGGCAGGCGTCTACGCCACCCTCGACAACCACGGCAAGAAGATCACGCCGTCCATCGTCAAGAAGGCCACGCACAAGGACCGCCCGGACGACGTGCAGCCCGAGCCGGTCGGCGACCAGGTGCTCAAGCGGCAGACCGCCGACTCGGTCACCTCGGTCATGCAGGGCGTCGTCAACGACGGCACCGGCTCCGCGGTCGCCTCCGGCAACTACGAGGCGGCGGGCAAGACCGGCACATCCGACAACAACGTCTCGGCCTGGTTCGCCGGCTACACCCCCGAACTGGTCACCGTCGTCGGCATGTTCGGCGAGGCCCCCGACCCGCAGGTGGCCGAGCTGAAGCGGCCGGGCGGCGGCAAGGCCAAGCAGTACGACCACGTCTCGCTCGCCGGCGCGGGCGGCGACGGCAAGATCCACGGCAGCGGCTTCCCGTCCCGGATCTGGGCGGCGTACACCCTGGGCGCCCTGGACGGCGGCTCGGACGCACGCTTCGACCTGGACACCGACATGGGCACGGGGGTGGCGCCGCCGCCGGATCCGACGCGGAGCGAGGAGGAGCCGGACGAGCCCGATGAGCCGGCCGAGACGCCCGAGGCCCCGGACCCGCCCGACGACGAGCCGGACGAGCCCGAGCAGCCGAGCGAGACACCGGAGCCGCCGGTCACCGACGAGCCGACCTTCACACCGCCGACGGAGGACCCGGAGGACCCGAGCCGCCCGAGCGACGGTCCCTCGATCCCGGAGATCCCGGACCGCCGGCAGCGCTGAGCGGGGCGGTCGGAGCGGGAGCGGGGCCGCTCAGGCCCCGTTCACCCCCGCCGCGACCCGGTCGCCGAGGTCCTTGTCGACGTTGCGCCAGTACTGCAGCGCGCGCTCCAGGACCGGCGCGGAGACGCCGTCCGAGAGATGCCCCACGATGTTGGAGACGAGCCGGTCGCGGGCGGCGTCGTCGAGCACCTGGCGGACCATCGTGCCCGCCTGCCCGAAGTCGTCGTCATCGCGGTGCAGCGAGTACGCCTCGCGGACCATCTCACCGGCCGCCTCCCAGCCCGCCGGCTCCCCGGCCATCGCCGGGTCGGCCGCCGGACCGCCGTAGGAGTTCGGTGCGTACACCGCGCCCACCCGGTTCGGCTCGAAGCGCATCGGGCCGTCCTTCGCGTACGAACGCACCGGGACGTGCGGCCGGTTCGGCGGCAGCTGCGCGTAGTTGGGGCCGATCCGGTACCGGTGGGTGTCCGGGTAGGAGAAGATCCGGCCGAGCAGCATCTTGTCCGGTGACGGGCCGATGCCCGGCACCATGTTGGACGGCTCGAAGGCCGCCTGCTCGATGTGGACGAAGAAATCGTCCGGGTTCCGGTCGAGCCGCATCCGGCCGACCTCGATCAGCGGGTAGTCGCCGTGCGGCCACACCTTGGTCAGGTCGAAGGGGTTGAAGCGGTAGTCGGGCGCGTCGTCGAACGGCATGACCTGCACATGCATCGTCCAGCTCGGTGCGTCTCCGCTCGCGATCGAGTCGAAGAGATCGCGCCGGTGCACGTCCGCGTCCCGGCCGGCCAGCTCGTCCGCCTCGTCCTGGGTGAGGAACTCGACGCCCTGGTCGGTCTTGATGTGGTACTTGACCCAGAACTTCTCGCCGCCGCCGTTGATCCACATGTACGTGTGCGACGAGTAGCCGTTCATGTGCCGGTACGTCTTCGGCAGCCCGCGGTCGCCCATCAGCCAGGTCACCTGGTGCGCCGACTCCGGCGACAGGGACCAGAAGTCCCACTGCATGTCGTGGTCGCGCAGACCGCTGTCGGGCCGCCGCTTCTGCGAGCGGATGAAGTCCTGGAACTTGATGGTGTCCCGTACGAAGAACACCGGCGTGTTGTTGCCCACCAGGTCGTAATTGCCCTGCTCCGTATAGAACTTGAGGGCGAAACCGCGCGGGTCGCGCCAGGTGTCGGGCGAGCCCTGCTCACCGGCGACGGTCGAGAAGCGGGCCAGCATCTCGGTCCGCTTGCCCGGCTGGAAGAGGTCGGCCTTGGTGAACTGGCTGACGTCGTTGGTCACTTCGAAGGTGCCGTACGCTCCCGAGCCCTTGGCGTGCACCACTCGCTCGGGGACCCGTTCGCGGTTGAACTGGGCCATCTTCTCGATGGCGTAGTGGTCGTGCAGCAGGATCGGGCCGTCCCGCCCGACAGTCAGCGAATGCTCGTCGCTCTCCACCGGAATGCCGGCGTTCGACGTGGTGAACGGATCCTTGTGCGGTGCCTCGGTCACGAGCCTGCCTCCGTCCAAGAGGAGATTGGGTCGCTTCGTCCACCTCGCCAGTCAACGCTTCCGACGAGCTGTCGGCAACATTTCGCAGCCCCGATTTGTCCGATCTCGGACTCGGGCCCCGGCGGCGGACCCCTGCCGCGTACCCCAGCGACGCAAGCTCAGCCGTCAGCCGTGGTTCAGCTCGAACCAGACGACCTTGCCGGTCGAGAGCCGCGTCGCGCCCCAGCGCCGGGCGAGCTTGTTCACCAGATACAGCCCGCGGCCGCCCTCGTCCGTCGCCCGGGCCTGCCGCAGCCGCGGCAGCTGCGGCACGTCGTCGCCCACCTCGCAGCGCAGCACGTCCGTACGCAGCAGCCGCAGCGTCACCGGACGTGACGCATAGCGCACGGCATTCGTCACGACCTCGCTGACAAGGAGCTCCACCGAGTCGGTCAGCTCCTCGAGCCCCCAGCGGCTGAGCGCACGGCGGGCGAGCCGCCGGGCCCGCCCCGGCGCCGAGTCCTCCGGCTCCAGATACCAGTACGCGACATCGCTCGGCGCGATCCCGTCGAAGCGGGCCGCGAGCAGTGCGATGTCGTCGTCGCGGTCCCCGGGCCCCAGCATGTCGAGCACCTCGTCGCAGAGCGCCTCGAGCGGCGGCGAGTGGTCGGGGCCGGTCAACTGGGCGGTGGCGGCGAGCCGTTCACGTAGCTGCTCGATGCCCGTCCACACGTCGCGGATCCGCGACTCGACCAGGCCGTCGGTGTACAGCAGCAGCGTCGCCCCCGCGGGCGCGTCCAGCTCCACCGACTCGAAGTCCACCCCGCCCACACCGATCGGAGCGCCCGCCGGCACCCGCAGCACCTCGGCCCGCCCGCCGATGTGCAACAGCACCGGCGGCGGATGCCCGGCGTTGGCGATGGTGATGCGGTGCGACACCGGGTCGTACACCGCATACAGGCAGGTGGCCATGCGGTCCGAGCCGAGCCGCTGGGCCTGTTCGTCGAGATGGTGCAGGACCTCCTGCGGCGGCAGATCGAGCCCGGCCAGGGTCTGTGCAGTGGTACGGAGCTGACCCATGATCGCCGCGGACGTCATGGAGTGCCCCATCACATCGCCGACGACCAGGGCGACCCGGCTGCCGGGCAGCGGGATCGCGTCGTACCAGTCGCCGCCGACCCGGGCGGTCTCGGCGGCCGGCAGATAGCGGCTGGCGAGCCGCACCCCGGTGGGCTGCGGCAGGGTCTCCGGCAGCATGGTGCGCTGCAGCTCGTCGGCGATGTACGCCTCGCGGCCGTACAGCACGGCCTTGTCGATGCCGAGCGCGGTGTGCGTGGCCAGCTGCGCGGCGACAAGCAGATCGTCCGCCTCGAAGGCCGGCTTGTCGGAGCGCCGTACGAACACCGCGGCGCCGATCACCCGCCGCCTGCCCCGCAGCGGGGCCAGGATCGTGCGCTGACCGGCCGGCACTCCGCGCCCAGGGCCCAGCAGCTCGGGCAGTGCGTCACGAGCCGTCTGCCCGTCCGTGAACACCGGCCTGACCCCCCGCAGCACCTCGGCGAGCGCCCCGCCCGAGCGCACCTCGCAGAGCTCGGCACCGGCCGGCATGTCGGGCTGCAGCTGCGCGGACGGCAGCAGTGCCGCACCGCCGTCGGTGTCGGTGTCCTCGCCTATCAGGCGCAGCCGGTCGGTGCGCCTCAGCCGCAGCACCATCGGCCCGATCGGCCGCTCGTCGCCCACCGGCAGCGGATCGCGCAGATACACCAGGATGGCGTCGGAGAACGTCGGCACCGTCGCCCGGCACAGGCCCATCACGATCTCGTCGAGGTCGATGCCGCGCGCGATGCGCCGCGTCGCCGCGCCCACGAAGCGCAGCCGGTCGCCCTCGCGCCGCTCGCCCTCGAGGCGGGCCGCCCGGTCGGCGACGGTGCCGGCCAGCTCCTCGCCTGCCGCGCGGGGCCG
>NZ_QUAK01000067.1 GCF_003429565.1 Streptomyces triticagri
GCCCGCCGCAGGTCATTCGGCCTGCGGCGGGCCCCACCCCCTTTTTTTTCATGCGGCGGGTCCGTGGTGTGCTGCCGGGGTGTCGTACCGCCCGGACCGCCCGAGGGCGAGGCGTTTCGGCGGACACCCGAACGGGGCACGGGGAGCAGGAGAGTCGTTGACGGGGCACAGGCGGCGCGGCTTGCGTAGGGTGCAGGCAGCACCGGGTCGGACCGCACACACGAGGGGGGCCGGAGCATGGACGACAAGGAGAACGTCCGGGTCGGCGCGGCGATTCGCCGCCGCCGCAGGGCACTGAGTCTCACCCTCGCGGTCGTCGCGGGCCGCAGCGGCCTGTCCGTCCCCTTCCTCAGCCAGGTGGAGAACGAACGCGCCCGCCCGAGCCGCGCCTCACTGGAACGAGTGGCGGACGCGCTCGGTACCACCGCCGTCGAACTGCTCTGCGCCGCCGACGCCCGGCGCACCGTCGAGGTGGTGCGCGCGGACCACTCCGCCGAGCCCCCCGGCGTACGCCGCCTGGTCAAGGGGCACCACCAGCTGCACGCCCTGGAGTTCGCGGGCGACCCCGATGCGAGCGGCGAGTTCCAGCATCGCAACGACGAACTGCTGTACGTGACCGAGGGAGCCGTCGAGGTGGAGGCCGAGGGGCGCGCGTACCGGCTCGCCCGCGGGGACACCCTCTTCCTGTCCGGCGGGGTCCGACACCGCTGGCGGGCCGCCGTGCCGGACACCCGGGTCCTGGTGGTCGCCGTGGCCGAGCACATCAAGGCCGAGTCCGAGTGAGGGTCGTCTCGCTCGTGCCGTCGCTCACCGAGGCGGTGGCGGCGGGCGACCCCGGACTCCTCGTCGGCGTCACCGACTGGTGCAGCCACCCGGCGGACCTGGACGCCCACGGCGCCGTACGCATCAAAGGGACCAAGAACCCGGACATCGCGGCGATCACCGAGCTCGCCCCGGACCTCGTCATCACCAACGAGGAGGAGAACCGGCCGGCCGACCTGGACGCCCTGCGGGCCGCCGGCCTCGACGTCCTGGTCACCGAGATCCGCTCGCTCCCCGACGCGCTGCGCGAACTGGAACGCGTCCTGGTCGACGGCTGCGGACTTCCCCGGCCCGGCTGGCTGGACGAGGCCCGCGAGGCCTGGCGCACACTCACCCCGGTCGGCCCGGGACTGCGGGCCGTGGTGCCGATCTGGCGCCGGCCGTGGATGGTCCTAGGGCGGGACACCTTCGCCGGTGATCTCCTCGCCCGGCTCGGCGTCGAGAACGTGTACGCCGACCACGCCGAGCGCTATCCGCGCATCCCCGTCGACGAGCTGGTCGCCGCCGCGCCGGATCTCGTGGTGCTGCCCGACGAGCCGTACCGCTTCACCGCAGAGGACGGGCCCGAGGCCTTCGCCCCGCTGCCGGCCGCGCTCGTGGACGGCCGTCAATTGACCTGGTACGGGCCGTCGTTGACCGAGGCGCCCGGCAGGCTCAGCGCGGCGCTGCGAGCAGCGCTCCGCTGAAGAGCCCGCGCAGCGTACGGAAACCCGCGACGGCCCAGGCGGCGAGCAGGAAGCCGAAGAGGGCCACCGCGAGCCAGCCGTACGCCACCAGCCCGGTGTGCCGGGCCAGGCCGGCCGCCCCGGTGACACAGGTGCCGACCGGGAAGGTGAAGCCCCACCACGTCATCGAGAACCCCATGCCCTGCCGGGCGGCACGCACCACCATGGCGCCGGCGAACNCCCACCACGTCATCGAGAACCCCATGCCCTGCCGGGCGGCACGCACCACCATGGCGCCGGCGAACGCCAGCCACAGCAGGGCGAAGCCCATCACCGGCACCCCGTAGACCACCGCGAAGGCGGCGAAGGCCGAGGCGTACGACGGGTCGATCGCGCCCGGTGCGACGTCGGCGAGCGCGTTCACCGCCGTGGTGGACTGTCCGAGCGGGCCGAGCACCAGGAACAGGGTGGGAGTCAGCGCGAGCGGCAGCGGTCCGTGCACGACGAGCCGTCCGAAGATCAGCGGCAGCATCAGCAGGGTGGCGAGCAGGCTCAGTCCGAACAGGGCGTAGCTGCCGAGCAGCATCGCCTCGCGCCACTGGCCGGCCGGCAGCTGGGGGATCAGCAGCGGGCCCTGCGCGGCGGAGACCATCGGGGCGACAACGGGCAGCAGCCACACGGGAGTTGCGCCGCCGGCGGTCACCCGGTGCCGGGTGGCCATCAGATACGGTACGGCGGCCGCGGCGAGGAGCCCGGTGAGGGTGCCGGCGGTGAACAGGACGGCGTCGACGGCCACGGCGGCCCGTGTCCCGATCAGGTCCCGGCCCGCGACCAGGGTGCCGCCGCCCACCGCGAGCAGCGCCATCGACAGGCAGCCGTAGAAGGGCGCGACGGCCGGGTCCAGGAGATGTGCCCTGGCCTGGTCCCGGTGGCGCAGCCAGTGCACGGTGCGGCCGGCGAGCAGGACGGCGAGGGCGGCCGCGGACAGCGCCCACACGGCCACGGCGGCCGGCCGGGGTATCGGCCGGGGCAGCGCCAGCCCCGCGGACGCGACGATCGCGGTGCCCATCACGGCCGCGTACCAGTTGGGTCCGAGCCACCGCAGCGGGGAGTCCGGGCGGACGGTACGGGTGCGGGCGGGCAGCTGCCGCGGCTGCGCGTAGGTGGCCATGACAGCAGGCTGCCTTCGGGGCGGGGGCCTCACCAGGGGGTTTGTTCCTATGAGGGCATAAGCTGGGCTGATGAGTGAGGAGCATGAGGGGCGGTCCGTGCGGCTCGGTGACCGGGTGCCGGATCTGGCCGGTCTGCAGCTGCTGCTCGCGGTGGCGCGGCTCGGCAGCCTCGGCGGCGCGGCTCGCGAGCTGGGCATCTCGCAGCCCGCCGCCAGTGGCCGGATCCGGTCCATGGAACGCCGGCTGGGGCTCGCCCTGGTGGACCGCTCACCGCGCGGCTCCCGGCTGACCGACTCCGGTGCCCTCGTCACCGACTGGGCGCGGCGCATCGTCGAGGCCGCGGAGGCCTTCGACGCCGGAGCCGAGGCGCTGCGCGGGCGGCGCGACTCGCGGCTGCGGGTGGCCGCGAGCCTGACCGTCGCCGAGTACCTGCTGCCCGGCTGGCTGATCGCGCTGCGCCGAGGGCGCCCGGACACCGCAGTGTCGTTGCAGGCCGGGAACTCGACGATGGTGGCCGAGCGGCTGCTCGCGCACGAGGCGGATCTCGGATTCGTCGAAGGGCCCGCGGTCCCGCCCGGGCTCGGTGCGGCGGTCGTCGCCCAGGACCGTCTGGTGGTGGTCGTCGGTGCCGGTCACCCGTGGGCGAAGCGCCGCCGTCCGGTGCCGGCCGCCGAACTCGCGACCACCGGCCTCATCCTGCGTGAGGAGGGCTCGGGCACCCGGCAGGTGCTCGACGCGGCGCTCGCCCCGCACGGCGGCCTCGCCCCACCCCTGCTCGAACTGGCCTCGACGACGGCCGTCAAGGCCGCCGTGGTCAGCGGCGCCGGCCCCTCGGTGCTGAGCGAACTCGCGGTCGGCGAGGAGCTCGCCGCGCACCGTCTGGTCAAGGTGCCGGTGGAGGGCGTCCGTCTGCGCCGCGATCTGCGTGCGGTCTGGCCGACCGGCCACCGCCCCACCGGACCGGCCCGCGACCTGCTGTCCCTGACCCGGCGGCCACCCGGCCCGGGCGGTGCTGCGCAGAGCAGCGGTCCGCGCGAGGCGTGACGGCGCGCGTCAGGCGCCCGCCGCCCGGACCAGGGCCTCCATCACCCGTAGGTCGTCGCCCATCTCCGGATGCCACTGCACTCCCAGCACCCAGGCGGGGCCCGGGAGTTCGACCGCCTCCACGGTGCCGTCCGTGGCATGCGCGGTGGGTACCAGGTCACGGCCGAGCCGTTCCACTGCCTGGTGGTGGTACGTCGGTACGTCCTGCTCGTCCGGTACGGCGGCGGCGTAGCGAGTGCCCGGCACCGGCCGGACGCGGTGCGTGCCGAAGCAGCCGACGCGGCCGTCGGGCCCGGTGTGCCCGTCGAGGTGCTGGACGAGGGTGCCCCCGAGTGCCACGTTGAGCAGCTGCATGCCCCGGCAGATGCCGAGCAGTGCGGTGCCGGACGCCAACGCTGCCTGGATCAGGGCGAGTTCCCAGGCGTCCCGCTCCGGTGCCGGAGGGCCGGAGCGCGGGTCGCGCTCGGCGCCGTACCGTCCGGGATCCACGTCGGGACCGCCGGCGATCACCAGTGCGTCGAGGCGGGACACCACCGCATCGGCCTGTTCGGGCGCGTCCGGCGGCAGCATCGCGGCGAGACCGCCCGCCGCCTGGACGAGCCGCGGATAGCCGGCCGGAAGGAGCGCCGCGGGCAGCTCCCAGACGCCCCAGGACGCCCGCGCCTCCAGGTAGGTACTGACCCCGACCAACGGCCTGTTCACCACGTACTCCCTCACACTCCGGTCAGTTGCGTTCCAGCTCTGCCTCGGCCGCCGCCAGCGCGGCGAACTCCTCCTCCGGCGCCTTGGCCACCAGATGCTTACGGCTGTACAGGCCGAAGTACGCCAGGGCGAACACATACACGCCGAGCGCGATGAACGCGGCCGTCACATCCACCAGGAACGTCGCGACCAGCGCCGCGCACGCGAGGAACAGCGCCACGGACGAGGTCAGCACACCGCCCGGCGTCCGGTACGGCCGGTGCAGCTCCGGCTCGCGGCGGCGCAGCACCAGGTGCGAGAGCGACATCAGGGCGTAGCTGATGGTGGCGCCGAAGACCGCGACGTTCAACATCCGGGCGCCGTCGCCACTGCCCGCGGCGAGTCCGAAGCCGATCGCGCCGGGCACCAGAAGGCCCAGGTAGGGGGCCTTGCGCCGGCTGGTGAGGGACAGGAAGCGGGGCAGGTAGCCGGCCCGGGAGAGGGCGAAGAGCTGCCGGGAGCCGGCGTAGATGAGCGAGAAGAACGACGCCACCAGGCCTGCGAGACCTGCGTAGTTGATGATCCGGCTGAGTGTGGTGGGCTCGCCGTCCGGCTGCAGCGCCTCGACGAGCGGATTGCCCGCGTCCTGGATCGCCGCCGAACCGCGGGCGCCCGCGGACGAGAAGAAGGTGAGCAGGGCGAGCAGCACCAGGACGAGCAGCGACCAGCGGATGGCCTTCGGAAGCGTACGGGCCGGATCGCGGGTCTCCTCGGCGGCGAGCGGCACGCCCTCCACACCGAGGAAGAACCACATGCCGAACGGGAACGCCGCCCAGATGCCCAGCAGTCCGAACGGCAGCCAGGAGTTGGCGCCCAGGGCCTCACCGTCGACCGGGATGTCATTGAGTCCCGAGGCGTCGAACTCGGTGAAGGCGCCGACCGCGAAGACGAGCAGGGCGACCACGGCGATACCGGT
This sequence comes from Streptomyces triticagri, assembly GCF_003429565.1. Lineage (GTDB taxonomy): Bacteria > Actinomycetota > Actinomycetes > Streptomycetales > Streptomycetaceae > Streptomyces > Streptomyces triticagri. The sequence continues at coordinate 5,361 of NZ_QUAK01000067.1, forward strand.
CACCACGAAGCTGAAGCGCAGCGCCTCGCCGACGCCCCACAGGTGGATGCCGATGAACAGGATGAAGCAGGCCAGGATCAGCGGCCAGCCCGACTCGAGGCCGAACAGGCCGAGGGATTCCACGTAGTCGCCGATGAACAGCGAGATCGCCGCCGGGGCGAGTACGTACTCGATGAGGATCGCGGTGCCGGTGAGGAAGCCGCCCCAGGGGCCGAGCGCGCGGCGGGCGAAGCCGTAACCGCCGCCCGCGGTCGGCAGGATGGAGGAGAGCTCGGCCAGCGAGAAGACCATGCAGGTGTACATCAGGCCCATCAGGACCATGGCGATGGCGAGGCCGCCGAAGCCGCCCTCGGCCAGTCCGTAGTTCCAGCCGGAGTAGTCGCCGGAGACCACATAGGCCACGCCGAGTCCGGTGAGCAGCAGCCAGCCGGCACTGCCGCGGCGCAGGGCCCGGCGCTCCAGATAGCCGTCGCCCGTGCCGCCCCCGCCCCCGCCGGTCCGGCTGTCGGGATCCGGTGTGGTGCCGCTCTCGGTCCGTGCTGAGGTCATGGCGGGGCTCCTGCGGACTCGGGTCCAATGGAATGGCTCCATACCTTTGCGCCGCACGCGGCCGGGAAGCAAGACCTCTGCGTTACTTTCGGGTTACCGCTGTCGCCGGCGAATCCGGTGTAATCGGCGTGTCAGGTGAGGAATCCGCGCAGCAGTGAGGCGGAGCCCTCGCAGTGTTCCCGCGCGGCCCGCCGGGCCCGCTCCGGGTCCCCGGCCAGCACCGCCTCGACGATCTCGGTGTGCTGCTCCTGTGAGTGCTCCAAGTTCCTGACCAGGAGCGGGATGCAGTCCAGTAGCTCGTTCACGGTGGCGCGCACGGCCGCGTACCGGGCGGTGAGGGTGGGTGATCCGGACAGTTCGGCGAGGGTGAGGTGCAGCAGGGTGTCACGGCGCCGGTAGTCCGCGAGCGGGGCGTCCGCGGTGGCCGCGAGCGCGGCGCGCAGCCGCTCCCGCTCGTCCTCGTCGAGGCCGCGCTCGGCGCACAGTTCCGCCGCACCGCACTCCAGGACGGACCGGAAGCGCAGCGCGTCCGCCACGTCCACATCGCCCAGCCTGCGGAGCAACTCGCCTTCTCCGAGGGCGCCTTCGGGACGCGGCCGGACGAAGGTACCGCCGTAGCGGCCACGCCTGCTCTCCACCAGGCCCTGGTCCTGGAGCACCTTGAGAACCTCCCGCAGGGTGACCCGGCTGATGCCGAGCTGCTCGGCCAACTCCCGCTCCGCGGGCAGCCGTTCGCCGGCCGGGACCAGGCCGAGGCGCACCACCTGCAGGATCTGCTCCAGGGCCTCCTCGAAGCCGTTGCCCGCCCGCACCGGCCGCAGGGCCCGCGCCAGACGCTCGCCGTCCGCGATATCCGCCATACCGCGATTCCCCCTTCCCAAGAAAAGGTCGTCAGGAATACCTTAAGCCTCCCGGAGTGCCGAAGGAGGAGTCCCCGTGGCCGACCGAACAGCCCCGCTGGACGTCGAGGAGCTGCGTGACCTCGTCGACGGCGGAGAGATCGACACCGTAGTCCTGGCCTTCCCCGACATGCAGGGCCGCCTGCAGGGCAAGCGCTTCGACGCCGGATTCTTCCTCGCCGAGGTCCTCGAGCACGGCACGGAGGGCTGCAACTACCTGCTCGCCGTGGACGCCGACATGAACACCGTCGACGGCTACGAGATGTCCTCCTGGGAGCGCGGCTACGGCGACTTCGCCATGCACGCGGACCTCACCACCCTGCGCCGCGTGCCCTGGAACGAGGGCACCGCCCTGGTCGTCGCCGACCTCGCCTGGGAGGACGGCTCACCGGTGGTCGCCGCGCCCCGGCAGATCCTGCGCCGCCAGCTCGACCGCCTGGCCGCGCACGGACTCACCGCGATGGTCGGCACCGAGCTGGAGTTCATCGTCTTCAAGGACAGCTACGAGGAGGCCTGGGACAGCGACTACCGCGGGCTGACCCCGGTGAACCAGTACAACGTCGACTACTCGATCCTCGGCACCGGCCGCGTCGAGCCGCTCCTTCGCCGTATCCGCAAGGAGATGGCGGGCGCGGGCCTGGTCGTCGAGTCCGCCAAGGGCGAGTGCAATCCGGGCCAGCACGAGATCGCCTTCCGCTACGACGAGGCCCTGGTCACCTGCGACCAGCACGCCGTGTACAAGACCGGCTCCAAGGAGATCGCCGCCCAGGAGGGCGTCTCGCTCACCTTCATGGCCAAGTACAACGAACGCGAGGGCAATTCCTGCCACATCCACCTCTCGCTCGCCGACCGCGACGGCGGCAACGTCATGCCGGGCGACGGCCCGCACGGCATGTCCGAGGTGATGCGGCACTTCCTCGCCGGACAGCTCGCCGCGCTGCGCGACTTCTCGCTCCTGTACGCCCCCAACATCAACTCCTACAAGCGGTTCACCCCCGGATCGTTCGCGCCCACCGCGGTGGCCTGGGGCCACGACAACCGCACCTGTGCGCTGCGGGTGGTCGGCCACGGCCGCTCGCTCCGCTTCGAGAACCGGCTGCCCGGCGGCGACGTCAACCCGCACCTGGCCGTCGCGGGCCTGATCGCGGCCGGCCTGCACGGCATCGAGCAGCGGCTCGAACTCCCCGAACCCTGCGCGGGGAACGCCTACACCGGCGAGTACGAGCACGTCCCCGCCACCCTCCGCGAGGCCGCCGAGCTCTGGGCGAGCAGCCCCGTGGCCAAGGCCGCCTTCGGCGACGAAGTCGTCGCCCACTACCGCAACATGGCGCGGGTCGAACTCGAAGCGTTCGACGCCGCGGTGACCGACTGGGAGCTCCGCCGCTCCTTCGAACGCATGTGAGGACCGTTCCTTGTCCGTACCGCACGCCGCCCCCGCTCCCGTACCGCCACAGGACCCCGTGGACATCCCGCGCGAGCATCACGTACTGAACCCGGCGACCGAGGAACTCGTCGCCACCGTCCCCGCCACCACCCCCGCCGAGGTCGACGCCGCCGTGACCCGGGCAACGGCCGCACAGGCCGAGTGGGCGGCGCTAGCACCCGCCGACCGGGCCCGGCTGCTGCGCCGCTTCGCCTCCGTCGTGGACGCGCACGTCGAGGAACTCGCCGCGCTCGAGGTGCGCGAGGCGGGCCATCCCGTCGGCAACGCCCGCTGGGAGGCCGGCAACGCCCGCGACCTGCTCGACTACGCGGCCGGGGGAGTGGAGCGACTCAGCGGCCGGCAGATCCCGGTCGCCGGAGGGCTCGACGTCACCTTCCTCGAACCGCTGGGCGTCGTCGGCATCATCGTCCCCTGGAACTTCCCCCTGCCGATCGCCGCCTGGGGCACCGCCCCCGCCCTCGCCGCCGGCAACGCCGTCCTGCTCAAGCCGGCCGAGACGACCCCGCTCACCGCGCTCCGCCTGGCCGAACTCGCCCTGGACGCCGGCCTGCCCGAGGGCCTGTTCCAGGTGCTGCCCGGCGCGGGCGCGGTCACCGGCAGCGCCTTGGTCGAGCACCCCGGGGTCGCGAAGATCGTCTTCACCGGTTCGGCGCCGGTCGGCAAGCAGATCATGGCCCGCTGCGCGGACCGCGTGAAGCGGGTGACGCTCGAACTCGGCGGCAAGAGCCCGAACATCGTCTTCGCCGACGCCGATCTGGAGGCGGCCGCCGCCGCGGCCCCGATGTCGTTCCTCGACAACTCGGGACAGGACTGCTGCGCCCGCAGCCGCATCCTCGTCCAGCGCCCGGTACTGGAACGCTTCCTGGAGCTCCTCGAACCAGCCGTGCAGTCGGTCACGGTCGGCGACCCGTCCGACGAGAAGACCCAGATGGGCCCGCTGATCTCACGCGCCCAACTCGACCGTGTCCGCTCCTACTTGGCGCCCTACCGGGCGGGCGGCGACGGACTGGTCACCCTGTCCGGCAGCGCCCCGCAGGGCCCCGGATTCTGGTGCCCGCCGACCGTACTCGCCGGCGTCGACCCGGCGGCCCCGGTGGCCGTCGAGGAAGTCTTCGGACCGGTCGCCGTGGTGCTGCCCTTCGACGACGAGGCCGACGCCGTACGCCTGGCGAACGCCACCGAGTACGGACTGGCCGGCTCCCTGTGGACCCGGGACACCGGACGCGCGATCCGCGTCGCCCGCGCCGTCGCCGCGGGCAATCTGTCGGTCAACTCCCATTCGGCGGTGCGGTACGCGACGCCGTTCGGCGGCTACGGACAGTCCGGACTCGGCCGGGAACTCGGGCCGGACGCCCTGACCGCCTTCACCGAAACCAAGAACGTCTTCATCAGTACGGAGGCCTGATCCCCATGACCGCACAGACCCCCGAACCCGCCCGGGACGCCACGGACGCCGTCGTCTGCCGCCGCCTCGTCGGCCGCGGCGCCGTCGTCACCGGCGCGGGCAGCGGCATCGGCCTCGCCACCGCCCGCCGCCTCGCCTCCGAGGGTGCCCATGTGGTGTGCGCCGACATCGACGAACAGGCCGGCAAGGCCGCGGCCGACGAGGTCGGCGGCACCTTCGTACGGGTCGACGTCACCGACCCCGAGCAGGTCGAGGCGCTCTTCGAGACGGCCCACCGCATCTGCGGCAGCGTCGACATCGCCTTCAACAACGCGGGCATCTCACCGCCCGACGACGACTCCATCCTGGACACCGGACTCGAGGCCTGGCGCCGGGTGCAGGAGGTCAACCTCACCTCCGTGTACCTGTGCTGCAAGGCGGCCATCCCGTACATGCGCCGCCAGGGCCGCGGCTCCATCATCAACACCGCGTCCTTCGTCGCCATCATGGGAGCCGCGACCTCACAGATCTCCTACACCGCCTCCAAGGGCGGCGTGCTCGCCATGTCCCGCGAACTCGGCGTCCAGTTCGCCCGCGAGGGCATCCGCGTCAACGCCCTGTGCCCCGGGCCGGTGAACACCCCGCTCCTGCAGGAGCTGTTCGCCAAGGATCCGGAGCGCGCGGCCCGCCGCCTGGTGCACATCCCGGTCGGCCGCTTCGCCGAGGCGGAGGAGGTGGCGGCCGCGGTCGCCTTCCTGGCCAGCGACGACTCCTCTTTCGTGAACGCGACGGACTTCGTCGTGGACGGCGGAATCTCCGGGGCGTACGTCACCCCGCTGTAGGCCGGTACGGGGTGCCGTCGTCGCGGTCGCCGGGCTTACTTGCTGCCTCGGCCGGCCCCGGCTCGCCGAGATGTTCCGGTTCTGATCGACGCCCCTGCTGACCAACACCCCCGCTGATCAACACCTCCGCGGCGACGTCGAAACGGGACAGGTCGGGACAGCCCTGTCCGGGAAGGCGGACCCGGTGCATCCGCTGAATTCGACCGCTTAGGCTGACCGGATGAGCATGTCGACACCGCCGGGCTGGTACCCGGATCCATCGGGCCCGTCCCTCGAGCGCTGGTGGGACGGGAGCGCGTGGACCCCGCACACCAGAGCAGCACAGGCGGGCACTCCGACCCCCGCGATGCCGGGGACGCCGCCGCCCGGCCAGCCGCCGACGCCCGTCCAACCGGGCGCCGGACCGGGCCAGTTCGGGGACTCCGGCCAGTTCGGTGCGCCGACAGGGCCCGCCGGCGGATCACCGTTCCCCACCGCGGACCCGTTCGGCTCGGGTCAGCAGCCGGGGCTTCAGCACTCCCAGGGATTCGGTCCCGTGCAGCCGGCCGGCGGCCCCGGCGGCGGCAACCAGGCGAAGATCATCGCCCTGAGCGTGGCCTGCGTGGTGCTCATCGCGTCCATCGTGACCGGCGTCGTACTGCTCAACGGTGACGACGAAGGCGAACCGGACGCCAAGCCCAAGCCGAGCTCCACCGGGGCCACCAGCGAGCCCCTCGACTCGCCCACCCCGACGCAGACCGACGACGGCCCGCCACCGGACGAGAACCCCGGCCTCCTCGTCGACCAGCTGAACGGCATCACCCTGCCGGTCCCCGACGGCTGGGAGAAGCCGGACTACTCGGCCGAGGCGAACCCGGTGATGACCACCGAGGACAGCTACGACTGCCCGGGCGACGGCGGGTTCTGCCACCCCGGCAAGGTCACCAGCCGTACGGCCGGCCAGTCCGGCAGCGCCAAGGAGATCGCCGAGAAGGACATCTCCAAGGCCGCCGAGGAGGCGTACGACCACGACCTGATCGACCGGAAGCCGTTCAACGGCATGACGTCGCACAAGAAGGTCAAGTCCGGCGCCGTGGTCGTGGACGGCCGCTCCGGCTACTACGTCCGTTGGAAGGTCGAGACCGAGCTGGGGCCGGGCGGATACGCCCAGTCCCTGGCCTTTCCGTCCAAGTCCGGCACCGAGGCGATGATCGTCGTACGGTTCGCCTTCGACGCCGGGAAGAAGGGGCCCGACCTGAAGCTCATCGACGACATCACCAAGGGGATCAAGGCCGTCGGCGACTCTGAGGCCAGCGGCGGCGCGGGCAGCAGCATCGGGCCCGACGACTGACCGGACCGCTCGGCCGGAATGCCGCCGTACCGCTCAGAGGAACGTGTGTCCCTCGCCGCGGTACGTCGGCACGCTGCCCGTCACCCGGTCGCCCTCGACCAGCTGCAGCGTGTCGAACCGCTCGCACAGTTCGCCGGCCTTCGCGTGCCGGAACCACACCTTGTCGCCGATCAGCAGATCGTCCGCGGCCGAGCCGAGCAGCGGCGTCTGCACCTCACCGGCGCCCTCCTGCGGGTCGTAGCGCAGCCCTTGAGGCAGATACGGAACGGGCGAGCGGTCCGCGCCGGCGGCGCCCGATGCCGGGTAGCCGCCGCCGAGGACGGTCACCACACCCACCCCCGGCCTGCGCACCACCGGCTGCGCGAACAGGGCGGCCGGACGCCCGGTGAACGACGTGTAGTTGTCGAAGAGCCGCGGCACATAGAGCCCGGAGCCGGCCGCGATCTCGGTGACGCTGTCCTCGGCCGCGGTGTGCTGCACGCTGCCCGTACCACCGCCGTTGACGAACTCCAGGTCCGGCGCGACCGCACGGACCGCGCGCACCGCCTCCGCCCTGCGCACCGCCAGCTCACGCCGTGCGGCCGCCTGCATCAGACGGATCGCCCGGGACCGCAGCGGACTGCCCGCGACCGCGTCCCCGACCCCCGCCACATGACCCTCGTACGCCATGATCCCGACAAGGCGGTAGCCGGGCGTACGGGCCACCGCACGGGCCACATCGGCGAGTTGGGCCGGGGCGTGCAGGGGGGAACGGCGGGCGCCGATCCGGACCCGGCCGCCGAGCACCTTCCAAGCGGTGTCCAGCTCCAGACAGATCCGGACCTCCTCGCGGCCGCCGTCCCGTGCCGCGTCGATCAGCCGCAGCTGGGCCGGGTCGTCGATCATCACGGTGACCGCGCCGGCCAGCTTCGGGTCCGAGGTCAGTCGGGCGAAGCCGGCCCGGTCCGCGGACGGGTAGGCGAGCAGCACGTCGTCGAAACCGCACTCCGCCAGCCAGAGCGACTCCGCGAGCGTGAACGACATCAGACCGGAGAATCCCTCGCGTGACAGAACCCGCTCGAGCAGGGCCCGGCAGCGCACCGATTTGCTCGCCACCCGGATCGGCTTCCCGCCGGCCCGCCTCACGAGATCGTCGGCATTGGCGTCGAACGCCGCCAGATCCACCAGAGCGAGCGGCGCATCGAGGTGCGCGGTCGCCTTGTCGTACCGGGCATGATCCAGAGCACGGGCAGTCATACTCGCAGCCTGCCAGACGGCGTTACCCAGGGGTAGTGCCGCATCCGGACTTCGGGTCAGTGAGGCGTCAGGCGACGGGGAACCAATCGGCGAGCCGCTTCGTGATAGACGTGACGTCCACGTGGTCCTGTGCGACCGCTTCGACGAACGGTCCGGCCTCGTCGGCCGGCGGGACGGGATGCCCGGCGGGCAGTCCGTTGATGCGCAGGAAGAAGCGCATGGCGAGCCAGGCCGTGCGCTCGTTGCCGTCGATCAGCGCATGGTTGCGGGCGACGGCATGCAGGAGCGCCGCGGCCTTCTCGTGGAGGCTCGGGTACATCTCGGTGCCGAACACGTCCGTCTGCGGCCGCTCGACGGCCGAGGCGAGCAGACCGAGATCGCGCACACCGTGCTCGGTGCCGTTGACCTTCGCCGCGATGGCGAGCAGTTCGTCGATCTTGACGTAGCGCGGGGTGGTCACCGCAGATAGTCCAGGACTGCCGCGTCGGACTCCACGAGCTCGGAGAGGACATCGTGCACGCTGAGCTCCGCGCGCTCCTCGGCCTCGCGGATCGCCTCGATGGCCAGCTCCTGCTTGCTGCGCCGGGTGCGCTCGGCGCGCGCGGTGAGCTTGGCGTCGAGGTCGTCGGGGAGCCGGAGTGTCATAGCCATCCTGCCCAAGATACCTGCCCGGTATCAGACGGGAAAGCGAGGATCGGCACCATGCGACGACCGGCGAGGTGGTCACGTTTGTCTGCGGGGTTCCTCACAGGTTCCCGCCCTGCCTGCGACAGCCCGTAGAGTGACGCCTACGCACACAGGGTGGGGGCATCCCGGTGCGTGCTGGTGGGAACGCATCGGGTACGGCCCGGGCCGCCGAGCGCGCGTGAGGGAGCAGCCACGTGACAAGCGAGGGGCGGGGCGGATGGGTACGGACGGGCGGCGCACCCCCGCGCGACCCTTCGTTCCGCCACCGCCCGCCGCGTCCTCCCGGCTGCCGGACGAGCCGCCGGCGCCGGCACCGGGGGCGGCGGACCGCTCCGGCTCCGACGCGTCCCCTGGCTCCGACCTCGGTACCGATTCCGCTTCTGGTTCCGGTACGGACACGGGTTCATCGGTGAGCCCTTCGGCTCCGCCCGGCACACCTCCGCCACCTGCGGCCCCTCCTGTCCCCGCCGCGCCGCCGCGTCCTTCGGCACCGCCGTACGCGACGCAGGGGCGGCGGGCCGCCGTGCCGCCACGCCCTTCCTCGGCGCCGCCTGCCGAGCCGCCGGCCACGGGTCCCGCGGCGCCGACGCCCGCCGGCGGGGTGCCGGTTGCGCATCCGGCCGGTGACGCACCGGAGCCCTCCGCCACTGCGCGCACCGCCGGCCGGGGAACGCCCGCGACCTCGATTCCGGACCAGGTTCCGGTTCCGCCTCGGGACAGGACGGCCGGCGACGGTGGGCGCCGCACCGGGCGGGTCTCCCGTACGGGAACGACCCCCGCCGATGGACTGCGCGTACCGGCACAGCCCTCGCGGCCGCCGACCGCCCGGCCCAGCAGCCCGCCGGACACATCTGCCCCGGCGATGCCGTCCACGCCGCCGCCCCGGTCG
>NZ_QUAK01000083.1 GCF_003429565.1 Streptomyces triticagri
GCCGGCGAGCGCGGCCAGGCCGAGCCCGGCGGCGGTGAGCGCGCCCGCGGCCGAGAGCGCGGCGGCCGGGGAGATCCTGCCGGACGGCAGCGGGCGTTCCGGGCGCTCCACGGCGTCCTCGGCCCGGTCCGCCCAGTCGTTCAGCGCCATGCCCGCCTCGTACAGGCACAGCGAGCAGCCGACGCCGAGGAGGGTGCCGCGGTTGGGCCGGAGTCCCGCGGCGGAGGCTCCGGCCAGTGCGTCCCCGGGCACGGTGAACACCGCGGATATACGCAGCAGTTCGGCCCAGTCGCGGGTGCTCACGCGGGGTCCCCCTCGGCGGTCGGCGCCAGGCGGCCGGCGAGGTCGAGCAGGGCGCCGAACTGCTCCCCGAGCGCGGACGATCCGCCGTCCGGATCCTTGAAGTAGAAGCCGAGGTCCGGCTGCGGTCCGCTCAGACCCGCCTCGTGGGCGCGGGCGAGCAGCCGTGCGAGGTCGAGGACCAGGGGCGCCGCGAGCGCGGAGTCGCAGCCCTGCCAGATGGTCTGCAGGACCATCCGGGAGCCGAGGAATCCGTCGAAGGCGATGTGGTCCCAGGCGGTCTTCCAGTCGCCGAGGGCCGGCACGTCGTCAATGTGCACCTCGCCCTCGGGGCTGCCGGGCAGCACATCGGCGAGGACGCGTTCCTTGCCGGCGTTCTTGGCGGCCGCGGCGCCCGGGTCGGCGAGTGCCGCGCCGTCCCCGCCGCCGAGCAGATTGGTGCCTGACCAGGCGCGTACGTCGAGCGCGCGCTGCACGAACATCGGCGCGAGCACGGCGCGCAGCAGCGTCTGGCCGGTCTTGCCGTCCCGTCCGGCGTACGGCAGTCCGGCCTCGGCGGCGGTCTCGGCGAGGGCGGGGTGGTGCAGGCCGGTGGAGGGGGTGAAGTTGACGTACGGACAGCCGGCGCGCAGGGCGGCGGCCGCGTAGAGGGAGCTGGCGGGCAGGCGGTCGTCCTGCTCGGGCACGGGTTCGGTGGAGGCGACGTTGACGACGACGACCCGGTCGAGGCCGCGGCGTGTCCGGAAGTCCCGCAGGTCGTCGGCGAATCGGGCGATGAGTTCCTCGTCGTCGCGGGTGTCGCCGGGCAGGGGCCCGCCGGGGCGTATCTCCGCGTCGGCGGCGGCGAGTTCGGAGCCGAGTGCGCTGGGCAGTCCGTGCGGCAGGACGCCGCCGGCGGCGAGCGCCTCGGCGCGTTTGGGCAGCGGGCAGTCGACGGTGTCGTGGCCGCCGAAGACGAGCGATCCGAGTGCGGGCAGTCCGCTGCCGGCGAAGGCGGCGGTCTCGGTGACCATGCCGGTCGCGGGGTGCAGTCCCGCGGCCACCGCGGCGCAGCCGGCGATCGCCGTGGTGGCGACGGAGCCGCGGGCGCCGATCAGCCAGACCCCGACGGGCGCGGGCCCGCCCCCCGGTCCGTCGGACGGTGTGCCGGCTCGGGTGGGGTCCGGGGAGCTCCCGGCGGTCGCGGACTCGGAACGGGACCTGGACGACGTGGACACGACTGCCTCCTGATCATTCAGCGACGGGACGCGGGAAGCGTCCTCACGCACCGGTTCGCACGCACGGCGGTCGCGCACCCGGGGCTCGCGGCCCACGGATGCGCGCCCGCCCGCGTACTTCCGGTGTGCACCGCCGGGCGGCGCACACCGGACACTCGGAGCACCGGACCGCCGGCCGGTGGCGGCCGGCCGCCCGCGGCGGCACGGTTGAGCCGCCGCGGGCCGGTCCGGNCGCCGCGGGCCGGTCCGGTGGATGGAGACGGCGAGCGGGGGTCCGGCGTCCCCCGCCCGCCGCCGTCTAGTCGCCCTCGGGGGGCGTGCCGGTCAGTTCCTTGACCCGGATGTCGCGGAACGAGACCTGGTCCTCGGCTCCGTGGTTCTGGATGCCGATGTGTCCCTGTTCGAGGCTCCGGGCCGGGTCGGTGTTGGTGAAGTCGTTGATCAGTACGCCGTTGAGGTAGATCCTCAGGCGCTCGCCCTCCACCCGCAGTTCGTAGGTGTTCCACTCACCCGGCGGGTTGAGGGCCGCATCGCGCTTCTCGATGTCGGCCGACTGGAAGCCGTAGACGGACCCGGTGGTCTTGTCCTCGGTGTCGGTGGCGTCGATCTGGATCTCGTAGCCGTTGTCGACCGCGGACCAGGGGTCGTCGGAGGCCGGGAATCCGATGAAGATCCCGGAGTTGTCGTCGCCCTCCATCCGCCAGTCCAGCTTCAGTGAGTACGACTCGAACTCCTGGGCCTCGTACCAGAACAGGCCCATGCCGCCCTCGCTGGTGAGGGTGCCGTCCTCGAGCGTGAAGGAGCCGGGTCCGGCCTGCTGCCAGCCCTCGGTGGACGTGCCGTCGAAGATCGGCGTGTAGTCCTGCTCGGGTCGGCAGTCGGCCTGGGCGTCTCCGGTGGCCCACTTGATGCCGCCCAACAGGTGCTGCACATAGGCGGGTTCGGTGAACGACTCCTTGGTGTGCCCGGCCCCGGTGTAGAAGGACCGGCCGCCCTCGTACTCCTGGCACCAGACGAACGGGTGGTCCTCACCCATGCTGCCGCCGTTGTACGAACTCTCGTCGAGGGTGGCGAGGACGCGGGCGCGATCGCGCGGGTTGGAGCGGTAGTTGTACCACTCGTCCGTGCGGTCCCAGGTGGCGTCGAGGTGTCCGGTGGCCGGGTGGCCGCGGTCCTCCACGTCGATGGTGGCCTCCTGGATCTCCGGGTGCGACTCGAAGTAGGCGCCCGCGAGGCCCTCGTAGAACGGCCAGTCGTACTCGGTGTCGGCGGCCGCGTGGATGCCGACATAGCCGCCGCCGTCGTTGATGTACCCCTCGAAGGCCTCCTGTTGGGCCTCGTCGAGTACGTCGCCGGTGGTGGAGAGCCAGATGACGGCGTCGTACTGGGCGAGGTTGTCGGCGGTGAAGTCCCCGGCGTCCTCCGTGGTGTCCACGGCGAAGTCGTTCTCCGCGCCCAGTTCCTGGATGGCGGCGATCCCGTCGGGGATCGAGTCGTGCCGGAAGCCGGCCGTCTTCGAGAAGACGAGCACCTTCTTCGCGGCCGCGGCGTCGTCCTTCGACGCCCCCGGGTCCTGCGAGGAGGCAGGGCCCGACACACAGCCGATGAGCAGGGCGGCCGCTGCTGCCGCAGTGGCTGCACGTGCTGTTGCGCGCATGGTGACCTCCTGTTCAGCTCGTCGTGAAGGTGAAGTCGTCCAGTTCGAACAGGGCGTCGGAGCCTTCGCCCTTGAAGACCAGGAAGAGGTCGGTGCTGTCCGCCGATCCCGCTTCCAGGGCGGTGCTCACATCGGTGTACGTCTCCCAGCCGCCGGTCGGTTCGACGTCGACGGAGCCGAGCAGGGTGCCGTCCACGGCGCCCTCGCGGACCTCGATGGTGCCGCCGGGGCCGTCGGAGGCGACGCGTGCGGCGAGCTCGGTGACATTGTCGAGGACATACGGCTTGAAGGAGATCCAGTCGCCGTCGTTGATCTCCCCGACGACCTTCCCGCCGTGCGCCGACTCGCGGTTGGTGGTCTCGACGCCCTCGGAGTCGTCGTAGAACTCGCCCTGCCGGTGCTTGGGCTGGGTGACGCTCTGGTCGTGGGTGGTCAGCGGCGGCTGGCCGTTCGCGCCCTCGTCGGTGTACTCGGCGTCGAAGACTCCGAAGATGTTGGCGTTCGGGTCGTGCTCGCCGTCCTCGGAGGTCTGCAGGGTGCCCTCGCAGCCGTTGGCCGAGGTGACCGGGTGGCCGTGGCTGTCGTGGCCGAGGATGTGGGTGACGGTGACCTTGCTGCAGTCGATCTCGGTGTCCTCGGCGTCGGTGACCGTCACCTTGAACGGCACCTTGTCACCGAAGGTGAACAGCTGGCCGTCCTTGGGGAGTTCGAGCTTCACCTCGGGTGCGGTGTTGCCCACGGTGATGTGCGCGGAGGCGGATCCGGTGCGCCCGGTGGTGTCCTCGACGGTGACCGTCGCGGCGTAGGTGCCGTTCTCCTCGAAGGTGTGCGTCGGGTTCTGCTCCTCGGAGGTCGCTCCGTCGCCGAAGTCCCAGCTGTACGTCAGCTCGTCGCCGTCGGCGTCGCTGGCCTCGGAGGTGAACTTGACCTCGAGCGGTGCCTGTCCGCTGGTGACGTCCGCCTTGGCCTCGGCGACCGGCGAGTTGCCCTCGGTGGCGTTCTCGATGCGATAGAGCGCGGAGTTCTCGTCACCGTTGAAGTAGCCGGTGCCGTAGTCGAGGACGTAGAGCGCGCCGTCCGGCCCGAACTGCATGTCCATCACCTGGGTGCCGGTCCAGGGGAAGTCGTTGATGGACTGCACCGTGCCGTCGCCGGCGCCGTCGTGTTCGATGCGCTTGATCCACTGGCGGCCGAACTCTCCGGCGAAGAAGTTCCCGTCGAACTCCTCGGGGAACTTGACCTGCGAGTCGAGGTCGGCGTCGTAGTGGTAGACGGGGCCGGCCATCGGGGACTCGGAGCCGTTGCCGAACTCGGGGACGGAGTCGCCGTCGTAGGGGATCCAGGCCTCCTGGGCGGGCGGCAGATCGGTCAGGCCGGTGTTGTGCCGCGAGGTGTTCTTCGGGGCGGCGCAGTCGAACTTCTCGCCCGAGGTGCCGGTGGCGAAGTCGTAGTCGTTGTAGGCGTCGTTCTTGCCCGTGCAGTACGGCCAGCCGAAGTTCCCCGCCTCGGTCACCCGGGCGAACTCGACCTGACCGGCCGGTCCGCGCTCCGGGTCGGCCGCGCCCGCGTCGGGCCCGTAGTCACCGACGTAGACGACGCCGGTGGGCTTGTCGACGCTGATCCGGAAGGGGTTGCGGAAGCCCATCGCGTAGATCTCGGGGCGGGTCTTCTCGGTGCCCTCCTCGAAGAGGTTGCCCTCGGGGACCGTGTACGAGCCGTCGTCGGCGACCTTGATGCGCAGGACCTTGCCGCGCAGGTCGTTGCTGTTGCCGGCGCTGCGCCGGGCGTCGAAGGCCGGGTTGCGGTCCTCGCGCTCGTCGATCGGCGTGAAGCCGTCGGAGGCGAAGGGGTTGGAGTCGTCGCCGGTCGATAGGTAGAGGTTGCCGTCCGCGTCGAAGTCGATGTCGCCGCCGACGTGGCAGCAGGTCCCGCGGTTCGCGGGTACGTCGAGGACCTTCTTCTCACTGTCCTTGTCGAGGGTGCCGTCCTCGTTCAGGACGAAGCGGGAGAGGCGGTTGACGCCGTCGAAGGGTTCGAAGTCGGCCGCGGTGCCGTTCTCGGGGGCGTCGCCCGCAGGGGTGTCCAGGGGCGGCGCGTAGTACAGGTAGATCGCGCGGTTCTCCTCGAACTGCGGGTCCACGCCGACGCCTTGGAGGCCCTCCTCGTCGTGCGAGTACACGTCGAGGGTGCCGGCCAGGGTGGTGGTGCCGCCGGTGTCGGTGAGCCGCAGGGCGCCGTCGCGCGAGGTGTGGAGGACCTGGCCGTCGGGGAGCAGTGCCATGGTCATGGGCTCGCCCATCTCCTCCTCGCCCTTGGCGAGGGTGACCTGCTGGAAGTCCTCAGCGGCCGGTGCCGCGGCCGGACGTCCGGCGTCCGGGTCGGCGGCGCCCGCGGTGGGGGCGGAGAGGGTGAGCGAGGTGCCGGCGAGCAGCGCTCCGGTGAGGAGCGCCAGTGGTTTGCGGAGTCTGGGCCGTTTGCTGTGCACGCAATGCCTCCGGTGGGGGCTGTCTCAGGGGGTGCCGTGGGGGAAGTTCGGGGCACCCCTCAGGGGGGATTGGCATGCTCCGGGGTGCGCCGTCACCTCGGAACGGGTTGCGTCCTATGTCCTGTACACCTCAGGGACGGTAGCTAGCTTTGTCTCGTACGGAAAGCCCTTGCACAGCACGGGACTTGGGCTTTTTCCCGACGCAGGACAAAGCGGCTCACGGGCAGGTCGGACCGACCCGGCGGCTCACCACTTCCGCCGGGCGGTCGCCCGCCCCGGGCCGTCGCAGCAATGCGGGCCCGGGTCTGATCAGGCCTGGTCCCCGCCGCCGAACGCCGCGTCGAAGGACGCGGTCGGCGGCTCGAAGTCGAAGGCCTTGAGCCGGGCGAGGGCCTCGGGCGCACCCTGCACCCTGTCCATCCCGGCGTCCTCCCACTCCACGGAGATCGGGCCCTGGTAGTCGATGGAGCGGAGCATCCGGAACACGTCCTCCCAGGGCACGTCGCCGTGACCGGCCGAGACGAAGTCCCAGCCGCGGCGCGGATCGCCCCACGGCAGATGGGAACCGAGCCGGCCGTTGCGCCCGTCGAGACGCTTGCGGGCCTCCTTGCAGTCGACGTGGTAGATCCGGTCCCGGAAGTCGTAGAGGAATCCGACCGGGTCCAGGTCCTGCCAGACGAAATGGCTCGGGTCGAAGTTCAGGCCGAACGCGGGCCGGTTGTCGACCGCTTCGAGTGCCTGCTTGGTCGTCCAGTAGTCGTACGCGATCTCGCTGGGGTGCACCTCGTGCGCGAAGCGGACGCCCTCCGCGTCGAAGACGTCGAGGATCGGGTTGAAGCGGTCCGCGAAGTCCTGGTAGCCGCGCTCGATCATGCCCGGCACCACGGGCGGGAACATGGCCACCAGATGCCAGATCGAGGAGCCGGTGAAGCCGATCACGGTGTCCACGCCGAAGGCGGCGGCCGCCCGCGCGGTGTTCTTGATCTCCTCGGCGGCCCGCTGCCGCACGCCCTCCGCGTCGCCGTCGCCCCAGATCCGGCTCGCCAGGATCGCCTGGTGGCGCTCGTCGATCGGATGGTCGCAGACGGCCTGTCCGGTGAGGTGGTTGGAGATCGCCCAGCACTTGAGGCCGTACTTGTCGAGCAGTTGGCGCCGCGTGTCGAGATAGCCCGGCTCGGCCAGCGCCCGGTCGACCTCGAAGTGGTCGCCCCAGCAGGCGAGTTCGAGCCCGTCGTAGCCGAAGTCGCGGGCCATCCGGCAGACCTCTTCGAGTGGCAGGTCGGCCCACTGTCCGGTGAAGAGAGTGAAGGGTCGGGTCATGTCCGGGCCTCCTTGACCGGTGCATGCTGTGGTTGTGCGATGAGTCGGGGCGCTGTCGGTGTCACTGCACCCCCTGCACGGGCGTGTAGGCGGAGTTCTTCTCGGCGCTCTCCTCGACCGCGGCGAGCACGCGCTGCACCTGCAGACCGTCGTCGAACGAGGGCGCCGGGTCACTGCCGGCGGCGATCGCCTGCACCAGGTCACGGGCCTGATGGGCGAAGGTGTGCTCGTATCCGAGCGCGTGGCCGGGCGGCCACCAGGCCTCCAGATACGGATGGCCCGGCTCGGTGACCAGGATGCGGCGGAAGCCGGCCTCCTCGCCGTGCACGCTCTCGTCGTGGAAATACAGCTCGTTGAGCCGCTCCAGGTCGAAGGAGAGCGAGCCCCGTTCGCCGTTGATCTCCAGGCGCAGGGCGTTCTTGCGGCCCGCCGCCATCCGGGTCGCCTCGAAGGACGCGAGCGCTCCGGAGCCGAGCCGCGCGGTGAACACCGCGGCGTCGTCCACGGTGACGGGCCCCCGCTCCTGCCCTGCGGCCCCGCCGAGCCCGCCCACCGCCCCGGCCAGGGCCGGCCGTTCCGGTACGAAGGTCTCGGTCATCGCCGAGACACCGACAATGGCGTCACCCACCACGAACTGCGCCAGGTCGACGATGTGCGCCCCGAGGTCGCCGAGCGCGCCGGAGCCCGCCCGCTCCCGGTCGAGGCGCCAGGTCAGCGGCGCCTCGGGATCCACCAGCCAGTCCTGCAGATAGGTGACCCGCACATGCCGTACGGCGCCGATCCGGCCGTCCGCCACCAGCTTGCGGGCGAGCGTCATCGCAGGCACCCGGCGGTAGTTGAACCCCACCATGGCGATCTGCCCGCGGGCCCGCGCCCGCCGCGCGGCGTCGGCCATGGCCTCCGCCTCCGCGACGGTGTTGGCCAGCGGCTTCTCGCAGAGCACATGCTTGCCGGCCTCGAGCGCGGCGATCGCGATCTCCGCATGGCTGTCACCAGGGCTGCAGATGTCGACCAGCTGTACGTCGTCGCGTACCACCAGGTCACGCCAGTCGGTCTCGGTGGCCGCCCAGCCCAGCCGGTCGGCCGCCTCCCGCACCGCGGCCGGATCGCGCCCGCAGACGGCCGCCATCGCCGGGCGCAGCGGCAGGTCGAAGACCCGGCCCACGGTGCGCCACCCCTGTGAGTGGGCGGCGCCCATGAACGCGTAGCCGACCATGCCGACGCCGAGTGGCGTCGCGGCCGGGGCATCGGCCCCGGTAACTTGCGTGTCCTGCATGCGGTGGTCCTCCTCGTCGACGCGTAGGGGGTGCCGTACGGGACGTTCACCACTCCCCCTGGGTGCTCGGTCGTGCCGCGGCATCACTTGAAGCCGGTGGGCAGGTATTCCTCGACGTTGTCCTTGGTGACGACGGCGGAGTACAGGGTGAGCGAGGTGGGGATCTCGAACTCGGCGAGACCGCTGATGCCCTTGTCCTGGCCGAGTGCGCGCGCCAGGTCGATGGCGGAGGCGGCCATCGTCGGCGGATAGAGGACGGTGGCCTTGAGCACGCTGTTGTCGGCCTTGATGGCGTCCATGGCGGACTTGGCACCGGCTCCGCCGACCATCAGGAACTCGTCGCGGCCCGCCTGCTTGATGGCGCGCAGCGCGCCGACGCCCTGGTCGTCGTCGTGGTTCCAGAGGGCGTCGAAGCTCTTCTGGGCCTGCAGGAGTTGGGACATCTTGGACTGCCCGGACTCGACGGTGAAGTCGGCGGCCTGACGGGCCACCTTCTTGATGTTCGGGTAGTTCTTGAGGGCCGCGTCGAAGCCCTGGGTGCGCTGCTTGGTGAGCTCCAGGTTGTCGACTCCGGCCAGTTCGACGACCTTGGCGTTCTTCTTGTCCTTGAGCTGTTCGCCGATGAAATGGCCGGCGTTGAGGCCCATGCCGTAGTTGTCGCCGCCGACCCAGCAGCGGTACGCCTGCGGGTTGTCGAAGATGCGGTCGAGGTTGACGACGGGGATGCCCGCGCGCATCGCCTTGAGGCCGGCCTGGGTCATGGCCTTGCCGTCGGCGGGCAGGATGACCAGGACGTCGACCTTCTTGTTGATGAGGGTGTCGATCTGGCCGATCTGGGCGGCCGTGTCGTTGGAGCCCTCGGTGATCTCCAAGGTGACGTCCTTGTACTTCTTGGCGCGCGCCCTGGCCTGCACGTTGATGGCGTTCAGCCAGCCGTGGTCGGCCTGCGGTCCGGCGAAGCCGATGGTGACCTTCTTGCCGGGCTTCTCGTCGGCGACGGGCGCGTCCTTGGCGTCGTCGTCGCTGCTCTCCTTCGGATCGTTGCTGGTGCACGCGGTGAGGAACGCACCGGTGGACACGGCGGCCGCTCCGAAGAGCAGTCCTCTGCGGCTGGTGTTCTCAGGCATGACGGACCCTTCGCGGAAAGGAACTCTGGTGGGTGAAGTGCGGCTCGCCGGCTGGGGGTTCGGCTCGCCCGTGGGGGTGCGGCTCTTGCGTCGGAGGGAGCGACCACTCGGTGGTCGTACGGCTCATTCGGTGGAGGTGCGGCGCTGGACCAGGACGGCGGCCACGATGATCGCGCCCTTGGCGATCTGCTGGACGGCGGTCTCCAGGTTGTTGAGCACGAAGATGTTGCTGATCGTGGTGAAGATCAGTACGCCGAGGACGGAGCCGACGATGGTGCCCCGGCCGCCGGTGAGCAGGGTGCCGCCGATGATGGCCGCGGCGATGGCGTCCAGCTCGTAGAGGTTGCCGTTGGTGTTCTGACCCGATCCGGAGAGCACGATCAGCATGAACGCGGCGATGCCGCAGCACAGTCCGGACAGCAGATACAGGTACAGGCGCTGGCGGCGGACGTCGATGCCGGCGAGCCGGGCCGCCTCGGGGTTGCCGCCGATGGCCACGGTGCGACGCCCGAAGGTGGTGCGGTTCAGGACCAGCCAGCCGATCACGGTGACCGCGGCGAAGATCAGCACGAGGGGCGGGATGCCGAGGACGTACGACTCGCGGGCGTGCAGGTCGAGGACGGACGAGATCTCGACGGTCTGGGTGTTGCCCCCGGTGATCTGCAGCGCGAGCCCGCGCGCCGAGGCCATCATGGCGAGGGTCGCGATGAAGGCGACCATCTTCCCGTACGCGACCAGCACCCCGTTGACCAGACCGCAGGCCACGCCCACCACGATCGAGGTGAAGAGGATCCCGGCGAACCCGTACTCCTGGGTGGCCACGGTGGTAGCCCACACCGAGGCGAGCGCCACGATGGCGCCGACCGAGAGGTCGATGCCGCCGCCGACGATGACGAAGGTCATGCCGACCGTCACCACGCCGATGATGGACGCCAGGGTCAGGATCAGCTGCAGGTTGCTGGTGTCGAGGAACTGATCGGGCTTGGTGACGCCGCCGATCACGGCGAGGACGGCCAGTACGCCGATCAGCGAGAGGGTCCGTACGTCGGCACGGAAGAACGCCGTCCGCGCGGGGCCCTCACCCCCGCTCTTCGCGGTCCTCTTCCAGGTGCCGGGGCCGGGCCCCGATCCGCCGTCCTCCTTGGCCGGCGATGCGGACTGCGTCATGACGCCGGGCTCCCTTCCATGACTAGATCGAGTACGCGGTGTTCGTCGAGGTCGCCCGCGGGCGCGGTGTGGACCACCTGGCCTTCGCGCAGCACCAGGACCCGGTCGGCGAGACCGAGCACCTCGGGCACTTCGCTGGACACCAGGAGGACGGCGAGGCCCTCGTCGGCGAGCCGCCGGATGACGGAGTAGAGCTCGGCGCGTGCGCCCACGTCGACGCCCCGGGTCGGTTCGTCGAGCAGCAGCACCCGGCAGCCGCGCAGCAGCCAGCGGGCCAGGACCGCCTTCTGCTGGTTGCCGCCGGACAGGGTGCGGACGGGGACGGCCGGGTTGTCCGGCCGCAGCGACAGGGAGCGCACGGCGTCTCTGGCCGCGTCGTGCTCCTTGCCCCGGTCGAGCCAACCTCCGCGCGAGAAGCGGGACATGGAGGACACCGAGACATTGCGGGTGACCGATTCGAGCATCAGGAGAGCCTGGGCCTTGCGCTCCTCCGGGGCGAGCCCCAGTCCTGCCCGCACCGCGTGGCGCACACTGCCGGGCTTGAGCGCGCGGCCGTCCACGTAGACCCGTCCCGAGGTCGGGGTGCGCGCGCCGTACACCGTCTCCAGGATCTCGGAGCGTCCGGAGCCGACCAGACCGGCGAGACCGACGATCTCCCCCGGCCTGAGTTCCAGGTCGATCGGCGCGAACTCGCCCTCCCGGCTGAGCCCTTCGGTCCGCAGGATCACCTCGCCGGTGGCCGGGTGGTCCGGTCGTTCCGGGAAGGCGTACTCGACGTTCCGGCCGGTCATCAGGGAAACGATGTCGCGCGTGGGGGTGGACTCGGCGGGCAGGCCCACCGCGACCGTGCGGCCGTCCTTGAGTACGGTCACCCGGTCGCCGATCCGGCGGATCTCCTCCAGGCGGTGCGAGATGTAGACGACGGCCACGCCCTCGGCGGTGAGTCCGGAGACGATCCGGAAGAGGTTGTCCACCTCGTCCGGGTCGAGTGCCGCCGACGGCTCGTCCATCACGATGAGCCGTACGTCGTGCGAGAGCGCGCGGGCCATGGACACGATCTGCTGCTGGGCCGCGGAGAGCGAGCCGACCGACTGTGCGGGCTGGATCTCCGAGTGCCCGAGGCGGGCGAGGAGTTCGGCGGTGGCGGTGCGGGCGTCGCCGCTACGGACCACGAATCCGGCGGTGGTGGGCTCATGTCCGAGGAAGACGTTCTCGGCCACCGACAGGTCCTCGACCAGGTCGAGTTCCTGGTAGATGGTGGCGATGCCGAGCCGCATCGCGGCGATCGGGGACCGCAGGGTGACGTCCTCGCCGCGCCAGCTGATCCGTCCCTCGTCCGGCTGGTGCGCGCCGGCCAGGACCTTGATCAGGGTGGACTTGCCGGCACCGTTCTGGCCGAGCAGGCAGTGCACCTCCCCGGCGGCGACCTCCAGGGCCACTCCGTCCAGGGCACGCACGCCGGGGAACGACTTGACGATGCCGTCCATGCTGAGCAGGGGTGCGGCGCGGTTCTGTGGTTCCCCGCGGACACGGTCTGAGGGAGGTGTGTCGTGCTCTGGTGCCATGTCGGTTCCCCTCGGCGGGTGCGGGCCGGTGAGCGGGCAGGGCTCGGCCAGGTGCTGGCGTGGATGCGCTGGGCAGATCGGACATGTGATGCGTGCGGGCGGCCCGAAGGCGGGCCCGTACGCCGGCCGGGCAGCAGCTGCGCGCTGAAGTCTCGCTGCCGGTACGGGTGTTGCTGGCTCGTACTCGGTGGTGCTGGTGCGGCTCGTGGTGCTCGGGCGACTCGGTGGTGCCGTGCGGCTCGTGGTGGTGCTCGGGCGTGCGCGGTACGGGTACGGATGGGTCCTGTGGTGCCGTAGTGCCGTGGTGCGGGTGGTGCCTGTGGTGCCTGTAGTGCCGTCTTACGAGTGGTGCCGGTGGTGCTGCGCCGGTCTCAGGCCGGCGAGAACAGGTGGTCGCTGATGAGCCGGGCCGCGCCGATGACTCCGGCGACGGGGCCCAACTCGCCCAGGACGATGGGCAGATTGCCGGTCGCGAGGGGCAGCGACTGGCGGTAGACCTGGGTCCTGATGGCCGCGAGCAGGTTGTGACCGAGACCGGTCACCCCGCCGCCGATCACCACGAGCCCGGGATTGAAGAAGCTGACCAGACCGGCGATGACCTGTCCGGTGCGGTTCCCGCCCTCGCGGATCAGCTCGAGGGCGGTGGGGTCACCGGCCGCGGCGGCCGCGGCGACATCGGCTCCGGTCAGCGCTCCGGCCGCTTCGAGGCGGCCGGCGAGCTCCGGGGAACGGCCGTCCTGCGCGGCCTCCTCGGCGTCGCGGGCCAGGGCCGATCCGCTGAAGTGGGCTTCCAGACAGCCCTTGTTGCCGCAGGCGCACGGGCGGCCGTCCGGGTCGACCTGGATGTGGCCGATGTCGCCGGCGCTGCCCGTCGTACCACGGTAGACCTCGGAGCCGACGACGATGCCGCAGCCGATACCGGTGCCGATCTTGACGCAGAGGAAGTCGTGCACGGACCGGGCGACGCCGGCGTGCTGCTCGCCCATCGCCATCAGGTTCACGTCGTTGTCGACCATCACCGGGCAGCCCAGGTCCTGGCTGAGCGCCTCGCGGACCGGGAAGCCGTCCCAGCCCGGCATGATCGGCGGGGCGACCGGGACGCCCTCGGGGAAGCGCACCGGACCGGGCACGCCGATCCCGGCTCCGTCGAAGCCCTCGGCGAGACCGGACGCCTTCAACTTCGCCGCCATCGCGAGGACTTGCTCGAAGACGGCGACCGGGCCGTCCCGTACGTCCATGGGCTGGGTGATGTGACCGAGCACTTCGAGCTCGGCGTTGGTCACGGCCACATCGACCGAGGTGGCGCCGATGTCCACGCCCAGGAAGCGGAGTTCGGGTGCGAGCCGGATGTTGTGGGAGCGCCGGCCGCCGCGCGATGCGGCGAGTCCGTCGGCGATGACGAGGCCGGTTTCGAGCAGCCGGTCCACCTCGACGGCCAGCTTCGACCGGGACAGGTCGACCTGATCCCCAAGCTGGGCCCGGGAGTTGGGGCCGCCGTCGCGCAGCAGGCGGAGCAGTCGCGCCTGGTGCGCGTTCGCGGGTCGAGCCGTCATACGTCTCACGCCGCCCCTCCCGCCGTGTCAGGCATCCGTCGCCGTCGTGCTTTCGAGGGGAACGTAGCAGCGGCTGCACGGAGTGGGAAGAACTTGCGCAGGAATCACCGACAACTTTCTCCACCCCCAGGACAAAGCCGCCTCAGGAGGCATCACCACAGTGACCGTCCAACTACCCTCCGTCGCGCATTTGCAGAAGATAGGTGGCCGTGACCGCCACCCCGCGGTCCTCGTCCCGCGCCAGACGGACCAGCGCGCGGTCCGTCACCGCGCCCGGGATGTCCGCCAGCGCCTGGGTCAGCCGTCGGCGGGCGGAGGAGTCCGAGGTGCTGCGGTCGAGCCGGGCGACGAGTCCCTCGGCGATCCGGTCCGCAAGGAGCGGGCCGGCTGCGCCGGTCTGCCCCGCTCCCGCGGCAAGCACGCTCAGCGCATCGGCCGCGTCGACGTCGTTCACCTCCGCGGCGATCATGTCGATCAGCGTCGGGATCGCGTCGGCCACTCCGCGCGCACCGAGCGCGAGCGCCGCGCACCGGCGGACCACGAGGTCCCGGTGGCCGAGCGCTTCCTGCAGCGCGGCGGAGGCCGTGTCGCCCTCCATCCCGGCAAGGGACCGGACGGCGCGCCGCCGCACCGCGGCCTCCGGCGCCTCCAGGGCCTGCGCGAGCAACTCGGGCCCGCGTCCGCCCGACTGCGCGAGCGCCCAGCGCAGGGCCCCGGCGACATTGGTGTCCGTCTCGCTCAGTACCGCCTCGACGAGCGCATCGACCGGCACCGGCACCTCCTCGACCGAGGACAGCGCCGCGCGTTGCCGGGTGACGGCGCTCGTCGACCCCAGCGCCCTGAGGAGCGCGACGGCTTGCAGGACTTCCTGCCAGTCGTCCGGTTCCGCGGCACCGATGCGGCTCAGCCGGGTGAGCAGCTCCGTCTCGGCCGCGATGCGCTCGCGCGCCTGGCGGACGAGGTCGTCGACGAGCTCCGACGGCGCGAAACCGGGGTCGTCGAGCGCACGGCCGACCTCGCGCAGCGACAGGCCGAGCGAGCGCAGGCTCTCGATGTGGAAGATCCGACGGATGTCGTCGCTGGAGTACTCCCGGTATCCGGATCCGGTTCGCTCCGTGGGCCGCACCAGACCGAGGGACTCGTAGTGCCTGAGCATGCGGGCACTGACCCCGGACCGCCGCGCCACCTCACCGATCAACACTGCAGGTCACCACGCATCAACACCGTCCGTCACCCCGCACTGCCCTCACTCGCGCCGACTGTCCCGTCATCCGTCCCGGCCGGATGCGCCCAGGGCAACGATGCGCTTCGCCTCCTCGATCGCAAAGTCGAACCCGGCATCCGGGTCCTGTCGCAGCCGTTCCGTGGCGACGGCATGCCGGCTCACCCGTTCGTCGGCATCCTTCGCGGCAGCCTCCAGGATCGGCACGATGACCTCACCCAGCGCGATCAGAGCCCGGCTGAGACTCAGCTGCATCTCCCGCTCACCGCGCCCCAGTTGGGTCCCGAGGACCGAGGCGAGGCCGGGCCGCTCCGGCTCGGGCGCCAGCACGACGGCCGCCCGCCAGGCGCTGCGCGCCACCTCGGCGTCGGCATCGGTGAGCAGATCGCGGGTGATCGCCGGCCAGGCCGCCGGGTCGCCGATCTTGGACAGCGTGTGCAGGGCCTGACTCCGCGCCTGCGCACCTTCCGAACGCAGCTCGCCGACGAGCGCCGGTACGGTCAGCTCCCGCGGATGCCGGACGAGCGCCCAGGTGAGCATCTCGCGTACGGAGAAGTCGGGCTCGATCGCGCAGCGTTCGACGAGCTTGTGCACGTATGCGGAGTCCGGAGTCGAGCCGGCCGCGAGGGCCGCCGACAGTCGGACCGACGAGCTGCCACCTCCGAGCGCTCGCGCCACTGCTGTGTCCTGTTGCACGTACTGCTGCACGTCCTGTTCCACCCTGGCCACCGTGACCACCTCCTCGGCCACAGTGAAGGGCTTGTCACGGTGTCAAGGTCAAACGGCGACCGGGCCGGGCCGGGCCGGTCAGGATTCCGTGCGCTGGTGGTACGTGGTCCGGGTGTGCTCGGTGTGGGCGCGCATGACCGCGGTGGCCCGCTGCTCGTCCCGGTCCGCGATCGCGGCGATCAGCGCACGGTGCTCGATCCACGACTGCTTGCCGCGCTGCCGGGCCACGGGGGTGTAGTACCAGCGCACCCGGCGGTCGACCTGCCCGGCCAGTTCGGCGAGGACGACATTGCCGGCGAGTTCCATCACCTTGGCGTGGAAGGCGGCATTGGCAGCGACGACGGCGTCCACCTCCCCGTCGGCGACGGCCTGTTCACCCTTGGCGCACAGCTCCTCGAGCGCGGTGATGCCGGGCCGCCCCGCATTCGCCGCCGCGAGACGGGCCGCCTCGGCCTCCAGGAGGGTGCGTACGGTGAGGAGTTGATCCGCCTCCTCCTCGGTCGGCTCGTGCACGAACGCGCCCTGGGCGGGCCGGAGATCGACCCAGCCCTCGGTGTTCAACCGCTGCAGCGCCTCGCGCACGGGCTGGCGCGATACGCCCAGATGTCCGGCCAGTTCGCTCTCGACCAGGTGCTGCCCGGGCCGTAGGGCACGGGTCGTGATCAGCTCGAGCAGTGCCTCGTACACCCGCTCGCGCAGCGGTCCGGGCCGCTCGAGCTTCGGCACGGCACCCTGGGGCAGTCCGGTGGACAGCATTCGCGTCCCCTCCTCGACGGCGGAGCAGCCTCGCCGTACGACTGCGTCCGCGGGCGTACGGCGACATTGGCTATTGAATACAGTCTACCGAGCACCGAAGCCATACCCGGGCGGAGTTGGACTCGTCACAGTGCGTACCCGCGTGCGGTCACGGGCAGCGTATGCACCCGGTCACGGGCAGCGTACGACCTGCCCCGCGTAGGACAGATTGCCGCCGAAGCCGAAGAGGAGCACCGGGTCGCCGGGCTGGATCTCACCCCGCTCGACCAGCTTGGACAGGGCGAGCGGGATGCTCGCGGCCGAGGTGTTGCCGGAGTCGACGACATCGCGGGCGACGACGGCATTGACCGCGCCGATGCGTGCTGCGACCGGCTCGATGATCCGCAGATTGGCCTGATGCAGGACGATGCCGGCCAGGTCCTCCGGCGTCAGACCGGCCCGCTCGCACACCTTGCGGGCGATGGGCGGAAGTTGGGTGGTGGCCCAGCGATAGACCGACTGGCCCTCCTGCGCGAAGCGCGGTGGCGAGCCCTCGATCCGTACGGCGTTGCCCATCTGCGGGACCGAGCCCCACAGCACGGGCCCGATGCCCGGCTCCTGCCCCGCCGGCGCGGGCTCCACGACGGCGGCACCGGCGCCGTCGCCGACCAGGACACAGGTGCTGCGATCGGTCCAGTCGGCGACCTCGGACATCTTGTCCGCGCCGATCACCAGGGCGCGGCGGGCGGCACCGGCCCGTACGGCGTGGTCGGCGGTAGCCAGGGCGTGCGGGAAACCGGCGCAGACCACATTGACGTCCATGGCTGCCGGCTCGGGGACGCCGAGGCGGGCGGCCACCCGGGCGGCCATGTTCGGGGACCGGTCGATGGCGGTGGAGGTGGCGACCAGGATCAGGTCGACGTCGGCGGGTCCGATGCCGGCGGCGGCGAGCGCCTTGGCTCCGGCGTGTGCGGCGAGTTCGCCGACCGGCTCGTCGGGGCCCGCGATGTGCCGGGTGCGGATGCCCACCCGGCTGCTGATCCACTCGTCGCTGGTGTCGACCATCTCCGCGAGCTGCTCGTTGGTGAGTACGCGCGCGGGCTGGTAGTGGCCGACCGCGGCGATGCGCGATCCAGTCATACGGGATCTCCCTGGGTCGACGGTCTGCGGACTGCGGATGCCTCAGTGTGCTGAGCGACTGACGAGTACGAAGGCAGGTAAAGCGACAGGATTCGCTCGCACTCGTTGGAGCCTTCGGACCACGGACGAGGCCGGAGCGCTCACGTGGCACTCGTACGGCACCCGCTCCCGCACCTTGTCCGGGCGCATTCCATACTGTAGACAATATTTAGTCGACACCGCTCCACACACCTCGGCAACGCTCGGTCCCCCTCAAACCGAACGGAGAGCCTCGTGAAAGTCGCCATCGTCGGCGCCGGTGCCATCGGCGCCTACGTCGGAGCCGCGCTGCACCGCGCGGGAGCCGATGTCCATCTCATCGCCCGTGGACCGCATCTGGCGGCCATGCGGCAGCACGGAGTCCGGGTGCACAGTCCGCGCGGCGACTGGACGGCCCGTGTGCATGCCACCGACCGGCCGGCCGACGTCGGCCCGGTCGATCATGTCTTCCTCGGCCTCAAGGCCCACTCGTACGCGGCGTGCGGGCCGCTGGTGGAGCCGCTGATGCACGAGGAGACCTCGGTGATCGCCGCGCAGAACGGCATCCCCTGGTGGTACTTCCACCGGCACGGCGGGCCGCACGACGGACAGCGCCTGGAGAGCGTCGACCCCGGCGGTTCGGTCAGTGCGGTACTCGCACCGAAGCGCGCGATCGGCTGTGTCGTCTATGCGGCCACCGAGCTCGAGGGCCCGGGTGTCGTACGGCACTTGGAGGGCACCCGGTTCTCGATCGGCGAGCCGGACCGTTCGCGCTCGGCGCGCTGCACCGAATTCAGCGACGCCATGGTGGCGGGCGGCCTGAAGTGCCCGGTCGAGCCCGAACTCCGCGACGACATCTGGATCAAGCTGCTCGGCAACATCTCGTTCAACCCGATCAGCGCCCTGACCCGGGCGACCATGCTGCAGATGTGCCGGCACCGGTCGACCCGGCAGGTGATCGAGCTGATGATGCGGGAGACGCTCGCGGTCGCGCATGCCCTGGGCTGCCGCCCGGACATCTCCGTCGAGCGCCGGCTCGCGGGCGCCGAGCGGGTCGGCGAGCACCGTACGTCCACGCTCCAGGACCTGGAGAAGGGCAAGCCGCTCGAGCTCGACGTACTGCTCGCCGCGGTGGTCGAACTCGCGGACATCACCGGCGTCGAGGTGCCGACCCTGCGGACCGTCGACGCCATCTCCGACCTGCTCGCGCGCGGCGTCGCCGCGTAGGGCGCCTCCCCTGCCCGACGCGCACGCCCGCGGAGCGACCCGAGTCCTGCCGGGGTCCGGTCGGGTCCGCGAGGACCCGGGGCGCACCGGATCCCGGCAGGATCCCGGCGGCACGGCAGGATCCGAGCGGAGGGGCGGGGCTTCGGCCCGGCGCCCTGCAGTCGGCCGCCGCAGCACAAATCTGTTCCCAGAGGCTTCCGTTGAGCGCGGAACCGGCGTACAGAATACTGTATGCAATAGCGCGCGGTCGCCATCAGCCTCCCCGAGGAGCGCAGCGTGAAGAAGCGAGACCGAGACACCCGGAACTACACCCGACTCACCCACCCACTGGTCCGCGATCACCGCAACGGTCCGCTGCGCAGGGCGAGTTGGGACGAGGCGCTGGCGCGGGCCGCGGACGGTTTCCGTACCGCACGCGTCGAGCACGGACCGGACGCCTTCGCGATGCTGTCCTGCGCCCGCGCCACCAACGAAATGAACTATGTGGCACAGAAGTTCACCCGCGTCGTGATGGGCACCAACAACGTGGACTCGTGCAACCGCACCTGTCACGCCCCGAGCGTCGCCGGTCTGTCCGCCGTCTTCGGCTCCGGCGGCGGCACCTCCTCGTACGCGGAGGTCGAGCACACCGATCTGATCGTGATGTGGGGCTCCAACGCCCGCTTCGCGCACCCGATCTTCTTCCAGCACGTCCTGAAGGGCATCCGGTCCGGAGCGCGGATGTACGCGGTGGATCCGCGCCGCACGGACACCGCGCAGTGGGCGGAGAGCTGGCTCGGTCCCAATGTCGGCACCGACATCCCGCTTGCGCATGCGGTGGGCCGGGAGATCATCCGGGCCGGTCTGCACAACACGGCGTTCATCGAGCGCGCCACCAGCGGCTTCGAGGACTACCGCGCGCTCGTCGAGCCCTGGACGCTGTCGCTCGCCGAGAAGGTGACGGGTGTGCCCGCGGCCGCGATCCGTGACCTCGCCCATGCCTACGCCACCGCCGAGCGCGCCCAGCTCTGCTGGACCCTCGGCATCACCGAGCACCACAACGGCACGGACAACGTACGGGCGTTGATCAACCTGGCCCTGCTCACCGGGCATGTCGGCCGCTTCGGCTCCGGGGTGCAGCCGCTGCGCGGGCAGAACAACGTCCAGGGCGGCGGCGACATGGGCGCCATCCCCAACCGGCTGCCCGGCTTCCAGGACATCCTCGACGACGAACACCGGGCGAAGTTCGAACGCGCCTGGGACACGGTGATCCCGCCGAGGTACGGGATGACGCTGACCGACATGTTCGAGGCGATGGAGCACGGCACACTGCGTGCGGTCTACTGCATCGGCGAGAATCCGGCGCAGTCCGAGGCCGACAGCGAGCAGGCGATGCGCCGGCTGCAGGCCCTCGATCACCTCGTCGTGCAGGACATCTTCCTCACCCGTACCGCCGAGATGGCGGACGTGGTGCTGCCGGCCACCGCCTCGTGGGCGGAGACCGACGGCACCACGACGAACAGCGAGCGCAGGGTGCAGCGGGTACGGGCCGCGCTGGCGCCGCCCGGTGAGGCGCGCGAGGACATCGACATCATCTGCGAGGTGGCCGAACGCCTGGGACACGACTGGAAGTTCGCCGACGCGGAGGCCGTCTGGGACGAGCTTCGCTCGCTGTCGCCCGACCACTTCGGGATGACGTACGGGCGCCTCGAGGAGCACCAGGGGCTGCAATGGCCATGCCCCGACCCGGAGTTGCTGCCGTCGAGCTTTCTGCACGGCAGGCTCTGGGCGGCCGATCCCGGAGAGCGGGGCAGGGCGGCACCCTTCGGGCTTGTGGAGCACGATCCGCCGGTGGACCTCACCGACGAGGAGTTCCCGATCCGGCTCACCACGGGCCGTCGGCTCGATTCGTACAACACCGGTGTGCAGAGCGGGAGTTTCGCCTCGCCGCTGCGGCGCGGGGAGTACGTGGAGCTGTGCCCCGAGGACGCGGAGCGGTACGGGGTGACGGTCGGCGAGCAGGTACGGGTCGCCTCACGGCGCGGCACCGTGGAGGCACCGGTCTGGGTGGATCCGGGGCTGCGGCCGGGGCTCGCCTTCATGACGATGCACTTCCCGGACGAGGTGGACACCAACTCCCTGACCATCGAGGCGAATTGCCCGATCGCCGGTACGGCCGAGTTCAAGGCCTCGGCCATCCGTATCGAGAAGCTGCCGGTGCCGGCGGCGCGTTCCCACCAGGGGTGAGCCAGTGGATCTGCGATTCGGTGACAGCAAGCCGACGGACGAGGAGCGGGC
The DNA here is from genome assembly GCF_003429565.1 of Streptomyces triticagri. Classification (GTDB taxonomy): domain Bacteria; phylum Actinomycetota; class Actinomycetes; order Streptomycetales; family Streptomycetaceae; genus Streptomyces; species Streptomyces triticagri. Next base: position 21,016 of record NZ_QUAK01000083.1, read on the forward strand.
GGCGATCGATGCGCTGCTCGGACCGCCGGAGACGGCATGGGAGGGAGCGGACGACCGCACGGACGCGGATCTGCGGTGGGCGCGGGGCGGGCGGGTCGCCCGCGAGCGGCGGGATCTGCTGCTGCCGGGGCTCCATGCGGTCAACGATCGGGTGGGGTGGATCAGTGAGGGGGCGCTCGGGTATTTGTGCCGGCGGCTCACGGTTCCGCCTGCGGAGGCTTATGGGGTGGCCACGTTCTACTCGCTCTTTGCGGTGAAGCCGCGGCCCGCGACCGTCCTTCGTGTCTGTACGGATCTCGCGTGTGCGGCACGGGGGTCTGCGGAGCTGTGCTCCGCCCTCGCGGGCCGCGGTGTGGACTGGGAGTCCAGCCCCTGCCTCGGCCTCTGCGAACGTGCGCCTGCGGCGTTGCTGGTCCGGGCCGGTCCGCCTGCGGCGAGCAATCACCCCAGCCCGCCCCTTCCCGAAACTCCTCAATCGCCGGAGGGGCTCTATCAAGCCCCTCCGGCGATTGAGGAGGCCCGTCCGACAGGACTTTCGGGAAGGGGCGGGGTGGGGAATCCGCCCCCGGCGGCGACCGCCGTCTTCGCACCGGCCCGACCGGCCGCCGTCACCCTCACCCCCGAGGCCGCGGCCCCGGAACAAAACCCCGGGGCGGCCGCCCCACAGGCAGGCCAGGAGGACCTCATCCTCCTGAAACGCATCGGGGCCGTGGACCCCGAGAGCCTGGACGACTACCGCGCACACGGCGGCTACACGGCCCTGCGAAGGGCCTTCGCCATCGGCCCCACCGCGGTCATCAAGGAGATCACGGACGCCGGCCTCGTGGGCCGGGGCGGCGCCGCCTTCCCGACGGGACGAAAGTGGCAGGCGACCGCCGAACAGCCGGACCACCCCCACTACTTGGTCTGCAACGCGGACGAATCCGAGCCCGGCACCTTCAAGGACCGGGTCCTGATGGAGGGCGACCCGTACGCCCTGATCGAGTCCATGACCATCGCGGGCTACGCGACCGGCGCCCACCACGGATACCTCTACCTCCGCGGCGAATACCCCCGCGCACTCGCCCGCCTCCAGCACGCCATCGACCAGGCGCACCTGCGCGGACTGCTCGGCGACGACGTGCTCGGCCAGGGCTACGCCTTCGACATCGAGATCCGCCGTGGCGCGGGCGCCTACATCTGCGGCGAGGAGACCGCCCTGTTCAACTCGATCGAGGGGTACCGGGGCGAGCCGCGCTCCAAGCCGCCGTTCCCCGTCGAGAAGGGCCTGTTCGGCAAGCCGACCGCCGCGAACAACGTGGAGACGCTGGTCAACGTGCTGCCGATCCTGAACCTCGGCGCCGAGGCGTACGCCGCGATCGGCACCGCCCGCTCCACCGGCCCGAAGCTCTTCTGCGTCTCGGGGAACGTGCACCGCCCGGGCGTCTACGAGCTGCCGTTCGGCGCGACCCTGCGCGATCTGCTCGAACTCGCGGGTCCGCCCGAGCGGATGCGTGCGGTGCTGCTCGGCGGCGCGGCCGGCGGCTTCGTACGACCCGACGAGCTGGACATACCGCTCACCTTCGAAGGCACCCGGGAGGCCGGCACCACCCTCGGCTCCGGAGTCGTGCTCGTCCTCGACGACACCGTGCCGCTGCCCCGGATCCTGCTGCGGATCGCCGAGTTCTTCCGCGACGAGTCCTGCGGCCAGTGTGTGCCCTGCCGGGTCGGCACCGTACGCCAGGAGGAGGCACTGCACCGGATCGCCGACCGTACGGGCGCCGCCGCGGCCTCGGACATCGCCCTGCTCAGAGAGGTCGGAGCCGCGATGCGGGACGCCTCGATCTGCGGTCTCGGGCAGACCGCGTGGAATGCCGTGGAGTCCGCGGTCGACCGTCTGGGAGCCTACGAATGACTGGGAGCCACGCATGACTTCGATACCGCTCGGGCCGCCCCGTCGCCTCATCGAGTTCACCCTGGACGGTGAGCCGGTCCGCACGCCGGAGGGCTCGACGGTCCTCGACGCCTGCCGGGCCGCCGGCAAGGACGTGCCGACGCTCTGCGAGGGCGACACACTGCGGCCGAAGAACGCCTGCCGGGTGTGTGTCGTGGAGGTCGAGGGCGCCCGCACGCTCGCGCCGGCCTGCTCGCGCCGCGCGGAACCCGGCATGGAGGTGCGCACGGACACCGAACGCACCCGGCACAGCCGCAAGCTGGTGCTCGAACTCCTCGCGTCCTCCGTCGACTTGTCGACCACACCGCGGGCCGCGGAGTGGATCGAGGAGTACGGCGCGGAGCCCGACCGCTTCGGGCCCGACGCGGCCCGCCTCGGCGAGTCCCCTCGGATCGACAACGACCTGTACGTCCGCGACTACGACAAGTGCATCCTCTGCTACAAGTGCGTCGACGCCTGCGGCGACCAGTGGCAGAACACCTTCGCCATCTCGGTCGCGGGCCGCGGCTTCGACGCCCGGATCGCCGTGGAGCACGACGCCCCGCTCACCGACTCGGCGTGCGTGTACTGCGGCAACTGCATCGAGGTGTGCCCGACCGGGGCGCTCTCCTTCAAGTCGGAGTTCGACATGCGGGCGGCCGGGACCTGGGACGAGGAGCGGCAGACCGAGACGACCACGGTATGCGCGTACTGCGGTGTGGGCTGCAACCTGACGCTCCATGTGCAGGACAATGAGATCGTGAAGGTCACGTCACCGCACGACAATCCGGTGACCCACGGCAACCTCTGCATCAAGGGCCGCTTCGGCTACCAACACGTACAGAACCGGGACTGAGCACATGGGACGCGTCACCGAGCGACGCCGCGTCGTCCGCATCAGGGACGGCGCGGTCACCACCCGGCCGGACACCCTCGTCGCCGAGGAACCGATGGAGATCCGGCTGAACGGCCGGCCGCTGGCGATCACCATGCGGACCCCGGGCGACGACTTCGCGCTCGCGGCCGGTTTCCTGGTCAGCGAGGGCGTGCTCGCACGGGCGGACGAACTGCAGTCGATCGTGTACTGCGCGGGGGCGACGGAGGACGGCGGTAATACGTACAACGTGGTGGATGTGAAGCTCGCGCCCGGGGTCGCCGTCCCGGAGATCACGCTCGAGCGGAATGTGTACACGACGTCGTCCTGTGGACTGTGCGGGAAGGCGAGCCTGGATGCGGTGCGTACGCAGGCGCACTGGCCGATCGACGATGCGGCGGGGCCTGACGGGGCCACTGCCCCGGTCCGTCTGACCCCCGAACTGCTCGCCTCGCTTCCGGAGCGGCTGCGGGCCGCGCAGCGCGTCTTCGACCGGACCGGTGGGCTGCACGCGGCCGCGCTCTTCTCCGAGGCGGGTGAACTCCTCGACATACGGGAGGACGTGGGCCGGCACAACGCCGTCGACAAGCTGGTCGGGCGTGCGCTGCAGAAGGGACGTCTGCCGCTGGCCCGGACCGTCCTGATGGTGTCGGGGCGTGCTTCGTTCGAGCTGGCGCAGAAGGCCGTGATGGCCGGGATTCCGGTGCTTGCCGCGGTGTCGGCGCCGTCGTCGCTCGCGGTCGACCTGGCCGAGGAGACGGGGCTGACGCTGGTCGGTTTTCTGCGGGGCACGTCGATGAACGTGTACGCGGGGGTGGATCGTGTTGCGTTGCCGGCCTCGGTGGCCGGGCGCTCGGGTTGAGTCGCGGGCGGTGCCCGCGTCCCCACGACGGCGGGGCTCGCGAGTCGGCGGGGAGCGCCCCCTGCGTCGGCCGCGGGCCCCGTCTTTGGGGTTCGTCGTTCTTGGGGTTCGCCGTCTTGCGTCATCGTCCCACATGTGTCGGCGCGGGCCTACCGATGTCGTCAAACGCCGGACGGGCTTGAATTGTGCGGGCCGAGCGCATTGTGTCCCCGACTGGCCTGCGTGGGCGCGGGGTTGAGAGTGGGCCCGGGGGCCTTGTGAGACGGGACACCGTGTGTTGGTCGGCATGGACCGCGTCCTTCGCGCGGGTTAGCGTCCCCGGGTGACCATCGCGGAGCGGGTGCGTGCGGCGGAGGTGGGTGTCGGGGGCCCGCGTCGGCGGGGGCTCGGGCTCGTGCTGCTGCTCGTTCTCGCCCTGGGTGCCGCGCTGCTCGTCGCGCTGCCGGGCGACGACAGTGACGACAAGGCCGCCTGCGCGCCGCGCAAGGTGGGGGCCTGGGAGCCGGACGAGCGGACGAACGGCGAGTTCACCCGCTACGGGGACGATCCGGCCCGGACGGACGACTGGACCGGAGGCGACGGCACGCATTCCGTGCGGCTGCCGGACGGGCGTCTGCTGTGGCTGTTCTCCGACAGCTATCTCGGCCCGGTGCATCCGCCGCCCAATCTGTCGGGGCAGCCGCACTCCTGGCGCGATCAGAGTGCCCCCTTCGTACGCAACTCGGCCGTGGTGATGTCCCGTTCGGGCCGCCTGGAGCGCACACTGCCCGCTCCGGTGTTCCCCGACCCGGGACCGGGGCAGTGGCGCTGGCCGGTCGCCGCGAAGGTGGAGCCCCGCTCCCCCGGCGCCGACGAGAAGGTGCTGCGGGTGCTGCTGTGGAGCCGCGCCACCGGGACCGGGCCGTGGATCTACGGAGTGCCGACGGCCACCGAGGTGGCCACTCTGTCGCTGCCGGATCTGCGGGTCGAGGGCATCACCGAGGTCTCCGACCAGTCCGGGGTGCAGGATCCGGCGCATCGCGTCCTGTACGGCACGGCAGCGCTCGACGACGACGGCCATACGTACGTCTTCGGCGGCAACGACGGCAAGGCTGCCGCCAAGCCGGCGTCCGACGCGTATGTGGCGCGTGTGCCGGACGGGAGCCTCGCCGACCCTGATGCCTGGGAGTACTGGGACGGCGAGCGGTTCACGGATCGCGGCGGCAGCGCCGAGCCGGTGCTCGGCGACGGCGCCACCCCGCAGGGCAGCGCGGGCCGCGGGGGCGCCGAGTCCGGCGGCCCCACCAAGGGGGTCGGCTCCGCCTTCACCGTGGTCCGCGAGGAGGGGACCTGGGTGCTGTTCACCATGGCTGCCGGGGCCGAAGGGCTCACCACCGTGACCTCGTACTGGTCGTGCGGCCCGACGGGACCCTGGCACGGTCCGGCCAAGGGCTTCGCCCCGCCGCTGCCGCAGGACAGCGCCCCGGAGAAGGACGCGGCCGTGTACAACCCGCAGGCGCATCCGGACGTGGCCGCCCGCAAGGGCCGTCTCCTGCTCAGCTACGACGTGAACTGGCTGGACGCCACGCCCCAGGTGGCCGCCTCGCACGTCACCCGGAACGTGTCCCTGTACCGGCCGCGGTTCGTCCAGCTGCGGCTGGTGCGCGGCGACTGACCTCGGTACCGGAGGTCGCCGGCTCCGCCGGATCGAGCGCACGCCGTTTGGCGATCACCGCGCAGACCATCAGCTGCATCTGGTGGAAGAGCATCAGCGGCAGCACCGCGAGCGAGGCATGCGCGCCGAACAGCACGGTGGCCATGGGCAGTCCGGCGGCGAGGGACTTCTTCGAGCCGGCGAACTGGACGGCCACCCGGTCGGCCCGCCCGAAGCCGAGCCGCCGCGCGCCGTACCAGGTCAGGGTCAGCATCACCGCGAGGAGCACCGCCTCCACGACGAGGAGCGCGCCGAGCCGGAGCGGTGTCACCTGGCTCCAGATGCCGGCCACCATGCCCTGGCTGAACGCCGTGTAGACCACCAGCAGGATCGATCCGCGGTCGACGTACGAGAGCACCTTCTTGTGGCGGGCCAGGAAGCCGCCGATCCAGCGGCGCAGGAACTGCCCGGCGAGGAACGGCACCAGGAGCTGGGCCACGATCTTGACCGCGCCGTCCGCGGAGAACGCCGCCTGACCGCCGATGAGCAGCGCGGCGAGCAGCGGCGTGAGCACGATGCCGGCGAGCGAGGAGAAGGAGCCGGCGCAGATCGCGGCCGGTACGTTGCCGCGGGCGATCGAGGTGAAGGCGATCGACGACTGGATGGTGGACGGCACCAGGCACAGGAAGAGCAGCCCGCTGTGGAGCGCCGGCGTCAGGACGTACGGGACGAGTCCGCGGGCTGCCAGGCCGATCAGCGGGAACGCCACGAACGTGCAGGCGAGGACCGTGACATGGAGCCGCCAATGGCGCAGCCCGTCGAGCGCCTCGCGGGTGGAGAGGCGGGCTCCGTAGAGGAAGAACAGGAAGGCGACCGCGGTGGTGGAGGCGCCGGACGCGATGTCGGCGCCGGTGCCCCTCGCCGGGAGCAGGGCCGCGAGGCCGACGGTTGCGATCAGGGATGCGATGTAGGGATCGATCGGCATCCAGGACGGCCACTGCAGGCGCTTCACGGTGCTCCACTTGCTTGCTCGGACTGTTCGGACTTCTGGGGCGGCGCGGAACGTGCCCTCTCCATCGTCCACCTGATCACCGTGATCGGGAATCCGTTCCGCCGGACTGACTGTCATCACGGTTCGCGATAGCGTCGCCGTATGTACGACCCGGCGCAGCTGCGCACCTTCCTGGCCGTGGCGCAGACTCTGAGCTTCACCCAGGCCGCCCGCCGCCTGGGCCTGCGGCAGTCGACGGTCAGCCAGCACGTACGGCGCCTGGAGGCGGCGACCGGGCGGCTGCTGTTCACCCGCGACACCCACAGCGTGGAACTCACCGACGACGGCGAGGCGATGCTCGGCTTCGCGCGCACGATCCTCGGTGCGCACGAGCGGGCCGCGGAGTTCTTCGCCGGCACCCGGCTGCGCGGGCGGCTGCGCTTCGGGGCCTCGGAGGACTTCGTGCTCACCCGGCTGCCGGAGATCCTCAAGTCCTTCCGGCACGCGCACCCCGAGGTCGATCTGGAACTGACCGTGGAGCTGTCCGGCACTCTGCACCGGCGCCTCGCCGACGGCCAGCTCGATCTGGTGCTCGCGAAGCGCCGCCCCGAGGACGTGCCGGGCGATCCGTCGTCCGTGGTCTGGCGGGACGAGCTGGTGTGGATCGGCGCCGCGGGCCTGCGTCTCGACCCTGCCCGTCCGGTGCCGCTGATCGTCTATCCGCCCCCGGGCATCACCCGCGCCCGGGCGCTCGACGTCCTGGAGCGGGACGGCCGGTCCTGGCACATCGCCTGCACCAGCGGCAGCCTGAACGGCCTGCTCGCCGCGGCCCGCGCCGGGCTCGGCGTGATGGCCCACACCCGCGGCCTCGTCCCGCCGGGCCTCGAGCGGATCAGGTCGGGACTGCCGGAGCTCGGGGACGTGGACTTCGTGCTGCTGTACGGTCGGGGCGGCCGGGACCGCGCCGGGGACGCGGCCCGGGCCCTGGCCCGGTCGATCCTCGCGGGCGGTGACCGGCTGCACCGGGGCAGGCCCTGAACGGTCGAAAGACGCAGCCGACGCGTCGGGTCCGTGACCGAGGCGTACAAATTCGGTGGAGATTACGGCAGCGGAACTTACCGGGTGGTCAGGACTCTGCCCCGGCCTCCACCCTTGTGGCCGGATTTCGGCTGCTGACCTGTGACGATTACCGCGTGTCCGACCCCGGACACCCCCTCCCGCCCGCCTGCCGCCGTGGGGTACGGTCACGGCGCTGTGCGAGGCGCAGCAGTGCGAGGCGCACCCAGGGCCCGTCTCAGGAGAACCATTGCGCGAGTTCACCTCCCCACCCCTGACCTCGGCGCCGCCGGTAGGCGGGCTCGCCGATGTCGTGTTCGACCATGCCGAGGACGATCCGACGCGGACCGTGCTCGGCCGCAAGGTGGACGGTCAGTGGCGGGATGTCGATGCCGCCGGGTTCCGCGACGAGATCGTGGCGCTCGCCAAGGGCCTGCTCGCCGGCGGGGTGCGATTCGGCGACCGGGTCGCGATCATGTCCCGTACCCGCTACGAGTGGACGCTCTTCGACTTCGCCCTGTGGACGATCGGCGCGCAGGTGGTGCCGCTGTATCCGACGTCGTCGGCCGAGCAGGTCTTCTGGATGCTGCACGACGCGCAGGTGTCCTCCTGCATCGTGGAGCACGAGGACCATGCGATGACGATCGGCTCGGTGATCGACCGGCTGCCGTATCTGGAGCGTCTGTGGCAGATGGATGCCGGGGCGGTCGGTGAACTCACGGCGGCGGGCGCGCACATCGGCGACGACGTGGTGCAGCGCCACCGGCGCGCCGTGATGCCGGACTCGGTCGCCACGGTCATCTACACCTCGGGCACCACGGGCCGCCCGAAGGGCTGTGTGATCTCGCACGCCAACTTCATGTACGAGTCCGACACCGTGGTGGGGCGCTGGGAGGAGGTCTTCCACTCCAAGCGCGGGGACGAGGCGGCCACCCTGCTCTTCCTGCCGCTGGCCCATGTGTTCGGCCGCATGGTGCAGGTCGCGGCGATCCGCGGCTGGGTGAAGCTCGGGCATCAGCCGGATCTGAGCGCCTCGGCGCTGATGCCGGATCTGCAGCTGCTCCGGCCCACGTTCATCCTGGCCGTCCCGTACATCTTCGAGAAGATCTTCAACGGGGCGCGGCGCAAGGCCGAGTCCGAGGGACGTCTCGGTGCGTTCGACAAGGCCGTCGAGGTGGCGGTGAAGTACGCGGATGCGCTCGAGCACAAGGCCTTCGGCACCGGGCCCGGCCCGTCGGCCGGTCTGCGCATGCAGCACCAGCTCTTCGACAAGCTGGTGTACTCCAAGATCCGGGACGCGATGGGCGGCCGCGTACGGCATGCGATGTCGGGCGGCTCGGGCATGGACCGCCGGCTCGGCCTGTTCTTCGCGGGCGCCGGCGTGATCATCTACGAGGGGTACGGACTCACCGAGACGACCGCGGCCGCGACCGCCAACCCGCCGGAGCGCACCCGCTTCGGCACGGTCGGGCAGGCGATCCCCGGCAGCACGATCCACATCGCGGACGACGGCGAGGTGTGGGTGTACGGACGCCATGTGTTCCAGGGGTATCTGGGCGATCCGAAGGCCACCGACGCCACCCTGAACGAGGGCTGGCTGGCCACCGGGGACCTGGGGCACCTCGACGACGACGGCTATCTGACGATCACCGGGCGCAAGAAGGAGATCCTGGTGACCTCGGGCGGCAAGAGCGTCTCGCCGTCCCAGCTGGAGGAGCGGGTGCGCGACCACCCGTTGGTGGCCCAGTGCATCGTCGTCGGCAACGACCGCCCGTACATCGCCGCCCTGGTCACCCTGGACGCGGAGGCCATAGACCACTGGCTGAACATGCGGGGCAAACCCAAGCTCACGCCGGCCGAGCTGGTCCGTGACCACGATCTGGAGACCGAGGTGCGCCGGGCCGTGGTGGCGGCCAACACCCTGGTCTCGCAGGCCGAGTCCATCCGTACGTTCCGGATACTGGCGCACCAGTTCTCCGAGGAGCACGGGCTGCTCACGCCGTCCCTGAAGCTGAAGCGGAAGGCGATCGAGCAGGCGTACGCGACCGAGGTCGAGGCCCTGTACCACGCCTGAGCCCAGCGGGCGTCGACGCCGCCGTACGCCCCATCGCCCTCCCCGTCCGGTGGATCTGGGCGACGACCGGGCGATGGGTGTGGCCATGGTCGTCCTGGTCACGGCCGCGGTGGCGGCACTCAGCGCGCTGCGCGCCTCGCCCTCGGGACGGGCGATGCTGGCGGTGCGCTCGGCGCCGGCCGCCGCGCTGGCCTCCGGCGTTTCGGTGGTCCGTACGAAGCTGCTGCTCTTCACGCTCTCCGCGGGGCTCGCGGGCTTCGGCGGGGTGATGTACGCGTCGTACAACACCCGCGTCACGGCTACCGACTTCACTGCGATGACCGGACTGATCTGGCTGGCCGTGGTGGTGGCGGCCGGGGTGCGCCGGCCGCAGTTCGCCGTGGTCGCAGGGCTGGTCTTCGCCCTCGTACCGCATGTGCTCGCCGACTACGTGACGGAGTCCGCGCATCTGCCGGTGATCCTCTTCGGCCTGGCCGGACTCGCGCTCGCCAACGACCCGGACGGCTACTGTGCGGCGCTGCCCACACGGTTGCACCGGCGGCGGGCGGCAAGGGCGGGGGCGGCGCGTGCGGATGCGCCCCCGGTCGAGCGAGCCGTACCGTCGCCGCGCCCCGCGCCCGAGGCCCCCGACTCGGGTCCGCCGGCGCTCGAACTGCGCGGCGTGCACGCCGGATACGACGGCGCATCCGTACTCCACGGAGTGGACCTGGCCGTGCACGGCGGCGAGATCCTGGCGCTGCTCGGGCCCAACGGGGCCGGGAAGTCCACGACTTGCCGAGTGGCGGCCGGCCTCCTGTCGTCGTCGTCCGGACGGGTGTACGTCGCCGGGCGGGACGCCACCGACGGCGGGCCGGTCGCCAGGTCACGGGCCGGCGTGCTGCTCGCTCCCGAGGGGCGCGGCATCTTCCCGGCCCTGTCGATCGAGGAGAACCTGACCCTGCACCTGCCGGACCGTGCGGATCGGGATGCGGTGTACGGGCGCTTCGCCGGCCTCGCCGATCGCCGCGGGGTCGCCGCCGGCTCGCTGTCCGGTGGTGAACAGCAGCTGCTGGCGCTCGCGCCGCTGCTGCAGAAGCCACCGCAGGTGCTCATCGCCGACGAGCCGTCGCTCGGCCTCGCGCCGCGGGTGGTGGACGAGGTGTTCACGCTGCTCCGGGAACTGCGCGCGGCCGGGACGGCACTGCTGCTCGTCGAGGAGAAGGCCGCGGAGATCCTGGGCGTGGCGGACACGGTGGCCTATCTGTCGCAGGGCCGCGTCTCATGGTGCGGCCCACGCGCGGAGGTCCGCACGGAACGCCTCACGGAGGCGTATCTCGGCATCGCGGGCGGGGCGGCGACGCCGGACGGGACGGCGGACAGCGGCGGCCGGGCGGGGGGCGGCGCTGCAGCGGAAGGGGTGGCGCGGGCGTGAGTGGGACGGCGGGTATGAGTGGGACGGGCGCGGGTGGCCCGCGCGAGGCGGGCGCAGACCACGTCGGCGTGGTCACCGGCAGCAGGCCGCCGGAAGGCGGTGGCGGTGCCGCCGGAAGGCACATCCTGCGGGCCGAGGGCGTAGGTGTGCGGTTCGGTGGTGTCCGTGCCCTGGACGGGGTGAGCCTCGGCGTCGGCGCAGGCGAGGTGTGCGGTCTGATCGGGCCGAACGGTGCCGGGAAGACCACACTCTTCGACGTACTGTCCGGCATCCGCAGGCCGGACGCGGGACGCATCGTCCTGGACGGCCGGGACGTCACGCACCGCTCCCCGGTGTGGCGCGCCCGGCACGGGATGCGCCGGACCTTCCAGCGTCAGCAGCTCTTCGGACAGCTCACGGTGGCCGACAATCTCGTCGTCGCCCAGGAGTGGCGGGGCGGCGGAGGCGGTTTCGCCGCGGACCTGCTCGCCTCGCCCACCCGTCGCGCCGGGGAGCGTGCCCGGCGGGCGCGGGCGGCCGATGTGCTGGAGCTCTGCGGGCTCGGCGAGCACGCCGACGCGTACGCGGGAGCGCTGCCGGTGGGCCGGGCCCGGATGGTGGAGCTGGCCCGCGCCGTGGCCGATCCGCCACGGGTGCTGCTCCTGGACGAACCGGCCTCCGGGATGACCGAGGAAGAACGCTCGCGGCTCGCCGCGGTGGTGCGGCGCCTCGCGGACGAGGAGGGGTGCGCCGTCCTGCTTGTGGAGCACAACGTCGCGTTCGTGATGGAGCTGTGCTCGCGGGTGGTCGTACTCGATCTGGGATCGGTCCTCGCACAGGGCTCCGCCGCCGAGGTACGGGCGGATGCGCAGGTGCGGGACGCGTATCTCGGCACGGCCGCGAGCTGAGCAGGGTCCCGGGGCGGAACTCCTCCGGCGGACCCACACACAACTGTCACCGGTCCCGGGAATGCTGGAGAGCCGATGATCGTTGGAACTTGGCACAACTCCCCACCACGTAAGGATCAAGAGTCCGTGAGCAAGGTCCCCACCATCACTCTCAACAACGGCGTCCGCATGCCGCAGCTCGGCTTCGGCGTCTGGCAGGTGCCGGACGACGAGGCGGAGAAGGCGGTCGGCAGCGCGCTCGGGGCCGGTTACCGCAGCATCGACACTGCGGCCGTGTACGGCAACGAGGCGGGGACGGGCCGCGCCATCGCCGCATCGGGCATCGCCCGCGAGGAGCTCTTCGTCACCACCAAGCTGTGGAACTCCGACCACGGGTACGACGCCACCCTGCGCGCCTTCGACGCCTCCCTCGACAAGCTCGGCCTCGACCATGTCGACCTGTACCTGATCCACTGGCCGGTGCCGGCCCGTGACACCTACGTCGAGACGTACAAGGCCTTCGAGAAGCTGCTCGAGGACGGCCGCACCAGGGCCATCGGTGTCTCCAACTTCCTTCCCGCGCACCTCGACCGGCTGCTCGGCGAGACGTCCGTGGTGCCGGCGGTGAACCAGATCGAGCTGCACCCGCAGCTGCAGCAGGCGGAGTCGCGCGCCGTCCACGCGGCACACGGGATCGCGACCGAGGCCTGGTCGCCGCTCGGCCAGGGCAAGGGCCTCCTGGAGGTGCCGACCATCGCGGCCGTCGCCCGCAAGCACGACAGGACGCCGGCCCAGATCGTGCTGCGCTGGCACCTTCAGCTGGGGAATGTGGTGATCCCCAAGTCCGTGACCCCGTCCCGCATCGAGGAGAACATCGACGTCTTCGACTTCGAGCTGGACGACGAGGACCTCGGCGCGATCGCGGCCCTCGACGAGGGCCGCCGCCTGGGCTCCGACCCGGCGGAGATGAACGTGGTCTGAGGCCACAACTCCGGCCACCCGCCGGGCAGTACACGGCAGCACACCTGAGGAGGAGCTCGGCTACGGCCGGGCTCCTTCGTGCGGGGTCGGGTGGGCGTTGGTGGTAGTGCTCTTGGTGGCCGGTGCCGGGTCCGGTGCCGGGGACTCGGGTTGCCGGGGTGCCTCGCTCAGCTGGGCGGACTGATCCTGCTGTACGGACTGGTTCTGCTGAGCGGACTGGTTCTGCTGGGCGCGCTCCAGGAAGCGCAACAGCTCGACGGGGAACGGCAGCACCAGCGTCGAGTTCTTCTCGGCCGCCACGGCCACCACCGTCTGCAACAGCCTCAGCTGCAGCGCCGCCGGCTCGTCCGACATCTCGTGCGCCGCCTCGGCCAGCTTCTTCGACGCCTGCAGCTCCGCGTCCGCGTTGATCACCCGGGCGCGGCGTTCACGGTCCGCCTCCGCCTGACGCGCCATGGACCGCTTCATGGTCTCCGGCAGCGAGACGTCCTTGATCTCGACCCGGTCGATGGACACGCCCCATTCCACCGCCGGGCTGTCGATCATCAATTCCAGGCCCTGATTCAATTTCTCGCGATTCGAAAGGAGATCGTCCAGCTCGCTCTTTCCGATGATGGAACGCAGCGAAGTCTGTGCCATCTGGGAAACCGCGAAACGGTAGTCCTCCACGCGGACGATCGCGTCCTCCGGATCGACGACCTTGAAATACACGACGGCGTCGACCCGCACGGTGACGTTGTCGCGGGTGATTCCTTCCTGCGCGGGGACCGGCAGAGTCACGATCTGCAGATTCACTTTCCGCATGCGGTCGATTGCGGGGATCACCAGGGTGAAACCCGGTCCACGGGCCTGGCCGTGGATACGGCCGAGACGGAATACGAGGCCCCGTTCGTACTGCTTGACGACTCGGGCGGCGGCGGCGACGTACACGACCGCGGCTGATGCGGTTGCGGCGCCGGCGATGGCGAGTTCCTCGATCATCACGGCCCCCTTCCGGACCGGAGCGTATTACCACCATAGGCGGACTTCCGCTTTTGAGAAGCGCCCGCGCACCGCCGGCCCGTACGGCACCGGATTCGGTCCGTCTGCGGGTCCCCCGCCTCGAACTCCCCCGGTCCTCGTCCGGATCCCCGGACGGGCTGAATCAGTCGGAGGAGCCCGGCAGGGCGGCGAAGTGCACCGTCTGCGCATCCAGGACGAAGACGTCCGGACGCTGGTGGAGGCTCTCCGGATCCGCCGGATCGAGCAGCCGATCCAGCGTGCGCCGGTCCTCGGACGTCAGGCCGTCCAGAAGGCCGTCCCGCATGCGCGAGACCGTCGCCACGACATGCTCCCGCCCCGTTTCGGACAGCGGCGCGGGCAGATCCAGCAGATACGTACGGGACACCACATGCCGCAGCCCCGCCCCGGCGAGCAGCGCGGACCAGTCCTCCGGCTCCTCCTTCGCCCCCGGCAGCCCCGCCCGCATCTCCGCGAACCACTCCGCATGCAGTGCATCGATCCGCGCCTCGAGCCCGGGCCGGCCGATCCCGAACTGGCGTGGCAGATACCGCGCCGGCAGCCCGCCCTCGAGCAGGACGAGCACACCGCCGGGCGCCATCCGCCGCGCGAACTCACCCAGCGCGGCGCCCTGATCGCCGATGTGGTGCAGCGCCTGCCCGAGCCATACGAGGTCGAGGTCGGCCAAGTCACCCAGGCCGTCGGGAAGTTCGGCCTGCAGAGTGGCCACCCTGTCGCCCATGCCGATCCGTTCGGCCCGTTCCCGCGCTCGCCGCAGCAGTTCGGGCGCCTCGTCGACGGCGGTCACCGCGGCGTCGGGGAAGGACTCGGCGAGCAGTGCGGAGATCACCCCTGGGCCGCTGCCGGCGTCGAGCATGCGCCGGGGAGCGGCGGCCATCTCCCGCACGTCGTCGATGATCTGCCGGTAGAGCGGCAGATACAGCTCTCCGCGGCGCTCCAGGGTGTCCCCCATCGCGCCCCAGTCGAGATCCGCCCCACCGTGCCCGTGCGCATGTCCCTGCGCCTGCGCCTGCGCATGTCCCTGCCCGTGCCCGTGATGACCGCCCATGACCCGCCGCCCTCTGCCTTCCGTCGTATCGCCGGCTACGGCTCCACCCTCGGCCGCCTCCAGCACGGGAGCAACCCGCCTTGCCGATACCGCAAAAGGCCGCTCGCGCGGCTCAGTCCGCCCCGTGCGCCGCCGCGAGCAGCTGGATCCGGGCCGCCAGCGTGAAGTCCTTGGCGGTCACGGCACCGCCCGCACTGTGCGTGTTCACGGCGATGCCGACCGTGTTGTAGCCGAGCGTCAGATCGGAGTGGTGGTCGAGCTCGTCCTGCACCTGGGCGATGTGCATGGCGAGGGCGGCCGCCGCGAAGTGCGAGCTCACCCGGTACGTACGCACCAGGCGGTCGTCCTCGTGGCTCCAGCCCGGAAGTTCGGTGAGGCGGGTGGCGATGTCCTGCTGCGACAGCGGTGCGTCCGGCATGACCGCGCTCCTTCGATGCGTGGTACGGGTGGGACTCGCCCCCTGCTTCAAGCCTGCCACGCGAAACGGCCGGACGCCCACCGATCGGCTACCGTCTCCCCATGACAACTGGCGCGCCCGGCAAGGGAGTAGGCCCGCTCCTGCGGGGCTGGCGGGAGCAGCGCCGGATCAGCCAGCTGGACCTGGCGCTGCGCGCGGACTCCTCGGCCCGCCACATCAGTTTCGTGGAGACGGGCCGGTCGCGCCCGAGCGAGGAGTTCCTGCTCCGCCTCGCCGAGCACCTCGACGTACCCGTACGGGAGCAGAATGCGCTGCTGCTCGCCGCGGGGTACGCGCCCAGGTTCCCCGAGACCCCGCTGGACGACCCCGCCCTCGGCACGTTCCGGGAGGCGGTCGAGCAGCTGCTGCAGGGGTACGAGCCGTATCCGGCGCTGGTGGTGGACGCCACGTACCAGGTGGTGTCGGCGAACCGGGCGATCATGCTCCTGCTCGACGGGCTGCCCGGCCATCTCCTCGAGCCCCCGATCAACGCCATGCGGCTGACCCTGCACCCGGAGGGGCTCGCCCCGCGCATCCGCAATCTGGCCGAGTGGCGGGGGCATCTGCTGCATCAGATGGACCGGCAGATCGCCCTGCAGCGCTCCGACGCCCTGCGGGCGCTGTACGAGGAGGTCGCCGCGTACCCGGTGGACGATCCGGGGAGTACGGCGAGCGATGAGCGTACGGGTCCCGGTTCTGCGCCGTACTTCGCGCTGCCGCTGCGTATCGAGCACAACGGGCAGCTGCTGTCCTTCGTGTCGTCGATCTCCACGTTCAACACACCGATGGATGTGACGGTCGCCGAGCTGGCCATCGAGACGCTGCTCCCGGCCGACCCGGCGACGGTCAAGTACCTGAACGCGCTGGCGGGTTGAGCCCGGTGCGCGATCGCAGGCTCAGGGCCTGAGAGCACGGCTCAGGCCCTCAGAGCACGCTGGGCGGTGTGCTGCAGAGCCGCGAACCCTGCCACCACCAGCGCCTGCAGCGGGATCCACACGGCGCCGGCGGTGGACGGCGAGAGCCAGGCGAAGAGCGCGACGAGGCTGAGCGCCGACCAGGCGAGATTGGCCTCGACGACCGCCCGGACGGCGAGGGCGGGCGGTTCGGCCCGCCGGGCGATCAGGCCGACGGCCACCGCATACGCGACCAGGCCGGCGCCGAGCGGGAGCAGCAGCCCGGAGTCCACGCCGAGCAGGCGGCCGAGCGGTCCGGACAGGGCGAGATAGGCCAGTCCGTTGGCGGAGGTCACCAGGGCGTCCGCGGCGAGGAAGCGGCGCAGCGCGGTCCGCGGCTCGGGGGTGCGGGCGATTGCGGCGAGTTGATACGTCGACATGGTGACCTCCGTGGTGGATGGGTGCACGGACAGGTGGTGGGCCGGACACCGGGGCGGAGTGCGCCGTCCCGGGGCCCGGTGCCTCTCACGATGCCGGGGCCGGCGAGGTCGGTCGATTACGTCGGAGGTAAGGGCGCCGGCGCGGTGGAGCAGGCTCCACCCAGGGGACGGGTGTCTGCGCCCTCGTGATCGATTCCGCGGATTCCTAGCGTGAGGAGCAGGAAGTCCTCGGCCCCCTGGGCGGGTCCGGGCGGTTCTCGGCCACCTGGTGCGGGGGCGAATCGAAGGGGCGTGAAGATGTTCTGGCGTCGTGGTGGTACTCGGGTCGTGGGCGGCGGTGGCCCTGCCGGGACGGTGCAGGCCGAGCCGGCCCCTGCCCTGGCCCTGGACGGGGTGAGCCGCGCCTACCGAGGCGGGGTGACCGCGCTCGACGCGGTGAGCCTGCGGGTGCCGGCGGGCCGGATGGTGGCCGTGCTCGGCCGTTCCGGTTCGGGCAAGTCGACGCTGCTTCAGTGCGCGGCGGGACTCGACCGGCCGACCGCCGGGACGGTGCGGATCGGTGGGACGAGTCTCACGGGGCTCGGCGAGGCGGCACTCACGCGGCTGCGCCGCGACCGGGTCGGTTTCGTCTTCCAGTCCTTGAATCTGGTGCCGTCGCTGAGCGTCCTGGAGAACGCCGCGCTGCCGCTGCTCCTTGCGGGCGGCCCGGGGCGTACGCGCCGGCCGGCCGGGACGCAGCAGGAGGAGGCCGGGCGGGCGCGGGCCGCACTCGACGCCGTGGGTCTGGCGGACCGCGCGGACGACCGCCCGGACCTGCTCTCGGGCGGCCAGCAGCAGCGGGTTGCGGTGGCCCGAGCGCTGGTCACCGATCCCGACGTGGTCTTCGCCGACGAGCCCACGGGCGCCCTCGACCCGGTGACCGCGGCCGAGGTGCTTGCCCTGCTGCGCCGGGCCGCGGACGCCGGACGCACGGTGCTGATGGTCACGCACGATCCGGTGGCGGCGGCCTGGGCGGACGAGGCGGTGTTCCTGCACGGAGGGTGCCTCGCGGCCCGGATGGGCACGCCCGATGCGGGCGAAGTGCGGCGCCTGCTGCACGAGTTGGGCCGCCGATGAGTGCCGCACCGGGGGTGGCACTCATCGCCGCGCGTTGGCGTCGTACGCACCGCAGGGCGTGGGCCGCGGTGGTCGCGTCGCTCGCGCTCGCCTCGCTGCTGCTCGGCACGTTCGCGCTGGTCGTCGGAGCGACAGCGCTCGGTCACGCGCGCGTGGAGCGGTATGCGGCCGCCGACGCGGTGGTGGCCGCCGACCAGACGACGCGCTATCGGGCGAAGCCGTGGGGCAGCGATCCCGAGACGGCCGAGGCCGCGCTGACCGAGCGGATCGGGGTGCCGTGGCGCACGGTCGGCCTGCTCACGCAGGTGGCAGGGGTGCGGGCGGCGGTTCCCGACAGCACCTTCCCGGTGACGGGCGGCGACGGGGAGCGGGCCCTGACCGGCGGTTCCTGGGACGCTGCGCGCCTCGCCCCGTACGAACTGCGCTCGGGCCGGGGTCCGCGCGCGGCGGGAGAGGTGGTGGTGTCACAGGGCCAGGGGGCGTCACCCGGCGACCGGATGCGGGTGCGGTCCGGCGGGGTGGCCCGTACGTACACCGTGGTGGGCGTGGCCGAGGGCACGGACGCCGTGCATTTCGCCGCGGGCGAGGCGCGGCGGCTGTCCGGGCATCCGGACACCGCGGACGCCATCGGTCTGGTGGCCGAACCGGGCCTGGGCGCGGGCGAGTTGCACTCGCGGGTGCGGGACGCCCTGGACCGTGCGGAGACGCGGGACGCCCGCGCGGAGGTGCGGGCTGCCGACGACAGCTCCTCGCTGCGGGTGTTCACGGGTGACGGGCGGGGCGCGGCCGAGCAGTTGGCGGCGGCGCCCGCGCGGTCCGCACTCCTGGAGATGTGCGGGGCCGTCTCGGGAACGGTGGTCCTGATCGCGGTCCTGGTGACGGTCTCGCTCGTCGGGCAGGCGCTGCGCCAGCGCGCGGGCGAGTTGGCGCTGCTGCGGGCGGTGGGCGCGTCCCCGCGTCAGCTGCGGGCGGCCGTGGGCCGGGAGGTGCTGCGGATCTCGGTGTGGCCGGCGCTGCTGGGCGCAGCCACGTCGGTGCCGGCCTGTTTCGGTCTGCTCGGGCTGCTGCGCTCGGGCGGCGCGCTCCCCGCAGGATTCCAACCGGCCACGCCCGGCTGGCTGTTCACCGGGGTCCTGGTCACGGCCGGTCTGACCGTGGGCATCGCCCGGCTCACCGCGTTCCTCGGCTGCGGGCCCATCGCCCGGGCCCGTCCGGCGGAGGCGCTGGGGGCCACGGCGGTCGAGCCGACCCGTGAGCGGCCGGCCCGGCGGATCGCCGGCCTGGTGCTCCTCGGACTCGGTGTCAGTGCGGCCGGCACCGCGACTCTGGGGAGCGGCTCGGTGGCGGCGGCCGCGGCCAGTACGGCGGCGTTGACGATGGTCGTCGGCTGCGCCGTGCTCGGCCCGTGGATCGCGCGCGGGGCGACGCGGGTGGTGGCGGTACCACTGCGGCGCTTCGGCGGTCCTGCGGGGCGGCTCGCGGCGGCGGAGTGCGCGGCGGGAGCGCGGCGCCTCGGTGCGGCGATCACGCCCGTCGTCCTGGTCACCGCGTTCGTCCTGGTGCAGCTGTCGGCGGGCGCGACGATGAGACGGGCCGGCGACGAGCAGGCGGTGGCCGCGCTGCGCGCCGAGCTGGCCGTGACGGCCACGGGCGACGGTCTGCCGTCCGGTGCGCTCGACCGGGTCCGCCGGACACCGGGGGTCGCCGCCGTGAACGACGTACTGCGCAGCACGGTGGTCCTGGCGGACCGCGAGGCGGGCTCACCGCGCCTCGAACGCCTGCCGGCCCTCGGGGTCACCCCGAACTCGCTGCGCCGGACCCTGGATCCGGGCGTCGTCGAGGGCTCGCTGTCGCAGCTCGGTGCGGGCACGGTGTCGGTGGGCCAGGACCGCGCCCGGTCCATGGGTCTGTATCCCGGCGACCGGGTCCGTATCCGCTTCGGTGACGGCACGGAGCGCTCACTGCGCGTCGTGGCGGTGCACGAACGCGCCCTGGCCCTGGGCGACTTCCTGTTCTCCCGCGGCACTCTCGCGCCGCACACGAGCCGGCCGCAGAGCACGGAGGCGCTCATCGCGGTCACCCGCGGCAGCGACCCCGCCGCGGTGCGGGCGCACATCGGCGAGCACCTGGGTCCGTCCCTCGACCACACCGGCGCCGTGACCCTGCGTCAGAATCCGGATCCGATCAGGCTCGTGGTGGACGACGAGCGTCCGGCCGAGATTCTCGGCGGTGTCGCGGTCGCGGCGATCGGCGCGTTCACGGTGATCGCCGTACTGAGCACCCTGACGCTGATCGGCATCGGACGGCGGCCCGCACTGCGTCTGCTGCGCCTCGTCGGCGCGGGGCGCGCCCAGCTGCGCGGGATGCTGCGCGCCGAGGCCGCCTTGATCGCCGCGACAGGGCTGTTGGTGGGTGCGGGGGTGGCGGCCGTACCACTGCTGGCATTCAGCTTCGCCACGGCGCGGGTACTGCCGTATCTGCCGCTGCTGCAGGGGGTGTTGATCGTGGGAGTGGTCGCGGTGACCGCACTCGTGGGCACGCTGGCCCCGGCCCGCGGGGCGCTGCGCTGAGCGGCCGGCCGGCCGAGTACCACGGTATCCGCCGCTGCCGCGAGCAGCGCAGGCCGGCCGGCGGTCTCAGGCGTTGAGGTACGCGAGTACCGCCCGTACTCGGCGGTGCCCGCTGTCGCTGGGCGGCAGTTCCAGCTTGGTGAAGACATTGCCGATGTGCTTGTGCACCGAACGTTCCGTGATGACGAGGGAGTTGGCGATCGTCGCGTTGTCGTGCCCCTCGGCCATCAGCTGCAGCACCTCGCGCTCGCGCGGGGTGAGGGTGGCGAGCGGGTCGTCGCGGCGCCGGCGCGACATCAGCTCGGTGACCACCTCGGGGTCGAGCGCGGTGCCGCCCTCGGCCACCCGGCCGAGCGCATCGAGGAACTCGTCGACCCGCCCGACCCGGTCCTTGAGCAGATAGCCGA
Organism: Streptomyces triticagri; assembly: GCF_003429565.1. Taxonomy (GTDB): domain Bacteria; phylum Actinomycetota; class Actinomycetes; order Streptomycetales; family Streptomycetaceae; genus Streptomyces; species Streptomyces triticagri. Next base: position 41,627 of record NZ_QUAK01000083.1, read on the forward strand.
CCCCGCGCGCACCGCCGCCGAGCAGTTCGGCCGCGTAGGTCTCCTCGACGTACTGGGAGAGCACGAGCACCGGAAGCCCCGGCAGCTGCACGCGCGCTTCGAGGGCGGCCCTGAGTCCCTCGTCCCGGAAGCCCGGCGGCATCCGTACGTCCAGGACCGCGGCGTCCGGGCGCTGCTCGACCAGGAGGGGCAGGATCTCCGGGCCGGTGGCCGCGACTCCCGCCACCTCGTGGCCGCTGGAGCGCAGCAGCAGGACCAGGCCCTCCCGGAGCAGGGCATTGTCCTCGGCGATCACCACGCGCACGGCAACTCCACTTCGATCTCGGTAGGTCCCCCGTCGGGGCTGGTCACCCGCACGGTGCCGTCCAGCGCTGCGACCCGGCGGCGGATGCCGAACAGGCCGGTGCCGAGGGGGTGTTCGGGCCCCGCACCGAGGGCACCTGCGCCTCTCCCGAGCGCTGCCTCCGCGCCCCCGCGCCCCTCGTCGCGCACCCGGACCCGCAGCAGCCGAGGCGTGCGGTCGAGGGTGACCGTGGCCCGTTCGGCGCCGCTGTGCTTGGCCGCATTGGTGAGGGCCTCCGCCACGGCGAAGTACGCGGCGGCCTCCACTGCGGCGGGTGCGCGCGGCCCGTCGGTGTCGCCTTCGGCGGTGACGACCTCCACGTCGAGCCCGCTGCTCGCGGCGAGCGCCCGTACCGCACCGTCCAGGCCCCGGTCGGTGAGCACCGGCGGGTGGATGCCGCGCACCACGTGCCGCAGCTCGGCGAGGGCCTCCTCGGCCTGGTCCTGTGCCTCGTCGAGCAGGGCGCGGGCGGCCACCGGGTCGGCGTCGTAGGCGCGTTTGGCGAGGCCGATCCGCATCGAGAGGGAGACCAGGCGGGCCTGTGCGCCGTCGTGCAGATCGCGCTCGATGCGGCGCAGCTCGGCGCCGTGCGCGGCCACCGCGCCGGCCCTGGTCTCGGCGAGCTCCTCGACCCGGCGGGCCAGGCCCGCGCTGTCCGAAGGGGTCAGCAGAGCCCGCGCCCAGACGCATTCGAGGTCGGCGAGGAAGTCGAGCACCGGCAGGGCGACCGGCCGCCGCCGGCACAGTCCGCACCAGACGGCGTCGACGAGCAGAGCGGGCACCCAGACGATCAGGGCGATGTAGAACAGCAGGAGCCCGTAGACGAGTTGGGCCACCACCCAGCGCAGATCGCGGTACGTGCTGGGGTCGGTGGTGGCGTTCCGCAGCCGTTCGGCGAGCGGTCCGGTGAGCGGCGGATACGAGTCGGGGACCGGGACTCCGGTGCGGGCGGCCACCCGCCGGCGCTCGAAGCCGGCGAAGCGGCGTACGGTCATCACGGTCTCCGGCAGCATCCCGGCACCGACCACCAGGGCGGTCGCCGCGAGGCCGACGAGGACGATCCCGAGCAGCACGTAGCAGGCGCAGCCGAGTCCGAAGCCGACGGCGAGATGCCGCGTCGCCCGCCCGGCCCTGCGTACCGCCTCGTCCATGCGCTCAGCGTATGTGACCTGACCTGGTCAGCGGGGTGGAGCGGGCTACACCATCGGTCGACGGGTCTGTGCCCTGCCGGGGGCCGGTGCTCGTCGCTCAGGATGGAGACATCAGGACGCGCCGCGTCGGCCGCGCGTCGCCGCTCACCTCACGGGAGTTCGCCATGAAGGCCCTGCTCTGGTTCGTGCTCGTCTGCTCGCTGCTCTTCAACGTGTTCACGAGCATCCTGTTCTCCGGGGCGACCCAGGTGGCGCTCAGCGTGGTGTCCGGAGTCATCGTCCTCGGCTCGGGGTTCGCGCTGTGGATGCTGCGTGACCGGGACCCGCAGCACACCTGAGCCGTACACCCCTCCCCCCGCACCGGCGCCGCGCGCAACCCGTACGGCCCCCACGGAGAGGTGGCTCCCCCGTCGCGCGCCTAACTTCGGGTCTTAGGTCGTATCCGGGAAGTCCTGCACGGCGCACACGGCGCCCGGCACGCACTCTCGCCGCACCGGCCGAAAGCCCAAGTACATCCAGTACGAGGACTTCCGGCCGGCACGCCGAGAGCACGCACCGGACACCGCGAGCACCGCACAGGACTTCCCGGATACGACCAACGTGCCCACGCGCAGACCCGAGGGAGCCGTCCGGTGACCGACCACTCGACCGACCCCGTCACCGAACCCGGCGCGGCGCTGCTGCGCGCCGGCAGGTTCTTCCGCCGGGGCACCGCCGCACCGGACATGCACAGTGTGCAGATCGAGGGCGGCCGGGCGGCGGACGCCTTCTACCGCGACCGGTGGAGCCACGACAAGGTCGTCAACTCCACGCACGGGGTGAACTGCACGGGCTCCTGCCGCTGGAAGGTGTACGTCAAGGACGGCATCATCACCTGGGAGACCCAGCAGACGGACTATCCCTCGGTGGGCCCGGACCGCCCCGAGTACGAGCCGCGCGGCTGCCCGCGCGGCGCCGCCTTCTCCTGGTACACCTACTCGCCGACCCGGGTGCGCTACCCGTACATCAGGGGCGTGCTGCTCGACATGTACCGGGAGGCGAAGCGGCGGCTCGGTGATCCGGTGCTCGCCTGGGCGGACATCCAGGACGACCCGGAGCGCCGGCGCCGCTATCAGCAGGCCCGCGGCAAGGGCGGTCTGGTGCGCGCGACCTGGGACGAGGCGCAGGAGATCGTCGCCGCGGCGCATGTGCACACCATCAAGAAGTACGGCCCGGACCGGGTCGCCGGCTTCTCCCCGATCCCCGCGATGTCGATGGTGTCGCATGCGGCGGGCGCGCGGTTCATGAGTCTGATCGGCGCCCCGATGCTGTCGTTCTACGACTGGTACGCGGATCTGCCGGTCGCCTCTCCGCAGGTGTTCGGCGACCAGACCGATGTGCCGGAGTCCGGTGACTGGTGGGACGCGGCGTATCTGATGATGTGGGGCTCCAATGTGCCGGTGACCCGGACCCCGGACGCGCACTGGATGGCGGAGGCCCGCTACCGCGGCCAGAAGGTCGTGGTGGTGGCCCCGGACTATGCCGACAACGCGAAGTTCGCGGACGAGTGGCTGCATCCGCACCCCGGCACGGACGGCGCCCTTGCCATCGCGATGGGGCATGTGATCCTGCGCGAGTTCTTCGTGGAGAAACAGTCCGCGTTCTTCTCGGACTACGTACGGAAGTTCACCGACCTGCCGTTCCTGGTGACCCTCACCCGCCGTGACGGTGCCTGGGTGCCGCACAAGTTCCTGCGGGCGAGCGATGTCGGGGACACCTCCGAGGGCGCCGAGTGGAAGACCGTGGTGCTCGACGACGTGACGGGCGAGCCGGTGGTGCCGGGCGGCTCCCTCGGCTTCCGCTGGACCGAGTCGGGCAAGGGCAAGTGGAATCTGGACCTGGGTGAGATCGAGCCGCGCCTTTCGCTGCAGGGCAGCGACGTGGCCGCCGGGGTGGAGGTGCTGCTTCCGCGGTTCGACACCGAGGGAGGTGAGCACGGGCAGGGACGTGGCGAGGTGCTGCGCCGCGGGGTGCCGGCCACCCGGCTCGGCGGCCAGGACGGGCCGCTTGTGACCACGGTCTTCGACCTGCTGCTCGCCCAGTACGGGGTGGGCCGCGACGGTCTGCCGGGTGACTGGCCGTCGTCGTACGAGGATGTCGACGCGCCGGGGACGCCGGGCTGGCAGGAGGCGCTGACCTCGGTGCCGGCCGCGGCGGCGGTCCGTATCGCCCGGGAGTTCGCGGACACCGCGGAGCGGTCCGAGGGCCGCTGCATGATCCTGATGGGCGCGGGCACCAACCACTGGTTCCACTCCGAGACCATCTACCGTGCCTTCCTCGCGCTGCTGCAGCTGACCGGCTGCCAGGGGCGCAACGGCGGCGGCTGGGCGCACTACGTCGGCCAGGAGAAGTGCCGCCCCTCGACCGGCTGGGCCACCCTCGCCGGTGCGGGCGACTGGAGCCGGCCGCCGCGGCAGATGATCGGCGCCGCGTACTGGTTCCTCAACACCGACCAGTGGCGCTACGACCGGTTCGGCGCCGATGTGCTCGCCTCGCCGCTCGGTGAGGGCCGCTTCGACGGGATGACGGGGGCCGACTGCCTCGCCCAGTCGGCGCGCGCGGGCTGGATGCCCTCGTATCCGACCTTCGACCGCAATCCGCTCGATCTCGCCGACAGTGCGGACCCGGTCGCGGACGCGGTGGCCGGGCTCAAGGCGGGCAGCCTGAAGTTCGCCTGCGAGGACCCGGACGCGCCGGAGAACTGGCCGCGGGTGCTGACCCTGTGGCGGGCCAATCTGCTCGGTTCGTCGGCGAAGGGCGCCGAGTACTTCACCCGCCATCTCCTCGGCACCCACTCGTCGTTGAACGCGACGGAGGCGTCCGAGGACGAACGGCCGCGGGATGTGACGTGGCACGAGGAGGCACCGGAGGGAAAGCTCGATCTGCTGCTTTCGCTCGACTTCCGGCAGACCTCCTCCACTCTGCTCTCGGACGTGGTGCTGCCCGCGGCGACCTGGTACGAGAAGCACGACCTGTCGTCGACCGACATGCACCCGTACGTCCACTCGTTCACCCCTGCCGTGGACCCGCCCTGGCAGGCGCGCACCGACTTCGACACCTTCCACGGGCTTGCGCAGCGGCTCAGTGAACTCGCCGCAGGCCACTTGGACGTACGCAAGGACCTGGTGGCCACCGCCCTGCAGCACGACACCCCGGGCGAGACGGCGCAGCCCGGCGGGGTGTGCCTGGACTGGCGGCGCGGGGACTGCGAGCCGGTGCCGGGCCGGACGATGCCCCAACTGACCGTGGTGGAGCGGGACTACACGGCGATCGGTGCGAAGTTCGCCTCGCTCGGTCCGCTCGCCGACAAGCTGGGTCTGCCGGTGAAGGGCATCGCCTTCCGGCCCGACGAGGAGATCGCGGACCTGGCCAGGCGCAACGGCACGGCGCACGGTGGTCCGGCCGACGGGCGCCCGCTCCTGGACACGGCGGTGAAGGCCGCGAACACCATCCTGGCGCTGTCCGGCACCACCAACGGGCGGCTCGCCACCCAGGGCTTCCACACTCTGGAGGAGCGCACCGGCCAGGAGATGGCGCATCTGGCCGCGGAGGCCGAGGGCAAGCGCATCACGTATGCGGACACGCAGGCCGCGCCGGTCCCGGTGATCACCTCGCCGGAGTGGTCGGGCAGCGAGTCGGGCGGGCGCCGCTACACGGCGTTCACCCTCAACACCGAGCATCTCAAGCCCTGGCACACCCTCACCGGACGCCAGCACTTCTTCCTCGACCACGACTGGATCCACGAGCTGGGCGAAGCACTGCCGGTGTACCGGCCGCCGCTCGACATGCACCGCCTCTTCAACGAACCGGTCCTCGGGCCTGACGGCGAGAAGGAGGTGACGGTCCGTTACCTCACCCCGCACAACAAGTGGTCGATCCACTCGGAGTACCAGGACAACCTCTTCATGCTGTCCCTGTCCCGCGGCGGCCAGTGCATCTGGATGTCCCCGCAGGACGCCGAGTCCATCGGGGTGAAGGACAACGACTGGATCGAGGCGGTCAACCGCAACGGTGTGGTGGTGGCCCGCGCCATCGTCTCGCACCGCATGCCGGCCGGCACGGTCTATATGCACCACGCACAGGAACGCACGGTCAATGTGCCGAAGGCCGAGACCACCGGCCGCCGCGGCGGCATCCACAACTCCCTCACCCGGGTCCTGATGAAGCCCAGCCATCTCATCGGCGGCTACGCCCAACTCTCCTGGGCCTTCAACTACTTGGGCCCGACCGGCAATCAGCGCGACGAGGTGACGGTCATCCGCAGACGTTCCCAGACAGTGTCCTACTAGAGCGGGGAGCAGCTCGAACTATGCGTGTCATGGCACAGATCGCGATGGTCATGAACCTCGACAAGTGCATCGGGTGCCACACCTGCTCGGTCACCTGCAAGCAGGCATGGACCAACCGCACCGGCATGGAGTACGTCTGGTTCAACAACGTGGAGACCCGCCCGGGGCAGGGCTATCCACGGCGTTACGAGGACCAGGAGCAGTGGAAGGGCGGCTGGACGCTCAACAAGCGCGGCGCTCTCAAGCTCAAGAACGGCGGCCGCCTCAAGAAGCTCGCCGGCATCTTCTCCAACCCGAAGCTGCCGGAGATCAAGGACTACTACGAGCCCTGGACGTACGAGTACAAGAACCTCACCGACGCACCGCTCGGTGACGACTATCCGGTGGCCGAGCCGCGCTCGCTGATCAGCGGCAAACCCATGAAGATCGAGTGGTCCTCGAACTGGGACGACAATCTGGGCGGCGCCACCGAGCACGGCGGCCAGGACCCGATGGTGGAGAAGACCCGCCAACAGGCCGCGGACAAGGTGAAGTTCGCCTTCGAGCAGACCTTCATGTTCTATCTGCCGCGGATCTGCGAGCACTGTCTGAACCCGTCGTGCGTGGCGTCCTGCCCGTCGGGGGCGATGTACAAGCGCAGCGAGGACGGCATCGTCCTGGTCGACCAGGACCAGTGCCGCGGCTGGCGGATGTGCGTCACCGGCTGCCCGTACAAGAAGGTGTACTTCAACCACCGCACCGGCAAGGCCGAGAAGTGCACGATGTGCTACCCGCGGGTCGAGGTGGGCCTGCCCACGGTGTGCTCGGAGACCTGCGTGGGCCGGCTCCGCTACCTCGGGGTGATCCTCTACGACGCGGACAAGGTCACCGCCGCGGCCTCCACCAAGGACGACAAGGCCCTGTACGAGGCCCAGTTGGGGGTGTTCCTCGATCCGGAGGACCCCGAGGTGCGGCGCGAGGCGGAGCGGGCGGGGATCGCGCACGACTGGATCGAGGCCGCCCGCCGCTCCCCCGTGCGCGCCCTGATCAGCACGTACAAGGTGGCGCTTCCGCTGCATCCGGAGTACCGGACGATGCCGATGGTCTGGTACATCCCGCCGCTGTCGCCGGTGGTGGACGCGCTCACCGAGACCGGCTTCGACGGCGAGGAGGCGGGCAATCTCTTCGGCGCGATCGACACCCTGCGCATCCCGCTGGAGTATCTGGCGGAGATCTTCACGGCGGGTGATGTCGCCCCCGTACGGGCCTCGTTGACGAAGCTCGCCGCGATGCGCTCGCACATGCGGGCGGTGAATCTCGGCGAGCAGCCCGATCCGTCGATCGCAGAGTCGGTCGGGATGGACGCGCGCACGATCGAGGAGATGTACCGGCTGCTCGCGATCGCCAAGTACGAGGACCGCTATGTGATCCCGACGGCGGCGGTCGGGGACGCGCAGCGCCTCGAGGAGTCCGCACTGCCGGACAGTTGCAGTCTCGACTACGAGGACGGGCCCGGCATGGGCGGCGAGGGTCCCTTCGGCCAGGACTCCGGGCGCAAGAACCTGCCCCTGGTGACGATCGAGAACTTCCACCGCCTGCGGGACAAGCAAACCGCCGACGAGGAACCGCGCGTCGAGGACATCAAGGAGGGCTCGTGAAAGGAGAGCTCGTGAACCGACACGCCGTGCTGTACCAGGCGGCAGCGCACTGCCTCGGCTACCCCGACGGCGCCTTCTGGTCCGGGCTCCCCCTGGTCCGCCAAGCGGCCCCGGAACTGGGGGAGTTCGTCGATTTCGCCGAGCAGTCCGGACCCGGCGAACTGGCCGCCCACTACGTCGGCGTCTTCGACTTCAAGAACCGGCACAGCCTGTATCTGAGCTGGTGGCGCGACGGTGACACCCGGCGCCGCGGCATGACCCTGGTGCAGTTCAAGGAGGTGTACCGGGAGCACGGCCTGGAGTTCACCGGCGAGGAGCTCCCGGACTTCCTGCCGGCGGTCCTCGAATTCACCGCGCAGGCCGGGCCGGTGCTCCTGGAGGAGTACCGGCCGGGCCTCGAACTACTGCGGCTCGCCCTCACCGACCACGGCACCCCGTACGCCGGCGTGCTCGACGCGGTGTGCGCCACCCTGCCAGGACCCACGCCGAAGGACCGCGCCGAGGCCCATGCGCTCGCCCGCGGCGGGCCGCCGCGCGAGGACGTCGGACTCGAACCCTTCGGCGCCGCACGCCTGTTGCCCGTACTGACCGGAGAGAACTCATGAGGACGCTGCTCTGGGGTGTGCTGCCGTACGTCGCGGTGGCCCTGCTCATCGCCGGCACGGTGTGGCGCTACCGCTACGACAAGTTCGGCTGGACGACCCGCTCCTCACAGGTGTACGAGTCGAAGCTCCTGAACATCGCATCGCCGATGTTCCACTACGGGATCCTCTTCGTGCTCGTCGGCCATCTGATGGGCCTGTTCATCCCGGAGTCGTGGACGGACGCGGTGCGGCTCAAGGAGCACGCGTACCACGTCATCTCCCTCTACGGCGGGACGGTGGCCGGGGTGCTCGCGGTGGCCGGCATCGTGATGCTGATCTACCGGCGGCGCACCAAGGCGCCGGTGTTCCGGGCGACCACGGCGAACGACAAGCTGATGTACGTGGTCCTCTTCGGATCGCTCGTGATGGGGATGTGGGCCAAGCTCACCAACTCGACGTTCGACCACGGCTACAACTACCGCGAATCCATTGCGCCTTGGGTGCGGAGCCTGTTCACACTGCAGCCGAAGACGGAGCTGATGGTGGGGGTGCCGCTGACGTATCAGATCCATGTGGTGATGGCGCTTGTGCTGTTCGCGCTGATCCCGTTCACGCGGCTCGTCCATATGTTCAGCGCGCCGGTGCAGTATCTGTTCCGGCCGTATGTCGTGTACCGCAGTCGCGACGAGTCGCAGTTGGGGCCGCGGCCGGAGCGGCGGGGGTGGGAGCGGACGGGGTCCTGACCGGAGGGGCTCGAGAGATGAGCCCCTCCGGCGACTGCGTCAGCTCAGCTTCGCACTCAGCGTGATGTCCGTGCCGGAAAGCGCCTGGCTGACCGGGCAGTTGGCCTTGGCACCCTGTGCCGCCTCCAGGAACCCGTCCTCGTCGAGACCCGGCACGTCCCCCTCCACACTCAGGTGGATCCCCGTGATGCCCGTACCGGGCTGAAACGTGACCTCCGCCTGGGTCACCAGCTTCGTCGGAGGCGTGCCCGCCTTCGTGAGCCCGGCGGACAGCGCCATCGAGAAGCAGCTGGAGTGCGCGGCGGCGATCAGCTCCTCGGGGCTGGTCTTGCCGTTCGCCTCCTCCGCGCGCGAGGGCCAGGAGACGGGGAACTGGCCGACCCCGGAGGAGTCGAACGCGACCTTCCCCTGGCCCTCCAGGAGGTTGCCGTTCCAGACGGTGTGCGCGCTGCGCGTGGTCGCCACGATGCATGCCTTTCGTTCGGGAGAGCTGCCGTACGCGGTCCATCCGACCACATCCGGCGTCAGGTCACATGGAACACCGGCCCCCGTGCGGTGAACGGCAGCCGTCCGCCACGCGGCAGCAGGTACGCGTGCTCCCGCCGGACCCGCAGGGTGTCGCAGTCGCCGTCGGTGATCACCAGGATGGGGGCGCCCGGCGGGAAGTCGTCGGCCCGGTGCAGCAGATCGATCCCCGGCTGCAGCACCGTGCCGCCGCGGCCGCGCACCCGCACCCGGTCGGCGATGCCGGTCACCGGCAGATAGCCCGCGTCGTGCGGGGCCGCGTCGCAGAACACCACCCGCGCCGCGGGGACGTCCCGGGCCGTGGCGTACGAGGCGATGGCGCCGAGGCCCTTGCCGAGCAGAGTGCGGTTCATCGAGGCGGAGGTGTCGAGGACGACGCCGAAGGTGCAGCGCTGGATCTCCTCGGGCGGGAAGTACCGGCCGGCCCGCGGGATGTCGGGGGTGGCGGCCTGCCGCCGTGCGGGCCTGGCGTATGTGCGCACCGGCTGCGGGCTCGGCACGAACTCGTCGAACCAGCGGGCCAGTCGGGCGTCCCAGGGCAGCGGTGGCTGGGTCAGTGCCTGGATCTCCTGCACCAGGCCGGCGGGCAGCGTCCCGCGCTCGCCCTGCCGGTGCAGGTCGAAGCCCTGGGTGAGCCCGCGGCGGTAGAAGGTGTCGAGGTCGACGTACTCCCCCGCCTCGCGCAGCGGAGCGCCGAGGATGTCGCCGGTGCCCTTGCCGCGCAGGGTGGCGAGGCGGCGCATCCGGCGCAGATCGCCGGCGATCCGGTCGTAGACCTCCTCGGCGGACAGGCCCGCGAGCGCCGGGTCGTACAGCAGACCGGCCGGCATGTCGCCGACCTGCATCTCGACCAGCCAGCCGTTGATGACGTAGTCCGCCGCCACGTTGTACAGGTACGGGTCGCGGGCGCCGCAGCGGTCGCCGTGCCGCAGGGCGGCGTGCAGCATCTCGTGGGCGAGCACGAAGCGCCATTCCTCGGCGCTCAGGTTCGCGTGCGGATTGACGTAGATCTCGCCGGCTCCGGCGTCCACGGCGGCGACGGCGATGTCGTGCGCACGGGCCAGTTCGGCGTCGGCGACCAGCTTCATGCCGGAGGCGATGCCGCCGAGCAGCGGGTACGACGAGACGAACCAGTTGAGCGCCTGGCCCCAGGGGTGGCGCGGCGCGGCCTCCGCGCCGACCGACTCGCGCAGCCCGCCCGCGACGTCCATGGCCTCGGACATGGTGCGGGTCAGGGAGTGCGCGAAGGCCAGCTGCCAGTCCGGCGGCGGGTCCAACGAGCCCCAGGTGAGCAGGAGTTGGTCGCCGTCCCGGTCTCCCGTACCGCAGTCCTGGTAGTCGGGCGGAATGCCGTCGCGCCGCCAGCGGGCCGCGAGTTCCTCCTCCTCGCCGCCGGGGTAGTCGGCGGGCAGGTCGTCCGGCGGGCTGCCCACCGGGAAGGTGAGCAGGAAGCGGTTGACCACGGCGCAGCGCGCGGCGAGATCGAAGCGGTCGGGCTGTACGCGTACGCCTCGGGCGGCCGGTACGTGGCCGAAGCCGAGGTGGATCACACAGTGCGCCAACGCCCAGGCCCACTCGGACGGTTCGACGCGACGGGTGCGGTGGACGTGCACGGTGCCGTCGGAGTCCACGCGCGCGAGGCCGTGCGCCGGGGCCAGCTTGCAGTCCTTGTCCCGGCAGAAGTGGGCGCCGACGGCGGCGAGCGCCGGATTGCGGCGCAGCTTCGCGAGCCCCTCCAGAAATGCCTCGGCCGCCGGGTCGGGGCGCTGCGCCGCCCGGCGGCCACGGGTCCGGCTCACCGGCGCGCCTCCACCAGGCGCGGCAGGTCGCGGGCGGCCTCCACCAGGAACCAGGCGGGCAGCACCGGCTGGCCGTCGGCGTCGTCGGCGATGACGGTCTGGGCGACCTCCACGGAGATCTCGGCGAGCTGCACGAGCAGCGACTTGGCGCGGAACGCGGTCTGCCGTCCGGCGGTGGAGACCTGCTCCTTGGAGGCGGGCAGATCCTTGATCAGTCGGCCGCGGAACGCGTCGGCCAGGTAGTAGAGCAGGTCCCGGTCCTCCAGGCGCCGCGGCCAGGAGGCGTCGCCCTTGATGATGGCCTCGATGCCGTACGCATGCCGCACGATCTTGGCGTACCCGCAGAACGAGACCGCGTGCGCGGGCGTCAGCGTGCCGTGCGCGACGATCTTCAGGGTCTCCTCGTCGAGGGCCGGTCCGAAGGAGTGCAGGGCGTCGGACAGCATGTGCCAGGACCGGGGTGTGGAGAACGGCTCCTCGGTGCGCGGCGGCTTGGACCACAGGTGGTCGGGCCGGTCGGTGAGGTAGTCGGTGATCCAGGGGTGGATGCCGTTGTTCGCGGCCCAGGTCAGCCAGTCGCTCGGGGAGGCCTCGAGGTGGATGTGGGTGAGGCGGTTGACCAGGGCGGAGGCGATGGGGCGGGCCAGGGCGTTGTCGGTGGCGCGGTTGCCTGCGCCGATGACCAGGGAGCCCTCCGGGAGTTCGTAGCCGCCGATCCTGCGGTCGAGGATCAGCGAGTAGAAGGCCTTCTGGACGTCGGGCGTCGCCGCGTTCAACTCGTCGAGGAAGAGGCAGTACGGCTCGTCCCGGGCGATGGCCTCGGGCGGGCAGAACACGGAGCGGCCGTCCCGGATCTGCGGCACCCCGATCAGGTCCTCGGGCGCGAGCTGCGTACCGAGCAGGCTGACGCACTCGAGCCCCAGCGACTCCGCGAAGGCCCGCACCAGAGACGACTTCCCGATCCCGGGCGCCCCCCAGATGAACACGGGCCGCACGGTCGCAAGACCGAGCAACAACTCGGGCACCCGCGACGGGGTCACGGACACGGCAGCCTGCAAGGTGGGGCCCTCCTCGAAAATTCGGAGTGCCCAGTCTGCGCGCTACGGGGCGGACGCCGCAGCCCAATTTCCGTGCGCCGCGCGCACACCCACCGAACCCGGCAGATTCAGCCCGTCTGGGGGTCGCACCCGGACGGAGTCTGGGGGAGTTTGGGGACATCCTGCACCCCGTCCGGGGGCACCCCGGGACAATCCTCCGCACTCCCCGCAGGGAGCAGCCACCGCCGCAGCACCCCGTGCACCTGCTCCGCCCCCACCAACTCGCCGCCCCCGGCGACCGGTTCGGAGAACGCCGCCGGTGACAGAAGAAACGCCCGAGACTGCTCGCCCCCGAGCCCCCCGTGGGACCCGATCTGCTCCTCGAAGGCCAACACCTCCCCGTCCTCGGGGTCGTACGCCGAGTTGACCATGATGTCCGCGACATGCGGAAACCCGTCCGTCCGCAGCACCGCCGCGGCTGCCCCCGGCCCGAACGGCGCCAACGGCCCCGGCGCCGCGGCCGGATCCCCGGCGAACTCGGCGAGCCGCACCTCCGCGCCGCTCGCCCCGAGCACCACGGGCCCGTGCTCCTCGCTGCGTACCAGCAGAAAGCCGATGCCCGGATGGTTCGCCAGCGTGGTCAGCAGCGCGGGGTTGCGACGGTCGATCTCCTCCCGGGTCATCCGGTGCGGCACACCCGGGAAGGAGACGAGACCGAGATTGCCGGAGGCCAACACGATCGGTTCGGCCCGGCGGCTGAGCCCCCGCTCCTCGCCGCCCTCCTCGACCGGCCGGTGCAACGCCGCGAGCACCGCGGACCGCGCCTCGGCACCGCTGTGCGTGCGCGTCGCCCGCCGCGGCACCGGCAGCCCGCACCCGGCCCGCACCAGGTCACCGAGCCCGAGCCCGTACCGCGCACGGAACGTCTCGCCAGGGCTCTGCCCGTGGTCGGAGAGCAGCACGATCCGGTAGTCCCGCGGCGCGTGCTCGGCGACCCGGGTGATCAGCGCGAGCGAGCGGTCGAGGCGCCGCAGCACCAGCTCCGCGTCGCGACTGCGCGGCCCCGAGTGGTGGGCCACCTCGTCGTAGGCGACGAGATCGGCGTAGACGGCGCTGCGGCCGGCCAGCATGTCCCCGATCACCGCGGCCACCACGACGTCCCGCTCGACGACCGTCGCGAAGGCCCGGATGAACGGATAGAGACCGCCGCGGCCGACCCGGGGCCGGTCCTTGCGCAGCCGTGCCCGTACGGACTGGCCGATCTCCCGGCCGACTTCGGCGACGAACGACAGGGCGGTCCGTACGGCGTTGGCCGGATCGGAGAAGTACGCGAAGTACCCGGCCCGGGAGCGGTTCGCCCGGCCGCGCCGCGCGGCGATCGACAGGACGAGCGCCAACTGGTCCGCTCCCCCGCTGAAGAGGTTGCCGCGGCTGGCGCCGTCGACGGTCAGCAGTCCGCCGTGGCCGGTGCGGGCCACGGCACGCCGCTGCAGTTCGGCGGCGCTCGCCGGCCGGTTGCAGACCATCACCACCCCGGTGTCCTTCTCGTACCAGCGGAAGGCGGGGATGTCGTGGTTGGTGCCGTGCAGGATGGCCAGTTGGCTGGCGCCGGTCTGGCTGGACCAGTCGGTGCGCCAGGGGGTCAGCCGGTGCCCGGACTCGATGAGGCCGGCGACGGTCGGCATCAGACCGCTGTCCGCGGCGTGCCGCAGCACGTCGTGGCCGACGCCGTCCAACTGCAGGAAGAGGGTTCCGGGCGGCTGTGTGCCCGCAGGCGGGGCGAGCCGTCCGCGGCGGTCGGCGAGACGGTAGATCCGGCGGCGGTACGCATCGTCGTCGCGCACCGCGAGCGCGGTGGAGGTGGCGGAGGCGACCGCCGACATCACGGCGGCCACCACGACCGCGGTCTCGGGATTGGCCTCGCCCCGGCCGTCCGGGATCAGACGCAGGGCCACCAGAAGCAGTGAGCCGTTGAGGAAGAAGACCAGCAGGCCGAGTACGAGCGCCGGTACGAGCAGCAGGGCCCGCACCAGGATCGGCCAGACCAGCGCCCCGAGGAGGCCGAAGGCGCCGGCGCCGAGCGCCGCCGTGATGCCGATCCGGGTGGCGGTGTCGCCGTCGGCGGACTGCAGCCGGAAGTCGGGCAGGATGCCCGCGAGCGCGAGCATGGTCACCGTGCTGACCGCCCAGACGGCGACGACGCGCCACAGGGCCTTGCCGATCGCCCGCCACTGCCGCCGGACCACTGTCACCTCACGTTCCGGGCACCGCCTTCGAGCCCTCGGCCCAGCGTGTCATACGAGGCGGGACGGACCGCGCGGGGCAGCTCACACCGGCTGGTATGCGCAGCAATCGGCCGGATTCGGACGGCTCGACGCCGGCCCGGCGAAGGCAGTGGCCCGGCGAAGGCACCGGCCCGGCGATCAGCCGGCCCTGCTCAGGTCCCGTCGTATCCCGCCGTCGGCATGGACAGCCGGCGGTGCAGCCGGGCCTTGGCCGTCGCGTCGTATCCGGGCTCGTCCAGGCCGGTCGTCTCCAGGCGCAGTCCGCGCCGGGCGCATTCGGCGGCGAAGGCGTCCGCGGAGTCCAGGGCGCACTCGAGCACCCGGCGGCTGGGTGCCACGAACAGATCGACCCGGCCCGCCTCGGCGTCCTCCCACAGACTGCAGTGGTCGAAGCGCAGCCCGTGGGTCAGCAGCTCCGCGGTGATCACATAGCCGCGCTTCTCCGCCCAGCGGGCGCACTGGGCGTGCTGGGCACGGGAGTCCACCAGGAACGGCTCCTCGTCCAGCCGCTCCAGCGGCGTCAGGCTGGCGATGGCCGCCACCCGGACCTTGGCCATGCGCTCGTGTCCCCTCGTCCTGCGGCCCGACCGTCGGGGAGGCCGCCCCTGGGGCGTGCCGGTCCCTCAGCGGCAGACCCTACTCCGCCCGTAGTCTCGTAGGGAGAGAGCGATGGGAGGCCGTGGGTGCCGGTGGAGATCACATGGTGGGGCCATGCCAGCTGCACGGTCGAGGACTCGGGCACCCGGCTGCTCACCGATCCGCTGTTCGTCCGGCGTCTCGCGCATCTGCGCCGGCGCCGCGGCGCCGTACCCCCGCCCGAGGCGGCCGTCGCGGACGCGGCCCTGGTCTCCCATCTGCACGCCGACCATCTGCATCCCGCCTCCATGGCCCGGCTCGCCCCGGGCACCACGGTCCTGGTCCCGCGCGGCGCTCCCGCTCAGGTACCGGGCCTGCGCCGGCTCACCGGGCTGCGGCTCGTCGAGGTCGAGCCGGGCGACGAGGTGCCGGTCGGCAACGTGCGGATACGCGTCGTGCACGCCCAGCACGACGGCCGGCGGCTGCCCGTGGGTCCGCGCCGGACGCCCGCGCTCGGATATGTGGTGTGCGGTGAGGCCCGTACGTACTTCGCGGGCGACACCGGACTCTTCGACTCCATGGCGGAGGCGGTGGGCGAGGTGGACGTGGCGCTCCTTCCGGTCGGCGGCTGGGGCCCGCACCTCGGCCACGGGCATCTCGACGCCGGCCGGGCCGCCGAGGCGCTCGCCCGGATCGGTCCGCGCAGCGCCGTGCCGGTGCACTTCGGCACGTACTGGCCGATCGGCCTGGACGCGGTGCGGCCGCACGAGTTCCACGCGCCGGGCGAGGAGTTCGTACGGCAGGCGGCGCTGCGGACGCCGGAGGTGGCGGTGCATCTGCTCGGGCACGGCGAGAGCGTCCGTCCGGAGGTCACCCAGTGATGATCCCCACGGTGACGGTGCTGCCGCCGGAGTCGACGCAGCAGGCCGTCGGCTATCCGTCGCTGTTTCTGCTCGTCGTGATCGGCGCGCTGGTGCCGGTGGTGCCGACGGGCGCGGTGGTCAGTTCCGCGGCCGTGGTGGCCATGCATCAGACGTCGCCGTTCGGGCTGCTCGTGGTGTTCCTGGTCGCGTCCTTCGCCGCCTTCCTCGGCGATACGGGCCTGTACTGGCTCGGGAAGCGCGGCCTGCGGTCGCGGAACGGCTCCAAGTGGCTGCAGGCGTTGCGCGACCGCGCGCCGGCGGACCGTCTCGACCAGGCGCAGCACAAGCTGCGCGAGCACGGGGTGACGGTCCTGGTGCTCTCCAGGCTCGTGCCGGCGGGCCGTATCCCGGTGATGCTGGCCTGTCTGCTCGCCGAGTGGCCGCTGCGGCGCTTCTTGCGTGGGAACATCCCGGCCTGTCTGGCCTGGGCCGCGACGTATCAGCTGATCGGGATCCTGGGCGGCTCGCTGTTCGCCGAGCCCTGGGAGGGCTTGCTCGCGGCGGTGGTGCTCACCGTCCTGATCAGTGTGGCCCCGACGCTGTGGCGCAAGATCCGCGCCCGGACGCCGGACCGGGCCTAGCTAGACGGCGTCTCCCCGATCTTCGAGGACGCGTGAGGCTCCGATGGGGAGGTCCCAGAGGTCGTCGCGTGGGCGGCCCGACCGCAGCCAGGCGGCCCGTACCCGCCGCAGCGGATCGAGCACCGGCTCCGCGGACAGCAGGAAGGTGCCCCAGTGCATCGGCGCCATCCGGCGGGCGCCGAGATCGTCCACCGCCCGGACCGCCTCCTCCGGATCGCAGTGCACATCGCGCAGCCACCACCGCGGGTCGTAGGCACCGATCGGCATGAGGGCGAGATCGATCCCCGGGTGGCGACGGCCGATCTCGGCCATCCAGTGTCCGTAGCCGGTGTCTCCGGCGAAGTACACCTTGCGCCGTCCGTCGGCCAGCAGCCAGCCGCCCCACAGGCTGCGGCAGGTGTCGGTGAGGCTGCGCTTGGACCAGTGGTGGGCGGGGACGAACTCGACCCGTACGCCCTGCAGTTCGGCCGCCTCCCACCAGTCGAGCTCGGTGACGCAGCTGAATCGCCGGCGGCGGAACCAGCGTCCGAGACCGGCGGGGACGAAGAGCGGGGTCGAGCGCGGCAGGCGTTTGAGGGTCGGGGCGTCCAGGTGGTCGTAGTGGTTGTGGCTGATGACCACCGCATCGACGGGCGGGAGTGCGTGCCAGGCGACCCCGGGCGGGGTGACGCGCGGCGGGGTGCCGAGGATGCGCCGTGACCAGACCGGGTCGGTGAGCACGGTGAGTCCGCCGATCCGCAGCACCCAGCTCGCGTGGCCGACCCAGGTGGCGGCGACGGTGCGGAGGGCTGCGGCGGGCAGCGGGCCCGGTTCGAAGGGCAGCTGGGGGATGTCGGTCTCGGCTCCCGGCCCGGGGCGTACGGTGCCCTCCCGGGCGAAGCGGGCCAGACCTCGGATGCCGGGCAGCGGCGCCGTGAGGCGGTCGGCGAAGCTCCGGGGCCAGGCTCGGCGGACGCCGAGCGGGATGGGGCGGGCAGGGGTGTCAGGAGTGTCCGGTGGCGCACTGAGGGGTGCGGCGGGTCCGGTCGGTGTCGGGTGGCCTTTCGTGGTGGCCGGTCCCGTCTTCGCCGCCGGTGCCGTCTTTGCCGCCGGTCCGGTCGCCGCCGCGGAGGGTGGGTGGGATCGCTGGGTCATCGGGGGCGCTCCCCTCGTGTGCGGTCGGACCTGAGGTCACCGAGTACGGTGCCGAGCGTGGCCAATGCCCGCTCCACGTGCGGCAGTTCGAGCGGCGCGGAGGCGCCGAGTGCGGCCAGGCGCTGCTCTCCGTCCACGCCCAGGAACGGTCCGGTGGACAACCGCACCCGCAGTGCGCCGAGTTCGTCGCCGAAGCGGTGACCGCCCGGTGCCGGCATGCCGAGGCGTTCCGTGAGGTGGTCCTCGAGCTCCATCGCGTCCGTGACCCCGCGGGCGGCGAGCGCGACGCCCAACGGCCCCAGATCCACGTACAGATGACGCCCCGCCTGCGGAGGCCTCGACAGGGCACCTGCCTCGAGTACGACTCCGTGCACGGCGTCCGCGACACGGGCGTGCAGGCCGACCGCCGCGGTGAGGCGCTCCACCACGGCGGCGGGCTCGCCGAGCGCGTGGGCTGCCGCGGCGGCGACGGGAGCGGCCACGAACGCGCCGAGTGCGGTGAGTACGTCGAGAGTTCGGGCGCGCAGTGCCGCGCCGTCCGCGGTGGCGGGGAAGCGGGCGATGCCGGCCGGCCAGTCGGCGGGCAGCTGGCCGCCGGAGAGCCCGGTGATCACGGTGACCTCGCTCGGTCGCATGTCGGCCGGGCTGACCAGCACGGTGTCGCGCGGCCGGTGCAGGGTGTCGCGCCAGGTCTCGTCCGACACCAGGTGCAGCCCTTCGCCGAGCGCGGCCTCGACCGTCTCGTGCAGTACCTCGGGCGGTGGCACGGTGGCCGTCGGATCGTCGGCGACGGACAGCACCACGAGGCGCGGATCGCCGCCCTCCGAGCGCACTCGGCGCACGGTCTCCAGGAGGGCGTACGGGTCGGGAACTCCCCCGCACTCGGCGGGAGTCGGAACGGCGTACGGCTGACGGCCCAGGAGGCGGACCTGCGGCGCCCACCAGGCCGGGCACGGGCGCGGCAGCAGTACATCGCCGCCGATCGCTGCCGCGAGGGCGAGCAGGAGGGGTTGGGCCCCGGGGGCGGCGGCGACCGAGTCGTGGTCCGTGGGCAGGCCGCGACGCGCCCAGTAGCCGCAGGCGGCGTCCCGCAACGGGCGGCCTCCGCCCGGGGGTTCGGTGTCGCTGCGGCCTGCGGCGGCCGCGAGTACGGCGGCGATCTCCGGCAGTACGGGGAGCCCCGGCTCGGGTCCGGGGGGCGCGAATCGCACGGGTCCGTGCCCCGTGGCCGCGTCGCCCCACCGTCCCATCCGATCCTCCGTGTCCGCGGTCATCTTCCCTCAACGGCTCCGGACTGCGGCGGCCCTTCCCCTTCACCGATCCAGCCCGTCCGGCAGCAATTCAGCCTTTACCCGGCACCGATCCTGCCCGTCCGGCACCACTTCAGGCTTTACCCGGCACCGATCCTGCCCGTCCGGCTCCATTTCAGCCCGTCCGGCGTTTGAGGACATCTTTCAGCCTGTCCGGCGTTTGAGGACGAGGCCGCCAGGCCGATGCCTGGAACGCGACCCGCCACCGGCCGGTGGGTGGTACCTCAACAGCCCCGGCGCTGGCGCGCCTTGTCCTCAAACGCCGGACGGGCTGAGTTGGCGCTGGCGCGCCTTGTCCTCAGACGCCGGACGGGCTGAAGGCGCTGACGTGGCGCCGCCGCGCCGGGGTGACCCGACCCCGCTCAATGGCGGGCTCCGCCCCGCCTCCGGCGGAGAACCACACACGTCGCCCCGATCGCACACGCGACAAGCGCACCGCCGATGATCACCGTCGTACCGGAGTCCGTGAAGCTCCCACCCACACCCCCGCGCACAGCGGGCTGCGTCGCAGTCGGGGACGCCGTCCCCGTCGCACCCCCACCGGCAACGGTGAACCGCGCATTCCACTGCCCCCCGCCGGGGCAGTTGCCGTCGACGCTCCAGGTGGACCGCGGCCCCACCGCGTTCGGCCCACTGCCGGTGAACTTGTCCGCGGCGGCGATCTTCGCCGTACCCCGGTAAGCCGGCCCCGCGACACCGGAGTTGGCCCCCGGCACCCGCGTGAGCTGGACGGAGCCGAGCTCGAAGGCCTGCGAGTCGGCCGTGATGGTGTCCGGCGCCGGGCTGGTCGGCGCGTCGCAGGACACGGAGATGGTGACCGTGCCGCCGGGCGGCACGGTGCCGGGCGTGACCTCGGCGGTGTCCGCGAGGGCCGCGGGCGCGGTGGCCAGCAGCGCCGCGGAGGCGAGTGCGGTGGTGGCGAGTGCGCGGGCGATGCGCATGGACGGGCTCCTTCGGTGGCGTGCGGGCGCAGAAATCCGCGCCACGCAGCCATCAGAACCCGGCATTTCGTCCCGCGCGCGGGACAGGGCACCATTCGCGGTACGCCCGCCGCCGCTCGGGTGAGCCCCGACGCCACGGCCCCGGCCCCGGTCCGGGTCCCGGTCCCGGTCCCGGTCAGACCCTCCGCCCGAGCAGCGCAAGCAGTTTCGTCTGCACGTCCGCTCCGGCCGGCGGCTCCACGGCCGGACCGAAGACTCCGCTCTTGGCGAGGTCCGCGGCGTACGGCGTGACCTCGCGCACCGCGTACGCGACCAGATCGTCCGGAAGCCGCTCGTCCGCCCCGATGCCGCGCGACAGGTCCCAGCTGTGCACCACCAGGTCGGTCACCATCTGGGCGCAGTAGTGGGCGCAGGGCGTATCGCCGAAGGAGAGATGCACCGTACGGTCGAGGGCGCCCGGCTCGCGGAACACTTCCCGCGCCCCCTCCGCGGCGGTGTCGAAGGCGGTCGCCGGATCCGCGCCGACCACGTCACCGTCGAAGGCGTCCCCCACTTCGGCCATGGTGGCACCGTCCCGGACCAGGGACGGCACCCACAGCTGTTCCGCCGTGAGGTGGTTGACGAGATCACGGACCGACCACTCGGTGCAGGGCGTGGGAAGGTCCCACTGGTCCTCGCCGACCCGGTGCACCCGGTCGGCGAAGAGGTCGAGCGCCGCGGCATGCCGGTCGAGGAGCTGGGTGCGGGCCATGCCGGTCACTCCCCCCGCGCCCGTGCGCCGTCACGGGTCCGCCCGCCCGCCACCGGCCGGCGCGGATAGCGGCGCAGATACTCGCCCTCCAGCTGCGCCGTCCGTACGTCATGGGCGCGCAGCGCGTCGTCCGAACCGTGCAGCAGGGTGTCGTGGCGGGTGCGGTGGATCGTCTCGAGCTCCTTGAGGAGTTCCTTGTCGTCCAGACTCTTCGGATCGACTCCGCTCATGACGTGCCCTTCCCATGTCGTCCGTTCCTGTCCCGCTGGTACCCGGGAGCGGCCGCGCGTACCCGGGGAGACCAAGACGTGCGAAGGCCCGCGCCGGGCACTGCGGACACCTCAAGCGTGGCCCGTCGCCCACCGGGCCGCACCTCGCGCGGTGTGCGAGGATCCGGCCCATGGCACAGCTGACTGAGCTACTCCCCACCGAGGCGATACGCCTGGACGTACGGGCCGGGGACTGGCGCGAGGCGGTCCGCGCCGCGGGCGGCCTGATGGAGGACACCGGCGCCTGCACCCCCGAGTACACCGCGGAGATGATCCGCAACGTCGAGGAGAACGGCCCGTACATCGTGGTGGCCCCGGGCTTCGCCTTCGCCCACGCCCGGCCGTCGCCCGCGGTGCTGCGCACCGGGATGTCCTGGGTCCGCCTGGCCGAACCGGTCGAGTTCGGGCACGAGTCGAACGACCCGGTCGATCTCGTGGTCGCCCTCGCCGCGCAGGACTCCGAGGCCCATACCTCGGCGATGGGCGCGCTCGCCCGGCTGCTCGCCGACCCCGCCAAGTCCGAGGCGCTGCGCACCGCGGCAACCCCCGAGGCGGTACGGGCCGTACTCCTGCAGCAGGAGGGCGCCTCCGCGGCCGAACCTCAGGATTCCGCTCCCGCCGCCCCCGCGGCGAGGGCGCCCGCCGCGTCCGCGCACGGCATGCACAAGATCCTGACCGTCTGCGGCAACGGCGTCGGCACCAGCCTCTTTCTGAAGAACACCCTCGAGCAGGTCCTGGACCGCTGGGGCTGGTCGAAGTACGTGACGGTGGAGGCGACGGACACCATCTCGGCCAAGGGCAAGGCGTCCGAGGCGGTCGCGATCCTGACGTCCCGGGAGATCGCCCGCACCCTCGGTGACGTGGGCGTCCCGGTCAAGGTCGTACAGGACTTCACCAGTACGACCGAGACGGACGCGGTGCTCAGGGACACCTACGACGTGTAGGACGGCCCGCAGCACATCCGGGGACGCGCAGGACAGGCCGGAGAGACGGGCCGGCGAGACGGGTCGGCGAGACGGTTGGAGAGGCGATGAACTGGCTGGTGACCTTCGCGAAGTTTCTCGTGAACGAGATCCTGAGCGAACCGGCGTACCTGATCGGACTGATCACCGCGGTGGGCCTGATCGCCCTGCGCAAGAGCACCGGTCAGGTCATCGGCGGTGCGATCAAGGCGACGCTCGGCTTCCTGCTGATCGGCGCGGGTGCGGGACTCGTCGTGGCCTCGCTCGCGCCGCTGGGCGAGATGATCCAGGGCGCCACCGGCGCCCACGGCGTGATCCCCACCAACGAGGCGATCGTGGGCATCGCCCAGGCCGAGTACGGCTCGCGGGTGGCCTGGCTGATGATCGTGGGCTTCGCGGTCAGCCTGCTGCTCGCCCGCTTCACACCGCTGCGCTATGTGTTTCTGACCGGCCATCACATGCTGTTCATGGCCACGCTGTTGACGATGGTGCTCGCCACGGCGGGGCAGTCCTCGGTGCTCGTGGTCCTGGTGGGCGGCGTACTGCTCGGCATCATGCTGGTGTCCATGCCGGCCTTCGCACACCCCTGGACGAAGCGTGTCACCGGCAACAACACGGTGGCCATCGGCCACTTCGGCACCGCCGGCTACATCACGGCAGGCGCGGCAGGGCAGTTGGTCGGCAAGCGCAGCAAGTCGACCGAGGACATGAACCTGCCGGAGGGTCTGCGCTTCCTGCGCGACTCGATGGTCGCGACCGCGCTGTCGATGCTGCTCATCTATCTGATCATGGCCGTGCTCTTCGTCGTCAAGGTCGGCGAGGAGGAGGCCTTCAAGGCCTTCGCGGCCGACGGCGGCACGGCGGCCACGGACCTCGGCAACTACCTGATGCAGTCGGTGATGCAGGGCCTGCAGTTCGGTATCGCGGTCGCGGTGATCCTCTTCGGTGTCCGTACGATCCTGGGCGAGCTGGTGCCCGCGTTCCAAGGCATCGCACGCAAGGTGGTGCCCGGTGCGGTGCCGTCCCTGGACGCCCCGATCGTCTTCCCGTACGCGCAGAACGCGGTGCTCATCGGCTTCATCTGCAGCTTCGTCGGCGGACTGATCAGCCTCGGCCTGCTGACCTGGATCTTCGAGCCTGCCTTCGGGCTCGCCCTGGTGCTGCCCGGCCTGGTGCCGCACTTCTTCACCGGCGGCGCGGCCGGGGTCTACGGCAATGCGACGGGTGGCCGCCGGGGTGCGGCGGTCGGTGCGTTCCTCAACGGTGTGCTCATCACGTTCCTGCCGGCTCTGCTCCTGAAGGTGCTCGGGGCGTTCGGCGACGAGAACACCACGTTCGGCGACGCGGACTTCGGCTGGTTCGGCATCCTGGTCGGCAATGCGGCCAAGGCCGGCGAGGTGGGCGCGGTGCTGCTGATGTTGCTCGTCGGTGTGGTCGTACTGACCGGTGCGATCGTGATGCAGAAGCGGGTCGTCGACACCGGCTGGGATCCGGGTGCGCGCCGCGACGCCCTGCTGCCCCGGGAGGAGCCGGCGGACGCGGAGCCGGTGGAGGACGCCGCGGGGCCGCGCACGTACCGGAAGCTCGCGCCGCCCGCGGGCGCGCCCGCGCCTCCCCCGCCGCCGGATCAGGACTGAGCCCGCCCCGTACGAGCGTACGGTCGTACGCCCAGGGCAGTAGGCTCGGGCGCGTGACCGACTACTTCGCCGGAGACCCCCGCACACAGCGCGAACGCATGCTCGCCGGAGATCTCTACATCGCCGCCGACGACCCGGACATCCTCCGGGAGGTGCAGCGCGCAGTGCGCCTGACCAACGACTATCTCGCCGCGTACGCCGAGGACGCGGACGCCGCCCGCCCCATCCTCGAGGAACTGCTCGGCGGGCTCGGCGAGGGGGCCTACGTCAAGCCGCCGCTGTACGTCGACTTCGGCAGCTACATCACCGTGGGGGCGGGGACGTTCGTCAACTCCTCGCTCACCGCGCTCGACGTCGCACCGATCCGCATCGGGCGCGACTGCCAGATCGGACCGAACGTCCAACTCCTCACGCCCACCCACCCGTTGGACCCTCAGCAGCGCCGGGACAAGCTGGAGGCCGCGCTGCCGATCACGATCGGCGACAATGTCTGGCTGGGAGGCGGCGCGATCGTGCTTCCTGGTGTGACGATCGGCGACGACAGTGTCATCGGTGCCGGGTCCGTGGTCACCAAGGACATCCCGGCGGGCGTGGTGGCCGTGGGCAATCCCGCACGCGTGATCCGATCCCTCGGGGCCGCCTCGGTGGCTCGGTGACGGCGGACGGGACGGCAGCGGCAGACCTGGAGGGCGAGTGGCAACCGGACGTGTGGACCCCGACCGGCGGGAGCGGATCATCGAGGCGGCGCTCGATCTGATCGCCGACGAGGGCGTGGCGGGGACGTCGCACCGCAAGGTCGCCGCGCGTGCGGGAGTGCCGCTCGGCTCGATGACGTACCACTTCCAGAGCATGGACGAGCTGCTGCGGGAGGCGTTCTCGCGCTTCGCGGGCACGATCGCCGCGCGCTTCGACGAGCGGCTCGGTGCGGCGCGGTCCCGCGCCGAGGCGCGGGAGGCGGTGGCGGATCTGATCCATCCGCCGACCGCAGAGAGCCGTCGTGAGCTGGTGCTCACCCACGAGTTGTACACGCTGGCCGCGCGGCGGCCCGAGTTCCGGGAGCTGACCCAGGCGTGGATGGCGCGCAGTCGGCGGGCGCTCGAGCTGCACTTCGACGCGGCTACCGCGCGTCAGCTCGACGGGCTCATCGAGGGCCTGCAGATCCACCGGGCGCTCGATCCCGCGCCGCATGACCGCTCCTTGTCCTTGGACGCGATCGAGCGACTCACGACGGCAGGGCCGTCCGGCGTTTGAGGGCATCTTTTGACCGGCGGTCAAGCGCATGGCTTCCAGGGCGCTGCCCCGGACCCCTCCCCCGAGCTCTCGGTTCCGCTCGAGCAGGGGGGACCCCCATCTCAAGCGCCGGAGGGGCTGAATTAACCGCCGGAGGAGCCGAACTAACCGCCGGCGCGGCTGAACCTGACCCGCCGCTCGTCCCAAACCGGCTCCCGCGTCTCGCGAACCCGCCCGTCCGCCCCGAACACCAGATACCGGTCGAAGGACTTCGCAAACCACCGGTCATGCGTGACCGCAAGCACCGTGCCCTGGAACGCCTCGAGCCCCTCCTGCAGCGCCTCCGCCGACTCCAGGTCGAGGTTGTCCGTGGGCTCGTCGAGCAACAGCGCCGTGCAGCCCTGCAGTTCGAGCAGCAGGACCTGGAACCGCGCCTGCTGGCCACCGGAGAGCCGGTCGAAGCGCTGCTCCGCCTGCCCCGTGAGCTCGTAACGCCGCAGCCGTGACATCGCCGCGCCACGGTCCTTCGCGTGCTCACGCCAGAGAATGTCGAGCAGCGTACGGTCGAACAGCTCGGGGTGCGCATGCGTCTGCGCGAAGTGCCCGGGCACCACCCGCGCACCGAGCTTCCACTCGCCTGCGTGCCGGACGTCGTCGCCCGCGAGCAGCCGCAGGAAGTGGGACTTGCCCGAGCCGTTGGAGCCGAGGACCGCGACCCGCTCGCCGTAGAAGACCTCCAGGTCGAAGGGTTTCATCAGGCCGGTGAGCTCGAGCTGCTTGCAGGTGACGGCCCGCACCCCGGTGCGGCCGCCGTGCAGCCGCATGGTGATCTCCTGCTTTCGCGGCGGCTCCGGCGGCGGGCCGGCCTCCTCGAACTTCCTCAGCCGGGTCTTCGCCGCCTGATAGCGGGACGCCATCTCGTCGCTGCGCGCGGCGTACTGCTGCATGTCCAGAACCAGCCGCTTGAGCTGGGCGTGCTTCTCGTCCCAGCGCCGACGCAGTTCCTCGAAGCGCGCGAACCGCTCCTGCCGCGCCTCGTGGTACGTCGCGAAGCCGCCGCCGTGCACCCAGACGTCGGAGCCCGCCGGGCTCGGCTCGACGCTGACGATCTTCTCCGCCGCCCGCGCGAGGAGTTCGCGGTCGTGCGAGACGAACAGGACGGTCTTGCGGGTCTCGGCGAGCCGCTCCTCGAGCCAGCGCTTCCCCGGTACGTCCAGGTAGTTGTCCGGTTCGTCGAGCAGCAGGACCTGGTCGGTGCCGCGCAGCAGCGACTCCAGTACGAGGCGCTTCTGCTCACCCCCGCTGAGCGTGCGCACCTCGCGCCACTGGGCCTTCTCGTACGGGATGCCGAGGGCCGCCGTGGTGCACATGTCCCAGAGCGTCTCGGCCTCGTACCCGCGCGCCTCGGCCCAATCGGCAAGCGCCTGGGCGTACTTGAGCTGGGCCGCTTCGTCGTCGACCGTCATGATCAGGTGCTCGGCGGCGTCCACGGCCTCGGCGGCCTGCCGGATGCGGGGCGGTGCCACCGAGACGAGCAGGTCCCGCACGGTGGTCTCGTCCCGCACCGAGCCGACGAACTGCGGCATCACACCGAGGCCACCGCCGACGGTGACGGTGCCGCCGTGCGGCTGCAGCTCGCCGGCGAGCAGGCGCAGCAGGGTCGTCTTGCCCGCGCCGTTCGGCCCGACCAGGGCGACCACCGCGCCCTCGCCCACCCGGAACGAGATGTCGCCGAGCAGCGGCCTCCCGTCGGGCAGGTAGTACTCGAGGTGCGCGGCTTCCAGATGTCCCATGGTTACGCATTGTCAAGGGCGGCCGTGACCGGGGCAAACGAATTCTCCTGGGCCTCCTGCCGGGCTGCTCACCGCAACCTATTGCCCGCATTATGAGATATGTATCTCACTATGCGGGTGATCGGCGTACGGTTCGTGGCACGGCCGGGCCATGGCGGTCCGGCGGAACCACGATCGACGGAGATCGCCATGCCTGAGGAGACCGCCGTGTACACGCACGGGCACCACGAGTCCGTGCTGCGCTCGCACACCTGGCGCACCGCGGCCAATTCCGCCGCGTACCTGCTCGCCGAACTGCGCCCCGACGCCACGGTCCTGGACGTCGGCTGCGGCCCGGGCACGATCACCGCGGACCTCGCCGCGCTGGTCCCGGACGGGCACGTCACCGGCGTCGAGTACGCCCCGGACATACTCGGTCAGGCACGCGCCACGGCGGCCGGCCGAGGCCTCACGAACGTCACGTTCGGCGAGGCGGACGTGCATCAACTGCCTTACGCGGAAGGGTCGTTCGATGTCGTGCATGCCCATCAGGTGCTGCAGCACGTGGGCGATCCGGTGCAGGCGCTGCGGGAGATGCGCCGGGTGGTACGGCCCGGCGGTCTGGTCGCCGTGCGCGATTCGGACTATGCGGCGATGACCTGGTATCCGCGGCCGGCCGGTCTGGACGGCTGGCTCGATCTGTACGAGCGGGTCGCGCGCACGTCCGGCGGGGAGCCGGACGCGGGGCGGATGCTCAAGTCCTGGGCCCTGCAGGCGGGTTTCGAGGACATCACCGCCACCTCGTCCACGTGGTGCTTCGCCACACCCGAGGAGCGGGAGTGGTGGAGCGAGCTGTGGGCCGACCGCACACAGCTCTCTTCGTACGCCCAGCGTGCGGTGGAGGGTGGTCACGCCACGACCGCGGAGCTCGATGCGATCGCGGCGGCGTGGCGCGAGTGGGGGGCGGCGGCGGACGGGTGGTTCTCGGTCCTCCATGGTGAAGTTCTGTGCCGCCGCCAGGGGGAGTTCTGAGTAGGGGCGAGAGCGCCCCGCTCACGCATCGTGCCGCGTCTCCGCGGTGCTCACTCAGAAGATCATGAGGCTGCCGCCACGGGAGGTCCAGGTCTGGGTCCATCCGTTGTTCGGGGCTGTCTCCCACTTGTGCCGGAGAGTGTGGTCCGTGCCGGTGGCGAAGACCTCCAGACGGCCGTCGGCGTTGCGGCCGAGTCGCGGGTCGTCGGCGAAACTTCCGCCGAGTGACGTCCAGGTACCCCAGGTGAGGTTCGAGGGCTGCTGTTCGATGCTCCAGACGGCGAGGTCGGTGCCGCGAACCAGGACACGCAGTCGGCCGTCGGCTTCCTGGAAGACGGCGGGGACTCCGATGCAACTTCCGCCGCGGTCGACCCAGTTCTCCGTCCAGCTGCCGTCGGGAGTGAGCTGCCAGATGTGTCGCAGGGTGAGGTCGGGCGCGATGGCGAAGACTTCCAGGCGACCCTCCCGATTCCTGAAGACCGCCGGGTCGGCACTCAACTCTCCACCGCGTGAGGCCCACTGGCTCCAACCGCTGTCGGGAGCGGTCTGCCAGATGTGCCACAGCGCATGGTCCCTGCCTCGCACGAAGACTTCCAGACGACCGTCGCGGTTCTGGAAGACCGCGGGGCAGCTTCGAAGAACACCGCCTCGGGAGGTCCACTCCGGGGCCCAGACGCCGTTGGGCGCGGTCTGCCAGATGTGCCAGAGGGCGTTGTCCGTGCCTCGGACAAAAACCTCCAGACGACCGTCGCGGTTCTGACGGCTTGATGTCGTAGTGGATGACCTGTGCCCGGTGCGCGGCGACCAGAGCAGCGCAGATGTCCTTTGCGATCCGCAGGGCACGGCCCACGTCCATGGGGCTCTCGTCACGAATGTGCTCCGCCAGGTCGGCACCGTCGACCTGCTCCATGACCAGGAACCACAGGTCCCCCTGGATCCCTCGGTCGTACAGGGCGGCCACGTTCGGATGGTTGATCTGCGCAGCGGCCACGGCCTCGCGCTCGAACCGCCGTGGCAGGTCCGCATGCGTCGCCTCGTCCAGTACCAGCGTCTTGACCGCCACATCGCGGTGCAGCATCCGGTCCCGGCCGGCCCACACCTCGCCCATCCCGCCGCGCCCGAGCCGCTTGATCAACTCGTACCGCCCCGCGATCAGGTCTCCGCGCTGCATCTGCCACCCCCGATGACCAAGCAATGCCGGCCCTCAGCGTAGGGCCACAGCGATTTGCCGAGAGCCGATCAACGAAGGTCTCCGGAAGGAGAGCCGAGAGCTTGGAAGAAGCCGAGGGCTCGGGGAGGGAGGAGGAGTGCGGGGCGGAGTTCTGGAAGCCGTGCGCTCGGCCTCCGGCCGAAGGATGTCCTCAAACTCCCCCAGACTTCGTCCGGGTGGGACCCCCGGACGGCCTGGAATTGGTGCCGGACGCACTGGAATTGGTACCGGACGGGCTGCGGGCACCGGTGGAACCTCCGGCCGAGGAGGCCGGACGATGGGGCCCCAACCCCGCAAGCGTATCCGTGAGTTCACTCGCCGAGAGAGGTGCTCCGGGGAGCCCGGGCGCGCCCGGACCCAGGCCCGCGAGGACGAGGGCGAGGGGGCGGCGCCACGCGTCGGGGCCGGCCGCTGCCGTCAGGGCCGGGACCGCGCGGCCGAGGGCCGCGAGGGTGAACAGCACGTCCTCCGTCGTCACGTCGTCACGTACCACGCCGTCCCGCCGGCCCCGCCCGAGCAACTCGTCGAGCGTCGCGGCGTTGTGGACATGGATCGCGTCCAAGGCCTCGATGCCCTGCAGTCGCGTGGTCATCAGGTCGTTGGTTCCGCGGTCGCCGGCCAGGACGGCGAACACCGCGTCGAGGTAGCCCGTGAGGCCCGACCAGACGTCAGGGTTCGCCCGAGCCTCCTCCCCCGCCGCGGTCACTCCGGCCAGTGAGTCCTCGAAGACCGCACCGATCAGGGCCGCCCGGTCCGGGAAGTGCCGGTAGAGGGTCGCATTGCCCACGACCGCGCGCCGCGCGATCAGGTCGAGCGGCGCCTCGAGGCCTTCCGAGCCGAAGATCTCGCGCGCCGCGGCGACCAGCCGCTCCCGGTTGCGGCGGGCATCGCGCCTGCGCGGCGCCGCGGCAGGACCGCCCTCAGCACCCCGTACGTCCTGCGCCATCGGCGTCCTCCTCGTCGTGACCTTGCCGACCTTGCCGGCCCTGCCGACCTTTCCGGTCCTGCCGACCTGCCGGCCCCAACCGGGGACCACTCCCCGTTCGGATGTTACCGTCGACCAAAACGGGGAGCACTCCCCATTTACGCTGGAGGCGAGCGGATGAGCAACGGGCGGACGGCCGGTACGGCTCTGGTACTGGGTGGCGGCGGCCCCGTCGGCGCGGCCTGGATGGCGGGCGTGCTCGCCGGACTCGCCGAGGCGGGCATCGAACCCTCGGACGCGGACACCGTCGTCGGGACCTCGGCCGGCGCCCTCTTCGGCACCCGCCTGCTGGCCGGCGAGTCCCCCGCCGGGCTCTACGAACGTCGGCTCACCGGCGCCGACCGGATCGTCCTGCGCGTCACCGCCGGCCAGACACTCCGCTTCCTGCTCGCCGCGCTGTCCGCGCGGGACTCCGCGCGTGCCGCGCGCCGGCTCGGCCGTGCGGCCCTGCGGGCGCGGACCGTGCCGGAGGCCGAAGTCCTGGACACGGTGGGCGAGTTCCTCAGGGGCGTACGGGAGTGGCCGGCGGGCCGGCTGCGCCTGACGGCGGTCGACGCGCTGACCGGAGGTGTGCATGCATTCGACGCGGACAGCGGGGTTCCGCTCGTCGCCGCGGTCGCCGCCGGTTGTGCCGTGCCGCTCGTCCGGCCGCCGATCACCGCGGACGGCCGCCGCCGGCTGAACGGCGGCACCCGCTCCACCACCAATCCGGTGCTCGCCGATGGCCACCGGCGGGCCCTGGTGGTGGCGCCGATCCCGTCCGCGCCGGGACCGCACCCCGGCGTACGGCAGGAGGCGGCGGCGCTCGCCGCGTCCGGTACGTCGGTCGGCCTGATCTCGCCGGACGAGCAGTCGCGCCGTGCGATGGGCCGGGATCTGACGGACTACCGACGGCAGGCCCCGGCCGCCCGCGCGGGACACCGACAGGCGATCGCCGAGGCGGCCCGGCTGCGGGAATCCCTCCGGGTCTGAGGCGAGACGACGAGCCCGAACCCGCCCGAGCCCCGCGACAGTACAAGAAGCACGCAGGCACACATCCCGCCGAGCAGCCGTACCGGAGGACTCCCATGCCCACCCCCGAAGCCCCCACCCTGCACGAACTCGCGCCGCCCGGCGTCGACTTGGCCGCCGACCCCTACCCCATCTACACCAGACTCCAAGCCGAAGGGCCCGTGCACCGTGTCCACATACCCGGCAGCGGCGACTGCTGGTACGTCGTCACCTACGACGCGGCCCGCAGCGCACTCACCGACCCGCGGCTGCGCAACGACATCCGGCACTCGGCATCCTGGGAGTCCGACGGCGGCCATGCCATCGGGCGCAACATGCTGCAGAGCGACCCACCGCAGCACACGCGGCTCCGCCGGCTCGTCGCCGGGCACTTCACCCCCGGACGGATCGCCGGGCTGCGCCCGCGGATCGAGGCCGTCACCGACGAACTGCTCGACGCACTGCCCCAGGACGGGGACGGCACGGCGGATCTCGTAGGAGGGTTCGCCCTGCCGTTGCCCGTCACGGTGATCTGCGAACTGCTCGGCGTGCCTGCCGCGGACCACGCCCTGGTCCACGCCTGGTCCAACGAACTGGTCATGCCCACCTCCCCCGAGGCCGCCGCCGCAGCCGGGGACCGGCTCACCCGGCGCCTGACCGAACTGATCGGCTTCAGCCGCGCCCACCCGGGGCCCGACACGCTGCTCGGCCGACTGGCCGCGGCCGCGGACGACTCCCCCGAACCGGCCGCCTGCGCCCGCGAATCGGAGGCCCGCCTCACCACCGAGGAACTCCTCGGCATGGTCTTCCTGCTGCTCGTCGCCGGGCACGAGACGACCGTCAATCTGATCTCGGCCACGGTGCACAGTCTGCTCGCCCACCCCGCGCAACTCGCCCGGCTCGAGGCCGACCCCGGGCTCACCGCGTCCGCCGTGGAGGAGGCCCTGCGCTACAACTCGCCGGTGCATTCGACGGCGTTCCGTTTCGCCGCCGAGCCGCTCACCCTCGCCGGCACCCCGATTCCGGCGGGCGACGCGGTGCTCGTCTCGCTCGCCGCGGCCTCTCGCGACCCACGACGGCACCCCCGACCGCACGAGTTCGACATCACCCGGCGCCCCGGCCACCTCGGCTTCGGCCATGGCACGCACCACTGCCTCGGCGCGCCCCTCGCCCGCGCCGAGGCCACGATCGCCGTGCGCCGCCTCCTGACCCGCCACCCGGGCCTGGAACCGGCCGTCGACCCCGCCGCACTCACCTGGCGCACCAGCACCCTGCTCCGCGGCCTGACCGCACTGCCCGTACGCCTCGCTCCGGCTCCCGTACGCCCCGCCCGGGACCGTTTCTGACGTAGCGTCACCAGCTCTCAGGGCAACGGGAAATCGCGGGCCACTGTCGACCGATACACCCTGCCGCAACGCCAGTTGGGACGAACAGGGTCCGGCGCCGGCGCACGGGGGTGCCGGACCGCGTCGCCCGGCGTCAGGTGCCGGCCGCCGCCGGGTCGTCCGCGAAGGAGTAGCCCGCGCGAGGTCCGGTCAAGTCGATGCGTACGTGGGGTTGTTGGCCGCCCGTGCGGTCCACGAGCTCCACGAACGCCTCGCTGGACTGCCGCGGCACGAGATAGCTGGCGTCGAGCACTCGGGCCCCGCGGCCGGCCGCCGGGTCGACGGCGCGGGTGCGGGTGGCATCCGCATGCCGGGCGAGCAGGGCGTGCAGTCGCTCGCCGAACGCCCGGGCGGCCGCCGTCCGTTCGCCCTCGGCACTCCTTCCAGTTGTGAACTCGCCTGCCGGCGCGTCGAGTTGGGCGGTGACACCCCATTCGACGCGGCCGTCGAGCCGGTCCAGCGCATCCCGCAGACGTGCACCGTCGGCTTCGAGCAGTGCGCGGACACCGCTGTCGTCGGGCAGCACAGTGCCGATCGGCAGCGGTACGGGGCTGGTGACGGTGGTCAGTGCGTCGATCACCGAGCGGTGGGCGCGGGTGAGTTCGTCCCGCGCCCCGGGATCGGCGGGCAGGTGGCGGGCGGGCGGGCCCGTGCCCTGGTGACCGGCGGTCTGCACGAGGTCGGCCGGGCCCGGGGACGTCAGCGGCGTGCCGGCGAAGTCGTGCCCGGTGCGCAACTCGGCCGCGGCGAAGGCCCGCCGGGGCACCGCACTGACCACGGCGACCAGACCACCGTGCCGCAGCGTCCGCACCGGCGCGCCGGTGACACCGCTCAACTCGGCCTGCAGAGGAGCCTCGAACGGCCTGCACACGGCATACAGATAGCGCAGCTCGTCGCCCATGTCCCGCTACTCCTCGCCCTAGGGCCTGTCTTCAAACTGCCGACGGAGCGCAGGGTGGCCGCTCCGGCCGCCCCTGCCCCCAGTGCGTTCCCCGCGGGCGGCTCGGCGATGCATCGGACGGGCACGGGGTTGACGGCAGTGGTCGCGCGGGCGTCGTCGCCTTCCCGGTCCGCCGAAACGATCACGCGTCCGGGCTGCGCCAACTAGGCTCGCGGCCATGGAGATTCTGGGAACGACACTGCGCATCTGCGTCGATGACCTGGACGCTTCGGTCGCGTTCTACGAACGACTCGCGGGCGCCCAGGCACACCGGTTCGACCGGGGCGGCGTGTCCGTGGCCGCTGTCGGCTGCTTTCTGCTGATGAGCGGTCCGGCCGCGGAGATCGATGTGCTGCGCAAGGTGGCGGCGACGATCGCGGTGGCGGACATCGACGAGGCCGGCGCGGTGCTCAGCGCCTCGGGTGCGCAGATCGTCGCGGGCCCGGTCGCGACTCCGGCCGGGCGCACCCTGATCGCGCTGCACCCGGACGGCTCGGTCTTCGAGTACGCCGACCGCAAGGCCGGGGCCTGAGCGGTCCGACCGCCGGGGCGGGACGGGTCAGCCGTGCGGAAGGATCACCGCGCGGCCGTTGATCCTGCCCTCGTGCAGCCGCTCGTAGACCTGCGGCGCCTCGTCGATCCCGTATGTCTCCACGTGTACGTCGACCGCTCCGGACCGCGCCAGGTCGAGCACCTCGTACAGCTCGGAGCGGCTGCCCCAGTACGGTGCGCGCACCGCGGCGTCGTACGGCGTCACCCCGAAGCCGACCAGGGCCGCGCCGCCGCCGATGCCCACGATGGTGATGTCGCTCTCCACGGCGGCGCAGGCCGTCGCGATGGCCACCGTCGGTGAGGCGCCCACGAAGTCGAAGACGGCCTCCGCGCCACGGCCGCCGGTGATGCGGCGGATCTCGTCCGCCGCGCCCTCGTCCGACAGCAGGGTCTCGTGCGCGCCGACCTGTCCGGCGAGCTCGAGCTTCTCCTCCGTGACGTCGAGGGCGACCACCCGGGACGGGGCGAGGGCGCGCAGCAGCTGGATGGCGACGTG
Organism: Streptomyces triticagri; assembly: GCF_003429565.1. Classification (GTDB taxonomy): domain Bacteria; phylum Actinomycetota; class Actinomycetes; order Streptomycetales; family Streptomycetaceae; genus Streptomyces; species Streptomyces triticagri. The sequence continues at coordinate 75,735 of NZ_QUAK01000083.1, forward strand.
CCCGAGCCCGCCGGTGCCGATGACGACGGCGGTACTGCCGGGCACCAGCTTGGGCAGGGCGCCCTTGACCGCGTGGTACGGGGTGAGTCCGGCGTCCGTGAGGGGCACCGACTGCACGGCGTCGAGCCCGTCGAGCGGCACCAGGTGCCGGGCGTCGTCGACGATCATGTACTCGGCGAGCGCTCCGGGCGCGCCCAGGCCCGGCGGCCGGATGCCCAGGTCCGCGGCGCGCGGACAGTAGTTCTCCTTGCCCTGTGCGCAGGTCGGGCAGGCGCCGCAGCCCCATGGTCCGTAGACCGCGTACGTACCGCCCTCGGTGATGCCCCGGACGCCGGCGCCGAGGGCCTCGACGATGCCCGCGCCCTCGTGACCGAGGGTGAGCGGCAGCGGGAAGGGCAGTTGATCGGCGGTCCAGCTCATCACGGCGATGTCCGAGTGGCAGACACCGGCGGCCGTGACCTTCAGCAGGATCTGTCCCGGGCCCGGCTCCGGGACCGGCACCTCCACGACCTCGGGCGTCCCTCCGACGGTCCGGTACTGAACGGCCTTCATGACGTGCTCCTCGTGGTGAAGACAGCAGACGTACGGGTGCCCCGCGCCGGTCATCGAAGTCGCCCGGCGCGCCGCTCAGCTGCGGCGTCGCGCGAAGTACGCCCCGCAGAGCGCGCCGATGAGGCCGGTGATCAGGAGCGCGCTCCACAGCGGCATGGTGACCTCGGGGATGATCAGGCGGATCTTGGTGTGTCTGGTGTTCTCGAAGATGAAGACGAGACCGAGCACACCGAGTGCGGCGACGCCGATACGGGTGGGAGTGAAGAGGGTCGACGTGCGTCCGCCCTCGCCGGCGCTGCTCTTCGTGGAGCTCTTGGGACTCATAGGGGCCGCCCTTCCGCCGCGACGCAGCCCGATGGCTGCCCATCCTCTGCTCCAGGATGGGCAGCCGCCGGACATCCCGCACGGCGGACCGGCACGGCCCCGGTGTCATCACGGCGGCGGCGCCGGCGGACTGCGCCGTTCGAGTGACACGCGGGCCGTGCCGGGCGCCGTGGCCCCGGCGAAGATCGGACAGACGCTAGCCCTGGTTCACCACCGGCAGCCGCAGCACTCCGGTGTCCGAGGGTTTGCTGGTGACCGTGACGGGCTTGATGCCCTTGTTGCCGTAGTACGCGTCGTCGCTGGCGGCGACCACGAACTGCAGCCGGTGCCCCTTGGCGTACCGGTGCACGACGCCCGGCAGCTGCACCGTGAAGGGCTCGGTCACATCGGGCACCCTCGCCGGTGCCACGAGCCGGTGGACCAGCGTCTTCCTGCCGTCCGGGCCGATGTCGTAGAGCTTGGCGAAGAGCACCAGCTTGTCGGCGGCGTCGCCGGAGTTCTGGACCCGTTCGGTCTTCGGCGAGTGGACCTGCAGGGTGGCCTCGGGTGCGCCGACCACGTCGGTGTCCTCGGTGAGCGGCTCGCTGGTCCAGTCGAGGTGAGTGCCCTCGGCGTCGCGCGGCGCCGGATCGGGCAGGCCGATGAGGCCGGCGAGCGAGCTCTCCGAGTGGCTGGTGGGCAGGAGCCGATTGCGGTACTCGCGGGCGCCGCGTGCGACCTTGCTGCGGTCGTCGACGAGTTTGCCGTCGCCGGACAGATAGAGGCTGCGGTTGCGGGCCGGCACGTCATCGGCGGTCGCGTACGCCGAGTCCGCGGGCTGCCAGTCGCGGTAGTACGCGAAGCCGGGCCCGGTGTCCGCGTTCTCGTCGCCGCGCAGATACTTCTCGAACCAGTCCAGGATCCGCCGTCCGGTGTACGAGGTCTCCAAGTTGCCCTCGCCGAGGTTGAGTTCACCGGAGGCGGGGTCGGTGAGGCCGCCGCTGTGGCCCCAGGACTGCCAGATCATGCGGACGGTGGTGCCCTGCTCCTTCAGCGTCCGGTAGGTGGCCTCGGCCTCGTTGAGGTTGAAGAGCGTGTCGGCCTGTCCCTGGACGAGCAGGGTCGGCGCCTCCACCCGGTCCAGGTACGAGACGGGGGACACGCTGCGGGCGTAGTCGAGCATCTGCCGGGTGCGGTCCTCGGGGTAACGGCCGCTGTCGAGCAGGCGCTTGGTCTCGCAGGCTCCAGCGACGAAGTGCAGACAGCCGGCGCCGCCCAGGCGGGACGGGTCGAGGCTCGGGTTGAGGAGTCCCTGCGCCTCACCCATCAGGAAGAAGCCGTTGGCCCACTGCAGTTTGTACGCGCCCGGTGTGTCGGAGGAGACACCGGTGTGCTGGGCGGCGTTGTTCGGGTCCAGCGAGTACGCCAGGTCGTTCCAGGTGATCATCGGGACCAGGGCGTCCACGCGGTGATCCCGTGCGGCGGTGGCCAGTTGGATGGCACCGCCGTACGATCCGCCGATCATGCCGACGCGCGGGTCGCCGGCGGCGTCCTGGGTGACGTAGTCGACCTCGGTTCCGTCGTCGGCGGCCCGGCTGCCGGCGAGGAAGTCGACGAGCCCCGAGGCGGCCCGGCCGTCGATGTCCGGGGAGTCGAGCGAGATGGGGCAGCCGGTCTTGCCGAAGCCGAGGCCGGAGTAGGCGAGGGCGACGTACCCGCGGGCGGCGAAGGCCTTCGCCGAGGCGTCGGTGGAGCCGTCCGCCTTGCTGCCGCCGAAGCCGTTGGTGGTGAGCACGGCGGGCGCGGGATGCTCGCGGTCGACGCCGGCCGGGCGGTAGAGGTCCGCCTCCACGGTGCAGGTGGTGCCGCCCGCGTCCACGGTGAACTCCAGGGCGGTGACGGTGAATTCACCCGAACCCGGGTCGGCCGCGGCGGCCGGAGCGGCCGCGATGAGGGGCGCCACGAGCGCGGCGCCGAGTGCCGCGCCCAGCGGTTTGCGGACACGGGACGGGACGCCGCTGCGGGCGGCGGACGAGGCTGAGGACACGCGGAAACCTCCACACCGAGATTTTCTTACCAACTGGTAAGTCTGGAGCCGCGCCCATGCTGTGGCACCCGTCGTACAGCGGTCAACGGTCGTGCGCGATGTTTGTCGAACGAGATGCGGGATGTACGCTGACCGGCGGCGGGCACCGGCAACCCGGCAGTACGCCAAGGGAGTTCACCACCGTGGGGGGGGGCCGGGGAACGTGGACCTGACCAAGAACGAGCAGCTCGGACGGCTGGAACGCACCTGGCGCAGCCGCCGCGGCAAAGCGCTCCTGATCTGCCTGGGTGTCACACCACCGCTGGCCACGGGGGTACTGCTCGGCGCGGGTCTGCGCTGGTGGGCCGCCGCGGCACTGGCCCTCACGGCGCTCATCTGGCTGCTCACCCTGACTCTCACCCTGCGAGCCCTGAACGGCCGCGACATCCGCTCCACCCGCACCTGGCAGTACAGCACCACAGCGCTCTGCGCCTTCCTGCTCCTGACCTCCGCGATCAACCTGACCGACGGCAACTGGCTGTCCGCATCCGGCCCACTGGCCTGCACCGCCACGATCCTGACGCTGAAGAGCCAGTACCGCCGCGGACGGCGGCAGCGGTCCGCCTGACGCCCGCCTGCCGGGTCACCCGTCCGACGGGCCCGCAACCGGCGCGACGAAATTCCATAGTCGTCGACGCCCCGGATACAGCACCCTGTCCCCATGCCCGCACCCACCGCCTCCTCCCCGTTCACCCCCGGCCTCGAACTCTCCCGGCGCTTCTACCGGGAGGCCGTGCTCCCCCTCGTCGAGGCCGAGGTGCCTGGTGTCGTCCACTGCGCCGCACGGCTCGGCGGCGGCTCAGAGGTGCTCGGCTTCGACACCCCGCGCTCCGCCGACCACGAGTGGGGTCCGCGCCTGCAACTGTTCCTGTCCGCCCCTGATCTGGACCGTCACGGCGCCCGCATCGACAACGCACTGGCCGAAGGACTGCCGAAGACCTTCCACGGGCACCCGACCCATTTCGCGACCACGGGCGACGGCGAAATCGGCGTGATGGCAGAGACGGACGGGCCAGTACGCCACCGAGTGGAGATCAGCACTCCCGGCCGCTGGTTCATCGAGCAGCTCGGCTTCGACCCGGTAGCCGGCCCCACGACCGCAGACTGGCTGTCGACCCCCACCCAGCGGCTCGCCGAGGTCACGTCGGGTGCGGTCTTCCACGACGGGCTCGGGACCGTGTCGTCCGCGCGGGCCGCGCTGGCACGCTACCCGCGTGACGTCTGGCTGTACGTGCTCGCCTGTCAGTGGCAGCGGATCTCCCAGGAGGAGGCGTTCGTCGGACGCTGCGGCGAGGTGGGCGACGAGCTGGGCTCGGCGGTGGTGGCCGCCCGCCTGGTGCGCGACCTGATGCGGCTCGGCATCTTGATGGACCGTCACCATCCGCCGTACAGCAAGTGGTTGGGCAGCGCCTTCGCGCGGACGGCCGTGGCATCGGAGCTCACCGGGCACCTGACAGCGACCCTCGCCGCGACCACGCACGAGGTACGGGAGCAACAGCTGGCCCGGGCGTACGAGACGATCGCAGTCGCACACAATCGGCTGGGCGTCACCGACCCGGTCGACCCGCACACCCGCCCATACCACAGCCGTCCGTACCGCGTGTTGCACGCCGAGCGCTTCGCTGCCGCGCTGGTGTCCCGTATCGAGGACCCGGCGGTGCGAGCGCTGCCGCCGACCGGCGCGGTCGACCAGTTCGTGGACAGCACTGACATCCTGGCCCATCCGGAACGAGCCCGCGCGGTGGTGAACGCCCTCCGCACGAGTGGGAGTTGACCGCCGCCGACGGTCACCGCAGCGCCGGTACCTCGTACCTGAGCGTCGAGCGGTTTGCGTCTGTGGTGAGGGTGGCCGGGAGGCCGAAGGGGAGGGTGCGGGGGGCGTCGGCGTGGCCGAAACCGAACTCCTCGGCCACCGGGACGCCGAGGTCCGAGAGGCGGTCGCGGAGCACCGCTCTGACGTCGCGGTACGGGCCGCAGTCCACCCAGGAGCCGAGCAGTACGCCGCGTACGCCCTCCAGCCAGCCGGAGCGCAGGAGTTGGGTCAGGCAGCGGTCAAGTCGGTAGTCCTCCTCGTCCACGTCCTCGATGCACAGCAGACCGCCGCCGGCGGACGGCCGGGCGTGCGGGGTGCCGAGGTCGGAGGAGAGCAGGGAGAGGCAGCCGCCGAGTACGACTCCCCTCGCCCGGCCGGGAATCAGCGCCCGTCCCGCCTCGTGGGTCAGGACGCTCTCCGGCTCGAAGAGGGTGGCCCGCAGGTGCTCCTGGGTCGCGGGTGTCTTGATGAAGTCACGGACCGCGACCATCGGTCCGTGCAGGGTGGCGACACCGGCTCGCACCGCGAACGCCTCGTGCAGGGCGGTGATGTCGCTGTAGCCGAGGAAGACCTTGGGGCCCGCGGCCCGCACCGCCGCCCAGTCGACCAGGTCCACCATGCGCTGTGCGCCGTACCCGCCGCGGGCGCAGAACACGGCGTCGACCGCCGGGTCGCACCAGGCATTCTGCAGGTCCGCGGCGCGATCGGCGTCCGAGCCTGCCAGATAGCCGAACTCCCGGTGCCCGGCGAGGACATGGGGCGCGACGGTGACCTCGAGTCCCCAGCCGCGCAGGATGTCGAGGCCGGCCTGCAGCAGGTCCTCGGGCACGGGTCCGCTCGGTGCGACCACGGCGACCCGCGCACCGGGTGCGAGCCGGGGCGCCCGCCGCAGGCCCGCGTCGGGCACGGCCCCGGATCCCGCGGTCACTTGGTCAGTTCCAGCGTCGGCACGCCCGCCGCCTTCAGGCCGAACACCTGGGCGTACAGGGAGAGTTCGGACTCGAGTGCGCGGATCATGGTGTCCGCGCGCCGGAATCCGTGGCCCTCGCCCTCGAAGGCGATGTACGCGTGCGGGACGTTCCGCCCGGCCATCCGGGCCAGGAAGCGTTCGCACTGAGCGGGCGGGCAGATCACGTCGTCGAGTCCCTGCAGGAGCAGGAAGGGCGCGGTGATCCGGTCCGCATGCTCGACCGGCGAGCGGTCCCGGTAGCGACCGGGCACCGCGTCGATCGGGCCGATCAGCGAGTGCAGGTACTCGGACTCGAAGTCGTGGGTCTCGCCGGTGGCCCAGCCGGTCAGGTCGAGGATGGGGTAGATGACGGTGCCGCAGGCGTACAGGTCGGTGGTGGCGATCGAGGCGGCCGCGGTCCAGCCGCCGGCGCTGCCGCCGCGGATCGCGAGCCGGTCGCGGTCGGCCGTGCCCTCGTCGGCGAGTGCGCGGGCGACGGAGGCGCAGTCCTCCACGTCGACGACGCCCCACTGTTCCCGGAGTCGCTCCCGGTAGGCGCGGCCGTATCCGGTGGAGCCGCCGTAGTTCACCTCTGCGACGCCGATGCCGCGGGAGGTGAAGTAGGCGATCTCCAGGTCGAGTACGAGCGGTGCGCGGCCGGTCGGTCCGCCGTGTGCCCATACGACGAAGGGCGGGAGTTCGCCGTCGGGCGCCCGGTGGCCGGGGTGGTGGGGCGGATAGATGTGCGCATGGATCTCGCGCCCGTCCGGGCCCTCGAAGGTCCGGATCAGCGGCTCCGGATAGTAGGCCGGGTCCACGGGGTCGTCGTGCTCGGCGCCGATCACCCGGGCGCGGCCCACTGCGGTGTCGAGTTCCACGACCTCGTAGGCGCTGCGCGGGCTGGCCGCCACGGACACCACGCGGCTGCCGTGCACGGAGAGGGCGGGTGACCATTCTGTCCACGGTCCCGCGGTGTCGACGAGTTCGCCGGTCTCCGGGTCGAGCACGGCGAGCGCGGTGGCGCCGACGCCGTGCACGACGGCGATCAGGCCGTTGTCGAGCGGGGCGAACCAGCGCTGGCCGATCCTCCACAGTGCTCCGGCGAATTCCTCGTCGCGGACGCAGAGCGGTTCGGTCCCGCGCCGTTGGTCGGCCCGGTAGAGGTTCCACCAGCCGGTGCGGTCGGAGGCGTAGAGCAGGGAGCCGTCCGCGGCCCATTCGACCTGGGCGATGGACTCGGTGGGGCCACCGGCCGCGGTCCGCTGCTCGCCGAAGGTGCCCTCGTCGGTGACATCGGCGAGGATCAACTCCGTGCCGTCCCACGGCATGTGCGGGTGGTCCCAGGCGATCCAGGCGGCACGCCGGCCGTCGGGGCTCGGCCGTGGCCCGGTGACGAAGCGGTGCCGTCCGTCGGACAGTTCGCGCACCGCGCCGCGGTCCTCGGCGGCGGAGCCGTCCAGGGGTACGGCGGCGACGACCCGGCGTACATCGGTGGGACCCTCGCCGGTGAACTCCTCGAGCACGCACCAGACTTCGCCCCGCTCCGGCAGCAACTGCGGGTCGGCCCAGCGCAGTCCGCCGCCGACGTCCGAGACCGGGGTGAGCGGCCGCGGTTCGGCGCCGGGCACGTCCGGCTCGTAGGCGTAGAGCCGCTGGTCGGCGTAGTGGACGAAGACGATCAGCGGCCCGCTCTCGCCGTCCCGTCCGGCCCCCGCCCAGGGCAGGCCGCCGTACTCGATGACTCTGCTGCGGACGTTCCACGGCGCCGGCAGCACGGACTCCTCGGTGCCGTCGGCGCGGCGGCGCACCAGGGCGCGCCTGCCGCCCTCGGTGGGCCGCGGCTCGGTCCACCACACCTCGTCTCCGACGTGGCCGGTGTACTCGGGCCGTCCGTCGTGCGAGGCGGCGAGCGCCGCGTCGACGGGTGACGTCCAGGCTCCGTACGACTGGGTACGCACCATGGTCCCGGGGTCCTCCTAAGCCGTGCGCAGAAAGCGGTCAAGGACCTGCACGCCGAAGTGCAGGGCGTCCACCGGGACCCGTTCGTCCACGCCGTGGAAGAGGGCCTGGTAGTCGAAGCCCTCGGGCAGCTTCAGCGGCGAGAAGCCGTACCCGGTGATGCCGAGCCGGGAGAACTGCTTGGCGTCCGTGCCGCCCGACATGCAGTACGGCACCACATGGCCCTCGGGCGCGAACTCCTCGACGGCCGCCCGCATCCGGGCGTACGTCGGCGAGTCCACCGGCGCCTGCAGGGCGACCTCGCGGTGGTGGAACACCCAGTCCACGTCGGGCCCGGTGAGCCGGTCAAGGGTCTCGTGGAATTCGTCCTCACAGCCGGGCAGGAAACGCCCGTCGACGTAGGCGACGGCCTCCCCCGGGATCACGTTGATCTTGTAACCGGCGTCCAGCATCGTGGGGTTGGCGCTGCCCCGCACCACCGGCTGGACCAGTTCGGCGGCCCGGCCCAGCTTGGCGACGAGTGCGTCCGCGTCGAAGTCCGGGGCGTGCACATCGGTCTCCACGCCGTGCAGTACGGCCAGTTCGGCCAGGGCCGCCCGCACGGTCGGGGTGAGGCGGACCGGCCACTCGTGGTCGCCGATGCGGGTGATCGCGTGGGCGAGGCGGGTGACCGCGTTCGCCCGGTTCACCTTGGATCCGTGTCCGGCCCGGCCGCGGGCGGTCAGCTTGAGCCAGCCGGTGCCGCGCTCCCCCGCCGCGATGGGGTAGAGCTGCATCCCGGGTCCGGCGTGGAAGGTGAAGGCGCCGGATTCGCTGATGCCTTCGGTGCAGCCCTCGAACAGGTCGGCGTGCTGGTCGGCGAGGAACCCCGAGCCGTCCTCGGCGCTGGCCTCCTCGTCGGCGGTGAAGGCGATCACCAGATCGCGGCGCGGGCGGACGCCGGTGCGGGCCCACTCCCGTACGACCGCGAGGATCATCGCGTCCATGTTCTTCATGTCGATGGCGCCGCGGCCCTGGACGACACCGTCCACGACATCGCCCGAGAAGGGGTCGAACTGCCAGTCCGACGCCTCGGCCGGCACCACGTCGAGGTGGCCGTGGACCAGCATGGCCTCGGCGGACGGGTCGGTGCCTTCGAGCCGGGCGACCACATTGGTGCGGCCCGGGGTGCGTTCGAGGAGCTCGGGGGTGAGCCGGGCGCCGGCCAGCTGCTCGGCCACGTACTCGGCGGCGGGGCGCTCGCGGCAGTCGCCGCCGCCCCGGTTGGTGGTGTCGATGCGGATCAGCTCGGAGGTGAACCGTACGACCTCGTCGAATGCCTCACGGTCAGCCATACTGCTCCTCCACCGCTGCCGAGACGACCGTGGTGACCGCCTTGAACGTCCGGATTCCCTCGTACATGGTGCCGCTGGTGTAGGCCACCTTCCGCTCGCCGGTGCGCGTCACGCCGGGCACCACGGTGGCCGCCATGGCCAGGTGCTCGGCGTCGAACTCCAGGGCCACGGTGTGCGGTTCGGGGACGGCCGGGGCGAAGCGTCCCGCACTGGAGACCGCGTCCTTCGCCGCGGCCCTGATGTCACGGGCGGTACGGGTGGGGGTGCGGCAGACCGCCGCGTACCGCGAGACGTGGTCCTTGACCGCGACCTTGCGCGCCTCTGGTGCGTAGCCGAGCGCGTCCTCGCAGGTCAGGTCGTCGCCGGTGACGAGCACGACGGGCACTCCGTACTCGGCGACCACCAGGGAGTTGAGCAGGCCCTCGCTGGCGCGGGTGTCGTCGACCCAGACTCCGGTGATCTGGTTGGCGAGATAGGTGTGGGCGAGGACGCCCTCCATGCCGGCACCCGTGTGGTAGCCGACGAAGGCGATGCCGTCCACGTCGCCGTGCTGCACGCCCTCGACCATGCTGAGCGACTTGTGGCGGCCGGTGAGCATCTCGGCGCGCTCGTCGAGCTGTTCGAGGAGCAGATTGCGCATCGTCCAGTGCGCCTCGTTGATGAGGACCTCGTCGGCGCCGCCGTCGAAGAATCCCTGCACGGCCGCGTTCACATCGGAGGTGAACAGGGTGCGGCAGCGCTCCCACTGCGGTGTTCCGGGCAGCACGTCGGCCGGCCAGGTCACGCCCGAGGCGCCCTCCATGTCGGCGCTGATGAGGATCTTCATCCGCATCACGGTACGCGCCGGTCAAGGCGCAGGCCAGAGCCTCCGCCACCGGCAGAGGTCCATACCTCTGACGCAGTTTTCCCGGGCTCTGGCCCGCCGCCGGCAGCCGTCATACTCGCCCGTTCACTCAACTCCTCGGTCAGCGCAGCGACTTGAAGTCCTCGCCGACCACGAGGGTCACGGCTCCCGTGGTCGCATCGGCGGAGACCTCCGCGGCGGCACCCGGCAGGCGCGACTTCAGGACCTGCGCCTGGGCCCGCTGGTCGGCCGGGTAGCTGACGCGGGTCTTCGACTCGGTGTCGGGCGTGTTGCCGGTGCCGGTGACCGTGTAGCCCGCCTGCCGGAGTTCCTCGGCGGCGCGGCCGGCCAGGCCGCCGCGGTCGGTGCCGTTGAGCACCCGGACGCGTACGTCGCGCGCGTGCAGCGCGTTCTTCGCCTCGCCGGCCAGTCGCTTCTCGTCCACCTCCTCGTCCTCGGCCAGGGAGGTGAACAGGCGGGCGGCGCTCGGGTACTGCCAGACCACGTTGGCCCGGTCGGAGGGGATGTCCAGCTCCCTGGGGTAGTTCGGCACGGTGAGGAAGGTCAGCCGGTCCTCGGGGACGCCCTTGAGTTCGGTGGCGAGTCCCGCGAGCGGCCTGACCCCGGCGAGGGAGCGGTCGGTGGTCAGCGATCCGGTGGCGGCCTTCAGGAAGTCGTAGAGCTCGCCGGGGCTGGTCAGCTTCTGCTTGGCCCGGTCGGCGAGCGCCCCCATGAACTCCTGCTGGCGGCCGATCCGGCTGATGTCCGAGCCGTCCCCGACGCTGTAGCGGGTACGGACATAGCCCAGCGCGTCCTCGTCCTTGACGGTCTGACAGCCCGCCTCCAGGTCGAGATGGGCCTTCTTGTCGTGGATCGCCTGCTCCGGACAGACCTCGATACCGCCGAGGGCGTTGACCATGCCCTTGAAGCCCTGGAAGTCGACGGACATGAAGTGGTCGATACGCAGGCCGGTGTTCTGTTCCACCGCCCGGATCGTGCAGGCCGCCGCGCTCGCGACCTCGCCGGTGGCGCCGCCGATCGCGAAGGCCTCGTTGATCTTGAAGTGGTGGGCCTCCGACCGCGTGCCGTCGCCCTTGTCGCAGGCCGGAATCTCCACCCAGGAGTCGCGCGGGAAGGAGACCACGGTGGCCCATTTCCGGTCCGCCGCGATGTGCACCACCATCAAGGTGTCCGACTGCATGGTCGTCAGGCCCTTGCCGTACTCGCTGTTGTCGCCGTCCCGGCTGTCGGAGCCGACGACCAGGATGTTCTTGGAGCCGGGACTGAGCTTCTCGGGACGGCCGTCGCCGACCTTGCCGTCGATGTCGGCCGCGCCGATGCTCCCGTCGAGGTCCTGGTACACCCAGGCGCCGACGCCGGCCACGGCGAGTATCAGTACGGAGAAGGCGCCCGCGATCCACAGCAGGATCCGGCCCCGCCGCGTCCGCTGCCCGCGCCGCGCGCGCCCGGTGGGCCGCGCCTGTCGACCGTTTCCCCGCTGCCCCACCCTGTTGCCCTTCAGCACCCGGCCGTACCCGGCCCGTTGACCCTCGGATTCTCCGTGGCGGATGATCCGCGGCACGGGAGTGGCACTCTACACACGTGTAGAAGCTGACGTCAGGCCTGTAGAGGCTGACGTCAGTCCTGCAGAAGCCGGGCGTCAGCCACGTAGAAGCCGGCGCGTCAGTGCAGTACGCAACGATGGTCGCGCAGGGCGGGCGCGTGCCGCCATCCACGCGCGGCCCGTACACCCGCCCGTGTCACCCTCCGATACTCACGGCCGTGCGGCGTCCACCTCAGCCCGCGCGCCCCACCACCAGCCAGGTCGAGGGCAGCTCGATGCGGGTGCCGTCCGGGGTGAAGTCGGTGGTGGTGAGGGTCAGTTCACCCCGGGCGACGATGTCGAGGCCGGCGCCCCGGAAACAGGCGGGCAGTTCGGCGTCGCTGACCTCGGCCGGGGCGATGCCGTGGCTGAGCACCGGCGCGAGCTTCGGCGGCGGACCGGCAGGTCCCTTGGCGTGTCCCATCAGCACCGGCCCTGCGGCCTCGGCGAGTTCGGTGACGAAGGCGCGGCCGCGGTCGCCGATCAGGGCCGCGATGCCCTCGGCGAGCGGCCCGCGGTCGGCGGGCTCGCTCTGGTGCAGCACGCCGCGCATGTAGACGTTGACGTCGCCGAGCTCCGCGTGCAGTTGCCCGACCTCGCCGGGCTCCACCGCGTCCAGCTGCCGGTAGTCGGCCAGGCCGGCCGCATCGGCCGTACGGGCGTGCTCGACGGCGGCGGCGGACAGGTCGACACCCACGACCCGCGGGAAGCGGCCGGCCAGGAAGCGGGTCTGTGTGCCGTTCCCGCAGCCGAGATCGACCAGGGGCAGGCCGGGAGTGGTCAAGTGCGGTTCGTACAGGGCGAGATGGGGGCCGGAGGTCAGGGCCGGCTCGGAGTCCCAGAAGACCTCGCCCTCCTCCTGGGGGGCGTCGCTCCAGAACGACTCCCAGGCCTCGCGGTACCGCGTCGTCACACTCATGATCAGCTCCCCACCTCGACCGTGGGCTTCGGTCTACCCTCCGGCGGGCACCCGGGCAAGGCGCCCGGGCGTTCCTTCACTGATCGTTCGTGTTCGTGCGCCGGGTGCGCCCCCGGTGGCGGGCGGGCAGCGACACCTCGAACCAGACCGTCTTGCCGTCGCCCGCGCCGCTGGCACCCCACTCGCGGGAGAGGCTGTCGACCACGGCGAGCCCTCGCCCGTACTCGTCGTCCGGGCCCGCGCTGCGCAGGGTGGGCAGGGTGTGGTCGTCGTCCTCGACCTCGCAGTGCAGGCTGTCGGTGCGCACCAGGCGCAGCTCGACGGGGCGCCGACGGCTGTGGCGCACGGCGTTGGTGACCAGCTCGCTGACCATCAGCTCCACCGGCTCGGACCGGTCCGCGAGGTCCCAGTCGGCGAGCCGGTCGCGTACGACGGACCGGGCGCGGGCGACCTCGCCCGGCTCGAGGGCGAACTGCCAGCTCGCCACGGATTCGGACACGATGCCGTTCAGCCGGGCCATCAGGAGGGCCACGTCGTCCTTGCGGCCGCCGCGGGTGGCAAGGGCCCGGATGATGGTGTCGCAGGCGGCGTCCATCGAGGCGGCGGGGTGCGCGGCCGACTCGCAGAGCGTGGCGAGCCCGACGCCGATGTCCTCGCCGCGCATCTCGACCAGGCCGTCCGTGCACATCACGAGCCGGTCGCCGGGCGCCACCGGCACCCGTACGGCCTCGAAGGGGACCCCGCCGACACCGATCGGCGCACCGGTGGGCAGCTCCAGGAGGTCGCTGCGGCCGTCCTCGGCCCGCACCACGACGGGCGGGATGTGCCCCGCATTGGCCAGGCAGAGCTCGCCGGCGATCGGGTCGTACACCGCATAGAGGCAGGTCGCCAGATACTGCTCGCCGAGCCGCTGGGCGAGGTCGTCGAGATTGCGCAGCAGCTGGGCGGGCGGCAGGTCGAGCGCGGCCATCGTCTGCACCGCGGTGCGCAACTGGCCCATCATCGCTGCCGAGTTGAGGCCGTGTCCCATCACGTCGCCGACGACCAGGGCGGTGCGCGAGCCGGGCAGCTTCACGGAGTCGAACCAGTCGCCGCCGATCCGGCCGAGCAGGGTGCCGGGCAGATAGCGGGTGGCGATGTCGCAGCCGGCCATGCGGGGCGCGATGTGCGGAAGCATCGAGTCCTGCAGGGTCTCGGCGACGTTCTCCTGGTACGTGTACATCCGTGCGTTGTCGAGTACGAGACCGGCGCGGGCGGCGAGTTCGGCGCCGGTGACGCGGTCCATGTCGTTGAACAGGGCGCGCTCCGGGTGGCGGAGCAGCACCATGAAGCCGAGCACCACATTGCGCGCCTTGAGCGGCACGACCAGCATCGAACGATTGTTGATCAGCGGGCGGATGTCGCGCTTCTCGAACTGCGAGGCGATGGCGGTGCCCATCTCTTCGCTGATCTTCGGCACCAGGACCGGCTCGCCGGTGGTCATGCACTGGAAGAACGGGGTGTGCACCGGGAAGGGCATGGACTCGCCGACCGGCACCACGTCGTCCCAGCGCCCAGGCTCGTCGGTGTGCTCGACGGCCACGCGGTGCCAGAGGGTGGTGGCGTCCGGTACGCCGTCGGGGAATCCCTCGCCCGCGACGACCTGCTCGCGCAGATAGGTGCCGGCCACGTCCGTGAAGCGGGGCACGACCGCGCGGCTGACCTCGAGGACGGTCTGCGAGAGGTCGAGGGAGGAGCCGATGCGCCCGCTGACCTCGTTGAGGAACTCGAGGCGCTCGCGGACCGCGGCGTACTCGAGGTCGTCCGCCTCGTCCTCGGGTCGGCGCTGTACGGGGATTCCGGCGGCCGCGTCCTCGGCGGCACGCCGCCTGCGCGCCCGGCGCTCGGCCCGCCGCGGCACACCCCAGTCGGGTGTCACGGGCACCCGGTCGTGCCGGCTGAACTCGAGTACGGGATAGCCGAGTTCGAGCACCTGGGAGACGATCCGGGAGCCCTCGGACACGCTCATGCTGGGCAGGATCTCGGGGAATCTGCGGGCGAGTTCCGATGCGTCGTCGAATTCGGTGTGCAGCGCGAATCCGGGCGCGATGCGCTCCGGCGCGGCTCCCTCGTCGGGGCTCTCGACGGGGCTCTCGTCGCCGAGCCGCTCCGCGTCCGCGGCGAGTACCAGGAGCCGCTCAGGACCGGGGCCGACCAGCGGATAGGCCCACCACAGCACGTCCGTACGGGGCCGGCCCGGCTCGGAGACACGGGCGCGGCCGGCGGCGGGGTAGGAGGTGCGGCCGTCGAGCGAGGTCTCCAGATCGGGCCCGATCGCGTCGTAGGCGTCGACCGGCGCGTCGGCGTCCGCCCCGAACTCGCCTTGCCCGTACGCCCCTTGCCCGTACGTCTGCCCGTAAGCCCCTTGCCCGTGGGCTCCTTCGCCGGGCGCCTCGTCCGGGTCGGGCAGTGCGCCGGAGACGGGGAGCAGATCAGCGGCGGAGCGGCCGACCGCGTCCTCCTTGCGCCAGCCGAACAGGCGGCGCGCGCCGCTGCTCCAGTGGGTGACCAGGCCGGCCCCATCGATCACCACCACGGCCAGCGGGATGCGCCCGGCGACGGCCGCCTGCGCGGTCGGCACTCCCGGGGTGCCACGCTCCATGGCCTCGGCTCCTTCCGATGACGGCGCAGGATCTGCGCCGTCCCAACCACGGTACGGGGCGCGCGGGTTGCCATGTGGAGCAACGTAGGAATTCGGCCGTGCGCCCCCTGCCGACCGCCCGGGCGCCCCTTCTCGTCCGCGGGGCGCCGGTCCGGCGGGTCGGCGCGGAGGTCAGTCCTCGTGGCCGAGCTGCAGGTCCCGTTCGGTGCGGCCGCCTCCGGCGACCTGCAGCACGGTGGCCACCGGCGGGTAGCCGGCGGCGATCACGGTGTACTCGCCGGAGGCCAGGTCGATGAAACGGAAGGTGCCGTCGGGGCCCGTGGTGATGGTGTCGACGACATTTCCGGCCACGTCGAGGAGGGTGACCCGGGCGTCCTCGACGGGCCGGCCGCCACTCGCCCGTACGGTGCCGCGCAGCACTGCGCCGCCGGCGAGTTCGATGTCCTGGCGGGTCTCCCGGGAGGCCTGGACGCTGACCGGCAGCGCGGCCGGCCGGAAGGCGGGTGCACTGGCCGCCAGGGTGTACTCGCCGGCGACGAGCTCGGCCATCACATAGCCGCCCTCGCGTCCGCTGCGGGCCGTGGTCACCACCTCGCCGCGTACGTCGGTGAGGGTGACGGTGGCGTCCCGTACCGGGGTGCCGTCGGCGGTGACGACCGTCCCGGCGAGCCGGCCGGCGCCGCCGAGCACCACATCGAGGTCGACCGGCCGCTCCCCCACCGTGACGGTGACGGCCTGCGGCTGGTGGCCGCCGGCCGCGGCGATCAGCACGAAGCTGCCGCCGCCGGGAGTCGCGAGGGCGTAGCGGCCGTCGTCGCCGCTGGCCCCGCGGCCGACCTGGCGGCCCGTCACATCGATCAGGGTGAGGGCGGCGCGCGGTACGGCGGTGCCGTCGGGGTGCTGCACGGAGCCGCAGACGGGCACTCCGGTGCTGGCCGGTGAGGTGGTGCGGGCGGCCGGGATCGGCGCGGGCTCGGCGGGGGCGTTGTGGGACACCAGGGGTTTCTCCTTGAGGAAGAAGGCGATGAGCAGTCCGAGCGCGAGCACCGGGACGAGGTAGAGGAAGATCCGCGGCATCGCGTCGGCGTAGGCCTGGATGTAGCCCTCGCGCAGTCCCTCGGGCAGGGAGTGGACGAGCTGCGGGGTGATGGACTCGGCGTCGGGCAGATCGGTGTTCGCCGGCACCCGGTCCTCGAGCGCGTCGGTGAGCCGGCCGGCGAAGAGGGTGCCGAAGACGGCCGCGCCGACGCTGCCGCCGATCTGCCGGAAGTAGTTGTTGGCGCTGGTGGCGGTGCCGAGGTCGGCGGGCCGTACGGCGTTCTGCACGGCCAGGATCAGTACGGGCATGATGAGGCCGATGCCGATGCCGAGTACGGCCATCCAGATGCTGTAGGTCAGCCGTGGGGTGTCGGTCTCGAGCAGGGAGAGCAGCCACATGCCGGCCACGGAGGCGGCGCCGCCGAGAATCGGATAGATGCGGTAGTGCCCGGTGTGGCTGATGAGTTGGCCGGAGATGATCGAGGCGCCGACGACGCCGCCCATCATGGGGAGCATGAGCAGTCCGGACTCGGTGGCCGTGGCGCCGTCGACCATCTGCAGGAAGGTCGGCAGATAGCTGGCGGCGCCGAAGAGCGCGACGCCCACCACGGCGCCCATCAGCGAGGTCACGTTGAAGGTCGGGTCCTTGAACAGCCGCAGCGGGATGAGCGGTTCGGGCGCGAAGTGCTCGGCGACCAGGAACAGCAGCACGCTGAGCACCGCTCCGGCGCCGAGGCCGAGGATGACGCGGTCGTCCCAGTCGTACTCGGTGCCGCCCCAACTGGTCAGCAGGACGAGGCAGGTGGAGGCCGCGGCGAGCAGCAGCGCGCCGAGCACGTCCAGGCGGGGGCGTGCGGTGGGCTTGGGAAGCTTGAGCACCACGGTGATCACCGCAAGGGTGAGGAGACCGAACGGCACATTGATGTAGAAGCACCAGCGCCAGCTCGCGTGGTCGGTGAAGAAGCCGCCGAGCAGCGGCCCTGCGACGGAGGCGAGACCGAAGGCGGCGCCGATGATGCCCATGTAGCGGCCGCGTTCACGGGGCGGCACGATGTCGGCGATGATCGCCTGTACGCCGATGAACAGGCCGCCCGCGCCGATGCCTTGTACGGCCCGGAAGGCGATCAGCTCGTCCATGCTGCGCGACCAGCCGGCCAGCGCGGAGCCGATGACGAAGACGACGATGGCGAACTGGAAGACGCCCTTGCGGCCGAAGAGGTCGCCGAGCTTGCCGTAGATCGGCAGGCCGATCGTGGAGGTCAGCAGATAGGCGGTGATGGCCCAGGACATCTTGTCCAGGCCGTGCAGTTCGCCGACGATCTTCGGCAGGGCGGTGGCGACGATCATCTGCTCGAGCGCCGCGAGGAGCAGCGCGAGCATCAGGCCGACGAAGACCATCCGCACCTGGCGCGGGTTGAGCGGGGCGTCGGCGGGTGGCTGGGCGGTGGGTTCGCGTGGTGGCGGTGCGGCTGCCGACGGTGCGGCCTCCTCGCCCTTCACCAGAGTCGTTCCGCCCACGTGTACCGCTCCCCTCGTCGCGCCTGCGCCGCCCATTTCTCGCATTGGGCGACAACTGCTTGCAAGCGGGGCGAGTCATCAGGAATGCGGCTGCACCGGGCGTATGCGCCGGTGGGAGCCCTACGCCGTACAAGTGCGCCGGAGCGGAAACCACTCGAAACGGTGAGCCGTTGAGCGACCGGCACGGACGTCGGGCCGTCACCCGGTGAGGGGCGACGGCCCGATCTGCCTTTGCACGGGCGGCTGTTGGGCCGGGGAGCCGGACTCCGTCCGCCCGGTGTCCGGCTACTTCTTCTCGGTGTGCGCGGCGAGCTTGGCCAGCACGGCGTCGTAGATGCGGCCGAGGCCCTTGGGGGCGAAGGTCTTCTCGAAGAAGCCGCCGATGCCGCCGGCTCCGTTCCACACTGTGGTGACGACGACGCGGGACCTTCCCTCGCCGGCCGGGGTGACGGTCCAGGTGGTGACCATCGAGGAGTTGCGGTCCGTCTCCACCAGGCGGCCGTCGCTGGGCTCGGTGACATCGAGCAGGCAGTCGCGCACCCGCTTGCTGGTCGCCTGCAGCTTCCAGTGCACGACGGTGCCCGCGCCGTCGCCGCCCTCCTTCACCTGGTACTCGCTGAAGTGCTCGGGCAGCAGGTTCGCGCGCGTACCCGCGTAGTCCGCGAGCGCGTCGAAGACGTCGTCCGGGTCCGCCGCGATGGTCCGCTCCGTCACGGCTTCGACCTGTGCCATGGCACTTCCTCCAGATGGTTCGGGGCTGAGCAGAAGAGACGTGCCCCATTGTGACCCGCGCACGGGGGCGCACGGACCGGCGGGGGCAGCCGAACGAACAAGCCCCTCCGGCAGGTGTAACAAGCAAGCCCCTCCGGCGTTTGAGGAGGCCCCTCCGGCAGGAGTAACAAGCAAGCCCCTCCGGCGTTTGAGGAGGCCCCTCCGGCAGGAGTTTCGGGAAGGGGCGGGGTGGGGAACTCAGCGCCGAAGCGCCCCT
>NZ_QUAK01000002.1 GCF_003429565.1 Streptomyces triticagri
GTGGGCCGCTCCCGCCCGCGGTCGAGCACCGCGTCCCCCGCCTGCTGCGCGCCGGCCTGGCCGGCAAGCGCGGCGAGCGCCACGGCCGGCAGGGCCACGGCCGCCACCTCCACGGTGTGCTGGCCGACGAGCTTCCACTTCTTCTCGCCCAGCGCCAGCAGGACACCGAGCTCCGCTCGGCGCTCGCGGATCTGCAGCATCACGATGAGGCCGAGGATCACCGCACCGGCCGCGGCGACGACCCACACGATCAATCCGGCGAAGGCGCCGACCCGCCGGATCGGCCGGACCTGGTCCCGGTACGCCCGGTCGTTCACCCGGAAGTCGAAGGCACTCGCCGAGATGATCCGCTCGGCCCGGGCATGCAGCTCGGCCGCCTGCTCGGGCGAGCCGATCCGGAAGACCGCCTCGTCGACCTCGTCCGCGCCCAACTCCCGTGCCGTGCCCACCGGTACGTAGAGCGTGTTGCCGGGCAGCTCGCGCGACGGCACCCAGCGCGACGGGTCGTGCGCCGGGTCCCGGAAGACGCCGACGACCGTCAGGGTCAGGGGACGCCCGCCGTCGGCCGGGCCCACCCGGACCGTGTCGCCGACGCCGAGACCGTTCCGCTCCGCGAGCCGCCGCTCGACGACGGCGACCTCCCGGCCGGCGTCCCCCGGGCGGATCCCCCGCCCCGCCGTGATCCGCTGCGAGCCGTACGAGAAGGGCAGCAGCAGCTCGGAGTCGCGTACGCCCCGCACATCGAGGCCGGGTCCGTCCTCGGCGCCGCCGCCCCGCTTCTGCCGCCCGGGCCGCGGCACTTCGGACCTGAGCGGCGCGAAGCCGTGCGCCCGGGCGGCCGCCGGCACCAGCGGGTTGTAGCGGAGCACCGGCCCCGTACCGCCGAGCCGGTCCACCTGCGCGGCCGTGAGTTCCTCGGCCCGCACCGTCACATCGACGCCGATCTCGCGCTGCGCGTCCGCCTCCTGGCGCGCGGTCGCCGCCTGCAGCAGGAACCCGCCGAGCAGCAGGGTGCAGATCACGGCGAAGATCCCCAGCAGCACGGCGGTCCTGGATCTCCTGGCACCCAGGCTGATCCCGGCGCGCTTCACGAAGTTCATGCGGTCGAGCAGAACAGCCCGGGGTTTGCAGTGGGATAAGGGTGTTACGAGGGCATAAGGAGCTGTCCGCGGACGGCACGGGCACATCGCGCTGCGCCGCCACGTCCCGTCGCCGGCACGTCCCGCTCGCCGGCGCATCCCGCTCGCCGGCACGTCCCGCTCGGCGTCGGCACGCTTATCCGGCTGCAATCACGGCCCTGGTTTCATGAGCCCATGAGAGTCCTGGTCGCCGAGGACCACCGCGTCCTCGCCCGTACGATCGCCACCGGACTGCGCCGGCAGTCGATGGCCGNTCGCCGAGGACCACCGCGTCCTCGCCCGTACGATCGCCACCGGACTGCGCCGGCAGTCGATGGCCGTCGACATCGCCGTGTCCGGGGACGAGGCCGAGCGGATGTGCCTGCTCACCGACTACGACGTGCTGATCCTGGACCGCGACCTGCCGGTCATGACCGGCGACGAGGTGTGCAGAAGGCTGCGGGAGCTCAGCGACCCGCCACGGATCCTGCTCCTGACCGCGGCGGGCGGGATCACCGACAAGGTCTACGGTCTGACCGACCTCGGCGCCGACGACTATCTGGCCAAGCCCTTCGACTTCGCCGAACTCGTGGCACGCGTACGGGCGTTGAGCCGCCGTGCGCCCAAGCCGCCGCCGCTCGTCCTGCACCACCACGGCATCGCTCTCGACCGCGCGCGGCGCGAGGTGAGCGTGCACGGCCGCCCGCTGGAGCTGACCCCTAAGGAATTCGCGGTCCTGCAGGTCCTGATGGAGGCCCGGGGATCCGCCGTACCGCACGACGAACTCGTCCGGACCCTGTGGGACGAGAACCTCGACCCGCGCACCAGTGCCGTACGGGCCACCGTGAGCCGGCTGCGCAGCAAGCTGGGCGACCCGGTGCTCATCGCCGCCGACAGGGGCCAGGGATACCGGCTGTGCGACTGAACCCCCGCGGATACCTGCGGACGCTGCCGTTCCGCTCCCGCCTCGCCGCCGCGATCTCGGCCCTCTTCCTGCTCGCCGGCATCGCCCTGCTCACCTTCGTGGTGCTGCTCGCACGGCACGGCACGGCCCAGCAGGTCGAGGGACTGTCGATCACCTACGGCGAGACGGAGGCCGGCCACGACGACGCGTCCGCGCAACCCACCCGGCCGATGCAGACCACACGGCCGATGCAGCCCACCCGGCCCGACGGGACGGCGCGGCCCCCGGCGTCCGGTGACGGCGACGGCGACGGCGACCGCGAGCGCCACGACCGGGACGTCGCGATGATCCACAAGATCGACCGGACGGTGCAGGCCGTCCAGGACACCGCCCTGCGTCAGATGGTGCTGTGGTCCGCCGTAGGGCTGATCGTCATGTCACTCGCCGCGGGACTGCTCGGCCGGTGGCTCGCCGGACGCGCCCTGCGGCCGGTCACCTCGATGACGGCGACCGCCCGCCGCATCAGCGAGGAGAGCCTGCACCAGCGCCTCGCCCTCACCGGCCCCGACGACGAACTCCACCATCTCGCCGACACCTTCGACTCGATGCTCGACCGCCTCGAGCAGGCATTCGACAGTCAGCGGCGCTTCGTGGCGAACGCCTCCCACGAGCTCAGGACCCCGCTCGCCGTCCAGCGCGCAACCCTCGAAGTCGGTCTGGCGGACCCGCTCCCCGAGGGCCTCGCCGAGGTCCGCGAGGACCTCCTCACCGCCAACCGCGAGGCCGAGCAGCTCATCAACGCCCTGCTCCTGCTGGCCCGCAGCGACCGCGGCCTCGAGGAGACCGAGCCGGTGGACCTCGCGGCCACCGCCCGCCTCGTCGCCGGCGAGCTCGCCGCACAGGCCGCGCGCGAACAGGTCACCGTCGAGCTGGCCGCGGACACCCCGCTGACGGTCCGCGGCGACCCCGTCCTGCTGCGCCACCTCCTGACGAACCTGATCCGCAACGCCGTCCAGTACAACCACCCGGCCGGACAGGTGCACGTACGCCTCGAAGCGCGCACCCTGACGGTGGCCAACACCGGCCCGCAGGTGCCCGCGGAACGGATCCCGGACCTCTTCGAGCCGTTCCGCCGCCTCGCCGGGGACCGCACCGGCACCACCGGCCACGGCCTCGGCCTCTCCGTCGTACGCTCCATCGCCGAGGCCCACGCGGCCGGCCTCACGGCCGAGCCCCGCAGCGCGGGCGGCCTGACGGTCACGGTCCACTTCCCCTAAGACGCTCGCGTTCCCCTGAGATGCTCGCGTTCCCCTGAAACGCTTCCGGGCTCGGCATCCCCTGAGACGCTCGCGGGCTCAGCCCAACGACGCCGTGGCCGCCCGTAGTTCCTCCAAGGCCTCCAGCGCATGCTCCGCGAGTCCCACCGCGTCGCCGCGATCGCTCTCGGACCAGCGGGCGTAGCCGCGCTTGAAGGCCAGGACGCCCAGTTCGCCGGCGAGATGCGCGGTCACGTCGGGGACTCCGCGACCGAGGAGCGCGGTCGTCATCGCGGCCGCGAGGCCGACGCTCTTGAGGGCGTCACGCTCCTGGAGCTCCGTGCTGGCGGCGACCGCCGCGGCGATGCGCGGGCCCAGTTCGCGGTTGGCCGGCCCCATCGCACCCGACGCCCGCTCCAGGCCGGCCGCCACCGCCTGCAGCGGGCCGGCGCTCGCGGGCGCCTCGGCGATGCCGTCGGCGAGCAGCCTGCTGAGCGTCTCCTGCCCGGCGACGAGCAGCTCCCGCTTGTCGGAGAAGTGCCGGAAGAAGGTGCTCTTCGTGACGCCGGCCCGCTCCGCGATCTGCGCCACCGTCGTGGCGTCGTACCCCTGCTCCGTGAACAGGTCGACCGCCGCGACGACGAGTCGCTGGGTCGCCCCCGGTTGCCATCTAGCCATGCGACCAAGAATAGGTGACGGGACTCTTGTCCCGTCAGGTGTACAGTCGATGACGGGACAAGAGTCCCATCGCTTGAGGCTTGAGGGAGAGCTCATGCACGTCTTCATCACCGGCGGTACGGGCACCATCGGCTCGGCCGTCGTCACCGAACTCCTCGACCACGGCCACACCGTGCTCGCACTGGCACGCTCCGACGCATCCGCCCAGACCCTCCGGAACGCCGGCGCAGAGGTACTGCGCGGAGACCTGGCCGACCTCGATGTCCTGAGGTCCGGCGCGGCACAGAGCGACGGCGTGATCAGCCTGGCCTTCGGACGCGACTACAGCACCCCGGATGCGCTGGCCCGGTCGATCGCCGAGGAGAGCGCCGCCGTCGCCGCCCTCGGGCAGCAACTCCTCGGCAGCGACCGCCCGATCGTCACGGTCTCCGGTACGCCCTGGGTGCCGGGGCGCGCGGCCACCGAAGCCGACCCCGTGCCGACGGACGGACCGGTGGGCGGACGCGGGCGATCGGTCACCGCACTGCTCGACCTCGCCGCACAGGGCCTGCGCAGCACGGCCGTCCGTATGCCGCGCACGGTCCACGACCAGGGACAGGGCGGATTCGCCGGCCTGCTGACGGACGCGGCACGCCGCACCGGGGTGTCCGGCTATCCGGGCGACGGGTCGCAGCGCTGGCCCGCCGTGCACGCGCGCGACGCGGCGTCCCTCTTCCGCCTGGTCCTCGAGTCGGCACCGGCCGGCACCGCCTGGCACGCCGTCGCCGACGAGGGCGACGCGGTGCGGGACATCGCCACGGTCATCGGCCGGCGCCTCGGCCTCCCGGTCGAGCAGGTGCCGGAGGAGAACTTCGGCCCGTTCGGCCCGATCTTCGCCGCGGACCAGCCGGCATCCAGCACCCACACCCGCGAGGCCCTCGGCTGGCAGCCGAAACACCCGGGCCTCCTGGCGGACCTGGAGAACATCCAGCCCTGACACGCGCACCGCAGCCCCGCCGCACTGCCGCCCCGCCGCCCCGCTCAGCCGCCCCGCTCAGCCCGCGGCCGAGTCCCGGACCGTGCAGGTGTCGCCGTCCGCGGGACACCAGTGCGTGCGGCCGCCCACGAGGTGGAGTTCGAGATCCGCGTCACCCATCCCCGCACGGTCCAGGGCGGTACGGAGCGCGGTGGGCGCCGGCTGGGGCGGCAGGCCGAGTACACCGATGACGACGACACCGTTGCGGGCCTCGACCGAGGCGATCTGCCACTTGCCCGAGACCGCCCAGTGCTCGGCGACCGGGCGGGCATCGGCGGCGAGCAGTCGGTCGCGGGCGACCGAGATGCTTCCGGTGGTCAGCGGCACCGCGATCAGCAGGACGACCACACCCACGGCCGCGAGCGTACGCCCGTGGAACTGCGCCACGGGCAGCCCGCACTCCTGGGCGGCGCCCCGGACCCCGTACACCAGGAAGACGACGGTGCCCGTCGCGACGATCGCGGCGACATTGGTGGTGAACAGCAGCGCCGCCTCGCTCGCGTCGTGGTAGCGCCCGACGGTGACGAGCAGTCCCGTCACCGCCAGCGGCGGCACCAGCGAGATGGCGATGGCCACTCCGGGCAAGGTGTCGGAGATGTCGGCGCGGACCAGCGCGAAAGCGCCGACCGTACCGGTGGCGAGGGCAGCGAGCAGGTCGATCAGACGCGGGCTGATCCGCGCGGTGACCTGGCCGTTGGAGGCGAAGCCGTCCGGGGGCGCGGCGATCCAGCCGAGCAGCATGCCGATGGCGATCACCGTGACGGCACCCGCGAGCGTCAGCAGGACGCACCGCACCACCTGCGACCGATCGGCGAGTACGAGAGCGAGTGCGCTGCCGAGGATGGGTGTCATCAGCGGCGCGACGATCATCGCGCCGATCACGGTCGCCGTGGAGTCGCCCACCACACCGGCGCTCGCGATGACCGCCGCGAGGACGAGCAGCCCCCAGAACCGCGTCGAGCCGGGGGACTTCAGACCTCGCTCGATGAACAGCGTGTCCGTCATCCGGCGCACCGTGCCCGCATCGACAGCCGCCATACGCCTCCTCTTCCGGACCGGACGGGCGCCCGATGCACCAACTCCGCGACATATGCGAAATATCAGAACAGGTGCCGTCGCACAGCACCAAGGGCACAGGCCTGAAAGAGGGAAGCCGCCGGCGGACACAACAGCGCCCGGGTCCTCGAGGGGACCCGGGCGCTGGGCGGTAGGCCGTGTGGGACTCGAACCCACAACCAATGGATTAAAAGTCCACTGCTCTGCCAATTGAGCTAACGGCCCCTGTGAACGCACCCCCGAGCATAGCCGGACGGACCCGTCGCACCGATCGGGTATCCGCCGCAGCGCCCGGTCGGGGTACGGACGAGGCGGGCCCACCGCTGTGGTGAGCCCGCCTTCGTACGATCTGTCACGTCCCGGCACGTCCGGAAGGACGCCCTACCGGTGGTCAGCCGTTGCGCTTCCAGCGCGGCTTGTCGTCGCGGCGGCCGAAGGAGCTGCTCTGGCCCCGGTGGCCGCTCGGACGGTCGTCGCGGCGGTTGAACGGACGGTCGCCCGCGCCGCGGTGGCCGCCTTCGCGGCGGTCGCGGTTGAAGGGGCGGTCGCTGCCGCCGCGGTGGTCCCGGCGGAAGCCGCCGCGGTCACCGTCGCGGTCGCGGTTGAACGGACGGTCGTTGTCGCGGCGCTCGAAAGAACGGCCACCGCGGTCGTCACGACGGTCGCGGTTGAACCCGCCACGGTCACCACGGTCGTCCCGACGGAACCCACCACGGTCGCCACCGTCACGATTCCGGTTGAACGGACGGTCGTTGTCACGACGCTCGAAAGAACGGCCACCACGGTCATCACGCCGGTCGCGGTTGAACCCGCCACGGTCACCACGGTCGTCCCGACGGAACCCACCACGGTCGCCACCGTCACGATTCCGGTTGAACGGACGGTCGTTGTCACGACGCTCGAAAGAACGGCCACCACGGTCATCACGCCGGTCACGGTTGAACCCGCCACGATCGCCCCGATCGCCGCGGTCACCACGGTCGTCGCGGCGGAAGCCGCCCTCACGGTCCCGGCGCTCGAAGTTGCCCCGGTCGTCCCGCCGCTCCTCGCGCGGAGCGCGGAACTCCCGCTCCTCACGCGGCTGTTCGGCCACGGCCTCGTTCTTCACGGCCTCGGCCTCGGCGGCCACGGCGGCCGCCGCCACCGCCTCGTCCGGGTCCTCGCCCCGCTCGCGCGCGGCACGCGCGGTCAGCCGGTCGGCCTCCTCGCGCAGCTCGGTCGCGCGCCGCTGCGCCCGCTCCAGCTGCTTGGTGAGGTCGGAGACGTCCCGCTCGGCCTGGCGCGCCGAGTTGTCCGCCGAGTCGGCCTGCACCTCGGTCAGCGACCGGGCGCCGGTGATCTCGGCGACCTCCGGGTCGAAGGTGCCGGCGCCGCCGACGATGTGCCGCGTGGCGTCGACGCCCGCGTCCTCCATCAGCCGGAAGATCTGCCGCCGCTGGTGCGGCAGGGAGAGGGAGACCACGGTGCCGGAGCGCCCCGCACGGGCCGTACGGCCGGAACGGTGCAGGTAGTCCTTGTGGTCGCCGGCCGGGTCCACGTTCAGGACCAGGTCGATGCCGTCCACGTGGATGCCGCGGGCGGCGACGTCGGTCGCGACGAGCGCGTTGACGTAGCCGTCCTTGAAGTCCGCCAGGGTGCGGGTGCGCGCGCCCTGCGTCATGCCGCCGTGCAGCGCGTCCGCCTTCACGCCCGCGTCGCGCAGCTGCTCCGCGATGCGGTCGCAGCCCAGCTGGGTGCGGACGAAGATGATGGTGCGGCCCTTGCGCGCGGCGATCGCGGCGGTGACCGGGGCCTTGTCGCGCGGCTTCACGATGAGGATGTGGTGCGACATGGTCGTCACGGCGCCCTGCGCGGCGTCCACCTCGTGGGTGACCGGGTTGTTCAGGTAGCGCTTGACCAGGGTGGAGATCTCGTTCTCCATCGTGGCCGAGAACAGCATGCGCTGGCCGCCGGTGGGGATCTGGTCGAGCAGTTCGGTGACCTCGGGCAGGAAGCCCAGGTCGGACATCTGGTCGGCCTCGTCGAGCACGGCGATCTGCACGTCCTCGAGGGAGCAGGCGCCGCGGTTGATGATGTCGCGCAGTCGGCCCGGGGTGGCGACGAGGATGTCGACGCCGCGCTCCAGGGCGTAGATCTGGTTGCCCATCGAGGTGCCGCCGCAGACGACCTTCATCTTCAGGCCGAGTACGTCGCCGTACGGCTGCAGCGCGTCGGCGACCTGCATCGCCAGCTCGCGGGTCGGGGTGAGGATGACGCCGCGCGGCTTCTTCTTCTCGGTGCGGCCGCCGGTCAGGGTGGCGAGCAGCGGGAGTCCGAAGGAGAGCGTCTTGCCGGAGCCGGTACGGCCGCGGCCGAGGATGTCCTTGCCGGCCAGGGCGTCCGGGATGGTCGCGGCCTGGATCGGGAAGGGGGTGGTCACGCCGTTCTGGGCGAGCTTGCGCACGACGCCCTCGGGCAGACCGAGGTCCGCGAAGGTGACCTCGGGGGCCTTGGGGGTCTCGGGGGCCTGCTGCTCGGAGTCGGCGACGGCCAGGGCGGCCTCGTCGTTCTCGGGCAGGACGGCGTGATCAGTACTGAAAGCGGACATGCGAAATGCGAAACCTTCCGGAGTCTCGGCACGCGCCCATAACTCCGTGAAGTTCGCAAGTCGACCGCCTCAATGCGGTCCAGCCACGGCAAGGGAGAGTACGCGCCACGCGGCACGCTTCGGTGGTCCGCACCAGGTTGGTGTCGGGCCTGAGCTGCCGGGCAAATGGGATCAAACGATCTACCACTGTACGCACCCCTCGCCCCTCAAGGCAAACCAGACTCAAAAGCCCTGCTCAGGCAGGCTTCCCGGCTTCCGGCGAAGGCTCGGCCGCGGACGCCTCGGCGACCCGGCGGGCCTCGGCCCCGCGTCCCAGCTGCGGCCGCGGCGCCGAGGACGAGGGACCCGGCGGATCCGGCTCCGGGCTCGGGCTCTCGTCGGGCGGATCGCTCGGCTCCGGCTCGGGCGGATCGGGCCGTTCGGGCGGTGGCGTACGAGTCGGCTTCGGCCGCGGGCGCTTCGGTTCGTCCGGCCGCTGCGGGTCCGGATCCGCGGCCGCGTCGCCGTCACCGCCACCTCCGCGCTCGCCCGCCTTGCCGCCCTTGCCGGATCCCGTACCGCCGCCGGAGTCCCGCCCCTTGCCGTCGGCGCCGCGCGGACCGCCGCCCGCACGGCCCTCGTCCGTGCCGTCCGGGCCGACGGCCCCGCCGGCGCCCGAACCCCCGCCGGTCGCCACCTTCCCGCCGCCCGGCCCTGCGTCGTCGCCCTGCTGCACCGTGGACCGCTCTGGCGCGGGACCGTCCGCGTCGTCCCCCACGCTCACACAGCCCGCGGCGGCGGCCAGCACGATCGCGACGGCTGCCAGGCGTACGGGTACCCGTCCGCGGGCGGGCACGTACGGACGGGCGGGTACGTACGGCTGGCGCACGGCGGAACTCCTCCGGGAGGGCGGGCGAGGCGGGTCCCCCTGCCCAACTCCCGCCGCCCGCAGGAGGACACGCGCCACATCGGTCCACCCGCGTCCCGGCCGTACGCCCGCGGCTCAGCCGTACCGGAGCCCGCCGCTCAGCCGTACCCGAGCGCATGCAGCCGTTCGTCGTCGATCCCGAAGTGGTGCGCGATCTCGTGCACCACGGTGATCTCCGACTCGGCGACCACGTCCTCGCGGGACTCGCACATCCGCAGCGTCGGCCCCATGTAGATCGAGATCCGGTCGGGCAGCACGCCCGCGTACCACTCGCCCCGCTCGGTCAGCGGCGTCCCTTCGTAGAGACCGAGCAGCTCGGGATCGTCCGCCGGCGGCTCGTCCTCCACGAACACCGCGACGTTGTCCATCAGCCGCGTCAGCTCCGGCGGGATCCTGTCCAGGGCCTCGGCGACCAGTTCCTCGAACTCCGTACGCGTCATCTCCAGCACACCGCCATTGTCCGCCACCCCACCGCATAGCCACCTCCCCGCACGGGCATACCGGACCAATGGCCCGCGACAGTGCCGCCACCCCGAAGCACGTCGTCCACCTCGCCAAGGCCCTTCTGCGGCGCGTCAGGAGCGGCCCCGGAGCGATCCTGCGCGGCTACCGCTCCCGCAGTCCGCACCCCGTCATCGCCCTGGTGCGCCCGGCCCACCCCTGGGCACGGACCTTCGGCCTGGTCGCCGTGGTCCTCGTCGGCGCCTGGCTCGGGCTGCTGATCGTCGGCGGCGTACGCGCTCCCGTGGGCCCGATGGACACCCTGATGACGGTGCGCCCCTCGGCCACCGGCGGCACCAAGATCAATGTCTCGCCGCTCGGTGCCCTGGAACTGCAGTCGCACCTCGCCCCCGTCCGCCTCGACGTCGACGTCGACCGCCTCGATCCGGAGCGGGCCCGGGCGCTCGTCGACCATCCGGAGCGGCTCTCCGGGCTCCAGGACGAGGTCGCGGCCGACGTCCGCAGCGGCACGATCGACGTCGCCGTGCGCTCCTGCGTCGCCGTCGTCTCCGGCGCCACCGCCCTCGGCCTCGCGGTCTACCGCAGGCCGCGCCGCGCACTCGCCGCCGGCGGCCTTGCCCTTGCCCTGCTCACCGCCTCCGGCGTCACCGCCTTCGCCACCTGGAATCCGAAGTCCGTACTCGAACCGAAGTTCTCCGGACTGCTCAGCAGCGCCCCCTCGGTGGTCGGCAGCGCCCGCAGCATCGTCAGCGAATTCGACGTCTACCAGAAGGAACTGGCCCGCCTCGTCACCAATGTCACCAAGCTCTACGACGCCACCTCCACGCTCCCCGCGTACGCCCCCGACCCCACCACGGCCCGCGTCCTGCACGTCTCCGACATCCACCTCAACCCGGCGAGCTGGCACATCATCCAGTCCCTCGTGGAGCAGTACGACATCGACGTGATCGTCGACTCCGGCGACACCATGGACCACGGCACCGCCGCCGAGAACGCCTTCCTCGACCCGGTCGAGGACCTCGGTGCCCCGTACGTCTGGGTGCGCGGCAACCACGACTCGGAGCAGACCCAGCGCTATCTGGAAGGCCTGGACAACGTGCATGTGCTCGACGACGGCAAGGCCGTGACCGTCGCCGGCCTCCGCTTCGCCGGCATCGGCGACCCGCAGTACACCCCCGACCGTTCCGTCGAGGCGGAGGGCGACCCGGCCGAGGAGCTGGCGGGCAGCCGGCTCGCCTCCGAGCTGTGGCGGCAGAGCGCGGCGGGCACCCCCGCCGACATCGCCGTCGCCCACAATCCGGTGGCCGCCCGCGAGACCGACGGCGCGGTGCCGCTCGTCCTCGCCGGGCACGTCCACCACCAGGAGATGGAGGTCATGGAGAACGGCACCCGGCTGCGCATCGAGGGCTCCACCGGCGGCAGCGGACTGCGCGCGGTCGAGGGCGAGAAGCCCGACCCGGTGGAGGCCTCGGTCCTCTATCTGGACCGCGGCAGCAAGCTCCTGCAGGCCTGGGACGAGATCCGGCTCGGCGGCCTCGGCCTGACGACGGCGGAGGTCAGCCGCCATCTCCCGAAGGAGAACCAGCCGGGCGCGAAGCCCTCCCCCGCGGGCCCGCGCACCAGCTCCCCGAGCAGCCCGTAAACCGTTTTGGCGATACCTCCCCGCATCCCATATGCTTCTCACGTCCCCGACGCGCTGCGAAGCGCCCAGGCGGGCCAATTAGCCCTCATCGTCTAGTGGCCCAGGACGCCGCCCTTTCAAGGCGGTAGCACGGGTTCGAATCCCGTTGGGGGCACGCAACAACCTGTGCGAGACTGAGTCCCGCACAACGCTTGGTCCTGTGGAGCAGTTTGGAGTGCTCGCCACCCTGTCAAGGTGGAGGCCGCGGGTTCAAATCCCGTCAGGACCGCTGGAGTTCCTCGCGAACTCCGTGGCTGGGTAGCTCAGTTGGTACGAGCGTCCGCCTGAAAAGCGGAAGGTCGCCGGTTCGACCCCGGCCCCAGCCACCAGAGTGAGAACGTCCCGGACGGTATGCCGTCCGGGACGTTCTTCGTTGTGTGGCCCAGCAGAGCCGCACCCCCGTACCCCCTCGATGGCGCCACCATGGCACCGAAGCGACGCCATGCGGGCCACCATCAGACCGGAACCACGTCACCGCACACCACCATCAAGAGAAAAATCGCAGGTCAGGGCACACAGAGGCATGGAGTGAACCGAATGAGGTTCCCATGGCGCCACATGTGTGCCACTATGGCGCCATGGACCTCACGCCGTATGTCGACACTCTCCGCCGTGAACTCGCGGTGGCCGCCGAAGCCGGCGGCGGTGACGCCCGCGAGTTGGCCGAGAGGCTGACCGCTCCGCTGGATTCGGCGGCGCGGCTGACGATGCTCCATGTCCTCTCCGCCGCCATGGACGAGATCACTCGCGAACTCGCCCCCGGGTCGGTCGACGTACGGTTGCGCGGACTCGACCCCGAATTCGTGGTGACGCCGGCGCCCGCAGACGACCACGGTCACGAGAAGCCGGTGGCGGCCGCCGAGCCGTTCAAGGCCGCCCCCGCCGATGACGACGACGGCGGTGTCGCTCGGGTCAATCTGCGCCTCCCCGCGCGCCTCAAGACACGGGCCGAGGACGCCGCGAGCCAGGAGGGCCTGTCGGTCAACGCATGGCTGGTCCGGGCCGTTTCGTACGCGGTCGACAACGGCACGCGACCGCATACGGCACCGCAGGCACACACCGTCGGACAGCGCATCACCGGCTGGGTGCGCTAGCTCCCTGCCCGCCCGCCCCGATCCACTCCACGCACGTCCCTCACCGGCGGGGACGCCCAACGAGCCATGAGGACGGTACAGCCATGCCATCTTTCGACACTCCCGGAGCCATCGCGGTCACCGCACACGTGGAGAGCGGCTCCATCAGGTTCCTCGCCGGTGATCGTCTCGACACGCTCGTCGAGGTGGCGCCCCGCGACCCGGAGAAGGACCGGGACGTCCGGGCCGCCGAGCAGACCGAAGTGGCCTGTGCGGGCGGTGCGTTGACCGTCAGAACGCCCAAGGGCGGCCTGTTCGGGCGTACGGGGACCGTCGATGTGACGGTCGAACTGCCGAGAGGTTCGCGGATCGACGTGACCGGCACCTGGGCCGAGGTCCTCGGCGAAGGTGTGCTCGGCGAGGTCCAGGTGAAGACCTCGTCCGGCGACACCCGCTTCGACACCACAGGACCGCTGCGCTTGAACGCCGCACACGGTTCGATCGCGGTGGACCGCATCGACGGACCGGCGGAGATCACCACGAGCTCCGGCAATATGCGGGTCGGTGTCGTGAACGGTCCCGCCGTGCTGAAGAACTCGCACGGCACCACGACCGTGGGCACCGTCACCGGTGATCTGCGCGCGAACGGCGCCCACGGCGACATCGCCATCGCCCGCGCCGAGTCATCGGTCGCCGCCACCACGGCGTACGGCGCGCTGCGAGTCGCCGAAGTCGCGCGCGGCACGGTCCATCTGGAGACCTCCTACGGAGCCATCGAGGTCGGAATCCGTGCGGGCACCGCCACCTGGCTGGACGTCAGCTCCGAACGCGGTCAGGTGCGCAACACGCTCGACGTCTCCGATGGCCCGGAGAAGACCGAGGACTCCGCCGAGGTCCGGGCCCGTACCCGCTGGGGCAGCATCGACATCCGCCGCGCTCTGGCCTGAACACACCGCCCTCACGCGCTTCTTCCACGCCTGCTCACTCTCACTCCGTACCCGCTCACTCTCACTCGGTCGGAACCCGCACCCTCACTCCGTCGGAACCTGCACCGCACCCGATTCAGCGTTCGACCCGGCCTCCGAAAGGGACGACTCCATGCCTTCTTCTGTCATGCCCACATCAGTAACGCCGTCCGGTCAAGTGCCGTCCGCCGCGATCTCCGCTGCCGGCCTGCGCAAGTCCTACGGCGACAAGCTGGTCCTCGACGGGATCGATCTGCACATCCCGTCCGGGTCCGTGTTCGCACTGCTGGGCCCGAACGGCGCCGGCAAGACCACCGTCGTCAAGATCCTTTCCACTCTGATCAGGGCGGATGACGGCCAGGCCCGGGTCGCGGGCCATGATGTCGCCACCTCGGCTCAGGCCGTACGCGCCGCGATCGGCGTCACCGGACAGTTCTCGGCCGTCGACGGCCTGATCACCGGGGAGGAGAACATGCTCCTGATGACCGAGCTGCACCACCTCTCGAAGCGCGAGGGCAGGCAGGTCGCCGCCGAGCTGCTCGAACGGTTCGACCTCCGCACAGCCGCGAAGAAGCCCGCCGCCACGTACTCCGGCGGCATGCGGCGCCGCCTCGACATCGCCATGACGCTGGTCGGCAGCCCTCGGATCATCTTCCTCGACGAGCCGACCACCGGCCTCGACCCGCGCTCCCGGCACGCCATGTGGGGCATGATCCGCGAACTGGTGGCGGGCGGCGCCACGGT
Source organism: Streptomyces triticagri (assembly GCF_003429565.1). Taxonomy (GTDB): domain Bacteria; phylum Actinomycetota; class Actinomycetes; order Streptomycetales; family Streptomycetaceae; genus Streptomyces; species Streptomyces triticagri. Next base: position 14,447 of record NZ_QUAK01000002.1, read on the forward strand.
CTTCCTCACGACCCAGTACCTCGACGAAGCCGACGAACTCGCCGACCGAATCGCCGTGTTGAGCAACGGGAAGATCGTCGCCGAGGGCACCTCCGACGAGCTCAAGCGCCGCATCCCGGGCGGCCACGTCCGCCTCCGCTTCACCGACCCCGCCGCCTACCGGTCGGCCGCGGCCACCCTGCGCGACATCACCGCCGATGAGGAGGCTCTCGCCCTGCGCATCCCCAGCGACGGAAGCCAGCGCGAACTGCGCTCCATCCTCGACTGGCTGGACGCGGCCGACATCGAGGCAGACGAGTTCACCGTCCACACACCCGACCTCGACGACGTCTTCTTCGCCCTCACCTCTGCGAACGTCCCCGCCCAGACCGAGGAGACCGCCCGATGAGTACCTTCGCTCTCGCCCTGCGCGACTCGAACACCATGCTCCGCCGCAATCTCCTGCACATGCGGCGCTACCCGTCCATGACGCTGAACCTGCTGCTCACGCCGGTACTGCTGCTCCTGCTCTTCGTCTACATCTTCGGCGACACCATGAGCGCAGGCGCCGGCGGCGCCGGCCGCTCCGACTACATCGCCTACCTGGTGCCGGGCATCCTGCTGATGACCATCGGCAGTACGACCATCGGCACCGCGGTGTCGGCGTCCATGGACATGACCGAGGGCATCATCGCCCGCTTCCGCACCATGGCCATTCACCGTGGATCCGTCCTGGTCGGGCACGTCGCCGGCAGCGTGGTGCAGTGCATGCTGAGCGTGGCCCTGGTCGGAGCCGTGGGTGTCGCCATCGGGTTCCGGGCCGCGGACGCGACCGCGCTGGAATGGCTCGCCGCATTCGGGCTGCTGACCCTGTTCTCCCTGGCGCTGACGTGGATCGCCGTCGGGATGGGACTGGTCAGCCCCAATGCCGAGGCCGCCAGCAACAACGCGATGCCGCTGATCTTCCTGCCGCTCATCTCCAGCGCATTCGTCCAGGTCGACTCGATGCCCGGGTGGTTCCAGCCGATCGCCGAGTACCAGCCCTTCACTCCCGCCATCGAGACCCTGCGCGGCCTCCTACTCGGCACCGAGATCGGCCACAACGGATGGCTGGCAGCGGCCTGGGCCATCGGCCTGACCGCCCTCGGCTACCGCTGGTCGAAGACGGTCTTCGCCCGCGACCCGGCCTAGAACGCCAGGTCTTCCCAGTCGACACTCAGCGCGAAGGGCTCGGGGAACTCGATACCGAGGCCGTCCGGCTCCCACTCGCCGACGGCCACGTACCCCGAGGGGCGCAGCGGCTTGACGGCGAGCCCGGCCCGGTCGATGGTGACCAGCTCGTACGCCCGCACGGAGGTGACGTCCCAGGTCGCGCCCGAGTCGAGCTCGATCTCCCAGTACCAGGGGATGGCCGCCTCCGCGTACCGGTCCATCTTCCACAGCCTGCGCCTGGGAGTGTCCGAGCCGGAGAGCACCTCTCCCACAAGGACGGTGTCCGTGGCGAAGGTGTCGGCCCCACGGGGCAGGCAGCGGCGGACCAGGAAGTCGGGAGTGAGGAAGCTGGACTTGTCGGGCGTGAAGAAGACGTTGGTCTCCACGCCGACCTGCCAGCAGCGCTGCTCCTTACCGTTGACCTCCTCCCGCATGGCGCGGCGGGCCGCGACCTCGAGCGCGTTGCGCATGCGCACGGCGAACTGTTGGTGCTCCAGCGGGCCGCGCCTGTTCCACACGACCCTGCCCTGCCAGAGTTCGATCCCCTCGGCGATGTCGTCCGGAAGCTGCTGGAGTTCCTCCCAGCTCAGCATCTCGGGCAGGTGGAATTCAGATCCCTCGACTGCTCCCGCTGACATGACGCCTCCACTGTTCGCGCTACTGCCCCGAGGCCAACGTAGCCGACCATGCGGACCGCACACCGTGCTTCGCGTCGACGAGGTGGAGGGGGAGTTGCGTCAGGCGGAGGCCGCGGGGGCGGGCGTCTGGGACGGGGCGGGGGTGCGGCCGCCCGGGTGGCGGTGGCGCCAGAACCAGAAGAGGCCGGCCGCGAGCAGGGACCAGGCGGCGAGGACCAGGAACGGGAACGCGTGCTGGTGGCCCTGGAAGTACACCGCCGTGTGCTGGGCGTTGACCGAGGCGCCGGGCGGCAGCCACTGGCCGAGGCGGCCGATGAACGTCGGCAGCAGCGGGGGCGCCACGGCCCCGCCGGATGCGGGGTTGCCGAGCAGGACGAGCAGGCCCCAGGTCGGGATCATCGACCAGCGGTGGAAGAAGGTGTTGAACATCGTGAACACCATCCCGCAGGTGAACATGGTCAGCGCGAGGATCAGCCAGGACTCGGCGAACGGCAGATCCACCGCACCGAGGCCCCAGTCCACGACGGCGGCCACCGCGAACCCGCCGAGCAGCGCATAGGCGGCGGTCACCGCGATGCGTTCGGCCGGGTTCAGGCCGCGGGCGTGCACGCTGAGCTGGATCGCGCCGACGAAGCCGATGATCACCGAGGCGAGCGAGATGTAGAAGATCGTCAGGCCGCGCGGGTCGCCGCTCTGCAACGGGCGGAGATCCTCGACGGTGGCGGGGACACCGGTGGCCCGGCTCACCGAGGGCGCCGACCGGGTGAACACCTCGGCCACCGAGAAGCCGGAGGCGCTGGACACTCCGACGTGCACACGGCTGCCGTCGTCGGCCACGTCGAGCACGGCGTAGATCTGCTGGTCGGCGATCGCCTCGCGGGCCGCCGCCCGTGACGCGTACGGGCGCAGGTCGAGCTCCGCGTCCAGTGCCTTCTCCATCCCGTCGAGGAACTCCCGGCCGCGCGGGTGCTCGTACTGGCCGGTGACGCCGGTCGGGATGTCGTGCGGCGTGGGGTTGGCCATGGCGTACGTGTACGCGGCGGCGAACAGCGCCGCGGCGGCCGCGAGGATGAGCACGAGGACGGTCGCGGGCAGGAAGGGGGACTGCTTGAACGCGCCCCAGCGTGCGGCCCGGGGCGTACCGCCGCCCTCGGACGGCCCTTCGGGCTTGTCGGACATGTCTGCAAGCTAGCGCCATGTCGGGCGGACGGCACCAGAGCACGGGGCGCGTGCGGACATGCCGGTGTCAGTCGTCGGCGAGCGACTGATTGGACGGTTCCGGGGCCGGCGGGCGGCGCTCCCGGAACTTCCGCACGGCGAAGAACGCGCCCACCGCGAGGACGACGAGCGCGACGAGCACCCCGTCCGGCACCCGGTCCCCCACCTCCCGCGCCCACTGCTCGACCGCGAACGACTGGTCCACGTCCAGCAGTCCGGGCAGCGCCGTCGTCCCGTCGTACCCCAGGAAGAGGGTGCCGAGGGCGATGAAGAACAGGCCGGAGAGAAGGGTCGTGGTGTGCAGTTCCAGGCGGCCGACGCGCAGGCTGCGTCCGCGCAGCCACCGGCGGCGCCCCAGGTCGAAGCGCTGCCACAGGGCGGCGAGCAGGAACAGCGGGACCGCCATGCCGAGGGCGTAGACCGCGAGGAGCGCGCCGCCGTACGCGGGTGAGCCGCTGACCGCCGCGACGGTGAGCATGCTGCCGAGGATCGGGCCCGCGCAGAAGCCGGCCAGTCCGTACACGGCGCCGAGCGCGTACACCGAGAGCGCCGTGGTCGGGCGGATGCGGCCGGAGAGTTCGGCCATGCGGCGGGAGGCGAAGCCGCCGCCGAGGATCTGCAGGACGCCGAGCGCGATGATCAGCCAGCCGCCGGCGAGTACGAGCAGATCCCGGTTGCCGTAGAAGAACCGGCCCGCGTACGAGCCGGCCGCGCCCAGCGGTACCAGGGTGGTGGCGAGGCCGAGGTAGAAGATCCCGGTGCGGGCGAGCAGCCGGGTCGGGCTGTCGATGGAGTACGCGAAGAAGGCGGGCAGCAGCAGCGCGCTGCACGGGCTGAGCAGCGCGAGCAGGCCGCCGAGGAAGGCGGCCAGGTAGCCGATGTCGGTCACGGGGCACCGCCGGTGGTGGACGGGGTCGCACCGTCGGCCTGCTTCTCCTGCTTCTTCGTCTTCTTCGCCGCCGCCCGCTGCTTCGCGTCCTCGATGGCGGCGGTGAAGACCTCCGCGGGCTGGGCGCCGGCCACCGGGCGGCCGTTGATCAGGAAGGACGGGGTCGCCGCTGCGCCGAGGCCGTGCGCCTCCTCGCTGTCCTCGGCGACGGCCCGCTGCGAGGCGGCGCCCTCCAGGTCTCGGGTGAACCGGGCGATGTCCCGCACCCCGGCCTCGCGGGCGAGCGCGACGAGGCGGTCCTTCGCGAACCCCTTCTCCTTCGCGCCCTTCGCGTACGCGGCCCGGTGGAACTGCCAGAACCGGCCCTGCTGCCCGGCGGCCCAGGAGGCGCGTCCGGCGTTCTCGGACTCCTCGCCGTAGATGGGGAAGTTGCGCCACTCGATACGCAGGGTGCCGTCCTTCACATACTTCTCGACGAGGGCGGGCTCGGTGTCACGGGCGAACTTGCCGCAGAACCCGCATTTGAAGTCGGCGTACTCGATGAGGACGACGGGTGCGTCGGCGCGGCCGAGGGCGAGCCCGTCGCCTTCGTCTCGGCGGGCGAGCTTCTCCAGCTCGGGGTGGACACCGGCGGAGGGATCGACGGAGACATCGGCGGCCGGATCCTCCGCGGTCACCTCCGGACTGCTGTCGGGACGGGTCGCCGTGTACGAGAGGGTGCCGAGCAGCACGGCGGCGGCGACGGTGCCGGCGGCGAACACGGCGCCCTTCCGGCGGGAGCGGGACGAACCGCTCCGGGTCGGGGACTTGGCAGCGGGCTTCTTGGCAGGGCTGGCGGACATCTGGTGTTCCGTTCTCCTGGAAAGGCAGGCAAAGAGAGTTGGTGCGCGGCTTGGCCCCGCGGGGCGCATCCGGCTCAGGCGGAGCGCACGGGCGCCGACGCGGGGACCGCCGGGCAGGCGGCCTCTCCGGCCAGTCGGCGTACGGCCGCCACCCCGAGCAGCACGAGCGAGGCCACCGCGAGCAGCGGCTGCAGCGGTGCCCAGACGGTCAGTGCGCCGGAGGTGCCGAGCGCGAGCAGCACGAGCTTGTTGCACACCGGGCAGCCGACCGCGAAGAAGGAGAGCAGCGCGCCCGCGCCGCCGATGCGCGAGGAGCGTTCCCGGCCCGGCGCCCGGTCGGCCCCGGTCCGTACGTACGTCGCGAGCAGCAGGCCCGCCAGGACGGAGGTCACGACGAGGACCGGCAGGTTCCACCACTCGGGCGGGATGATCCGGCCGAAGACCGGGTTGGGGATCAGCGCGGTCGGCAGGCCGACGAGCAGCGCGCAGAGGAGCGCGGCGCCGGCGGCCACGGCCCAGCGGGCGGGTGGCCAGGCGGCCGGGGCGCGCAGGGCGAGCCGCAGGTCACGGCCTGCGGCG
>NZ_QUAK01000069.1 GCF_003429565.1 Streptomyces triticagri
CGCCGCGCGGGCGCCACGCCAAGCGCTGACCCGGCCGGGCCGCTCCCGTCGTACGGCGGGGGCGGCCCGGGTCAGAAGCCGCGGGTCCGCTTGGCCGCGCGGCGTCCGGTCGGATCCTCCTGGCCCGGCACCTTGATGAAGAGCCGGGCCATTTCGCTGCCCAGGTTCACGCCGATCGCGATGGCGAGCGCGAGCGCCGCGGCCTTGGAGAGCGAGGCGAGCCCGGCGTTCAGATCGTTCCGGGCGATCTCGAGCAGGCCGAAGTACGTGGCACTACCGGGCAGCAGCGGCCCGATCGCCGCCGTCACGAACGGCAGCGCGGACGCGAACCGGTAGCGCGAGAGCAGCTGCCCGAAGAGCCCCACCAGACCGGCCGCCAGCGCGGTGGCCGCCACCGGCGAGTATCCGCCCGCGGGGGCGATCGCGCCGTATATCACCCAGGCCACCCCGCCGTTCAGGGTCACCAGGAGCACCGTCGAACGTTCCTGCTGGAGCAGGATCGCGAAGGCCAGACTCAGCGACATCGAGACCAGGATCTGGATCACCGGCCGGTTCGGGCTGTGGATCTCGGTCTCCGGATTGAGTCCGGCGTCCAGGACCACTCCGAGATACAGCACCATGAGCACGCCGCAGACGATGCCGACGACCAGATACGCGACCTCCAGCAGCCGCGCGGCAGCGGTGATGTAGTAGCCGGTCAGACCGTCCTGCACGCCCGCGACCAGCGCCCGCCCCGGGATCAGCGCGAAGAGACCACCGGTGATCACCGCGGAGGCCCGTACCCCCGGCAGGTCCCAGAGGCTCATCGCCACACCGACCGCGGCAGGCGGCATCGCGGCCACCACGAACTGGTAGAACTCCGGCATTCCGCGCCCGGCGAGCAGCCAGGCGAACCGGTCGCCGAGCATCGCGCCGATCGCCGCGGCCACGAACACCGCCGCATTGCCGCCGACCAGGACGGAGGCCGATCCGGACAGCAGCCCCGCCGCCGCCGTCAGGGCCCAGCCCGGATACGGGTGGCGGTTCCTGCGGATCGCGGCGAGCCGCCGGTACGCCTCCTCGAGGGTGACGTCGACGTCCTCGTCGCTGATGTCGTGCACAAGCCGGAACACGGCGCCGAGCCGCGTGTAGTCGGTGCCGCGCCGCCGTACCGTCCGCGAGGCCGTCACCGGATCGTCGACCAGGGACGGCTGGTACGAGATCGAGATCAGCGTGAAGGTGACCGTCGGCTCGCATCGGTCGAGCCCATAGCTGCGGCAGACCGCGAACATCGCCGCTTCCACGTCCTCCGCGCCCTCACCGCCCGCGAGCAGCAGCTCGCCGATACGCAGCGTCAGGTCGAGGACGCGCGGCACCGCCGGGCCCTCCTCCTCCGGCCGCTGCGTCGCCTCGGGCGCGGGACGGTCGGCCACCGGAGTGCGCAGCATGGTGCGCATCCGGTCCTGCCAGGGCACGTCCTTGGTGAGCCGGACGATCGGGATGCCCTCGGGCGGTGTGAACGTGACCGCGGCCCGCGTCGCCTCGTACGTCACCGGGGGAGTGAACGCCGAGGACTCCTGCTCGTCCGCCGGAGCCGGCGGGATCTGCAGCCCCTCCGGGATGGTGAACTCCGAGGTCGGATGCTCCTCCTCGGGAACGCCCGGCGCCTCGACTCCGCCGACCGGGGCGAACGCGCTGCGCGCTTCGTCCGACTGCGGTTTGCGGTCGTCCTCCTCGGCCTCGGCCACGGCTGTCGGCTCCTCCTTCCTGCTCCTGGTCACAGGGCTCACGCCCAGTATGCGCACGTACGCACGAACGGGCCGCCCGATCCCCTCAGGGGTCGTGCGGCCCGTCCGTACTAGGACAGTGGGAGGTCTGACTCCTCCCGGCGGGTCGGTCAGTGCCCGCCCTGCGCCTCGTAGCGCTTGTACGACTTCTCGATCTCGGTCTCGGCCTCGGTGCGGCCGACCCAGTCGGCGCCCTCGACGGACTTGCCGGGCTCCAGGTCCTTGTAGACCTCGAAGAAGTGCTGGATCTCCAGGCGGTCGAACTCCGAGACGTGGTGGATGTCCCGCAGGTGCTCCACCCGGGGGTCGGAGGCCGGGACGCACAGCAGCTTGTCGTCGCCGCCGGCCTCGTCGGTCATCCGGAACATGCCGATCGCGCGGCAGGTGATGAGGCAGCCCGGGAAGGTCGGCTCATCCAGGATGACCAGGGCGTCCAGCGGGTCGCCGTCCTCGCCGAGGGTGTTCTCGACGAAGCCGTAGTCGGCCGGGTAGCTGGTGGACGTGAAGAGCCGGCGGTCCAGACGGATCCGACCGGTCTCGTGGTCCACCTCGTACTTGTTCCGCGAACCCTTCGGAATCTCGATCGTGACGTCGAACTCCACCGGTGGCTCCTCCATGATCAGCACATACAACGAGTGATTAAGTGTCCCTCACGCAGGAGTGTGATCGCGAAAGGGGCTGGTCCGAGGTGCCCGAGTCCAAGGCCGGAGGGCCGGCGCAGTGGCTTCGGCAACTCCCGAAGTCCACGACGCCCAGTACGCTCTCGACGCTGAAGCTCACGGCGGGAGCGGCCACCGCCGGCCTGGCACTGGCCGCCGCCGTGGCGACCGCGGCCGGTCCCTGGGACTCAGGCCAGCGTACGGCCGAGCGGGACCGGGCGGTCGCCCAGGAGCGCCTGGGTGGCGCAGATCACGGCTCGACGGGGCGCGGACCGGCGACCGCACCCAGCGCACCCGGCGTGCTCGCGGCGCTCGGCGCCTCGGAGGGTGGCGACGGATCGGGGGGCTCGGTGCCCGCGCCGACCGAGGGCGCGCTCGCCGACGTACTCGAACCGCTCCTGAAGGACTCCGCGCTCGGCCCGGACCGCACCGCCTCGGTGGTCGACGCGGCGACCGGCGACACCGTCTACGGGTCCAAGGCCGGAAAGGCCGTCGTCCCCGCCTCCACCACCAAGATCGCCACGGCGACCGCCGCGCTCGCGGCCCTCGGGCCCGACCACCGCCTGACCACGCGCGTGGTCGCCGAGCAGGGCTCCGACAAGCTGACCCTGGTCGGCGCCGGCGACCCGACCCTGACCGCCCGCAAGGACGCCGACGGGAGCGCGAGCCTGCGGAAGCTGGCGGACGACACGGCCGAGGCGCTGAAGCAGCGTGCGGACGGCGCCGGCGCCGGCAAGGGCGAGAAGGCCGGTAAGGACGGCAAGGGCGGCAAGGGCGGCAAGAAGCCCGCCGGCATCAAGCTCTCGTACGACGTCTCCCGCTACGCCGGCACCGACCAGCACCCCATCGGCCCGAACGACAACCTGGCGCCCGTCACCGCCCTGATGGCCGACGAGGGTCGCCTCGACGACTCCGCCAAGGGCCCGGCCCCGCGCAGCGGCGACCCGGCGGGCGACGCGGCCCGCACCTTCGCGGACCTCCTCGAGGACCGCGGCGTGAAGGTCGACGGACCGCCCGGCGAGCACAAGGCCCCGAAGAAGGCGAAGCCGCTGGCCGAGACCTCTTCCGCGCCGCTGTCCGCCCTGGTCGAGCGGATGCTGACGAACAGCGACAACGACATCGGCGAGGCACTGGCCCGCCAGGTCGCCCTCGAGGGCGGCGAGAAGGCCTCGTTCGCCGGCGCCGAGAAGGCCGTCAAGGCCCGCCTCGGCAAGCTCGGCCTCCCGGTCTCCGGCACCCGCTTCGCCGACGGCAGCGGCCTCGACCGCGACGACCGGATCACCGCCCGGCTGCTCACCGGCCTGCTCGCGGCGGCCGCAGACCCGAAGCGCCCGGAGCTCCGGCCCGTCCTGACCGGCCTGCCCGTCGCCGGATTCACCGGCACCCTCGCGAGCCGCTACGAAGGCGACGGCGCGGCCCCCGGCACCGGCCTGGTCCGCGCCAAGACCGGCACCCTGACCGGCATCAACACCCTCGCAGGGTCGGTCGTGGACGCCGACGGCCGGCTTCTGGTCTTCGCCTTCACGGCCTCCAAGACCGTCGCCCCGCAGGCGGCCCAGGACGCCCTCGACCGCCTCGCCTCCGCCATCGCCAACTGCGGCTGCCGCTGATCCCGGCGCCCCAAGCTCCTCCGTCCGGCCGTTCCAGCACGTACGGTTGACGCATGACGAGCATCGGTGGAGCGGAGATGGTCGACTGGAACCTCGCGGTGGCGACCGCGACCCGGCTCGCGAGGCCGGGTCCCGAGATCGGCCGCGAGGAGGCGCGCGCCGTCGTCGCCGAGCTGCGCGCGCACGCCAAGTCCTCGGAGGAGCACGTCCGTTCCTTCACCAGGATGGCGACGGAAGAGGTGCACGACACCCCCGTCCTCGTGGTGGACCGCCCCGGCTGGGTGCGGGCCAATGTCGCGGGCTTCCGCGAGGTGCTCAAGCCCCTCCTGGACAAGATGCGCGAACGCCGCCCGAGCGGACCCGGCGGCGCGGTCCTCGGCGCGGTCGGCGGCAAGGTCACCGGCGTCGAGGTCGGCATGCTCCTGTCGTTCCTCTCCTCGCGGGTGCTCGGCCAGTACGAGACCTTCGCCCCGCCGAGCCGCGAGCTGCCGGCCGCGGCGGGCGGCGGCCGGCTCCTCCTCGTCGCGCCCAACATCGTCCACGTGGAGCGCGAACTCGACGTGGACCCGCACGACTTCAGGCTCTGGGTCTGCCTGCACGAGGAGACGCACCGCACCCAGTTCACCGGAGTCCCCTGGCTGCGGGACCACCTCGAGGGCGAGATCCAGACTTTTCTCGGTGAGACCGAGGTCGACCCGATGACCGTCCTCGAGCGGCTGCGCGAGGCCGCCGGGGCGCTCGCCGGCAATCGCACGGACCCCTCGGAGACCGACGGCGAGGACGGCGGCCGCTCCCTGGTGGAGCTGGTGCAGACGCCCGAGCAGCGCGAGACGCTCGGCCGCCTCACCGCAGTGATGTCCCTGCTCGAAGGGCATGCGGACTTCGTGATGGACGGCGTCGGACCGGCCGTCGTGCCCTCCGTCGCGGAGATCCGCGAGAAGTTCAAGGAGCGCAGGGCCAAGGGCGCCTCCCGCCTTGACCTGGCACTGCGCAAGCTGCTCGGCCTGGACGCCAAGCTCCGCCAGTACCGGGACGGCGAGCGGTTCGTCCGGGCCGTCGTCGAGGAGGTCGGCATGGACGGCTTCAACCGCGTCTGGACATCACCGAACACGCTGCCCACCAAGGCGGAGATCGCCAAACCGGCGGACTGGGTCGCGCGGGTGCACCGTAAGGCAGAGTCATAGGCCGCTGCGCCCGCGACGGCAGAATGAAGACCCGCCAATCACCCGTCCGAGGGACCGTGGGCTCCCGGTAGGCGTGCGATGCTCGGGGAACGGCTCGCTTCTGTCACCATCGACGCACTCTGTGTGACCGATCTCGAAGGTCCAGGCGCACCGGACCCCCGAGTGACCGAACCGACGCACATTCCCGAACTTCACGAAGGGAACCGGACCATGGGTCCCCATCCTGCGGTCGCGGCGATACGCCTGGCGGTCCGCCGCGTACTCCACGACGTACTGTCCGATCAGGCGGCGCGCGGGTGCGCGGCGCAAACCGTTTCCGCGAACGGCGCCCCTGTCGCGGCGAGCGCCCCCAGCCCCACCCCCACCGTTCCCGCCACCCGCGAAGCGGCCAGGCCGCCGCTCGTGCTCGTGGCGTGCTCCGGCGGCGCCGACTCCATGGCGCTCGCCTCCGCCCTCGCCTTCGAAGCCCCCAAGCTCGGCATCCGCGCCGGCGGCATCACCGTCGACCACGGACTGCAGCCCGGGTCCGACGACCGCGCGGCCGATGTCGTCGCGCGCCTGACCGCGCTGCGCCTCGACCCGGTCGAGTCCGTCGCCGTCGACGTCGGCCGGGACGGCGGCCCCGAGGCCGCCGCCCGTGACGCGCGCTATGCCGCGCTCGACGCCGCCGCCGAGCGCCACGGCGCCGCCGCGGTGCTGCTCGGCCACACCCGCGACGACCAGGCCGAAACCGTTCTGCTCGGCCTCGCCCGCGGCTCCGGCATCCGCTCGCTCTCCGGCATGGCCGCCGTCTCCCCGGGCCGCGGCGCCGCCGCCCGCTACCGCCGTCCCTTCCTGCACCTCGACCGGCAGACCGCCCGCAAGGCCTGCCTGGTCCAGTCGCTGCCCGTCTGGGACGACCCGCACAACGCGGACCCGACGTACACCCGCTCCCGGCTGCGCCACGAGGGCCTGCCCGCCCTGGAGAAGGCGCTCGGCAAGGGCGTCGTCGAGGCCCTCGCCCGTACGGCCCAGCTCTCCCGCGACGATGCCGACGCCCTCGACGACTGGGCCGCCCGCGCCGAGGCCTCGGTCCGCGACGAATCGGGCCGCCTCGAGTGCGCCGGCCTCTACGCCCTGCCCTCCGCCGTGCGACGCCGGATCCTGCGCCGAGCCGCGATCGAGGCCGGTGCGCCCGCCGGTTCGCTCTTCGCCCGGCACATCGAGGAGATGGACCGCCTGATCACCGGCTGGCGCGGCCAGGGAGCCATCAACCTCCCCGGCCGGGTCGAGGCTCAGCGGCAGGGTGGCAGACTGGTCATCCGGCAAGGCTGACCGGCGATGCGAAAGTGATGTGCGGGTGGACGCGAAAGACATGGGCACCGACCTCGAATCGGTACTCCTCACCAAGGAAGAGATCGACGCGAAGCTGGCGGAGCTGGCCGCGAAGATCGACGCGGAGTACGCGGGCAAGGACGTGCTCCTGGTCGGTGTCCTCAAGGGTGCCGTGATGGTCATGGCGGACCTGGCCCGTGCCCTGTCCACCCCCGTCACCATGGACTGGATGGCGGTGTCCTCGTACGGCGCCGGCACCCAGTCGTCCGGAGTGGTGCGGATCCTCAAGGACCTCGACACCGACATCAAGGGCCGGCACGTCCTGATCGTCGAGGACATCATCGACTCCGGCCTGACCCTGTCCTGGCTCCTGTCGAACCTGGGCTCCCGCGAGCCGGCATCCCTCGAGGTCTGCACGCTGCTGCGCAAGCCGGACGCCGCGAAGGTCGACATCGACGTGAAGTGGATCGGCTTCGACATCCCCAACGAGTTCGTCGTGGGATACGGCCTGGACTACGCGGAGAAGTACCGGAACCTGCCGTTCGTCGGCACCCTCGCCCCGCACGTGTACGGCGGCTGACTCCCAAGAGCCCCCGTCCGGGCGCCGGGTAGGCCGGCGGGAACCCTCGTGGCGTTCCCGCCGTTGGAGCATGGGAAGCCAGGATTGTCCGACGTCCCCTGCGGTCGCGGGTGACAATGCTGGGGTACCGTCCGAAGAACAGTCTTTATCAAACTCACTATGGCAGGAGGGACGGGGCGAATCCGCTCCGTATGGATGGACGTGAAGCGATACTTCCGTGGGCCGGTCATGTGGATCGTGCTGGCCGTCCTCGCCGTGGTCGTGTTGATGCAGGTCGTCGGCTCGTCCGGCGGCTACAAGACGGTGGACACCGCCGAGGTCGTCAGGGCCATCAACGACAAGCAGGCGAAGACGGCCAAGCTGACCACCGGTGATGAGAACACCATCAAGGTCGAGTTGAAGGACGGCGCCGACAACGACAAGTACGGCGGCGGCACCAAGATCCAGGCGAGCTACATCGGCGAGCAGGGTCAGCAGCTCGCCCAGACGCTGCAGGAGAACTACCAGAACGGCGACATCGAAGAGGGCTACACGGTCTCGCCGGAGAAGCAGAACCCGTTCGTCGGGATTCTGCTGACTCTGCTGCCGTTCGTCCTGATCATCGTCGTGTTCCTGTTCCTGATGAATCAGATGCAGGGCGGCGGCTCCCGAGTCATGAACTTCGGGAAGTCCAAGGCCAAGCTGATCACCAAGGACACCCCCAAGACGACGTTCTCGGACGTCGCGGGCAGTGACGAGGCGGTCGAGGAGCTCCACGAGATCAAGGAGTTCCTGCAGGAGCCGGCGAAGTTCCAGGCCGTCGGCGCCAAGATCCCCAAGGGCGTCCTGCTGTACGGCCCGCCCGGTACGGGCAAGACGCTGCTCGCGCGCGCCGTCGCGGGCGAGGCGGGCGTCCCGTTCTACTCCATCTCGGGTTCCGACTTCGTCGAGATGTTCGTCGGTGTCGGTGCCTCCCGGGTCCGCGACCTCTTCGAGCAGGCCAAGGCGAACGCCCCGGCGATCGTCTTCGTCGACGAGATCGACGCCGTCGGCCGGCACCGCGGTGCGGGCATGGGCGGCGGCCACGACGAGCGCGAGCAGACGCTGAACCAGCTGCTCGTCGAGATGGACGGCTTCGACGTGAAGGGCGGCGTCATCCTGATCGCCGCCACCAACCGGCCGGACATCCTGGACCCGGCGCTGCTGCGCCCCGGCCGTTTCGACCGCCAGATCGCGGTCGACCGCCCGGACATGCAGGGCCGCCTGGAGATCCTCAAGGTCCACCAGAAGGGCAAGCCGGTCGCCCCGGACGTCGACCTCTCGGCCGTCGCCCGCCGCACCCCGGGCTTCACGGGCGCGGACCTGTCGAACGTCCTGAACGAGGCAGCCCTGCTCACGGCCCGCAGCGACGCGAAGCTGATCGACAACCACTACCTGGACGAGGCGATCGACCGGGTCGTGGCGGGACCGCAGAAGCGGACCCGGATCATGTCGGACAAGGAGAAGAAGATCACCGCGTACCACGAGGGCGGTCACGCCCTGGTCGCGGCGGCTTCACCGAATTCCGACCCGGTCCACAAGATCACGATCCTGTCCCGCGGCAGAGCCCTCGGCTACACGATGGTCCTGCCCGACGAGGACAAGTACTCCACCACGCGGAACGAGATGCTGGACCAGCTCGCCTACATGCTGGGCGGGCGAGCCGCGGAGGAACTGGTCTTCCACGACCCGACCACCGGCGCGGCCAACGACATCGAGAAGGCCACCGCCACGGCCCGGGCCATGGTCACGCAGTACGGCATGACCGAGCGGCTCGGCGCCATCAAGTTCGGCGGTGACAACACGGAGCCGTTCCTCGGACGCGAGATGGGTCACCCGCGCGACTACTCGGAAGAGGTCGCGGCCCTGGTCGACGAAGAGGTCAAGAAGCTCATCGAGACCGCGCACAACGAGGCCTGGGAAATCCTGGTCGAGAACCGGGACGTCCTGGACAATCTCGTCCTCCAGCTCCTGGAGAAGGAGACCCTGGGCAAGGAGGAGATCGCCGAGATCTTCGCGCCGATCGTGAAGCGCCCGGCCCGCCCGGCGTGGACCGGCTCGGCACGGCGTACGCCCTCCACCCGCCCGCCGGTCCTCTCACCCCGCGAACTCTCCCTGACCAACGGGGCGAACGGCACCGCACCCGCGGTCACGGCCGGCCCCGCGGACGCCGCGCCGGCCGACCTCACCAAGGCGGTCGACCCGGTCCCCGAGGAGCGCCCGGAGAGCTGACCCTGCGCCCGGGACCGCGTGCGGTCCCACCGGCCCGGAATGGATGCCGCGCCCCCCTGGTTCTAGCCTGGGGGGCGCGGCGCTTTCGTATGCCCGCCGCAGGCCAGATGGACAGGAACGAGGCACTGATGACCGACCCGGTGACGCTGGACGCTGACGCCCGGATAGGCGAGTTCGACGAGAAGCGGGCCGAGAACGCCGTGCGGGAGCTCCTGACCGCGATCGGCGAGGACCCCGACCGCGAGGGCCTGCGGGAGACCCCGGCCCGGGTGGCCCGGGCGTACCGGGAGCTGCTGGCCGGACTCTGGCAGGAGCCGGAGGACGTCCTGACCACGACCTTCGACCTCGGCCACGACGAGATGGTGCTGGTCAAGGACATCGAGCTGGTGAGCTTCTGCGAGCACCACCTGCTGCCCTTCCACGGAGTCGCGCACGTCGGCTACATCCCGGCCGAGAGCGGCAAGATCACCGGACTGTCGAAGCTGGCCCGCCTCGTCGAGGTGTTCGCCCGCCGGCCGCAGGTCCAGGAGCGGCTGACCACGCAGATCGCCGACTCCCTGATGCGGATCCTCGAGGCCCGTGGCGCGATCGTGGTGATCGAGGCCGAGCACATGTGCATGTCGGTGCGCGGCATCCGCAAGCCCGGTGCCAAGACGACCACTTCGGCCGTGCGCGGGCAGCTGCGGGACGCCACGACCCGCTCCGAGGCGATGAGCCTGATCCTGGCGAAGTGATGCGCGGGCGGCGGCCCGACGGCTGAGACGGCGGTCTGTGCCGTCGCAGACGGTGGACTACGCCGTCGCCGTGCCCTCGCCCGAATCGCTGTCGTCGGAGTCTTCGGGAAGCTTGCAGACCCGCTCGAGGAACAGCGCCACCACGACCACGGCGGCCCCGGCGAGCACCGAGAAGCCCGCGTGGATCGCCTGGTCGCGCCGCGCGGGCACCTCGAGCAGCGAGAGCAGGAACACCCCGACACCGCCGTACACGCCGCAGACCAGCGACGCCACCAGGGCACTCGCCTGCCCGAAGACCAGGGCGCGGGCCGCCATCAGCGGCTCCACGCCCTTGGCCCCCGGCCGGCGCTCGCGCTGGGCGCGCAGCCGGGAGCGGAAGGACAGCGCGGTGGCGAGCAGCACCGCCGCGATGGCGGCGAGGACGATGGGCGCGGCGACGGGGATGCTCGGCAGGGTCCCGAGGGAGTCCCAGAGCCGCGCGCCGGCCCAGGAGATCACCCCGGCCGCCAGGAACAGACCGATGAGCGTCCTGATGCGCAGCAGCTTCACGGCCGCCCCTTCGTCCTGCCGGTGGTCCTCCGGCCGACCGCCGGTGGTCTTCGCCGGTCCGTCGTCCGGTCTCGTCGTACGGCCGCCGCGGTCCCTGGTGCCCCCGGTGCCGCGGCTGCTCAGTAGACCCTAACGACTACTCGGGCAGCCGGAGTTCCAGGTCCACGCGCGGTGCCACGCCCTCGCGGGTGACGGCCTCGAGGAGCTCGGCGACCGGTCCGCGGCCCGGCAGCTGTGCCTCGGGATCCACGTCGTGCCACGGCGCGAGGACGAAGGCGCGCTGGTGCGCCCGCGGGTGCGGCAGGACCAGGTCCGGGTCCTCGGAGAGGACGTCCTGGTACGACACGATGTCGACGTCGATCGTGCGGGGGCCCCAGTGCTCGTCCCGTACTCGGTGGAAGGCCTCCTCGACCGCGTGTGCCCGCTCGAGCAGGGAGGACGGCGGGAGGGTGGTGCGGACGATCGTCACCGCGTTGAAGTACGAGGGCTGGGTGCCCGGCTCGACGCCCCAGGGCTCCGTCTCGTAGACCGGGGAGACCGCCTTGACCCGCAGACCTGGGGTGTCCTCGAGGGCGTCGACCGCGCCCTGCAGGGTCTCCAGGCGGTTGCCCAGATTGCTGCCGAGGGCGATCACCGCGTCCTTGGGGTTGTTCAGCGTCGCGTCGGCCGCGTCGACCTGCTCGACCACGGACGCGGGCACGGGCTGGACGGTCGGATCACCGAAGTCGGGGCGGTCCGGGGACGTGCCGTCGGGGCTGGTCGCCGGGTGGCTTGAGGGCTTCATACTCGGCTCCGGGTGATGGTGATGGTCACGTCGTCGAAGGGCACGGTGATCGGGGCCTCCGGCTTGTGCACGACGACCTCGACCTCCTGCACTCCGTCGTGCTTCAGGCACTGCGCGGCGATGCGCTCCGCGAGCGTCTCGATCAGGTCGACCGGATCGCCCTCGACGACCGCGACGACCTCCTCCGCCACCACGCCGTAGTGCACCGTCTTCGCCAGGTCGTCGTCGGCCGCGGCCGCCCTGGTGTCCAGGCCGAGAACCAGATCCACGACGAAGGTCTGGCCCTCTTCCCGCTCACGGGGGAACACGCCGTGATGCCCGCGGGCCCTGAGGCCGCGCAGCGCGACACGATCCACGCGAATCACTCCTGAAATCGTCGGTCGGTCCGGTCACTGCCGAGTGCGGTCGGCGTACCGGCCACGGTCGAATCTACCTGCGCACTCCGACAGCGCCCGCCCGCGGGGGCTATGGACATCGCGGCCCGCGACTGGTAGCCGCCCATACCCATGAGGCCAGGCTCCCAATCACCGCCGGGCACCCACACACTCGGGCGGCTGAATTGCGACGGGGGCGCCAGGGCCGTGCCGGCGGGCGCCGTCAGGCCGTGCCGTCCTCCGGATCGCCGTCGGTCCCCTCCGGGCCGTCGGGGGACTCGTCCGCCGACTCGGCGAGCACGGGCGACGCGTGGTGCGACCAGAGCTGCCAGCCGTCCGCGGTGCGCCGGAACACATTGGTCGCGACGACGAGCTGGCCGACCAGCGGCCCGAGTTCGGCGCCGTCCTCGGCCGGGCCGCCGCTGAGGATGTTCTCGGTGCAGGTCACCAGGGCGGTGTCGCCGTGCACGGAGACCCGCACATCGGTGAGGAAGAACTGGATGTACTCGGTGTTCGCCATGATCAGGGCGTACGACCTGAGCACCTCGCCGCGGCCGGTGAGCAGCGGCCAGCCGGGGTGCACACAGGAGATGCCGTCGCCCTCGTCGCCGGAGAGCCAGCGGTCCGAGAGCTCGTCGAAGTCGCCGCGTTCCATCGCCTCGTAGTAGGCGGCGTTGGCGGCCTCGACCGCCTCGGTGTCCGCAGGGGACGTCACAGGGCTCCTTCGACGGCGCGGGCGACGCGGACGGCGTCGGCCGTGGCGCGCACCTCGTGCACGCGGACGGCCCAGGCCCCTTCGCGGGCGGCGATGGCGGAGACGGCGGCGGTGGCCGCGTCGCGTTCCCGCGCGGGCGGCGGAGCGCCCTCGGGGCCCGCCAGGATGTGGCCGAGGAATCGCTTGCGGGAGGCGGCGACCAGGACCGGGTGGCCGAGCTCGCGCAGCCGCCGCAGGCCGGCGAGGAGGGCCAGGTCGTGCGGTGCGTTCTTGGCGAAGCCGAGGCCGGGGTCGAGCACGATCCGTTCGGGGGACACCCCGCCGGCGACGACGGCCTCCACGCGCGAGTGGAGCTCGGCGAGCACCTCGGGGACGACGTCGTCGTAGACCGCGCGGTTGTTCATGTCCTCGCTGAAGCCGCGCCAGTGCATCACCACGAAGGGCACTTCCGCGGCGGCCACGACAGGGACCATCGCCGGGTCGGCGAGCCCGCCGCTCACGTCGTTGACGAGGGTCGCACCGGCCGCCAGGGACTGCTCGGCGACCGAGGCGCGCATGGTGTCCACGGAGACGGTGGCGCCCTCCGAGACGAGTCCGCGCACCACCGGGACGACCCGGCGCAGTTCCTCGTCCTCGTCGACCCGAGGGGCGCCGGGACGGGTCGACTCGCCGCCGACGTCGACCAGGTCGGCTCCCTCGGTGACCAGGTCGAGGCCGTGCTTGACGGCCTTCGTGGTGTCGAACCAGCGGCCCCCGTCGGAGAACGAGTCGGGAGTCACATTGACCACGCCCATGACGGCGCAGCGGTCCCAGTGCGGAAGGCCCTCGACGTGGCCGCGGCCAGGCAGCGTACTCATGTGACAAGCGTAGGCCTGGTGGGCGGGGTCTCCGTGCCACCGGGAGTCCGGTGGTCCTGGCCGGGGTGCGGCCGGTGGGGTGCTTTCGGGTTCGCGGGAGAGCGGGAGCGGTCAGATCTGTCTGTACGGGCGGACGCGACCGTCCCGTGGACGCGAGACGAGAGGCACCGCATGACGCTCACCAGCGCCAGGGTCCTGGTGCTCGCCGTGGTGCTCGCCGTGCTCCTGTTCGCGGGCACGGTCTGGCTCTGGCCGCGGCTCGCGGGGCGTACCGTGCGGGCGGTGCTCGGCAGGATCGGGCTGCTCGCCCTCACCCAGGTGACGATCTTCGCCTCGCTCGGTCTGGCCGCGAACCGCTCCTTCGGCTTCTACGCCTCCTGGGCCGACCTCTTCGGGCAGGAGCGCGAGCCCGGCGTCGTCGTCGACCACGACCGCCCTGCCGCCGCACTGAAGGTCACCGGCACCCGCACCGTGAACGTGCCGGGCGGGGCGCGCCCGGCCGAGGGCGGGCAGATCCAGCGGGTCCGCATCGAGGGCCGCCGGTCGGGACTCGCGGCTCTCGCGTACGTCTACGTACCGCCGGAGTACTTCCGCCCGGCCGGCAGTGCGCGGACCTTCCGGGCGGCACTGGTGCTCACCGGCTATCCGGGTACGGCGCGGGCGCTGTTCAAGGGCCTCAAGTACCCGCAGACGGCGCACGCCCTGGCGCACGCCGGGCGCATGCAACCGATGCTCCTGGTGATGATGCGGCCCACGGTGGCCCCGCCCCGGGACACCGAGTGCGTCGACGTGCCCGGCGGGCCGCGGACCGAGACGTTCCTTGCCGAGGATGTGCCGGAGGCGGTGGCCGGGCACTACCGGGTCGGCACCGGCCGCGGCCGGTGGGGCGCCATCGGGAACTCCACCGGCGGTTACTGCGCGCTGAAGTTCGCCCTGCACCATCCCGGCCGGTTCGGCGCGGGAGCGGGGCTCTCGGCCGCGTACCGGGCCCCCGCGGACCCCACCACGGGGGATCTCTTCCACGGCGACCGGAGACTGGAGAAGCGCGCGGATCTGCTGTGGTTCCTGGACCACGAGCCACCGCCGCCGGTCTCGCTGCTGGTCGCCAGCAGCAGGCACGGCGAGGACAACTACCGCGCCACCAGGAGCTTCATCGGCAAGGTACGGCCGCCCGCCCGGGTCTCGTCGATCACGCTGGACAGCGGAGGGCACAACTTCAACACCTGGCGGCGTGAGATCCCGGCGGCCCTGGAGTGGCTCAGCGGCCGCCTGCGCTGAGCGGTACCCGCAGGTCCTCAACTGCCCCTGACCGTCTCGAGTTCCACCTCCGCGCGCGTGATGTCCCGGGCGTCCGCGGCGGTCGAACGGCGCAGCGCCTCGTGCAACGTCGCCGGAGTGAGTACGCCCCGGAAGTGGCCCACCGAGTCCTCGTCGATCACGGCGATCCAGCCCGCGTCGTGCTGCAGCATCGTGGCGAACGCCTGCTTGAGCGAGGCGCCGACCGGCAGCCAGGCCTCCATACGGCGCGCGTGTTCGCGCACCGTGCCGGGCTTGTCGCCCAGGGCGCCCGCCTTGGCCTGCTCGGCGGAGAGCCAGCCGTGCAGCTGGTCGTCGGCGTCCAGGACCACGGCCCAGCGTGCGTCCTCGGCGCGCAGCTGTTCGGCGGCTCGGTCCAGCGGGTCGTCGAGGCGTACGACCGGGGGCTGTTCGAGGTCGCCGGGCTCGATGGGGGTGACGGAGAGCCGCTTGAGGCCGCGGTCGGCGCCGACGAAGTCGGCCACGTAGTCCGTCGCCGGGGTGCCGAGGACCGCGGCGGGTGCGTCGTACTGCTCGATGCGGCCCTCGCCGTAGACGGCGATGCGGTCGCCGAGGCGTACGGCCTCCTCGATGTCGTGGGTGACGAACAGGACGGTCTTGCGTACGGCGGCCTGGAGGCGCAGGAATTCGTTCTGCAGGTGCTCGCGGACCACCGGGTCGACCGCGCCGAACGGCTCGTCCATCAGCAGCACCGGCGGGTCGGCGGCGAGCGCGCGGGCCACCCCCACTCGCTGCCGCTGGCCGCCGGACAGCTGGTCGGGGTAGCGGTCCCCGTACACCGACGGGTCGAGGCCGACCAGGTCGAGGAGTTCGGCGGCGCGGTCGCGGCCCTTGCCGCGCTTCCAGCCGAGCAGATGCGGGACGGTCGCGGTGTTCTCCAGGACCGTCTTGTGCGGGAAGAGGCCGACCTGCTGGATGACGTAGCCGATGCGGCGCCTGAGTTCGACGGCGTCGACGTCGGATATGTCCTCGTCCTGGAGGAGGATGCGGCCCGACGTCGGTTCGATCAGCCGGTTCACCATTTTCATGGTGGTGGTCTTTCCACAGCCGGACGGGCCGACGAGCGTGACCAGTTCACCCTCGGCGACCTCGAAGGACAGATCGTCGACGGCCGTGGTGCCGTCGGGATACCGCTTGGTGACGTGCTCGAACCGGATCATGACTCCCCATTGTGGTGGGTGTTGTGTGACAGCCATGTTGCTGCAATACAACGGCTGTGGACGAGGCTCGGCGATTGTCGGTGGTCGGGTTTAGGGTCACCAGACGAATCGCGGACGACCGTTTCGGGACAGCGGGGAGGCGGGGGGAATGGCGGGCCAGAGCTGCCTGGTGGCGAACGACTGGGTGTGCGGCGAGTATGTCCGCTCCCGCAGCCAGGAGTTGATCGACGCCACCGTCGAGCACATCGGGATCACTGCCGCATCCGTCCTCATCGGCCTTGCGGTGGCGCTGCCGCTCGCGCTGCTGGCCCGCTCCGGACGCCGCTTCGCCGGCCCGGTGCTCGGCCTGACGACCGCGCTGTACTCGCTGCCGTCGCTCGCGATGTTCTCGCTGCTGCTGCCGGTGTTCGGGCTCTCGGTCGCGCTCGTGGTCACCGGCCTCGTCCTGTACTCGCTCACGGTCCTGGTGCGGAACATCCTGGCGGGCCTCGAGGCGGTGCCCGACGATGCCCGGGAGGCCGCGCGCGGCATGGGGTACGGCCCGTGGCGGCTCCTCTGGGAGGTCGAACTCCCGCTTGCGCTGCCCGCGTTGATGGCCGGCGTGCGGATCGCCACGGTGTCGACCGTCGCCCTGACCACGGTGGGCGCGATCGTGGACTACGGCGGCCTCGGCGGCCTGATCATGTCCGGCCTGCGCACCGACTTCAAGGCACAGGTGCTGACCGCGTCCGTGCTCTGCGTACTGCTTGCGGTGGTGGCGGATCTGCTCCTCCTGGCCCTGCAGCGATGGCTCACCCCCTGGACCCGAATACGTCGCGGCCGCGCTCGCCGCACCCCGGTGGAGAAGGTGGCGCAGGCGGTATGAACGCGATATCGGGTGCCTACGACTGGCTGAGCACGAGTGACAACTGGCAGGGCGAGAAGGGCGTGTGGAACCGCCTGGGGGAGCACCTCTACTTCAGCGGCACCTGCCTGCTCGTCGCCTGCCTGATCGCCCTGCCGATCGCGCTGTATCTGGGGCACATCGGCAAGGGCGGCGCCCTCGCGATCAACATCTCGAACGTGGGCCGCGCCGTCCCGACCCTCGCGGTGCTCGTGCTGCTCTCGCTCACCCCGCTCGGTACGTACGAGGACGTGCCGACGCTCATCGCCCTCGTGCTGTTCGCGGTGCCGCCGCTGCTGACCAACGCCTATCTCGGGATGCGCGAGGTGGACAGGTCGGTGGTGGAGGCCGCGCGCGGCATGGGCATGAGCGGCCGGCAGGTCTTCGTACGGGTCGAACTCCCGCTGGCCTACCCGCTGATCATGACCGGACTCCGCTCGGCCGCGGTGCAGGTGGTCGCCACGGCGACGCTTGCGGCGATGGCGGGCGAGGGCGGACTCGGCCGGATCATCACGGCCGGATTCAATCTGCGGGACACTCCGCAGGTGGTCGCCGGTGCGTTTCTGGTCGCGGTGCTCGCGCTGTGCGTGGAGGCTGTACTGGTGGCGGGCGGGCGGCTGTTCGACCCGATGCGCCGTCGCACTCAATCTCTCTCTTTGAACGGTGGTTCCTGATGCACAAGTACCGGCGCGGCACCCGCGTGGCCTCGGCGGCGGTCGCCGTACTCGCCCTGACGGCGGGCCTCGCCGCCTGCGGCGGTGACAGCCTGGAGGGCGACGACGGGGGCAAGGACTCCGGCAAGGACGGCGGTTCGTCGGCCAAGGGCAGGATCGTGGTGGGCTCCGCGGGATTCACCGAGTCCAAGGTGATGGCCGAGCTCTACAGCCGGATACTCGCCGACGCCGGTTACGAGACATCCATCAAGACCGTCGAGAACCGCGAACTCTACGAACCGGCCCTGGCGAAGGGCCAGATCGACGTCGTCCCGGAATACGCGGCGACCCTCGCCGAATTCCTCAACACGGAGAAGAACGGCCCGGATGCGAAGCCGGTCGCCTCCAGCGATGTCGAGGACACCGTCGCCGCCCTCGAGAAGCTCGCCGGGCCGCGCGGTCTGAAGGTGCTGCCCGCGGGCAAGGCCGTCGACCAGAACGCCTTTGCGGTCACGAAGGACTATGCGAAGAAGAACGGCCTCAAGACGCTCTCGGATCTCGGGAAGAAGGATCTGAAGGTGAAGATCGCGGCGGGTGACGAATGCGAGGTCCGCCCGTTCTGCGCCCCGGGTCTGAAGAAGACGTACGGAATCGACGTCACCGGAATCGACCCGAAGGGCGTCGGCACTCCGCAGGCCAAGCAGGCGGTGAAGGACGGCACCGATCAGCTGGTCCTCACCACCACCACGGACGCGACCCTGGAGAACTTCGGCCTGGTCCTGCTCGACGACGACAAGAAGCTGCAGAACGCGGACAACATCCTCCCGGTGGTGAACGCCAAGGACGCGGGCGGCAAGGAGATAGCCGACGCCCTCGGAAAGCTCACCGAGACGCTCACCACGGAGGACCTCGTCGTGCTCAACAGGAAGGTGGACGCGGAGCGAGTCAAGGAGGCCGACGCGGCAAAGGACTACCTCGAGTCCAAGGGGCTGATCGGCAAGTAGTCGGTAGCCGGTAGCGGCGCGGGTGGTCGGCCGGTCACGGGGGTCCGGCCGACCACCCGTGGCAAGTCCGGTGGCCGAGTACCCGAGGAGTGGCAGTCAAGTGGCCGAAACACGCGCGTCTTTACGTAACCGCAAGGGAACAGATTGGCGGGCGGGGCTTCACAGGCTGCGCACGCGCGGTAAGTTTCTGGCCATGCCACGAGGACGTCACCGCCATTCCCCACCGCTGCACCGGCTGCTGCCCCCCTCGACGATCGCGGGCGCGTCCGTACTGTGCGCGTCCGGCGCCTGGCTGTTCGCGGATCCGGTGATTCTGCGCTCCCTCGCCGCGGCCGCCGCAGGCGCCGCGGTGGTCGGTGCCGTGGTGATGCGCCGCTGGGACCGTATGGCGGGCAAGCAGGTGGCCGAGCTGACCCGTGCCCGCGCCAGTGACGAGTGGCGGCACGAGGAGCAGGTGGCGGAGCTGGAGTCCGACGTCGAGGAGTCCCGCGAGCTGCGCACCCGCCTGGAGCACAAGCTCCGCGCCAAGCGGGGCGAACTGGCCGCGCTGCGCGGCGAGCACGCGGCCCTCCTTCGGCGGTACGCGACGGCGGAGACCGAGCGCGCGAGCGCGCTCGAGGGCCGCAGGCGGCTGGCGATCGAGGCCTCCGCCCCGGCCAAGGCACTGCCGCCCGGCGGCAGCGGTCCGGACCGCGGCGGCTCGCGCGGCACCGAGTCCGGCACCCTCAGCCCTTCGCTCTACCTGCGCGCAGGCGTGGCCCTCGACAACCTCACGCGCAACGGCGCGGACCAGGCCAACGGCGCGGCACGCCAGGCGGGTTCGACCGGAGCGTCCGCGGCGTCCGACAAGTCCTCGCCCTCCGACAAGGCCTCGCCCTCCGGCGACGCGCAGGCCTCCGGCGACGACCCGGCCGACGCCTCCTCGCACGACCGGGCATCCGCGACCGGGACGCCGGCCCCGGAGCAGCGCATGGTGCCCGCGCAGGGCGCGGTGTCCGCGGCGGCGGCCGTCGTGCCGCACCGGCCGCGGCGGGTGACGGCCGTGGGCGGCTTCGACTTCTTCGGCACGAAGGACGCCCCCGAGGAGGGGCACAGCGGCGGCGACGGTACGGAGCACCCCGCCGAGCCGCTCGGCGCGGCCACGGAAGACGTACCGGACGACGTGCAGAACGAGGACCTGGCGGACGTGGTCGGCGCGGAGGCGCTGGCGATCCACAAGGCGGAGTCCGAGGCCGAGTTCCCGGCCGCGGGCGCCGAGGAGCGCGGCGTGGGCCAGGTCATCGACCTCACGGCGCACGACGAGACCGAGCAGCTCGACGTGGCGGAGCTGCGCTCGGCGATCTCCTGAGCCGACGGCCCGAGCCGATCCTGAGCCGACGGCCCGAGCCGAAAGACCGCCCGGGCCCTGCGGACACGACTCAAGCCATCCACCGATCCGGCCGGGCCGTCCGCCGCCCCGTGCGGGAGCGGTCCGCCTGGGAGTGCAGCAGTTCCGCGGCCTCGTCCGCGCCCCGCAGCCGCGCCGCGACCGTCGTGTTCGCGCCCGTCTCCACATGGATGTCCGCCACCGACCTGCGGCGCATCCACGGCCCTTGGAGCAGCCGCACGCTCTGCACCTTCGCATGCGGTACGAGGGCGAGTGTGCGGGTGAGCCGTCCGTGCCGGGACGCGAACACGGTGTCGGTGACGGCGAGTCCGTGCCCCCGCCACCACACGGGCATGCACCAGGCGGCGCGGGCGGGCGGCGCGGACAGTTCAGCCGGCACGGTCACGCCCGGCAGGNGGCGGGCGGCGCGGACAGTTCAGCCGGCACGGTCACGCCCGGCAGGATCCGTGTGATCAGGGCCTCCGCGACCTCGCGCGGGGCGACCGGCACAAGAAGGTCGTTGGACGAGCCCGCCACGTCCAGTTCGACTCGGACCCAGCCGCGCCGCCGCCACAGCAGCGGCTCGACGATCCGTACGGTCTGCACACGGCCGGGCGGCACCGTCTCATGGGCCTTGTCGAGCAGCCCGTGATCGATCCGCAGTCCGTCCGGTGAGTCGCCGACGGTCCAGTCGTACTCCTTCACGTACCGCCCCACCGTGCTGGCGAAGGCGGCGCCGAGCAGCGGGATGCCGGTGCCGATGAGCAGGCCGACGCTGTGCGTGGTGAACCACAGGACCGGTGGTCCGGCCAGCGCCGCGAGCAGCAGCATCCAGCTGGACCCCGTGAGCAGCAGTGCGACGAGCAGCTTGCGCGGGGGTACGTGCAGCAGTTGTTCGGCGGGGGCCTCGCCGATGTCATTGGCGGTCTCGGGGGCGAAACCGGCGGCACGGGCGAGCAGTTCGGCGCGCAGCGCGCGGGCGTCCGCGTCGGACAGGAAGGCCAGCTCGTCCTTGGAGGCGGTGCCGATGACGTCCATCTTCAGCTTGGCGACGCCCAGGAAGCGGGCAAGCAGCGGCTGGTTGACGTCGACGGCCTGCAGCCGGTCGAGCCGGATGTGGGCGGTACGCCGGAAGATCAGGCCGGTCCGGATGCGCAGCTCGGTCTCGGTGACCGAGAAATGGGTGAACCACCAGCTCAGGAAGCCGTAAAGGGCCGCCGCCGCAAGCAGGATGCCCAGGCCGATCAGGAGATGGGTGCCGGTGAGGTCGGAGAGCCGGCGCTGAGCCTGGTCGAAGTCGTGCACGGCCCAGCCGACGAGCACGGCGACCGGCGCCCAGGCGCGGCGCAGCGGCGTGACGGGGTGCAGCCGGCGTTCGGCGCCGGAGTCCTGGCCGGGGGTGTCCGTGGCGTCGGGTGCGTCTGCGGCGTCGGGTGCGTCTGTGGCGTCGAGTCCGTCCGCGGTGCCGGGTGCGTCCGCCGGCCCGGGCCCGGTACCGGTGCCGGGGCTCGTGCCGGGCGCCTGTTCGCTGTTCACAGCCCCGCCGAACGGGCCTCGCCCAGCTCGGTCAGCCGGTCCCGCAGGCGTTCCGCCTCGGCCGGCTCGAGTCCCGGGATCGTCGCGTCGGTCGCCGCCGCGGCCGTGTGCAGCTGCAGGCTGGCCAGCCCGAACTTCCGCTGGAACGGCCCCGACTCGACCTCGACGAGCTGCATCCGCCCGTACGGCACCACGGTCTGCTCGTGCCAGAGCACGCCGCGCTGGATCAGCAGGTCGTCCGCCCGCTCCGCGTATCGCCAGGAGCGCCAGTTGCGTCCGAGCAGCGGCCAGCCCCAGGCAAGGAGACCGAGCGGGATCAGCGCGAACACCGCCCACACGGGCCCGGCGAAGACGCCCGGCAGCACGCCGGCCGCCACCGCGAGCGGCACCATCCACAGCACGAGGAGCAGCCGCCGCATCCGCAGCATCGCGTGCGGCAGCCCGGTCCAGACGGGCTCGGCCTGCGGCACCCGTTCGTGCTGCGGGACCGGCTCGTCCCGGTCGTCGGCGGCGTCCGTCATCCCCGTATCCATGCATCCACCCTATGTACGAGAGACTGTCCGCCATGAGTCCCAAGACGGAGACCACGGTCGGCATCGGCGGCGCCGCGGAGAGCACCGACATGGTGCTCAACATCGGCCCGCAGCATCCGTCCACCCATGGTGTGCTGCGCCTGCGTCTCGTCCTCGACGGCGAGCGGATCCTGGATGCGGAGCCGGTGATCGGCTACATGCATCGGGGAGCCGAGAAGCTCTTCGAGGCGCGTGACTACCGGCAGATCATCATGCTCGCGAACCGCCACGACTGGCTCTCCGCGTTCTCCAACGAGCTCGGTGTGGTCCTCGCCGTCGAGCGGATGCTCGGGATGGAGGTCCCGGAGCGGGCCGTCTGGCTGCGGACGCTGCTCGCCGAGCTCAACCGCGTACTCAATCACTTGATGTTCCTTGGCTCGTACCCGCTCGAACTGGGCGGAATCACCCCGGTGTTCCACGCCTTCCGGGAGCGTGAGGAGCTCCAGGCGGTGCTCGAGGAGGTGTCCGGCGGCCGGATGCACTTCATGTTCAACCGGGTCGGCGGCCTCAAGGAGGATCTTCCGCTCGGTTGGACGTCGCGGGCCCGGGACGCGGTTGCCTCGGTCCGCTCGCGGATGGACGTCTACGACCGTCTGGTGCTCGGGAACGAGATCTTCCGCGGCCGTACCAGGGGCGTGGGCGCACTCACCGCGGAGACCGCGCACGCCTACGGAGTGAGCGGGCCCATCGCGCGCGCCTCCGGCGTCGACTTCGACCTCAGGCGCGACGAACCGTATCTGGCGTACGGGGAGCTGCAGTCCGTCCTCAAGGTGGTCACCCGGCAGGAGGGCGACTGTCTGGCCCGCTTCGAGTGCCTCCTGGAGCAGAGCCACAATGCCCTCGACCTCGCCGACGCCTGCCTCGACCGGCTCGCCGACCTGCCGCCCGGCCCGGTGAACCAGCGGCTGCCGAAGGTCCTCAAGGCCCCCGAGGGCCATACGTACGCATGGACCGAGAATCCGCTCGGTATCAACGGCTACTACCTGGTGTCCAAGGGCGAGAAGACTCCGTACCGGCTCAAGCTGCGTTCCGCCTCGTACAACAACATCCAGGCCCTCGCCGAGCTGTTGCCGGGCACCCTGGTCTCCGACATGGTGGCGATCCTCGGCTCACTGTTCTTCGTGGTCGGGGACATCGACAAGTAGCCCGGCGAGCAGTCCGGGCGTCACGGCGACGGGCTGTGCCAGCCAGCCGAAGTCGCCGAGTCCGCCGCGCGCCGTGAGCTCGGCCGCCTCGCCCGCGGACGCGAGCGCCCGCACGTACGCCGTCGGGTCGGTGGCGGCCAGGGACAGCGGGGGGCGTGCCCCGGAGACGCCGAGCGCGGCGAGCGCGGCCCGCTGGCTGGTGAGGACCGGCTGCCGGCCGCCCGCCCGGAGCGACCCGGCCGCCGCGCAGGCGTCGAGGGCGACGTGCGCCGTGATGTCGCAGGAACCGTCGGGCACGGGACGGCACTCGCGTCCTTCGCGGAAGCCGGTGAGAGTGCCGAAGGCGGGACGGTCCACGCGCGCGTGTGCGTAGTCGGCGGCGACCGCGAGGCCGGCCGAGAGGCTGCCGACGGCGGCCGCCCAGGCTTCGTCCCGGGTACGGCCCGGCTCGGCGCGCAGGCCGGGCTCGGCGCCGAGCGGCCACCAGCGCTCCAGCCAGCGGGCGTCGGCGTCGGTGGGCGGGCCGGCGAGGGTCTCGGTGCCGTCGGCGGTGACGTGGACGAGGCGGGGGCGGCCGTCGGGGGCGGTCTCGACGACGTCCAAGGGGACGTTGTCCAGCCATTCGTTGGCGAAGAGCAGGCCCGTGACGCCCTCGGGAGGCGTGCCGGTCCATTCGATCCGCGGGTCGTCGAGGGCGGCCGGGCGGGCCGCGCGTTCCACCGCCCACGCGCGCGTGCGGGACGCCACGGTGGCCGGCAGCGCCGCCAGGACGCCGGTCGTCAACTCGCCGTGCCCGGCGCCCAGATCGACGAACGCGAGCTCGTCCGGATGCCCGAGCGCCTCGTCCACGCGGCACAGCAGCCGCGCGACCGCGGCCGCGTACAGCGGTGAGGCGTGGACGGAGGTACGGAAGTGGCGGCCGGGGCCCTCGGCCCGGAGATAGAAGCCGTCCGGGCCGTAGAGCGCCGCCTCGGCCGCCTCGCGCCAGCCGGTCGGTCCGCCCGCAGGGGTCGGCCCGTCCGCACCGGCCGGCCCGCCACCGCTCGTCATATCCGTGGTCACGACAACGAGGTTAGGCCGCGCGCCCGGCGATGCAGGTCGGGCCACTGGACCGGCAGCCTCCACCTTGGGGAGTACGTGGCGGACGCAGGGATCGGCCCTGCGGTTGACCCCGCGCCGTGGGCGCCGTACCTACGCTGGGTTACGTGCAGCGCTTCTACGACTTCCTCCGCAGACACCCGACAGGTGTCGACAGCTTCTGGGCTGTCGTCCTGTTCCTGCTGAGCGTGGTCGGGATGGCGTCCACGGCCGATGTGAACAGCTACGGCCCGGAGGCGCTGGCCGTGGTGATCAGCCTCGTGCTGTCCCTGGTGGTGGCGCTGCGGCGGCGTGCCCCGGAGAAGATGCTGCTGCTCGCCGCCGCCACGGGCGTGGTCCAGGTGATCGTCGATGTCCAGACGATGCCGGCCAACTTCGCCATGCTCGTGATCATCTATTCGACGGCTGCCGAGGGCGCTCCGTGGTCCCGCCGGTTCGGTCTGGTGGGCGGGCTGCTCGCGGCGCCGATCTCGCAGCTGCGCTGGCCCGAGGACAATGTCAGCGCCGCGGGCAATTTCCTCTTCACCGCCTTCCTCATGGTCCCGTTCGTGCTCGCCTGGGTGCTCGGTGACTCGATACGGACCCGGCGGGCGTACTTCGCGCAGCTCGAGGAGCGGGCCGACCGCCTGGAGAAGGAGCGCGAGGCGCAGGCCAAGGTCGCCGTGGCGGCCGAGCGCGCCCGGATCGCCCGCGAGCTGCACGACGTCGTCGCGCACAACGTCTCGGTGATGGTGGTCCAGGCGGACGGGGCCGCGTACGTCCTCGACGGCGCGCCCGACCAGGCACGCAAGGCCCTGGAGACCATCTCGGGCACCGGCCGGCAGGCGCTCGCCGAGATGCGCCGGCTGCTCGGTGTGCTGCGCACCGGCGAGCAGCGCGAGAGCGGCGAGTACGTGCCTCAGCCGGACGTCGAGCAGATCGACGAGCTGGTCGAGCAGTGCCGCGACTCGGGCCTGACCGTGGACTTCAAGATCGAGGGCACTCCGCGGCCGCTGCCGAGCGGTGTGGAGCTGACCGCGTACCGCATCGTCCAGGAGGCGCTCACCAACACCCGCAAGCACGGAGGCGACCACGCGGGTGCCAGCGTCCGCATCGTCTACTTCGACGACGGCCTCGGCCTGCTCATCGAGGACGACGGCAAGGGTGCTCCGCACGAGATGTACGAGGACGGCGGCGCGGACGGCAGCGGGCACGGGCTCATCGGCATGCGGGAGCGCGTCGGTATGGTCGGCGGGACCCTGGACGCGGGGCCGCGGCCGGGCGGTGGGTTCCGGATCAGTGCCCTGCTGCCGCTCAAGCCCGCCATCTGACCTGTGGCCGACCGGCCGCTGCTTCGTCCCCGCTGCTCGACCCGTAGCTGCTCGACCCGTAGCCGGCGGCGCCCCGCCGTCGACGTCCTGGAGGGACCGCCTTGGACAGCCAGCCGATCCGCGTGATGCTCGTCGACGACCAGGTGCTGCTGCGCACCGGATTCCGTATGGTGCTCGCCGCCCAGCCGGACATGGAGGTGGTGGCCGAGGCGGGCGACGGCGCGGAGGCGCTCGAAGTGCTGCGCTCCACGGCGGTGGACGTGGTCCTGATGGACGTCCGGATGCCGCGTCTGGACGGGGTCGAGGCGACGACCCGGATCTGCGCGCCCGCCAAGGCCGCCGCGGCGGCGGGGCGGGAGGACGCGGAGAAGCACGGTCCGAAGGTGCTCATCCTGACCACCTTCGACCTCGACGAGTACGCCTTCTCCGGACTGAAGGCCGGGGCCTCGGGCTTCATGCTCAAGGATGTGCCGCCCGGTGAACTGCTCGCCGCCATCCGGGCCGTGCACAGCGGCGACGCCGTCGTCGCGCCGTCCACCACGCGGCGGCTGCTCGACCGCTTCGCACCGATGCTGCCGCAGACCGGGGCGGGGCCGCAGCACAAGGAGCTCGAGCGGCTCACCGACCGCGAGCGCGAGGTGATGGTCCTGGTCGCCCAGGGCCTGTCGAACGGCGAGATCGCCGCGCGTCTGGTGCTCTCCGAGGCCACGGTGAAGACCCATGTGGGCCGGATCCTGACCAAGCTCGGGCTGCGTGACCGGGTGCAGGTGGTGGTGCTCGCGTACGAGACGGGTCTGGTACGGGCCGGCGGGGGCGGCGCGGGCTGACGGGGTGCCGGCCGGGCCCGACAGCTTCATTCCGGGACGGACCTCACCGCAGGACGTTCTCGATGAAGTCGCCGCCGAGCCGGGCCACCGTCGTCAGATCGAGCTGGTGCAGTACGTACCGTCCGCGGCGCTGGGTGGTCAGCAGACCGGCCTTCTTGAGCACGGTCAGATGGCGGGATATCTCCGGTGCCGTCATGCCGTGCGCATCGGCCAGCTCGCCGGTCGTGTACGCACCGCGGGCCAGATGGCGGCAGAGCCGGATCCGTACGGGATGTGCGAGCGCCTCCATGCGCCGGGTCAGCTGCTCGACGGACGCGCGCGTGGTCAGTGCCTCCGCGGCCACCGGATAGTGCAGGACGGGCTGCCAGCCGTACCGGTGCAGGACCATCAGGTGCGGGCGGCCGAGGCTGGTCGGCACCAGGGCCAGACTGCCGGAGCCGGTCGCCGTGCGGCCGTCGGCGAACTTGTCGACCGTGATGCGGGTGCCGTGCTCGTCGAGGCCGACCGCGCGGGACACCGCCGACAGGGCGTCGGGGAGTCCGCGGTGTCTGAGCAGCTCGCTCTTGTGGCGGACGTCCGCGGCGAGCTCCGGGCGCAGCCGGGTCCAGACGTCCGCGAAGAACGCCTCGTCGCACTCCTCGATCAGTCGCCGCAGCCAGCCGCGCACGGCGGGCGGGTCGTCGAGCAGACGCTGGGTGAAGGCCACCTGATGCGGCCCGCGGGCGGCCGCGAGGTCCAGGGCGCGGCGCCGGGCGGTGGAGTCGCTCAGTACGTCGGGACCGGGGCGGGTGCTCGGATACTCGCAGGTGAACTCCAGGGCGGCGTCCACGAATTGGCGGTCGGTGAGCTTGTCCAGCTGGTCGAGCTCCTCGGCGAGCGTCCCGGCCGGCAGGGCGTCGCGCCCGGGCAGCCCGGCGAACGGCAGGAAGACGTCGGAGAACGTCGTACGCCACAGGAAGTCCGCCTCGGAGAGACGGTCGGCGAGGCACGGGTCGAGGCAGGACGAGACGGCGGACGACCAGCCGCGCAGCGAGGGGTGATGGCCCGGCTCGCTCAGCGCGTGCAGGGCCATGCCCAGCTCGGCCAGGGGCGAGGTCACGAAGGTGATCCGCTCGGCCTGCAGTCCGCTGATGTCGATGCTCACACTCACACCCCCATGGTGCCCGGTGGGTACGACAACGGCCCCGTCGATTGACGGCTCCGGTCAATCGGCGTGACCGGGCGGCACCGGTGGGCGCAGTGTCGGTGATGTCCGGAGGCCGTCGGCCCCGGGAACCACCCACCACTCGTGACCTGCACCGGAGGCATCGCCATGAGCATCACCTCGACCTACTCCCTGGACGTCTACCGCGCCGTGCAGCGCGGCGAGGCCATCCCGCCGGCCCCGGGCCGGGACGACTGGCGGGTGATCGCCGAGCTGCGCGAGGCGCGCCGGGCGGCCCGGCCACCGCGCAGGCCCGGCCTGCTCGCGCGGATCCTGGGACGCCTCGCGTGAGGTCGCGTGCCCGGGCCCCGTGTCAGGCGTGCGGGGGCAGTCGGCGGACGAAGTCCACGAGCGCGTCGTGGACTTCGTCCGCCGACCAGTCCAGACCGGCGGCGGCCACCGTCACCTCGGTGTACGCGAGGTCCGGCACCGGACCCGCGATCCAGCGGCGGAAGAGGGCGGTCCCGGTCTCCTCGGCCTGCCGCACCGTCGCCTCGTTCAACTCCCCGGCGGACCGGGGCAGCCACACCTGGAACTGATGCGTCATCGGCACCTCGGGGTGCACGCGCGCGTAGGGCACGCCCACCGTGTGCAGTCCCTTCCGCAGCGCCTCGGCGACCACGCGCGCGTGCGCGACGTACGCGGGGAGCCTCGGCAGCTCCCGGTCGATGCCGATCAGCGCGGACAACGCCGTCGGATACTGCTGGAAGACCCGCCCGCCGTACCGGTGCCGCCAGACCGTGGCCTCGGCGATCAGGGACTCCGGTCCGGCCAGGACCGCTCCGCCGAGTCCGTCGAGCGACTTGTAGAACGACACATAGACGCTGTCCGCGAGGGAGGCGATCTCGTCGAGCGGGCGGCCGAAGTGCGTCACGCACTCCCACAGGCGCGCCCCGTCGAAGTGCACCACCGCGTCCCGCTCCCGTGCCGCGGCCACCACGTCCACCAGCTCCTGCCAGGACGGCAGGACGAAACCCGCCTCCCGCAGCGGCAGTTCGAGCATCAGCGTCCCGAAGGGCTCCGGGTGCTCGTGCACCTCGTCGGCGGTCGGGAGCCGTCGCTCGTGCGTCGGGTGCACCGTCCGCAGGCCGCTGAGGGCCCCGAAGGCGCTCTGCCCGTGCACCTCGGGGTGGGCCAGCGGATGCAGCGCCACCGTCGCGTCCCCCGTGCGTCCCGCCCAGCATCGGAGCGCCACCTGCTGGGCCATGGTCCCGGTCGGGAAGAACGCGGCGGCCTCCTTGCCGAGCAGCCCGGCCACCCGCTCCTCGAGGACGGCCACGACCCCGTCCCCGTAGACGTCGACTCCGTCGTCCGGGTCGTGGACCTCCGCGGCGGCCGCAGTGAGCGCGGCCAGGGATTCGCCCGTCGTACGGTCGGCGCTCGGTCGTGACAGGACGCGCTCCGCCCCGCGCAGGGCGGCGGCATGGCGACCGCGGTCCTCTGGGTCGGCTCCGTACGGCCGGTGACGCTGGTCCCGCGCGCGCGTGGTCATCCACAGATCATGGCTCATGCGCGTACGCCGACGCACAGCCTGTGGACCACCCCGGCAGGGCCCGTGCCGCCTGTGGACAGGGCCGGTACGGGTCCTGGGGGCTCGCGTTAGCATGACGAGAAACGTCCGGTACCCCATGCGGACTGGAACGGAAGGCCGTCGTCGCGTGAACCGAACACCACAGCCTGATCCCAAGGACCGCCCGGCCAGGCTCACCGTCGGCGTCGTCGGCGCGGGCCGCGTGGGCCCCGCGCTCGCCGCCGCGCTCCAGCTCGCCGGCCACCGGCCGGTCGCCGCCTCCGGAGTCTCGGAGACCTCGGTGCGCCGGGCCGCGACCCTGCTGCCCGACGTCCCCCTGGTACCGCCCGCCGAGGTCCTCGCGCGCGCGGAGCTCGTCCTGCTGACCGTCCCCGACGACGCCCTTCCGGGCCTCGTCGAAGGCCTCGCGGAGACCGGCGCCGTACGACCCGGCCAGCTGGTCGTGCACACCTCGGGACGCTTCGGCACCGGCGTGCTCGACCCCGTGCTCCGGGCCGGCGGCCTGCCCCTCGCACTGCATCCCGCGATGACGTTCACCGGCACCTCCGTGGACGTCCAGCGCCTGGCGGGCTGCTCGTTCGGCGTGACCGCGCCCGACGAGCTGCGGCTGGCGGCCCAGGCCCTGGTCATCGAGATGGGCGGCGAACCGGAGTGGATCGAGGAGAGCGCACGGCCGCTGTACCACGCGGCCCTCGCGCTCGGCGCGAACCACCTGGTCACCCTGGTCGCCGAGGCCATGGACCTGCTCCGCACGGCCGGCGTCGAGGCCCCCGACCGGATGCTCGGACCGCTGCTCGGCGCCGCTCTGGACAACGCCCTGCGATCCGGCGACGGCGCGCTGACCGGCCCCGTCGCGCGCGGCGATGCCGGCACGGTCGCGGCGCACGTCACCGAACTGCGCAAGCACGCCCCCGGCACCGTCGCCGGATACCTCGCCATGGCCCGCGCCACCGCCGACCGTGCCCTGGCGCACGGCCTGCTGAAGCCGGAGCTCGCCGAGGACCTGCTCGGCGTGCTCGCCCACGGCGGCGACGGCACCGGCACGGGCCCCGGCACCACCGACAGCGCCGGAGAGGACCCCCGATGACCGTGCTGCTGCACACCGCAGCCGAACTGCGCGCACTCGGCCGCCCCGGCCCGGCCGGCAGCCGTGCGGTCGTGATGACCATGGGCGCCCTGCACGACGGCCACGCGGGCCTGATCCGGGCCGCCCGGGAGCTCGCCGACCAGGTCGTGGTGACCGTCTTCGTCAACCCGCTGCAGTTCGGCGCGGGCGAAGACCTCGACCGCTATCCGCGCACCCTGGACTCCGACGTCCGGGTCGCCGAACAGGCGGGCGCCGACGTGGTGTTCGCCCCCGACACGGACGAGGTCTACCCGGGCGGCGAGCCCCAGGTGCGGATCTCCGCGGGCCCGATGGGCGAGCGCCTCGAAGGGGCCGTACGCCCGGGCCACTTCGACGGCATGCTCACCGTCGTCGCCAAACTGCTGCACCTCACGGACCCCGATGTCGCGCTCTACGGCCAGAAGGACGCCCAGCAGCTGGCACTGATCCGCCGTATGGTCCGCGATCTCAACTTCCCGGTGCAGGTCCGCGCGGTGCCGACGGTCCGCGACACCGACGGCCTGGCCCTGTCCAGCCGTAACCGCTATCTCTCCCTCGGCGAGCGGCACACCGCACTGGCCCTGTCCCGCGCCCTGTTCGCGGGCCGCGACCGGCTCACCGCCCAGGCCGCCCTGCACGCGCGCGCCCAGGCCGCACCGCCGCCACGCGCGCGTGCCGACGCCCTGACGGCGCTCGGCGAGGCCCGTGCCGCC
>NZ_QUAK01000070.1 GCF_003429565.1 Streptomyces triticagri
GCCGCTCGGCGCCGCGGCGGTCGCCCTCGCGGAGCCGGGCGATGCCCACCTGCAGCGCGGCCTCGGTGTGCCCGGCCGCGGCGGCCCGCTCGTACCAGCCGAGCGCGGCCGCGTCCTCGCCGCGGCCCGCGTGCAGGATGCCCAGATTGAACGCGGCGTCCACGCTGCCCGCCTCGGCCGCCTTGGAGAACCAGGGCTGGGCGCCCGCGGTGTCGCCGACCTGCAGCAGCAGTACGGCGAGCGCATTGGCCGCCTCCCGGTGGCCCGCGTAGGCGGCGCGGCGGTACCACTGCTCGGCCTGGACGGTGCGTCCGCCCTCGGCGCAGAGCAGGCCGAGGTTGTACGCGCCGTTGACATCGCCCGCGTCCATCGCGGCCCGGTACCAGCGCTCGGCGGTCTGGGTCTCGCCGCGCTCGGCGTGCAGCGCGCCGAGGGCGTTGGCCGCGTTCCCGTCGCCGTCCTTGGCGGCGCGGTGCCACCACACCGAGGCGTTCTTCCGGTCGCCGGCGTCGCGCAGCAGGAAGCCGAGCGCGCACGCGGCGCGCGACTCGCCGTCCCTGGCCGCCGACAGGTACCAGCGGCCCGCCTCCTTCAGGTCGCCGCGCGCTTCGAGGATCACGCCGAGGTGCAGGGCGGCCCTGCGGTGCCCGCGCGCGGCGGCCTGCCGGAACCACTGCTCGATCTCCTCGGCGGGAGTGAGCCGTCGCACGCCGTCGGCCTCGGTACGGGCATCGGTGCTGGTGCCAGTGCTGGTGTCGGCGTCCGTGCGGGGCTCGGTGCCGGCGGCGGCCGTGGTGTCCGCGCCGACCACCAGGCGTGCGGAGTCCAGGAGTTCGCCGCCGAAGACGATCGCCTCGGCCGGGATCCGGCCGGACGGCGGGACCGCACGCCGCACCGCGGCCCTGCCGTGCAGGCCGGCCATGTCCGGGTCCTGGCCCGCGTCGACGGCCTGGCGCCGCTGCAGCACCCGGGCGAGCCGGTACGCGGCCTCGCG
Source organism: Streptomyces triticagri (assembly GCF_003429565.1). GTDB lineage: Bacteria > Actinomycetota > Actinomycetes > Streptomycetales > Streptomycetaceae > Streptomyces > Streptomyces triticagri. The sequence goes on from NZ_QUAK01000070.1 coordinate 995, forward strand.
GTGGCCGCGCTCGGCGGCGGTACGCATCCAGCGCTCGGCCCCGACGTCACCGCGGTGCTCGAGGAGGTCGGCGAGCGCGTACGCACCGAGCGTGTGCCCCTGCTCGGCGGACTGGCGCAGCCAGTACTCGGCGGCCGGCTCGTCACCGCGCTCGCGGTGGTGCCGGCCGAGCGCGTGCGCGGCCGCGGAGGAGCCCGCGACGGCGGCGATGCGCCACCAGCCGGCCGCCTCGTCCGCGTATCCGCGCTGGTGGAGCAGGACGCCGAGATTGTTCGCCGCGGCCCGGTCGCCTTCCGCGGTGGCCGCGCGCAGATGGGGCTCCGCGCCGTCGAGATCGCCACGGCGCAGCAGCAGCGCGCCGAGCCTGCTCATCGCGGAGGTGTCGCCCGCCTCGGCGGCGGCACGGTGGCGTGCCTCCTCGACGGCCGTACCGGGCTCTTCCCGGACGGTCGACTGCGTAGTAAGTCGCCCTGTCTCCAACAGAGTTGCCTTGTCCCCCATAACGTCCATCGTCGCACCACCCGTCACCCGGGTACACCTGGTATAGCGCAGCCAGGGAGGTCACTTCAGCGTTTTGTCGACATGCCCACAGAGAGATAAGTCAAACACGGATCTCTCAACTCCCCGACGGCGGCGCGCTGATGGCGTACGCGGGGCGGCCCGGACGGCGCACGCACGTGTGCACGAAAGCCCCCACCGCCCCTGCGCGGGCACCCGCCCCCGCGCACGACGAAGGCCCGGATCCGATGAGGATCCGGGCCTTCGCCTTCAGTAGCGGGGACAGGATTTGAACCTGCGACCTCTGGGTTATGAGCCCAGCGAGCTACCGAGCTGCTCCACCCCGCGCCGTTGTGCTGAAACCGTACCACGGCGCGGAGGGCGGTCCCGACCAGCAGTTACGGCCGGGACCGCGCGGCTCAGGCCGAGCCGCCACCACCCTCCTCGTCGGCGGCATCGCCGCCTTCCTTGTCGGCGTTCCCGCCGCCCTTGTCGTTCTTGTCGTTCTTGTCGTTCTTGTCGTCGCCTGCCGCAGCCTCGGCGTCGGCAGCGCGCTGCAGGGCCTCCTGGAGGTCCTTCTGGGCGTCGCCGTAGGCCTTCCAGTCCTGCTTCTGCAGGGCCTTCTCACCGGCCTCGAGCGCGTCCTGCGCGTCCTGCAGGGCTTCCTTCACGGTGGGGTCGCTCGACGGTGGCGTATCGCCGGGATCCGTCGGTGGCGGCTCCGTGCCGTCCTCTGCCTGCTGCCCGAAGACCGCGTCGAAGCCCTCGGCGAGCGAGTTCTTGAACACGACCTCGCGGTTGTACGAGACGCCGACCTTCTTCAGGAGCGGGTAGTTGGCGCTGCCGCCCTTGACGTAGACCGGTTCGACGTACAGGAAGCCGTTGTTGAACGGGACGGTGAGCAGGTTTCCGTAGACGATGTCCGAGTCCGTACCTCTCAAGTTACGGACGAACTCGGCGACTTCCGGATCACCGTTCAGCTCACTCTGCACCTGTTGGGGACCTGGTACGTCGGACTTCACGTTGAGCACTCTTATGGTGCCGTACTCGTCGCTCGTCGCATCCGCGTCGACCGCCATGAACGCGCCCAGGTTGGGCCGTCCGTTGGGTGTGAAGGTCGTCGTCAGCGAGAACTTCTGCTGCTTCTGATCCGGCATCTTCAGGCTCAAGTAGTACGGCGGGACCGAGTTCTTGTCCTTGTTGGTCGGATCGTCCGGGACCTGCCAGACGTCGGAACCGCTGTAGAACTGCGCCGGGTTCTGCACGTGGTAGCGGGTCAGAAGCTCGCGCTGGACCTTGAACAGGTCCTGCGGGTAGCGCATGTGCTCCCGCAGCTCCGCGGAGATGTCACTCTTCTTCTCGACGGTGCCGGGGAACGCCTTCATCCAGGTCTTGAGGACGGGGTCCTTCTCGTCCCACTCGTAGAGCTTGACCTTGCCGTCGTACGCGTCGACGGTGGCCTTCACCGAGTTGCGGATGTAGTTGACCTGGTTCTGCTGGGCGACCACCGCGCGCTGGTTGTTCGCCGCGGTCAGCGAGTCGGCCGTGGTGTCGCCGAGCGTGGTGCGCGAGGCGTACGGATAGCCGTTGGTCGTGGTGTAGGCGTCGACGATCCACTGGATCCTGCCGTCGACCACGGCCGGGTAGGCGTCGCCGTCGATGGTGAGCCAGGGGGCCACCGCCTCGACGCGCTCCTTGGGTGTGCGGTTGTACAGGATCCGCGAGCCCTCGCCGATCGCTCCGGAGTACATGATCTGCGGCTCGCTGAACGAGACCGCGTACGCCGCCCGGTTGATCGGGTTGGAGAGGTTGACGCCGCTGTCGCCCTTGTAGCTGGTGGTCTGCTCGCCGTCGGCCTCGTAGTCGAGCTCCTTCTGCGGGCCGCCCACGATCGAGTACTGGCTGGTCTTCTCGCCGTAGTAGATCCGCTGCTCGTACTTCTGCTTGTCGAACTGGCCCTTGGTCGGCAGGCCCGACTCGGTGAACTCCGGGGCGCCGGCCGGGTCGGCCTTGGGGTCGGTGCCGGTGCCCTTGGCGGTGATCGCGCCGAAGCCGTGGGTGTACGTGAAGTGGTCGTTGATCCAGTTCCGCTTCGGGATGCCGTCGAGGTCGAGCTCGCGCAGACCGATGACGGTGTCCTGCTCCTTGCCGTCGGCGTCCTTGTACCGGTCGACGTCCAGGGTGCTCGGGAACTGGTAGTACTTACGCTCCCGCTGGAGCTGGTCGAAGGTCGGACCCACCACGTTCGGGTCGATCATGCGGTAGCTCGCCTGGGCGTCGGCCTCCTTGCGCTGGGCCTCCTTGGCGTCGCCCTCGGGCGCCGTCTTGCCCTTGCCCGAGTAGTCCTTGACCTGGGCGCCGTCGATTCCGTAGGCGTCGCGGGTGGCCTTGATGTTCTCCCGGATGTACGGGGCTTCCTTGGCCTGCTCGTTCGGCTCGACCTGGAACTTCTGGACGATGGCCGGGTAGAGGCCGCCGATCAGGATGGCGGAGAGCACCATCAGGCCGAAGCCGATCACCGGCAGCTGCCAGGTGCGGCGCCACAGCGTCGCGAAGAACAGCACGGCACAGATCGCCGCGATGCAGAACAGAATGGTCTTCGCCGGCAGATAGGCGTTGGCGTCGACGTACCTCAGGCCCGTCCAGTTGCCGGTGGCCTTGAAATCGCTGGACTTCACCGCCAAGCCGTACCGGTCCAGCCAGTACGCCACCGCCTTGAGCGTCACGAAGACACCGAGCAGCACCGAGAGATGGCCGGTGGCCGCGCCGGTGGCACGCGCGCCGGGGCTGGTCACCCGGAGACCGCCGTACAGGTAGTGCGTGACCGCGGCCGCGATCAGGGACAGCACGGCGGCCGCGAAGCCGAAGCCGAGCAGGAAGCGGTACCAGGGGAGGTCGAAGGCGTAGAAGGAGACGTCGAGTCCGAACTCGGGGTCCTTCTGGTTGAACGGCACGCCGTTGACCCACATGAGCCAGGTGCGCCACTGGCCCGACGCGGAGGCACCCGCGATGAGGCCGACAAGGGCGGTGATCCCGATCAGGATCCACTTCTTGTACGGCGCGATGCCCATGCGGTAGCGGTCGAGGCTCTGTTGCTCCATCGACATGGCGCTCAGGGGCGGCCTGAGGCGATGGGCCAGCCAGATGTTCACCCCCACGGCCGCCGCCATGAGCAGGCCGAAGACGAAGAACAGTCCGATCTTGGTCCACAGGGTGGTGGTGAAGACGGACGAGTACTCGACCGACCGATACCAGAGCCAGTCGGTCCAGAACCCTGCAAACATGACGAACGCCATGGCCAGTACGGCCAGGACGCCCAGCGTCATGAGCAGGGTCCGGGCCCGCCGGGAGGGTCGGCCCACTCTGATCCGTGGCCCCGTCGGGCCTCCGCCGCGGTCCGGCATCTGGAAAGCCAAGGTGCGCACCTCGAAGTTCGCTGTTGTTGGAGCAGGCTCCGCGATCGTAGAGCCCACTCATGCAACTTACTGAAGCTTTACTCAGTTCCCGATCCCGGGTACGAACCAGGCAGGATGTCGGTCATGCCCAACCACACTCCTTCCGGTTCCCCGATGGCCGCAAGTCCGCTCACCCGAGCCGTCCTCGAGATCGACGAATACGTCGCCGGTCTCGGCTGGGACCGGCCCGCACGTCTCTTCGCCCTGGTCGACACCGCCGCGCTGCGCGGCCAGGAGCCCTCGCTCGCCGATCGCCTCGGCCTCACCGGGGAGGAGGCCGAGGGCAATCTGACCCCGATCGAGCAGGAGGAACTGCCCGCGGGCAGCCCGCTCGACGAGTTCCTCGGCACCATCGCCTGGCCGGACGCGGTGGCCGGCTGCGCCCTGACGGTGGAGCGTCTGATGCTGCCGCCGAGCGCGGAGAGTTCGGTGCCCGAGGGCCTCGACGAGAGCGGCCTGAACCGCTGGGTCGCCGAGCATCCGGACCGTCAGGAGGTCCGTATGACCGTGGCGGTGCTGCGGGACGGGACCCGCGAGTCGGCGCTGCGGCTGCGCGAGAAGGACTCCTCGACGGAGGTCCTGACGGGGTCCGAACTGGTGCCGGGGCTCGCGGAGGCGTTGGCGGCCACGTTCGCCTGAAGGGGCGCCGCCGGCGCCCCGGGCGTCAGCGCCGTTCAGCTCGCGGAGCACCGGGGCAGGTCCCCGGTGCGGCCCGCGGCGATGTCCTCGAGGGAGTCACGGGCGTCGTCGATCGTCTTGACCTTGACCAGGGTGAGTCCATCGGGGGTGTCCTTGGCGGCGGTCGCGCAGTTGTCCTCGGGGGTGAGGAAGTACTGCGCGCCCTTCTTGCGCGCGCCGACGGTCTTCATCGAGATGCCGCCGATCGGCCCGACCTTGCCGGCCTCGTCGATGGTGCCGGTGCCGGCCACGAACTTTCCACCCGTCAGATCCTTGGGTGTCAGTTTGTCGACAATGCCGAGGGCGAACATGAGGCCGGCGCTCGGTCCGCCGACGTCGGCGAGCTTGATGTCGATGTCGAACGGGAAGGTGTGGTCGGTCCCGGCCTGGATGCCGACCACGGCCCGTCCGTCGTCCTCGGCGGCCTCCGTGGTGACGGAGACGTCCTTGCTGCCGGTGGGTTCCTTGCCGGCCTTCTCGGCGGCGGCCGCCTCCTTGGCCGGGATCACGGTGAACTTCACGCGCTCGCCCGGCTTGTGACCGGTGACGGCCTTGACCACGTCCTGCGGCTTGCCGATCTTCCTGCCGTCGACGGACTTGATCACGTCACCGGCGTGCAGCCGTCCCTGGGACGGGCTGTCCTTCACGACGCTCGCCACGACGACCCTGGTCTGCACCGGGATGTCCAGTTCCTGGAGGGCGGCGACCTTGGCGCTCTCCTGGGACTGGCTGAATTCCTCGGCGTTCTCCTGGGTCGACTCCTCCTCGGTCTTGCCGTCCGGATAGAGGGTGTCGTGCGGCACCACGATGTTGTCGTGGCCGAGCCAGCCGACCATCGCCTGCACCACGTTCATGTTGTACTCGGCGCTGGTGACCCGGACGGTGGTCATGTTGAGGTGGCCCGACGTGGGATACGTCTTGCGGCCGGAGATCTGCAGGACCGGTTCGCCGCCGTGGTCGCCGAGGGTGTTCACCGTCGGGCCCGGGGTCATCTCCGAGTACGGGACCTTGATCAGCAGGCCCGCGCAGAGCAGCGCGATCAGCAGCAGCGTGGAGGTGAGCATGGTCGCGGTGCGGCGTGGCATGGAACGACAGTACGGGACAAGGCTGTGAGTCCACCGCCCGGGCCGGTCCGTACGGGATGCGGAGTCCTGCGGATGATCCGCGGGCTCCGGAGCACCGCTCAGATCGCGTCCGGCGAAGTGTCGGCCGTCTCGGCCTTCTCCATCGCGGCGCGGAATCTGGCGTATCCGTCGAGCTCGGCGACGTCCTCCGTACGGCGGTTACGAGCCGCCCAACTGCCCCACGTGCCCGCTCCGATCGCAGCGATGAGCGGAATCAGCAACCACGCGAGTGCTGCCACGCCGACCTCCCGACCCCATGTGCGAGCGCAACTGACTGATCAGCAGATTAACCAATCTCACTGACAACGCTCACCGCAGGGGGGCGGTTACGCAACTCGAGTCGCACTGCGGGGAGTCAGCCCACCCGGGGGCAGCGCCTCGTGGGTCGGCCTTCGGGGAGTCAGCAGGCGCCGACCCATTCCTCCGTGCCGTCCGAGAACTGCTGGTGCTTCCAGATCGGCACCTCGTGCTTGAGGTCGTCGATGAGCTTGCGGCAGGCCTCGAACGCCTCCGCGCGGTGCGGACAGGACACGGCGACGATCACCGCCGCGTCGCCGACCGCCAGCTCACCCACCCGGTGGACGGCCGCAAGGGCACGGACCGGGTGGTCGGCCACCACCTTCTCTGCGACGCGGCGCAGCTCGGCCTGCGCCGTGGGGTGGCTGGAGTAGCCGAGGGCGTCCACGTCCTGGCCGCCGTCGTGATTGCGGACGGTGCCCACGAAGAAGGCGGTGCCGCCGGCCGCCGCGTCCTGGACGGCGGCGTGCACCTCGTCGAGGGAGAGCGGGGTGTCGCGGATCGCGAGCAGCCGGATCGGGTCCGCTGCGGCCTGCTCGCCTGGGTGGTCGTACCGTGCTGCCATGCCGACCATGGTGCCGCACCGCACCGACATCGCGGAACAGCGCGATGCACCGGCAGGGGCGGGGCACCGTCGGAGGTTCCTCCGACTCCGTACGCAGAGGCACCCCTCACGTCACGCGCGCGTGGGGGTGCCTTTCGCCGACGCAAACGTGGTGCACGCGCGCGATGCAGGCTCCGGTGGTGACGGCTCGGTCTGTCTGATGGTGGCGGCTGAGTCAGATGCCTCGGCGCCGACGGGCCCGGCGGACCACGGCCGCGGCGCCGAGCAGGGCCACGGTGGCGCCCGCCGCGCCTGCCGCTCCGGCGACGGTGGCGTCCTTGCGGCCGAGCCTGCGGCCGGCCACGGTGTGCCGTCCTTCGACCTCGTCGAGGAGCTCGGCGAGCACCTCCTCGTTGGTCCACTGCGGCCGCCAGCCCGCGTCGTGCAGCCTGCTGACGCTGACCACCCACGGGTGCATCGTGTAGGCGAGGTCACCGGCGGGCGACGGGGTGAGGCCGATGCGGTGCAGCCGGGCGGCGGCACCGAGGGCGACCGTGGAGGGCAGTTCCATCCGCCGGATGCCGCTGAGTTCCTCGATCTCCTCCTGCTCGAGCCAGCCGTCGCAGCCGACGGCGAGCTCGCCCTCGACCTTCTCCAGGGCGGCGTATTCGAGGGCCGTGCACAGGTCGTCGACGTGGCAGAACTGCCAGACGGGCCGTGAACCGGCCACCACAAGGAGCCGCGGTGACTCGAAGTACCTGGTCAGCGCAGTGTCGATGCCGCCGACCAGAACGGTGGGCCGCACCACGGTGACGTTCAGGCCGGGATGCGCGCGCGGCGCTCGGCGGGCGAGCCGCTCGATCTCCAGGAGGTCGCCGACGCCGGTGGCCTCTGCCGTCGCCTTCAGCTCGGCGTCCTCGGACAGCGGCAGCTCGTTGTCCGGCAGCGCCCCGTAGACCATCGCCGAGGTGCACAGGACGACGCGGCGCACGCCGGCGGCCGCCGCCGCGGTCAGTACGGTCTGCGTTCCCCGCACGTTGAAGGCGGTGCGGGCCGTCGGCTCCGATTCGAGGTCGAGATCGAGGGCGAGGTGGACGACGACGTCGACGCCGCGGAGTTTCGCGGCGATGGCCGGGTCGCGCACGTCGAGGATGTGCCATTGCACGTCGGCGCAGTCGCCGCGGCGCTCGTCGATGGCGACGACCTCTTTGATCTCATCCGATGCGGCGAGCCGCTCGATCAGCCGGGCGCCGACGCCTGACCCGGCGCCGGTGACCGCGACGACGGGGCCCCGCGTCGATGGGGTTGAGTGGTTTCGCGCTGCGCGAACCTGCGGATCTGGGGAACTCACCGGGCGTCTCCAGCGGTTGTCTTCAGTACGTACGTGAACGACGCGTACGGACCAGGTGGCGTCCATCCTGCCGCAGCGAGCGCGGCGGCGAAGCACCGAGCCCCGAAGCGGCCACGGTGTCTACGCTGGGTGGCACAGTCGGGCAGTCGCCGTCGGCATTCGGCCGGCGGCCCTACGAGCCGAGGATTCCCGTGAGTGACACCCCATTCGGATTCGGCCTTCCGCCGGAGGAGCCGGACGACGGCGACGAGGGCAAGAAGAAGGACACCCCCGGTGGCGGACAGGGCGCCGGCGGCACGCCGAACAACCCGTTCGGTTTCGGAGGGCTGCCCGGCAGCGGCGGCGGTGACAACCCGTTCGCGGCGATGTTCGGTTCGATGAATCCGAACGACCTGGGTGCCGCCTTCCAGCAGCTCGGCCAGATGCTGTCCTACGAGGGCGGCCCGGTGAACTGGGACATGGCCAAGCAGATCGCGCGCCAGACGGTGTCCCAGGGCACCCAGGACGGCACGAAGGATGCCAGTGTCGGCCCCGCGGAGCGCGCTTCCGTCGACGAGGCGGTGCGCCTTGCCGATCTGTGGCTGGACGGCGTGACGTCGCTGCCTTCGGGTGCGGGCAGCGCGGTGGCCTGGTCGCGGGCGGAGTGGGTCGAGGCGACCCTGCCGGTGTGGAAGGAGCTCGTCGATCCGGTCGCCGAGCGGGTCGGCTCGGCGATGGGTGACGTACTTCCCGAGGAGATGCAGGCCATGGCGGGCCCGCTGCTCGGCATGATGCGTTCGATGGGCGGCGCCATGTTCGGTCAGCAGATCGGGCAGGCGCTCGGTGTGCTGGCGGGCGAGGTCGTCGGTTCCACCGACATCGGCCTGCCGCTCGGCCCGGCCGGCAAGGCAGCGCTCCTTCCGGTGAACATGGGCGCGTTCGGCAAGGACCTGGGCGTCCCGCAGGACGAGGTCCGGCTCTATCTGGCGCTGCGTGAGGCGGCCCATCAGCGGCTGTTCGCACATGTGCCGTGGCTGCGCTCGCATCTGTTCGGCGCCGTCGAGGGCTATGCGCGGGGCATCAAGGTCGACACCAGCAAGCTGGAGGACGTAGTCGGCCAGCTCGACCCGTCGAATCCGGAGCAGCTGCAGGACGCCCTGCAGCAGGGCATGTTCCAGCCGGAGGACACCCCGCAGCAGAAGGCGGCCCTGGCCCGCCTGGAGACCGCGCTCGCGCTGGTCGAGGGCTGGGTGGACGCGGTCGTGCACGCGGCGGCGAAGGACAGGCTGTCCTCGGCGGCGGCGTTGCGCGAGACGCTGCGCCGCCGGCGCGCTTCGGGCGGTCCCGCCGAGCAGACGTTCGCCACGCTGATCGGGCTCGAGCTGCGTCCGCGCCGGCTGCGGGACGCCTCGCGGCTGTGGGCGTCGCTCACGGACGCGCGCGGTGTGGACGGCCGGGACGGGCTGTGGGCGCACCCGGACATGCTGCCGACGGCGGAGGACCTGGACGACCCGGACGGCTTTGTGCACCGTGAGCACCTGGACTTCTCCGAGATCGACAAGATGCTGGGCGAGGCCGCGGGCGGCAAGGCGGACCTCCGCAAGGGTGAGGACGCCTCCGCGGGCGACTCCGACGCCGGCTCCGGCTCCGGCGGCGCCGCCTCGGGCGACTCGTCCACGGATCCGGGAAGCGAGGACGGCGGCAGGAGCGGCGAGGGCCGTGACGGGGACGGTTCGTGAGCCTGCACGACGACGCGGAGCTCGTCCTCAAGGCGTACGACTCCCAGGACGAGCTGCGCCGCCTGTATCTGGATCATCTTGCCGCGCACCCGGACGGCATGTGGAAGGCCTGCTCGGCCGGTCATCTCACGGCGAGCGCCCTGGTGATCGATCCGGCGGGCGGCCGGGTCCTGCTCACGCTGCACAGGAAGCTGCGGATGTGGCTGCAGATGGGCGGCCACTGCGAGCCGGGGGACAGCACGCTCGCCGCGGCCGCGCTGCGCGAGGCGGGCGAGGAGTCCGGCATCGAGGGTCTGAGCCTGCTGCCGGGCGGCCCCGTGCTCCTCGACCGGCATCGGATTCCCGCGCCCTGCCACTGGCACCTGGATGTGCAGTACGCGGCGATCGCCCCGCCCGGCGCGGTGGAGGTGATCAGCGACGAGTCCCTGGACCTGCGCTGGTTCGCCTACGACGAGGTGGCGGAGGTGGGCGATGCCTCGGTGGTGGCTCTGACGGCGGCCGCCCGGGAGCGCGCGGGGGTCTGACCCTCCGGGGCGCGGGCGCTCGGACTGAGCGGTAAGGGGCGGCCGCCATGGCGGCCGCCCCTTACTCGACGCGCTTCATCTGCTTCGCGCGCGGGTCACTCCCAGGCGCTGCCCCGGTTCTGACCGCGTGCGCCGTGCTGGCCCATGCCGTACTGGGCGGCGACCCCGTGCAGCTGGACGTTCTGCGGCGGGAGCACTTCGCTGNCGCGTGCGCCGTGCTGGCCCATGCCGTACTGGGCGGCGACCCCGTGCAGCTGGACGTTCTGCGGCGGGAGCACTTCGCTGGGCTGGACCAGGGCGAAGCCCTCGCCCATGAAGCTGAGTTCCCAGCCCTCGCCGGTGTTGCCACGCCGTCGGCGTACCCCGGAGCTGTGGGTCTGTGCCTGCATCTGGACCCGCAGTGAGTTGGACCAGGCGACGATCGCGTCCGCGTCGGCGTTGACGTACTTGTCCGGCGTGACCTGCATCATCAGTGGCTGGCCCGAGGTCATCAGGGCGACCTTGCCGCTGCCGGAGATGTTCAGCTGGTACTTGCCGGAGCCGGAGATTCCGAACTGGCTGTCCACCGCGACGACTTCGGTGTGCAGGACGGAGTCCATCGCGAGGACGTAGGCGCTGTCGACGGTGAGGCCGCGCTGGTCCACGTCGACGATGTGCACGTACTGCGCGAGGTTCGCCAGATAGACCGTGCCCTGGCCGGAGCAGCGCATCAGGTCGAGGCCCTCGCCGGTGTTGGCGCGGGCGCGCTGCTGGCCGGGGGTCCGGTACTCGCCGTCGAATTCGATGAGGCCCTGGTAGGCGACCATCGCGCCCTTGCGGGCGAGGACGTCGTCGTGGCCCTCGAGGGCGACGCGCAGCAGCTGCGGATTCTGCGGCGCGTACCGCTCCTGGGTCTGCTGCTCGGTGTAGGCAAAAAGCGGGCTCTGCATGTGTCTTCGCTCCCCCTAGCCCCGTACCCGGAGGCGGTCTGTGCTGTCCTCGCTCGGCTGTACGACGACGATGCCCTGCCCGGAGAACGCCATCTGGTACGCCTCGCCGCTGCCCCGGCCGATCATCGAGGTGGCCTTGAAGCTGCGCTTGCCCTTGACCTTGAGATTGGGCGACCAGGCGACGAGGGCGTCCGGATCGACGTATGTCTCGTCCTCGCCGCGTCCGCAGTCGACGACGATCGGGGTGCCGCGCGAGGTGAGGGCGACCCATCCCTGGCCGGCCACCTGGATGTTCCACAGGCCCTGGCCGGCGAACTTGGCGAGGCCCTTGACCCGTTCGACGCCCCACTGCAGGGAGGCGTCGAAGGCGAGCAGATTGGTGCCGTTGACCGACAGGGCGTCGCCGTTGAGATTGATCACGACGACGTCCGCGCCGTAGTCGGCGAGGTAGAGCAGGCCGTCGCCGCTGGCCTTCATCAGGGGGGTGCCTTCGCCGGTGATCCAGGCGCCGGCGATCTGCCGGACGGCCGGCGGATTGGGCTCGTACTGGACGAAGCCCTCGTAGGCGACCATCGAGCCGGTGCGGGCGTAGAGGTCCTGGCCGCTCTGCATGGCGACCTTGACCATGCTGGCGCCGTGGTTCTCCATGCGGGCCGTGACGGGGGCCGGGGCGAAGCCCGCGAGCTGCTGATTCATGACTTCGCTCCCTCAGATCTCGTAGGGCTGGACGACGATGAAGTTCCCGGGGGCGCCGCGGAACTGGAGGTTCACGGTCTCGCCGCTGTGGCCCGGGAAGGCCTGCCTGCGCAGCCGCACCTGACTGGAGATGATCACCTGTGCGGCGGCCGACCAGGCCACCACCGCATTGGCGTCGGCGAAAGTCGTGGGCGTCACCGGCAGTACGACCGGCGTTCCGTGCGTCTTGACGACGATCGTGCCGGTGCCCTGGAACTGCATGGTGAACAGGGCGCCGCCGGGGATGCCGTGTCCCTCGATCCGGCGGACCTCGTGCTGCAGGGACTCGTCGAACGCCAGGACATTCTCCGCGGAGACGCAGACCGCGTCGCCCTGGAGCTCGATGGGGTGCAGATACGACTCGTTCTCGGCGAGGAAGACCTGGCCGCGGCCGGTGCAGCGCATCAGCTGCATCTCCTGGCCGGTGGCGTTGCCGACGATTCGGCCCGCGAAGCCGGCGCCCTTGTAGCTGAAGTCGACCTTGCCCTGGTAGAGCACCATGCTGCCCTGGCGGGCGAGCACCGGCTGGCCGTCGGCGCCGAGGTCGACGCGAACCAGCTGCTTGTTCTGCTGGGTCCAGCGCTGGCCGTTGGGCGCCTCGCGGTACTTCTCGAGCGCGGCCGCGATTCCGGGGCCGGTGGCGGGGGCACCCAGTGGTGCACCGTACGGCGACGGGGCGCCGGGCTGGCCGGGGAACTGGCCGCCGGGCGGCTGGCCGTACCCGGGCGGCGCGGTTTGCCGGCCGGGGCCGGGCTGTGGCTGACCGTAGCCCGGAGGCGGCGGCGCCTGACCGGGCACCTGGCCGAACTGCGGCTGCTGCGGCGGCTGTCCGGGCTGCCCGTACGGGGCGGGGGCCGGGGCCGGCGGGGGCGGAACGGCGCCGCCCGGCGGG
>NZ_QUAK01000065.1 GCF_003429565.1 Streptomyces triticagri
CGCCGGGCGGGCTCAACGTTGAGCCCGCCCGGCGATTGAGGGCATCTTTCAGCCCGTCCGGCGTTTGAGGACGAGGCCGCCAGGCCGATGCGTGGCAGACAGGGTCAGACCAGGGCGAGCCCTTCCGCTACGACGACCCCGTCGTGGAGCACCGTCCGATCCACCCCGCGGTCCATGACCGCACTCGTCGGGGTCTCCCCATCCACAAGGACAAGGTCCGCCCGGTCCCCAGGCGCAAGCCCGGGCCGGTCACCGACCCCGCGGAGCCGAGGTACGGCCCCATTCATCAGCCCGGCGCCGCCGACCGTGGCAACGGCAAGGCACATCTCCACATGCTCATCCCGCCGGAAGTTGTTCGTGAACGCCAGCTGCCAGGACCGGTCCAACATGTCGCAGTTGCCGTACGGGCTCCAGTAGTCCCGCTGCCCGTCCTCCCCGAGGCCGACCCGTACCCCCGCCTCGGTGAGCTCCACCAGCGACAGCTGCCCGCGCGCGGCCGGCGCGACCGTCGCCATCGACACGTCGAGCTCCGCGAACTCCTCGATCAGCCGCCGGCTCGTGGCCTCGTCGACGGACCCCAGCTCGTACGCATGGGACATCGTGACCCTCCCCTGCATGCCGAGCGCGCGGGTCCGCTCCAGGATCAGATCGGTCGAGAAGACCCCGAGGTGACCGGGCTCGTGCAGATGGATGTCGACATCGACCTGGTACTTCTCGGCGAGCCCGAAGACGACGTCGAGATGCCCCTTCGGATCGCGGTCCAGCGTGCACGGGTCGATCCCGCCCATCACATCCGCGCCCGCCTTGAGCGCGGCCTCCAGATAGTCCGCCGTGCCCGCCTCCCGCAGGATCCCCGCCTGCGGGAAGGCCATGATCTCGATGTCCGCGAGATGCCCGTACTTCTCCTTCGCGGCCACCACCGCCTCGAACTTCTCCAGCTTGCAGTCCACATCGACCTGCGCGTACGTCCGCACCCGCGTCGTACCGCGGGCGATCATGCGCGCCAGCGTGCCGGCCACCCGCTCCGGCAGCGGCACCTCCGCGTCCCGCCAGTGCGCACGGTCGTTCAGCATCATCGTCCACACCCCGGGTCCCCCGGTGTGCGGGCGGAACGGCAGCCCGATACGGGTGGAGTCCAGGTGGACATGGACGTCGGAGAAGGACGGCAGCAGCAGCCGTCCCCGCCCCTCGACGCAACCGGCGGGGGCGGGTGCCGCCGGGTCGTGCGGGCGTACGGCGGCGATACGGGCCCCGTCGAGCTCGACGTCGCTGCGCTCGCCGCCCCAGGGGCGTACGTCACGGATGAGCATGTACATCAACTTCCTTTGCGTTCAGGCGAGTTCGGTCGCCAGTACCGACGTTCGATCAGGAAAATGGCAGGCCGGACCGCCCTCGCCACCCGGCACCTCCCCCGCACACCGCCGCTGCTCCCCCTCTTCCAACTGCGGACGCAGCGGGCAGCGGGTGCGGAAGACACAGCCGGAGGGAGGATCGGCCGGGGTGGGCAGATCGCCGCTGAGCCGGATCCGCCGCCCCCGCTCCGCATCCGGATCGGCCTGCGGCACCGCGGAGAGCAACGCCTTCGTGTACGGGTGCCGGGGCGCGCCGAAGACGTCCCGTGTGGGGCCGCTCTCCATGATCCGGCCGAGGTACATGACGGCGACCCGGTCCGCGAAGTGCCGTACGACGGACAGGTCGTGGGCGACGAAGACGTACGCGACACCGGTGTCCCGCTGGATGTCGTCGAGCAGATTGACCACCTGCGCCTGCACCGAGACGTCGAGCGCGGAGACCGGCTCGTCGCAGATGATCAGGCGCGGGTCGAGGGCGAGCGCGCGGGCGATGCCGACGCGCTGCTTCTGGCCGCCGGAGAACTCGTGCGGGAAGCGGTTGTAGTGGTCGGGCCGCAGACCGACCCGGTCCATCAACTCCCGTACCCGTGCCTTGATCCCGCCCGGCGGGTCGATGCGCTGTGCCTGCAGCGGGGCGGCGATGGCGCTGCCGATGGACTGGCGGGGGTTGAGGGAGGAGGTGGGGTTCTGGAACACCATCTGGACCTGGCGCCGGTACTCCTGCATCTCGGCGCGGTTCAGCTCGCCGATCTCCCGGCCGTCCAGGCGGATCGAACCGGACGTCGGATCGATCAGGCGCATCAGGAGCCGGCCGGTGGTCGATTTGCCGCAGCCGGACTCGCCGACGATGCCGAGGGTCCCGCCGGCCGGCACGGAGAAGCTGACTCCGTCCACGGCCTTCACCGGTTTCCCGCCGCGGCCGAAGAGGCCGCCGCGGCCGGGGAAGTGCTTGGTCAGGCCGTCCACCTGGAGCAGCGGCTGCTCCTCGGACGCTGTGGTCGGGCTCATCGCGCCGCCTCCCGCTGAATGGCGTGTACTTCCTGGTGGCACCGGGACGGATGGGCCGCGGACCCGGCCAGTTCGGGCCGTGCGCTGCGGCAGAGGTCGTCCGGTACGAGATGGGTCTGAGGACAGCGGTCGGCGAACAGGCAGCCGGCGGGCAGCGTGGTCAGCGACGGCGGGAACCCTGGGATCGGCGTGAGGCGTCCGGCGGTGTCGGCGAGCGACGGCATCGAGGCGAGCAGCCCCTGGGCGTAGGGGTGCCGCGGGTCGCGGAACACGTCGCGCATCGCGCCCCGTTCGACGCACTGCCCGCCGTACATCACCACCACCTGGTGGCACACCTCGGCGACCACGCCGAGATCGTGGGTGACGAGGACGACGGCGGTGCCGGTCTCGCGCTGCAGATCGCCGAGCAGATCGAGGATCTGCGCCTGCACGGTGACATCGAGTGCGGTGGTCGGCTCGTCGGCGATGAGGAGTTCCGGTTCGCAGACCAGAGCCATGGCGATCATGGCGCGCTGGCGCATGCCGCCGGAGAACTCGTGCGGGTGGGCGGCGGCGCGGCGCTTCGGGTCGGGGATGCCGACCCGGCCGAGCATGTCGACGGCGACCGCGGTCGCGGCCTTCCTGGAGACCTTGTTGTGCACCCGGTACGCCTCGGCGATCTGGGCGCCCACGGTGTGGAAGGGATGCATGGCGGAGAGCGGGTCCTGGAAGATCATGGCGATCTTCTTGCCGCGCCAGGCCCGCATCCGGTCCTCGTCGAGGGCGTTGAGGTCGGTGCCGTCGAAGAGGATCTCGCCGGTGACGCTCGCCCGGGTCTCCTTGAGCAGTCCCATCAGGGCCTGGCTGGTGACGGTCTTGCCCGAGCCGGACTCGCCGACCAGGCCGACGGTCTCGCCGCGGCCGAGGGTGAGGTCCATGCCGTTGACGGCGTGCACGGTGCCGTCGTCGGTGGGGAAACTGACGTGCAGATCGCGGATCCGCAGCAGCGGTTCGGCCGCCCCGCGGGACGGGTCCGGGGTCTTTTCGTGCGGCATCAGGCGGCCCTCACTCGCGGATCGATGACGGCGTACACGGCGTCGACCACGACATTGGCGACGATGATGAAGAAGGCGGCCAGCATGGTGATGGCCATGGTGACCGGCAGATCACCCATCTGTGCGGCATGCACGGCGGTGAAGCCGACGCCCGGCACCGAGAAGATCTGCTCGGTGAGCACCGCGCCGCCGAGCAGCAGCCCGATGTCGAGCCCGAGCATGGTGACCACGGGCGTGAGTCCGGCCCGCGCCCCGTGGCGTACGACGGTCTTCGTACGGGACAGTCCCTTGGAGCGGGCGGTGCGCATGAAGTCCTCGCCGAGGGTCTCCAGCATGTTGCTGCGGGTCACCCGGATGTACTGGGCGCTGAACAGCACCGCCAACGCCACCCACGGCAGCAGGTAGTTGAGGAACCACCCGTCGAACCCTTCGGGCCCGAACGGCGAGGTGATCGCGTTCGTCGTGAACGGCAGCACATCGAGCGTCGAGACGAACACGAGCAGGAGCAGCAGGCCCGTGACGGGGATGGGCAGCGAGACCCCGACGGACGCGGCCCCGACGATCAGCTTGTCGGTGGTCTTCCCCTTGCGCAGTGCGGCGAGGGTGCCGAGGGTCACCCCGGCCACGGTCCACAGCACGACGGCGCCGACGGCGACCGACAGGGTGTAGGGCAGGGCCCGTTCGATGATGGTGGTGACGTCCTCGTTGGTCTGGAAGGACTTGCCCAGGCACGGCCAGTCGCAGAGGGTCTGGGCCCCCGGCGCGCCCACGGTCCGGCTGTCGAAGAGCCCGGACATGTAGGAGAAGTACTGGGTCAGGAAGGGCTTGTCCATGCCGAGCGCGACGCGCGCCTCGGCGACCCGTTCGGGGGTGCACTCCTGGCCGCAGGCCGCCGCGGCCGGATCGGCGGGGCCGAACTGGAAGAGGCAGAAGGTGACGAAGCTGATGACGATCAGCAGGCCGACGGTGGCGGTGAGTCGGCGCACCAGGAAGGTGGTCATCGAGTTCATCGCGATCGCCTCGCCACGGAGACGGTCGACAGGTCGATGGCGCCGAAGAAGTACCCGACCTGGGCGTTGCGGACGGCGGAGCCGACGACGCTTCGGGTCACGTTCCTGACCAGCGGCACCAGCGGGTAGTCCTGCATGGCCCGGTCCAGGAGGCCGGACCAGCGGCGGCCGAGCTCCTCGCTGGTCCCGTTGGCGTCGCGGAGTTCGTACATGGCCTTGGAGATCTCCGGGTCGTGGTAGCGGGGGATGTTGGAGAAGCCGAAGGTCTTGCCATCGATGCTGGGCCCGATGTTGGGGTCGATCGTGGTGCGTACGGAGCCGCTGTCGGCGCCGCCGCACCAGCCGCTGCGGGCGAGGTCGGGCATGTTCTTGCCGGCCAGGGTGGTGAAGTAGTTGGCGGCGGGGATGGGCCGCAGTTCGAGCTCGATGCCGAGCTCGGCGAAGTTCTGCTGCAGCGAGGTGCCCATGTTCTTGAAGCGGGCGGTGGCGTCCGCGTAGCCGTAGATCAGCTTCTTGGGGTAACTGCGGCCCTTGAGCAGCTTCTTGGCCTCGTCGAGTTTCGGCTGGCCCGCCGGGTCGAGCACCGAGTGCTGCTTGGCGTATCCGCGCTGGTCGGGGTTGATGTACGACTGGGCCATCTTGCCGAACCGGGCGCCGCCGTACTGGAGATGGATGGCCTTGCGGTCGACGGCGAGCGCGAGGGCCTTGCGGACCTGCGGGTCGCGGATGGTCTCGGTGTTGAAGTTGAGGATGTCGGTGCAGCCGGTCAGTCCGGACGCGGTGCGCTTCGCCACCTCGGGCCGGTCGAGTTCGGCGGCGTCGGAGGCCTGCAGTCCGCCGGCGCTGTCGAGGGTGACGGCGGTGGGGTCGGAGTCGGCGAGGAGTTGTTGGCTGATGGTGGCCTGGGCGGTGGAGAGGCTGAAGGTGAAGGTGTCCGGCAGCGCGGTGCGGTTCGGGTCGGTGGCCGGGTCCCACTGCTTGTTGCGCACCAGCTTCATGGACCGGCCACGGTCGTAGTGCGCGATCTTGTACGGGCCGGTGGACACCGGGTGGTTGGTGTAGTCGAGCTTGGTGTCCTTCTTCTCGGGTACGGGCGCGGTGTTGGACCGGGAGACGAGGGCGGGGAACTCGGCGAAGGGCTGCTTCAGCTTGAAGACGAGGGTGCGGTCGTCGGGGGTCTCGATGCCCTTGAAGTCGCCGCCCTTGTACGGGCCCTTGTAACCGTCGTCGGAGAGGGCCGCGTTGAGCTCCTGCGGAGCCTGGGTGTAGACGTCGCGGGCATAGGTGCGCTCGACGCCGTACTTGACGTCGTGGCTGGTGATGGGCGTGCCGTCCTCGTACTTGAGGCCCTTCTTGAGGGTGTACGTCCAGGTGAGGCCGTCCTTCGAGACCTTGCCGAGATCGGTGGCGAGGTCGGGGACGATCTTCGGGGGCTTGCCCGCCTCCTCCTTGGCCATGGTGAGGGTGCGGTAGTAGAGCTGGCCGACGTTGGCGGTCTGTACGTAGTTGCTGTTGCCGGGGTCGAGGGTCTGGAAGTCGGCGGACATCAGGACGTTGACGTTCCCGCCGCGGCTGTCGTCACCCCAGCCGGCCTTGACCGGCTCGAAGGCGTCGGCGGGCGCGCGGGAGCCGGAGCCGGGCGCGGGCTTGGGTCCGCCGCAGGCGCTCAGGCCGAGTGCGGCGGCCAACGTGAGGGCGAGGGCAGCCCGTTGACGTGGATTCACTGCTGCTCCTATGCGGTTCCGGGTGCGGTCAGCCGCGGGAGGACTTGGGGTCGAGGGCGTCGCGGACCGCGTCGCCGAGCAGGTTGAAGGCGAGCACCGTGATCACCAGGGCGCCGGCGGGGACGGCCAGGAACCAGGGGTCGGTGAGGTACCAGTTGCCGGCCTGGGCGGCGTTGAGCATCTGGCCCCAGGACGGGGTGGGGTCCTTGACGCCGACGCCGAGGAACGAGAGGGCGGCCTCGGCGGTGATGTTGGTGGGGATCATCATCGTGGCGTAGACGAGGACGACACCCATCACATTGGGGATGATCTGCCGCAGGATGATCGAGCGGTGCGAGGCGCCGTAGGAGCGGGCGGCCTCGACGAACTCCTGCTCGCGCAGCGAGAGCACCTGCCCGCGCACCACCCGGGCGAGATACGCCCAGCCGAAGAAGCCCAGGATGATCACGAGTGAGGCGATCGGCAGCAGACTGCCCCGGTCGAGCGCGGTGCCGCCGAGCCGGGACTGCAGGATCGGCGTCAGGGACAGCACGAGCAGCAGGTGCGGGAAGGCCAGGAACAGGTCCATGATCCGGCTGATCACCATGTCGACCTTGCCGCCGAAGTAGCCGGCGGCGGCGCCGAGGACGGTGCCGAGCACCACCGAGACGGCCGTCGACAGCAGGGCGATCACCAGGGAGATCCGGGCGCCGTGCGCCATGCGGGCGAAGATGTCGCGGCCGAGGCCCGGTTCGAGTCCGAGCCAGTGTTCGCCGGACGGGTAGCGGTAGTACGACAGCGGCAGGCCAGGGGTGCCGTAGTCGTCCAGGACGTCCGGGCTGGTGCGGGTGGTGTACGGGTCCTGGCCCTCGATGCCGGTGAGCAGCGGGGCGAGTACGGCGAACAGCACCATCAGGACGATGACGGCGAGCGCGGCGAGTGCGATGCGGCTGCGCCGGATGCGCAGCCATGCGGTGCCGAGCAGGGAGCGGGCGGTGACGGCCGCGCCGCCCCCGGCGGATGGGGTGGCGGGTGGGGTGGCAGGAGCGGGGGCCGGGCCGTCGGCTTCGCCGTCGGCGCCGGATGGCGGCCGGGAAGGCAGCACTGGGGAGTCCGTCACGTCACGGGTCCTTCGGCGCTCGGGAGGGATGATGGCGGGACGGTATACCAAAATGGCGAGATCCCACCAGGGTGTGCTCGAGATCCGTTCCTCCAACCCCCGCGACCGGTCTGCTCACCGGCCCCCGCGGGCAACGGGACCGTCCCGCGTGCACACCAAGCCGCACCACACTTCCACTTTGGTATGCCAACTCGTACGATGCGTCGCGTACCCGATCCCCTTACGGAGGCAGCATGCGCACCCGCTGGCGCGCCCGGCACGTACTCGCACACCAGGACGGCGGCCACGCCCTCCTGACGGACGGCGAGGTGGTGTGGGAGGACGACGTCGTGGTGTACGTCGGGCCCCGGTACGAGGGTCCCGTCGACGCCGAACGGGACCTCGGCGAGTCACTGGTGATGCCGGGCCTGATCGACCTGGACGCGCTGGCCGACGTGGACCACCTCGTCCTGGACTCCTGGGCGGGCCCCGAGCGCGGCCGCGGACTGCAGTGGTCCTCGGACTACTTCACCGACCGCCGCCGCGACGTCTTCACGCCCGAAGAGCGCGCCGTGATCCGCGAGTACGCCCTGGTCCAGCTCGCCCTGCACGGCATCACCACCTACATGCCGATCGCCTCCGAGGTGCACAGCTCCTGGGCGGAGCCCTACGAGGAACTCGTGGAGATGGCGCGCATCTCGCGCCGCATCGGACTGCGCGGCCACCTCGGCCCGGCCTACCGCTCCGGCGTCAACGTCGTACGTCCGGACGGCAGTCGGGACGTCGCCTTCGACGAGGAGCGGGGGCGCGCGGGCTTCCGCGACGCCGTGCGCTTCCTCGACCACCTGGCCGCGCTCGACGATCCGCTGCTCACCGGAGTGCTGCTGCCGTGCCGGATCGAGACCCTCACCGAGGACCTGCTGCGGGAGACCGCCGACCTCGCCCGCGAGCGCGGCGTACTGGTCCGGCTGCACGCCCTGCAGGGTCTGGTCGAGCGCGACCTCGTGCAGCGCCGGCACGGTCTCACTCCGCTCCAACTCCTCGAGAAACACGGCCTGTTGGGCCCGAATCTGCTGATCCCGCACACGGTGACCACGGACCGTCATCCGGGCGTGCACGGCGAGGACCGCGGCGATCTGGCCACCCTCGCGGCCGCCGGGGTCTCGGTCGTGCACTGCCCGGGGACCTCGCTGCGCTACGGCGAGATGCTGCACTCCTTCCGCGCCTACCGCGCGGCCGGGATCAACCTCTGCCTCGGCACCGACTCCTTCCCGCCGGACCTGATCCGCGGCATGGACGTCGGCGTACACCTGGCGAAGATCGCGGACGGCCGTTCCGACGCCGCGCCCGCCGAGCACTATGTGGAGGCCGCGACGCTCGGCGGCGCGCGGGCGCTCGGCCGCGACGACCTCGGGCGGATCGCGCCGGGTGCGCAGGCCGACCTGGTCGCCTTCGCCCTGGACGACATCCGGGACGGGGTGCAGGACGACCCGGTCCGTACGTTCCTCCTGAACGGCACCGCGCGGCAGGCCACAGACTCGGTGGTCGCGGGGCGGCCCGTCCTGGTGGACCGCACGGTGCCCGGAGTGGACCTGGGGGCGCTGCGGAGCCGGGCGCAGGAACTCTTCGAGCGGATGCGGGAGGCGTACGGCGAGCGGGACTTCGAGCGGCGGGACGCGGACGTGCTCTTCCCGCCGGCGTTCCCCGCGTTCCGGGACGGGGTCCCGGGTGGATTCGGTCCCTCGCCCCGGGGCGAGGGATGACGGCTGCGGCGCCGCCGGAGACGGGCGGGGACGCGCCTGCGGCGGACGCATCCGGCGGGGGCGCACGTGGGGCGGGGGGACGTGCCGACGGCGCACCAGCCACGGACGCAGTTGCCGAGGGCACACCTGCCGCGGGCGCAGGCGCCGAGGGCACACGTATCGCGGGCGCAGCGGAGGAGCCGCCGGCTCTGCCCGGCGGCGGCTCGCACGTGGACCGTGCGGACGCGTTCATCCGGGCCCGGATCCACTCCGGCAGCTATCCGCAGGGCAGCCGGCTGCGCGAGCGTGAGCTGGCCGAGGCGCTCGGCGTCTCGCGGATCCCGGTGCGCGAGGCGCTGACCCGGCTGGCCGCGGACGGGCTTGTCGTCCTCTCGCCGCGGCGCGGCGCCTCGGTGCGGCGGCTCACCCTGCGCGATGTCGACGAACTCTTCGATCTGCGGCTGAGCCTGGAGGTGTTCGCGGCCCGCCGGGCCGCCGAGATCGTCGCGGGCGGCGGTCGCCATCCGCGGCTGCGGGAGGTCCTTGACGAGGCGCTGGACGCGACGCGGCGGGGCTCGCCCGCGGACATCGCCGCCGCGAACACCGCGTTCCACGCGGAGATCATCACCATGACCGGCAATCGGTTGCTGCAGGCGACGCTACAGCCGTCGCTCGGCCTGCTGCACTGGTTGTTCCGGCTCACCGCGACCGACGGCGGGCCGGAGGTGCACTGCGCCGAGCACGGCAACATCTGCCGGGCCATCCACGAAGGCCGGCCCCAGCTCGCCGAGGCCCTCGCGTACGCCCATATCGACATCCGCCGCACGCCGGTCATGGACCGGCTCGCCCAGGTCCTGCCCCCGGAGTGACCCGACCGCGGCCGGCTCGCTCCGGCCTGCACCGACCGGCACCGGGCAGGTGCGCCCCGTACCGGGCAGGTCCGACCAGCACCGGGCAGGTCCGACCGACACCGGCCACCACCGAACGCGCCCGGGACGCCGAGGACCGTCAGGCGGTGGCCCGCAGGAACTCCCGCGCCCGGCCGCGGTCGCCGCGCTCCGGACCGCACCGCGCAGCCCCCACCAGCACCGGCCACCACCGAGCCGGTCGGGACCCCGAAGACCCGTCAGGCGTCGGACCGCAGATGCTCCCGCGCCCAGGTCTCGAAGCTGGTCAGCGGGAGGCCGAGGTCGCGTGCGTACTGCGGGCGGCCCGGCTGGCCCGCCACGTTCAGGTACTCGTGGGTGGCGCCCATCGGCGGCATTCCGGCGGCGACGGCCTCGTCCACGGTCATGTCCGGCGCGGTCAGTCGCATGCCCAGGACGCGGGACAGGACCTCGGCCATCTCCGTCATAGACAGGTAGTCGCTCGCCAACTCCAGCTCGAGCCCGTCGAATTGCTCCGGTGCTGCGAAGGCTGCCGCGGCCGCCGTGCCGATGTCGTCCACCGCGACCAGGGAGAGCCGCGTCTCGGGCCTGAGGACGGACACCAGGCCGCCCTCGAGCCCGCGCGGGAACAGAAAGGCCATGGACGGCAGGAAGTTCTCCATGAAGAAGCCCGGCTTGAGCAGCGTCCAGTGCGCGAAGCCGGCCTCCCGGAGGTGGTCCTGGATCGCCGCCTTGGCGCCGAGGGTCCGCTCCATCGAGGCCCAGCGCCCCTCGGCCCAGCCGGGGGTCCCCGTGTGCTGCCCGGCGCCGGTGACGGACGTGTGCACGAACTGCGGCACCCCCGCGGCCTTCGCCCCCTCGATGAGGTTGACGCCCTGGGTCACCTCCCCCTGGAAGTCGAAGCCTTCCTCTGTCATCGCGGGCATCTGCACGGAGAAGACGGCGCGGGCACCCTCGGCGGCCCGCGCCACGGAACCGCGGTCGTGGAGATCGCCGGTGACCAGCTCGACGCCGGTCGCCTCGACCGCCCTCGCCCGGGTGGACGCCGGGTCGCGCACCAGGGCTCGTACGGGAACACCCGCGGCGCGAAGAGCGCGTGCGGTCGCCCCGCCCTGCCTGCCCGTGGCACCGGTGACGAGGACGGGCGCGGAGTCCGCGGACCGTACGGGATCTGTGGACATGCTGCTCCTCCGAGGATCGACCGTAAACGGCGGGACCCGCCATTTACCTTCCCGTACGATATGGCGGACCCCGCCACTTAGCAACGCCGCATCAAACGTCCCCGGTGAGCAGCAGGTCGCCGGAGAAAACGGAGAACGTGCCGTGCCCGACCGTCAACGCGCCGACGCCCGGCGCAACTACGCGCGCATCCTCGCCGTGGCCGAGGAGGAGGTCGCCGCGCACGGATCCGGCGCCTCCCTGGAACAGATCGCCCGCACCGCGGGAGTGGGCTCGGCGACCGTGCGCCGGCACTTCCCCACCCGGCACGCCCTGCTCGAAGCGGTCTCCCGGACCCGCGTCGAGGCGCTGGGCGAACGGGCCCGTGAGCTGACCGGCAAGGGCGACAGCCGGGACGCCCTGGTGGCATGGCTGAGTGAGGTCGTCGCCTACTCCGTCGCCGCCCGCGGCCTCGCGGCGGCCCTGGCGTACGACAGCTCCGGGTCCGACCCGGCGCACGGGAACGCCTGCTCGGCGACGCTGGAGGAAGCGGCCGGCCCGTTGCTCGACCTCGCCGTGCAGGACGGCGCGGTGGCCGCGGACGTGACCGTCTCCGATCTGATCACCCTGGTCGTCGGCATCGCCCTGGCCACCGAGCACCACCACGACCCCGCGGCCCGCGCGGACCGCCTCTTCCGCCTGACCGTCGCGGGACTGAGCCCGCGGCACCGGACCACGACCGAGCGGACCTGACCCCACTCCGTACCCCTGAGGCAGGATGGCCCCATGTCCGACGAGCACGACCGCACGACGCACGGCGCCCACGCCCCGTACGCCACCGACGACGACCGCGCACCCCGCGTCCTCGACCGCCGCGAGGGCCCGTACGGCGAGGTCGTGCTGCGCCGGCACGGCGACATCCTGCAGATCATCGCCAACGGCACGTTCCTGATGGACACCTCCGACGGAAGGTCCGAGCGTCTGCTCGTCGACGCCGCGCGGGACGCACTCGACGACCGCCCGGACCCGGCCGTCCTCATCGGCGGCCTCGGCGTCGGCTTCTCGCTCGCGCACGCCGCCGAGGCCCGCCCCCGCTGGGGCCGTATCGCCGTCGTCGAACGCGAGGCCGCCATCATCGACTGGCATCGCACCGGCCCGCTCGCCGCGATCACCGCCGAGGCGCTCGCCGACCCGCGCACCGAGATCGTGCACGCCGACCTGCTCGACCATGTGAGAGATGACACGCAGCGCTACGACGCACTCTGCCTCGACATCGACAACGGCCCGGACTGGACCGTCACCGAGGAGAACGGAACCCTGTACTCCGTAGAAGGCCTGGTTGCCTGCAAATCCAGGCTCCGGCCAGGCGGCGTGCTCGCCGTCTGGTCCGCAAAACCGTCCGCCGAATTCGAAGGAACCTTGCGGAATGCCGGGTTCCTAGCGGTCCGTACCGAAGAGATCCCCGTTGCCCGGGGCGTTCCCGACGCGGTGCATCTCGCGGTAAGACCTGCGTAGCCGAGGTGCGCCCCGTGCCCGTACCCTCTGACCGACACGCGGATCCTTCCAGCGTTTTCACCGACCGAAATCAAGGTTCCAGGGGCGGGCGATGGAGCAGACACACACCTCCCACAACGGCACGGCGGCCGCGCCCGGCGCCCAACGCCGGGTACTCGTCGTCGAGGACGACCTCACGATCGTCGACGCCATCGCCGCCCGGCTGCGCGCCGAGGGCTTTCTTGTGCAAACGGCGGGCGACGGCCCCTCGGCCGTGGACACCGCGGAGGCCTGGCAGCCCGACCTGCTGATCCTCGACGTGATGCTGCCCGGCTTCGACGGCCTCGAGGTCTGCCGCCGGGTGCAGGCGGCGCGACCGGTGCCGGTCATGATGCTCACCGCGCGTGACGACGAGACGGACATGCTCGTCGGGCTCGGCGTCGGCGCGGACGACTACATGACCAAACCGTTCTCCATGCGGGAGCTGGCCGCGCGCGTTCACGTACTGCTGCGCCGCATGGAGCGCGCCGCGCTCGCCGCCTCCACCCCGCGCAGCGGCATACTGCGCCTCGGCGAGCTGGAGATCGACCATGCACAGCGCAGGGTCCGGGTCCGCAGCGAGGACGTGCACCTGACGCCCACCGAGTTCGACCTGCTCGTGTGCCTGGCCAACTCCCCGCGTGCGGTCCTCTCCCGCGAGCAGCTGCTCGCCGAGGTGTGGGACTGGGCGGACGCCTCCGGCACCCGCACCGTGGACAGCCACATCAAGGCGCTGCGCCGCAAGATCGGCGCCGAGCGGATCCGCACCGTGCACGGTGTCGGGTACGCCCTGGAGACCCCGAATCCGTGAACGGCCCGCAAGCCGTGGGACAGCTCCGCAAGGGGCAGCTCCGCAAGGGGCTGGCCCGAGCAGGCCTGATCCGGGGCGGGCTGATCCGCAGCAGCGGCCCGCGGCCGCACCTGCTGAACTCGCTGCGCCCGTTCTCCATCAAGACCAAGCTCGGCGCGCTCGTCGTCGTCTCGGTGTTCATCACCACGGGCCTGCTGATGATCGCGGTCCGTACGAAGACGGAGTTCCGCTTCATCACGGTCTTCTCGGTGATCGCCACCCTGCTGATCACCCAGTTCGTGGCGCACTCCCTGACGGCTCCGCTCGACGAGATGAACACGGTCGCCCGGTCCATCTCGCACGGTGACTACACCCGGCGGGTGCGCGGCGCCGGACGCCACGACGAGCTCGGCGACCTGGCCGACACCATCAACCGCATGGCGGACGAGCTGGAGGCGCAGGAGCAGCAGCGCAAGGAGCTGGTCGCCAATGTCTCGCATGAGCTGCGCACTCCGATCGCGGCGCTGCGCGCGGTACTGGAGAACGTGGTGGACGGAGTGTCCGCCGCCGACCCCGAGACGATGCGCACGGCCCTGAAACAGACCGAGCGCCTCGGTCGCCTGGTGGAGACCCTGCTCGACCTCTCCCGCCTGGACAACGGCGTGATACCGCTGAAGGCGCACCGCTTCGAGGTCTGGCCGTACCTCTCCGGCGTGCTCAAGGAGGCGAACATGATCGCCTCGCACCGCAGCGGCATGCCGTCCGCCTCCGGCCGGCACACCCGTACCGATGTGCATCTGCACCTGGACGTCTCGCCGCCCGAGTTGACCGCGCACGCGGACATCGAGCGGCTGCACCAGGTCGTCGCCAATCTGATCGACAACGCGGTCAAGCACAGCCCGCCGCACGGCCGCGTCACCGTGAAGGCCCGCCGCGGCGAGGGCCCGGAGTCGCTCGACATCGAGGTGCTCGACGAGGGCCCCGGTATCCCGGAGGCCGAGCGCCACCGGGTCTTCGAGCGCTTCAACCGCGGCTCGGCCACCGATCCGCACGGCCCCGGCAGCGACGGCGGTACGGGCCTCGGCCTCGCCATCGCCCGCTGGGCGGTCGATCTGCACGGCGGCCACATCGGGGTGGCCGAATCCCCCCGGGGCTGCCGGATCCTGGTCACCCTTCCGGGAAAGCCCGGAAACCCGAGTTGACGTAGGGTTCGAAAGCGAAGCGCACGATCTTCGAACCCAGCGGACGGGGATCGGCGCCTCCAGCCTGCGAGGGGTGCGGACACCACGGGCCGCAGCCATGGGCCGTCGGCTCAAACCACGGTTGTTTCCCGCCATTTCCAGCGACGAAACACCGGATCCGATGTGACTTACGCGACCAATGACCCGCCCGGTCTGCACCTCCCGGCCATGGGGGCGTAGCCTTTATTCCCGCTGTCCATCACCTTGTGAAGCGGAAGAGGGCGGTTGCCGCCGTGTCGCCACAGTCCCCCAGTAACCCGAGCACCTCGGCCGACCAGGAAGCGCAGGGGAAGAACCCCGCTGCCGCATTCGGTCCCAATGAGTGGCTCGTCGACGAGATCTATCAGCAGTACCTCCAGGACCCGAATTCGGTAGACCGTGCCTGGTGGGACTTCTTCGCCGACTACAAGCCGGGCGCGGGAGCCGCCGCGGCCCCGAAGCCGGCCCAGTCTCCCGCCCCGTCCGGTACCGCAGCCGCGGGGGCTGCGGGCACCACCAGCGCGCCGAGTGCGGCCGCGGCCGAGCCGGCGCAGCCCGCCGCG
>NZ_QUAK01000076.1 GCF_003429565.1 Streptomyces triticagri
CCGGCGGCCGCGGGGGCCAGTCGACGGCCGCGCGCGCGGCGGCGTGTTGCGTACGGTCTGTGCATCTCGTATCTCCGTCTGGTCATGGGGGATGTACGGAGCCGGGTGAGTCGGGGGAGTCGGGGCGGGCGGCGGGGAGACCCGGGAGGCGCCCATCGGCGTGGCACCTCCCGGGAGTTGAGGCGGCCCGTCCCCCACCGGTCAGGGAAGCTCGTGGTTCTCGTCGAGCACGGCGCCCTCGTCCGGGTTGTTCTGGTCGTAACCGCGTGTGTCGCACTGCAGGCCGCCGACGATGCAGTGATCCACCATGGCCGCCAGCGTCCGGTCGTCCCAGGCGCTGAAGAAGTCGTAGTGGAAGCTGTACGCCGGCCCGCTGGCCAGGCTCAGGCCCGACAGATCACCGCTGACCGGGAACGCCATCTTGAACTCGATCATCGGCAGGGCGACGGGATGGTCGTCCGGGCACACGTTGTTGTTCGTGCCGGACTCCACCAGCGGATACGCCATGTGGCTCTGGTGGTCCGGCGAGTCCAGGTTCTTCCCGTCCCAGCAACTGGGCGCCTGGAAACGGATGTTGACCTGGTTGTTCTCGGTGGCCGGGCAGTCGGTGGGGAAGTCCACGTTGAAGTAGTCCTCACCGCACTCCCAACCCTCCACGAAACCAGGGTGGTTGCGGAACTCCTCGGCCGTCTGCATCGGACTGCCGACCACGAACCGCATCCCCTTCGGGAACGGCTGCACGCTGGTGTAGTCCGTGATACCGGCCTTGTAGTAGATCGTCTGCTCACCGACGGGCAGCACCGGCTCGCCGTCGTTGAGCATGGTGGGCATCCAGTACGCGGACTTGTCGCCGGGCGCGAGGCAGTTCGTGGAACCGCTCTCCAACGACTCCGTGGTGCTGTGTGCGTCCGTGGTGGTGTTGCCCATGAACGTGTGGTCGTGCGACTTGCCCGGCTGCCCCGGGTAGACGACCGGGTCGTCCGGCGCCGTGTGGCCCACGAAACAGTGCGCCTGGAACTCGTGGAAGTACCGGTGCGGCGGATCCGCCTTCGAGGGCTTCACGCCGGTGACGGGCTCGTCGGCGGGGACGTAGCCGTCGCCGTTCCGGTCGTCGGCCGCGGCCTTGGTGGAGGGCCGCATCTTGTGGCCCTCGGCCTGCCCGGCGTGGTCCTGGTGCCCTGCCACGGCACCGCCGCTTCCACCGGCCGCCGGCTCCGCATTCGCGCTCACAGCGATCCCACCGATCCCCAACGAGGTCAGCAGCACCGCCCCTGCGATCAGAGCCCGTGAAACGGTCTTCGCTCTCCGTGCCGTCTTAGCAGTACGTGCCGTCTTCGCTCTACGTGCCATGGAGAACTCCTGCCATGCACTTGGGGGTTGTGGAGGGAGACGGCCTCCCATCCGGGAATCCGGAAATCCGGGAGACCGGGAAACCTGGGAGAGCGCTCTCCCAAACGGGAGTGTCACGGGCCGCCATGCCCGTGTCAACCCTTGCGGCCGCGGGCCGCAGGCGGCGCCGGGACCCTTACGGCCCCCTCTCCCCTCCCCCGCGAACGGCCCCGACGCCGCCCCACCACTCCGCGACGGGGACAACCACCGATCCGGTACCCTGTCCGACGAGCGCCCTACGGGACGCCCCACCGCCTGCCCCGGTCCCACCCCGGCACAGGCAAACCCCGCCTTCGTAGCTCAGGGGATAGAGCACCGCTCTCCTAAAGCGGGTGTCGCAGGTTCGAATCCTGCCGGGGGCACTGCATTTGCTCAGCTCAGAGCACCTTTCACCCCCTCGGAGATCACTCCGAGGGGGCTTTTTCATACCCCGGAGGGCAAGCCGGGAGACAGATCGCAAGCTTCCGGTAGTGCCGAAGTCCGGAGCGGTCATCACCACCTTGAGGAGCGGGCATCACCACCTTGAGGCAGAGTAGACTTGCATAGAAGAAAGTTTCACCAACGAAACTTTCAAGCATCCCCTGTGAGGTAGTACGTCATGAGCGGGTTCATCGGCCGCCAAACTGAACTCGGCCTCCTGAACGATCTGTTGCAGCCCGTCAGGACCGGTGGGCGCAGTGGGCGTCCCGGGCGGGCAGTGGTGATCCGCGGACGCCGCCGTGTCGGCAAGTCCCGACTGGTGGAGGAGTTCCTGGAGCGCACCGAGCTGCCCCACGTCTTCTTCACTGCCGTGGGCGGCTCGAAAGAAGAGGATCTGGCAGGCTTCTCCGCGGAAGTGGCAGCCTCCAGCCTGCCCGACGCGAGCCGCTTCGCGGACTTCACCGCACCACACACCTGGGACTCCGCCCTGAGTCTGCTCGCCACCGCGCTACCGACCGATACACCCAGCGTCGTCGTCCTCGATGAGATGCCCTACCTCGTGCGTGCGGATCCCACCTTCGAGGGGGCCCTGCAGAAGGCCTTCGACCGAACCCTGTCGAAACTGCCGGTGCTGCTGCTCCTGATCGGCTCCGACATCGCGATGATGGAACAGCTCAACACCTACGGACGCCCCTTCTACCAGCGCGGCACCGAACTGGTCGTCCCCCCGCTCAACCCGGCCGAAGTGGCCACCATGCTCAACCTGCCACCCGCCGACGCATTCGACGCCTACCTCGTTTCCGGCGGACTCCCGCTGATCCTGGAAGAGTGGCCGCACGGTGCCGGGCTGTGGGACTACCTCGCGTCAGCTCTGCGAAAGCCGACCTCCGCCCTGCTCGTCAGCGGCGAACGCACTCTGGCCGCCGAGTTCCCGACCGAAGCGCAGGCCCGAACCGTGCTCGGCGCCATCGGCCACGGTGAACGCACCTTCACCTTGATCGGCCGTGCCGCCGGCGACCTCAACCCCGGCTCGGTCAAACGCTCCCTTGAACTCCTCACCACCCGTCGCATGGTCGCCGCCGACCTGCCCCTGTCCACCAAGCCCAGCAGAGAGACCCGCTACCGCATCGACGACCCGTACCTGCGCTTCTGGCTCTCCTTCATCGGTCCAGGCATCTCCGCCGTCGAACGCGGCCGGGGCGACCGTGTCCTCGACTCCATCCGCACCAGTTGGACATCCTGGCGCGGCCGGGCGATCGAACCCATCATCCGCGACGCCCTCTGGCAGCTGGCCGACGACCAACTCCCCCGAGGCACCAACGCTGTCGGCGGCTACTGGACTCGCACCAACAATCCAGAAATCGATCTCGTCGGTGCGGACCGCTCGCCCATCGCCAAAAAGATCACCTTCGCCGGATCCGTCAAATGGCTGGAGAACAAACCTTTCGACCACCGCGACCTCGCCCGGCTCATCACCCACCGCTCGCAACTTCCCGGCGCCGACGAAGACACTCCTCTCCTCGCCGTCACCCGCAGCGGCTGCAGCATCAAGGGCATCCACATCGTCACCGCCGACGACCTTCTCAAGGCCTGGACCTGACCCACGCTCGGCACCAGGGTCCTCTCTCCGGTGTTGGACCTGTCGAACCCGGCTGGGTTCACTGCGCGCCGGCGAGCAGCTCGGCCAGGCGCGTACTGGTGAAGTCGGTGCACGGCACGTTCTGCATCACCGGCAGGGAGCCGAGCCGATGGTACGGCTGCGGATCAGGTCGGCGGCAAGAGCCTCGGCTCCCAGCTGGGGGATGCACCTGCTGACCCGCAGCTGGGCAGAGGAGATCCTCGCCAACGCCGTGATGTACCGGGGGCATTGGCCCAGCGCTGTGCGCCGCATGTCAGCGTTTGCGTAGGCGCCAGATGCACTCGACCGGCCAGCGCCGCGCCCAGGCATGGGTTCGTGCGCCCCAGTACGAGCTGGTCGCGTCGGCAGCCGGACGGGGCTCGATCAGGTCGAGTACCTCGAGGCCGTTCGCGCGGAACAGCCGGATCCATCCGCCGTACGGCAGGTTGTACGTCACCCCGTCGTCGGGGTCCAGCCGGTGGAGGCTGAAGTAGTCGCGGTGCAGTGACTCGTCCGGGTCCTCGGCACCGTCTGGCCAGCACAGTTCCGAGAGCGGCGACATGTGTGAGAACGCCAGCAGCCCGCCGGGCCGCAGCAGCCGGGCCGCCTCCGGGACGGTGCGGTACGGATCAGCGAACGACAGCGCGCCGTGGTCGCAGAACACCACGTCGAACGACTCGTCCGGCAGCGGAACGGACTCGGCGCTGGCATGGACGAGCGGAAAGTCCAGCCCGGCTGCCGTCATCGCGCGCCGGGCATGCTCGAGCTGGCGTTCCGACAGGTCGAGCGCGACCATCCGCGCGCCCTTGCGGGCAAGGCCGATCGACCACTGCGCGGCGCCGCAGCCGAACTCCAGGACGTCCAGGGCGGCGACCTCGCCGAGCACCTGCAGTTCCGCCTCGGGGACGCTCCAGCCACTCCACGTCAACCCGCCGTGCTCGGCCAGCGAATCCCCGTGCTCGGCTTGGTACTGGTCCGCCCGGGTGTTCCAGTCGGCCTGATTACGTGCGGCGTACTCACTGACGCTGTCAGCCTGCTCGCTCATGGCCGACAGCATATTCCCGGGCCGGCGCGCGCAGGCTCCGCAGAACCGCCTCGGGCGCCGGGACAGGTGCCGACGACGTGGCTGATCTCCGATCGGGGCAGGGATCGGAACGTGCGCTGTCCGCATTCCACGAAGCCGCCGTCCGGCTCGTCGGCGGGGTGCGGAGCGGCCAGGGCGGATGCAGGCCGTGCGGACAGCGCAGGGCACGGCGCCGCTCACGGGCCTGTGTACTCGAAGACCCCTCCCTGCGGATGCCGCAGGATCGCGCGGTGACCATTCGGGGTGGGAGCAGCGGGCACCACCACCTCCGCCCCCTCGGCCACAGCCGCCTCCACCGCCGCGGCAAGATCCGCAACCGGCAGCGTCGCCTTCACCCCGGCCACCCGTCGCACGGCCTCCTCCTCACCACTGACGAGCAGAAAGGGTCCGACAGCCGCCAACGACACACCCGCGAAGGCGAAACGAGACGCGACGCCTCCGGTCATCTTCTCGTAGAAGGTGACGGCCGATTCCAAATCATCAACCTGCAGCCTCACTACCGCCGACTGAATTGTCATGCACCCATCGTCGCAGCCCGACGCTCCAGCCACTCGCGGAGATTGGAGGAAGATTCAGACGGCACCCGGCGCCCGCCCGAAATTCGTTGGCGACCGAAATTCGTTGGCGGAGGTCTTGGGGTCGTGGCTAGGGTGCGGTGCGTATTGCCGGTTGTGTGCCGGGCCCTCGTGTCCGGTCGTTGGGCCTGTGGCCGTGGAAGGGTGTCTTGATGTTCCGGATCGCGCCGAGCGCGCCTCGCCGTAACGCGTAACGCTCCGCTCGGGGTGACCTGATCCGCGTCCGTACGCGGAAGGGCACCTCTGGGTCGAGGCGCCGCTCGGCCTGCTCTTGCTGTCATGTCTGACCTCTCAGCAAGGAGCACCGGGTGTCCACCCACAGCACCTCGAACAACACACTCGGCATCGGCACCTTCGCCTGTGCCTGGTGCGGGCTCACCGTGTCCGCCACCGCGGCCGACGGTCGTCCGCGCAATCACTGCCCGTCCTGTCTGCATTCGCGGCACGTGACCGACCTCGTCGAGGGCGGCGCCGGCGAATGCCACGGGCGGATGTCGCCGATCGCCATCGCCGTGCTGCGTACGGGCGACTGGATGGTGATCCACCGCTGCGTACGCTGCGACGAGCTCACCTCCAACCCGGTCTGTGCGGACGACAATCAGCTCGTCCTGATGCGTATGGCCGTACGTCCGCTCGCCCAACCTCCGTTCCCGCTCGAAGCGTTCGGGGCCCTGTGACGGGCCTCGGGAGGGACCCGGGGAGGGGCGTGGGGAGAGACGAGTGGGGAGGCGCGGACAATGCCGCGGCGTAACACCACCCGGGCACGGGCTTCCGTACGCCGCCGTCCGCAGCGGCACAAGGACGTGCTGCACACGCAGGGCGGGCACCGCGCGAACGACTTCAAGTGCGCCGGCTGCCTGCTCGACGTGCCCCTGGACGCGCCCGGCACCGGGCATCGCAATCACTGCCCCAACTGCCTGCTCAGCCTGCATGTGGACGCCCGCGTCCCGGGCGACCGGGCGGCCGGCTGCCGGGGCCGCATGGAGGCGGTGTCGATGTCGGCTCGTCCCGACGGCGAGTGGTTGCTCATCCATCAGTGCCTGACCTGCGGAGAGCTCAGCGCCAACCGCATCGCGGGCGACGACAATCCG
The DNA here is from genome assembly GCF_003429565.1 of Streptomyces triticagri. Taxonomy (GTDB): domain Bacteria; phylum Actinomycetota; class Actinomycetes; order Streptomycetales; family Streptomycetaceae; genus Streptomyces; species Streptomyces triticagri. Next base: position 6,178 of record NZ_QUAK01000076.1, read on the forward strand.
CTCGCCCTGGTCCGCCTGGCGCTCAGACCGCTCCAGGGCACGGGGACGGGTATGGCCCGCAGCGCCCTGCTCAGCCTCTGAGCGACGGCCCGGCAGCAGGCGGCTCGGCAGTAGCCGGCCCGGCAGCAGCCGGCGCGCCCCGGGCCGCGGTCCCGCGGCCCGGGCCTCGCGCAGCGAGTGGTGTCCCCAACTCGGCTGCCTGTGCTAGATGTTGAGCCGACCGGCACGGGGGGTGCGGATGAGGCGGGCGACGGCGAGCGTGGTGGTCGATGTCACCTGGGCCGAGCGGGTCGTGCCCGCCGGGGCGGAGTGGCGTGCAGGGCCGCTGACCGCCAGGTGGATCGACGGGACCGTCGCCGATCGGGAGCGGCGGATGACATATTTCGAGCCGCGCATCGCCGCCTCGCTGTACGGCACGCCCGGGCGGCCTTCGCGCTGGCACCGGCACGGTGCCGGCAGCGGGCGGGTGCGCGCCGTGGAGCTGCTGCGCGCACCGAAGTCCGCCGGGGGCGGAGGGCTCGCGGTCCTGCATGTGACACTCGGCGAGGACGCCCTTGCGCAGCTGCCGGAGATCGGTCGACCGGCCTTCGCGAAGGAGGAGTTGGCGGGTCTGCTGCCGCTCGGTGTGACCGTCGCGGAGCAGGCGCGGCGCCCCTGGGTGCTCAGCCACGTCACGTTCGCCGGTGGGCGGCCGCCCACCGTACTGCCCGGCCCTGAGTACGCCGACTGGTCGCCACGCGACCAATGGCTGTGGCTGCTCGCCTCGGCCACGCCCTTCGACCGGTTTCCGCCGGACCCGCAGGACGCGTCGCTGTTCGCGGGCCGGGTGCGGTTCTCCGCGGACTGGCAGGCGCTCGTCCTACGGGACGGGACGGCCTTCCTCGGCACGTCCCCCGATCCGGGCGGCGACAGCACGTTCCACGCGGCCGCCGCCCGCCTCGTCCACACGCTCTACCTCGACGTGTTCCTGCTCGGTCGCCTCCAGCTCGCGGGCACCAACGCCCTGGCCAACACCCTCGCCGCACTGCGCGCGCCGCAGGCCGACGCGGCCCGGCTGCAGCAGTACGAGGAGCGGCTGATCGAACTGCGCCGCACCCTGTGGTCCACCCACATCACCGCGCACGGCAAGGCGAACGAGCTGCTGGAGAAGTTCCAGGACCAGCACCGGATGCCGCAGCTCGCCGAGTTCACCGCGAACGGCCTCGCCGACGCGGCCCGGTACGTCGAGGCGACGCGCGCCCGGCGCAGCGGCATCGCCCTCGGACTGCTGTCCGCCGTGGGCCTGCCGTTCGGCCTCGCCTACGGCGCCGGCGCCCTGTGGGGCGAGCCGAGCCCGGACACGTTCGCCCTCTGCACCGTGATCGCCATGGCCGTCACCGTAGTCCTGTTCGCCCTGCTGCCCCCGCTCCGCAGCGGGGCCGCCGAAGCGCTGCGCCGACCGGAGGACTGATCCACCGTGCTCACCGCCCTGTACCGAACGAGCCCCCTGACACAACGGCCGGCCAAGGCGTACACCGCCCACGACCCGATCGGCACCGGCCTTTCGGCACAGCGCGTACCGGAGGCGGCTTGTCGCGGTAAGGGACGGAATGCCGGCCCGCGGCTACGGTAGGACGGCCGACGTGGTCGCCTAGCACACCGCACGGGTGTGCCCGTCGACGAGGCGTGACCCGAGGGCGTCACCCGCGACCAGTGGCTCGCCAGTCCGCGGATCGGCCGCCCCCAGCCCCCCCCCTCACGAACTCAGCAGAGCCTGTGCAGCTTGGCCGAGAAGGTGTTGGCCAGCTTGGGTGTTGTCTTGAACTTGTCGGTGCTGCCGTTGACCTTGAACTCGACCTTGGTGCCGCTGAAGGTGAACGTCGCGCGGACGATGCATTTGTCGCCGGCGTTGAGGTCCTGCACCTTCCCCTCGACGAACGAGAAGACGTTCTTGTCGAGGCCCGCCGAGCACCGGGTGTACGTCACCTTGCCCCAAGCTGCGGTGATGGACTGGGCCTTGGTGCATTTGTACGATCCGGCCGCCGCCGGAGCCGCCGTGAGCACGCACACCCCTGCCACCGCCACAGCCGTGCTCCCCAGCACCGCGATCGAGCGTCGTACTGCCTTCATCCCGTATCCCCCTTGGTCTTCCGATGGCTGTGGGGGGCGCAGTGGCCTCTATTCAAGGCCCAGTCAATTCGCCCCCATGGGACAGTAAATCAGGCGCCAGCGTCCGAGGCCCCACCGTCCGGGGCCCCGCCGTCCGAGGACGGACGTGCGGCCGCCAGTAGGTCCGCGGTGGTGGTGACCCGGGCGAAGCCGCCGCCGTGGAGGGATGTGGCGGTCGCGCGGGAGAGGGCTTCGGCCGACTGGTGCCAGCCGAAGGGGCCCGTCAGGTCGAAGGTGTGGGTGGCGTCGAGGGGGAGCAGGACGCGGTAGCCGAGGTTGCCGCCCATGCGGGCCGTGGTCTCCACGCACATGTTGGTCTGGATGCCGGTCAGGACCAGATCGGTGATCCCCGCTTCCTGGAGCCAGGCGTGCAGGTCGGGGGTGCCGTAGAACGCCGAGTTCACCGTCTTCGAGACCAGCAGCCCCGGTCCGGTGCCGGACCGTTCGCGGCGCAGCTGCACGTACTTCTTGAAGTCGTTGCCCGCGTATCCCGGCCGCAGGGGCGAGTCGGGCTTGGCCGAGTCATGTCGTACGAAGACGACGGGGCGGGCCGTCTGCTGCCAGGTGTCGATGAGTGCGGCGATGTTGTCGTCGGCGGCCGGATTGTTGCGCGGTCCCCAGAACTCCTCCTCGTCGAAGCCTTGTTGTACGTCGATGACGAGCAGGGCTGCGTTCCGTGTGATGTCCATGGCTCCATGCTGCGCTGCGCGTGCGCCTCTCTTCCAGATGTCCGGAAGTCGGCGATCGATGGTTTACTGCCAGGGTGTCCACACAGCAGCCTGCACAGCCCGCACCCCGTCGCATCGCCATGCTCGCCTTCCCCGGCATCCGCGCCTTCGACGTGTCCGTGATCTCCGAGGTGTGGGGCGTGGACCGCACCGACCGGCAGGTGCCCGCCTTCGACCTGCGCCGGGTCGCCGCGAGCCCCGATCCGGTCACGATGCGCGGCGGGCTGTCCGTCACCCCGGACCGGACGTTGCGCTGGCTGGCGCGCGCCGAGCTGATCCTCGTACCCGGATTGGACGACCGCGTAACTCCCGCCCCTGCAGCGGTACTTGATGCGCTGTGCCGCGCCCACGCCCGCGGTACCACCATTGCCGCGCTGTGCGGCGGCGCGTTCACGCTCGCCCAGGCCGGGCTGCTCGACGGCCGTCGCGCGCTCACCCACTGGAGCCTCACCGACCAGCTGGCGGCACGGCATCCGCGGGTGCGGGTCGAGCCCGATGCGCTGTTCATCGAGGACGGCAACCTCTGGACCTCGGCGGGCACCGCCGCCGGCATCGACCTCTGTCTGCACCTGGTACGGATCCGGCACGGCGCGGAGGCCGCCGCGAGCATCGCCCGGTCCATGGTCACCGCGCCGTTCCGGACCGGGAGCCAGGCCCAGTTCATCGAGCGGCCCACGCCGAGCGCCGACTGGGACGCGGACGCGCTGGCCGAGGTGCGCACGTACGCGCTCGGTCACCTGCGCGAGCCGCTCACCGTGGCCGCGCTCGCCGGGCGCGCCGGGATGTCGCCGCGCACCTTCGCCCGGCACTTCTCGGCCGCCACCGGGACCACGCCGATGCAGTGGCTGCTCGACCAACGCCTCGCCACGGCGCAGAAGTTGCTCGAACGGACGGACCTGGCGATGCCGGAGGTGGCTCGGCGGTCCGGCTTCGGCAGCGAGGTCACGATGCGGCAGCGTTTCGCGTCCCGCTTCGGCACGAGTCCTCGTGCGTATCGCATTGCCTTTGCGGAGGGTGGAACGCCCCAGTCCCGCCGCTGAAGACAGCCCCTCCGGCGTGTTTGAGGATGCCCGTCCGGCAGGACTTTCGGGAAGGGGCGGGGAGGGGAACACCACACCCAGAGGGAGAACACACCCGATGAACACGTCACCGCTCCGCATCGGAGCCCTCGCACCCCTGACCCGCCCCGGCTGGGTCGCCGCAGGGCAGCAGCTGCTCGCCGGCCTCGAGTCGGGCGTACGGGACGCCAACGCGGCGGGCGGGGTCGACGGCAGGCCACTGGAGTTGGCCGTACGGGACACCGCGGCCGACCCGGCACGCGCCGCCGCGGCCGTGGACGAACTGGCCGACCTCGGCGCCGCGGCCGTCGCCGGCGAGTACCACAGCGTCGTCGCCCGCGCCGCCGCCGCGCGGGCCGACGCCCGCCGCATCCCGTTCCTCTGCTCGTCCGCGGTGCTCGACGCGCTGACCGACGAGCCGACCGAGTGGGTCGCGCGCGTGGCGCCGGCCCAGTCCCACGGCTGGCGGGCGTACGCGGACTTCCTGGTCGGCGCGGGACGGCGCCGGATCGCCGTGGTGACGCAGCCGAGCGTGTACTGGGCGTCCGGGGCACGCATCCTGAGCGAGCACCTCGGCACCCACGGCGGCTCCGTCGTCGAACTCGACGCGAACGCCCGCACCCCCGAGGCCCTGTGCGACGCGCTAGTCGAGCAGGAGGTGACGGCGCTGCTCCTGCTCGTCGGGCATCCGGAACCGGCGGTGCCGATCGTCCGGGCGGTACGGGCCGACCGGCGGCTCGCGGACGTCCTCCTCGGAGCGCCCGCCGGACAGCCCGAATTCGCCGACTGGGGAACAGAGTTGGGTGCGGACGGCGCGGAGGTCCCGTTCCTGCGTTATCTGCCCGAGCGCCTCGGCCCGCTCGGCGAACGCGTCGCGAAGGAGTTGACCGCGCGGATGGGCGCGGCACCGTCGTTCGTCGCCTTCGAGGGGTGGGACACGATCGCCGTACTCGCCGACGTCCTACGGGCGGCGCGCGGCACGGACCGGGCGGCCGTGGCCGAGGCATGGACGAAGGTGGCGGTCGAGGGCACCCGGGGCCCGATCCGGTTCTCGCGCGTCCCCGGGATCGGCGTGCGGCAATGGGCGTGGGCCCCGATCCAGGTCGTGGACCGCGACCCGGCGGACCCGGGCCGCTTCCGCGTACTCCACACCGGCTGAACGGCGGCCCCACCCAGACCCCTGAAAACCGGTGGCCCGACACCGCAGCGCCCTATTACCGTGCAGCCGGATCACCGTGCAGCCGAATGACCGTGCAGCCGAACCGAGTTGCCCGGGTTCCAGGTGCCCAGGTGCCCAGGTGCCCAGTCGTCCAGGTAAGGACGTGCCGTTGTACATCGCGTGAGACCTCCCGAGAGCTGATCTGTCGCGCGTCGCGCAGCTGCGCCGCGCTGCTTCCTGCTGCGGACTTCTCACTGGAACCGGTGTACTTCTGTGCTCACCTGCTGGGTGGTCATGCCCACCTGCCTACCGACCGTTCTCCGCCGTTGCCGCGCCTGCCCGTCCGGCCGTCTCCGGCCGAACGGCAAATTCCGTGTCAACGCCCATCACAAGCTCATCGACGCCTGGCTCCTCGCGCTGTGCACGACGTGCGGGGAGACGGCCAGGATCACAGTCCTCGAGCGGACCCACGTACGCTCCGTACGGCCCGGCCTGCTCGACCGACTGCACGCCAACGACCCCGACCTGGCAGCCGAGTTGCTCCACGATCCGGTCGTCCGGCGCCGCAACCGCCTCGCCCTCGACTGGGCGGGCGCCTGGCGCCTGGACACCGACGACGCGGATCATCTCGACCACGAGGTCGCCGACGTCACGGTCCGCTTCGCCGCGCCGATCCCGGTACGGCCGGCCCGCCTGATCGCCGACGGCTGCGCGCTCTCACGGGGCGAGGTCGTCAGGCTGGCCGAGGAGGGGAAGCTCGTCTCGGCGGTCCGCCTGGACAGAAGGACCTCCGTCGGCTTCACCTTCACCCTCAAGCGCTGACCGCGCCCGACCGATCAGGAGGACTCCGCATGCGCGGGACGGGACAGGAGCCCGGCCACCGGTCCGAGGGCCGGCCGGTGGTCACGCCCGCAGATAAGCCAGCACCGCCAGGACGCGGCGGTGGCCCTGGCCGTCGAGGCGGAGGTCGAGTTTCTGGAGGATGTTGCCGATGTGTTTGTTGACCGCGGCCTCGGTGACGTAGAGGTCGCGGGCGATCTCCGTGTTGGCGCGGCCCTCGGCCATCAGCGCGAGGACCTCGCGTTCGCGCGGGGTGAGGTGCTGGAGCGGGTCGCGCCGGCGGTTGAGGAGCTGGCCGACCACCTCCGGGTCGATGACCGTCGCGCCCGATGCGACCTGCGCGACCGCCGCCGCGAACTCGTCGACCGCGCTGACCCGGTCCTTGAGCAGATAGCCGACCCCGGCGTCACTGCCGAGGTCGAGGAGGTGGGCGGCGTACGACTGCTCGATGTACTGGCTGAGCACCAGGACCGGCAGGTCGGGGCGTTCGCTGCGCAGGGTGACCGCGGCGCGCAGGCCGTCGTCGGTGCGGTCGGGTGGCATCCGTACGTCGGTGACGACGATGTCCGGGGCGTGCTCGCGCACCGCGGCGATCAGGGCGTCCGCGTCACCGACGCCGGCGGGCACCCGGTGGCCGAAGCGGGTGAGCACGCTGATCAGGCCGTCCCGCATCAGTACGGAGTCCTCGGCCACGACGACGGTCAACGACACGGCAGCTCCACATGCAGCAGGGTGGGCCCGCCGGGCGGGCTGGAGACACGGAGTCTGCCATCCGCCGCGGCGACCCGGTCGGCGAGGCCGACGAGCCCGGTGCCGCCCTCCGGGGTGGCGCCTCCGCTGCCGTTGTCGCTGATGGACAGGGTGAGGACGTCGGTGTGCAGGCGGGCGTGCACTTCGGCCCGGGTCGCGCCGCTGTGCTTGAGGGCGTTGGTGAGGGCTTCGGCCGTCACGTAGTACGCGGTGGTCTCGACGGCGGCCGGCGCCCGGTGCGGAAGGCGGATGTCGACGGTGACGGGGAGCGCGGAGCGGGCGGCGAGATTCTCGACGGCGTCGGCGAGCCCGTGATCGGTGAGGGCTCCCGGGTGGACGCCGCGGCTGAGTTCCCTCAACTCCTCTACAGCGAGAGTGACTTGGGACTGTGCATCGGCGAGCTGCGCGGCCTGCGGGGAGTCGGGCTCGGCGTCCAGGCGGGCCAGGCCGAGCAGGACGTTGAGCGAGACGAGGCGCTGCTGGGCGCCGTCGTGCAGATCGCGTTCGATCCGGCGCCGCTCCGCGTCGAAGGCGTCGACGAGACGGGCCCGGGAGGCGCGTACGTCGGTGAGTTCGCGACCCAGTTCGCTGTCCCGGGGCGCCAGCATGAGGCGGGTGACCGCGGCCCGCGCACCGGCCCAGGCGGTGACGGTGTACGGGGCGGCCACCAGCAGGCACCCGCCGAGCACCGCGACCGGCCAGGCGCCGGGGTCGCCCACCGGCGACATCATCAGCAGGACCGGCACCACCAGGGCGAAGCCGAGCACGAGAAAGTCCATCCACCACAGCGCGGTCGCCGACACGGCGGTGAAGCCCAGCTCCCGCCAGGTGGCCGGCTCCGCGAGACGCGTCTGCAGCCATGCCTTGAACCCGGCCCGCTCGGGCGGCCGGTGCGGGTCGGGCACCGGGTCCAGATCCACCAGACGCAGCCGCCACCGTTCGAAGCGGGTGACGACGATCCCGGACAGGGCGACACCGAGCAGGACCACCGCCCCGACGAGTACGACGAGGAGGACGACTCCCGTGACGAGAGCGGCGGCCAGTACGGCGATGGCCACGGCGCCGAAGGCGACGCCCGACAGCAGATAGCCGAAGGACCGCCACGGCCAGCTGGAGCCGAGCACTTTCAGCGGGTTCTGGCCGAGCGCCTGCCACGCCGTTCGCTCTCGCACCCGTCCCTGTCGCGACCGTCCCTGTCGCGCCCGTCTCTCTCGCACCCGACGACCCTACTGAGCAGGCGCGACGAGGGCAGTAGTGCGGGCACCACCATCAGGACTCCCCTGCGCACCCGTGCACGGGCAGGGGGTGGACCGGTGCACTGGTCGGCATGAAGATCCTCACCGGCCGCACCGGGTTGCGGCGCAGAATCGGTGTCCTGGCGGCCGTGCTCGGCATCGTGGCGGCAGCCGCGGCGCCGGCCTCGTCGGCCGCCCAGGCCACCGGGTCCACGGCCACCGCGTCCACGGCATCCGAGTCCACGGCCACCCTCGACCCCGCCGCCATCGACCGTTTCGTACGCGACTACATGGCGCAGACCCGGCTGCCGGGCGCGGTGGTCGCCGTGACCCGCGGCGACCGGGTCGTCCACACGGCCGGATACGGGCACACCGCGTCCGGCAAGGCCATGACCGCCGGGACCCGGGTGCCCGTGGCGTCCCTGTCGAAGGCGATGACGGCGCTGGCCGTGATGCAGCTGGTGGAGGCGGGCAAGGTCGATCCGGACCGGCCGGTGCACCGGTATCTGCCGGAGTTCACCATGGCCGACGGGCGCGCCGGGAAGATCACCGTACGGCAGCTGCTGACGCAGACCTCGGGGATGGCGGACTCCAGCTACCCGGACCTGACGCGCGCCCAACCGCACTCGCTGCGCGAGGCGGTGGCCGCGATGCGCGAGGCTCCGCTCGCCGCCGAGCCCGGCACCCGGCACCGCTACCACAATCCGAACTACTTCGTCGCGGCACGGCTGGTGGAGGTGGTCTCCGGGCAGCCCTTCGACTCCTATCTGACCGAGCGGCTCTTCGGGCCACTGGGCATGACGCGCACCGCTTCCGTCGACACCAGCACGCAGATGCCGGACCGGGCCCGCGGGTACGTCCGGGCCTACGGCAGCACGGTCCCCGTCTCCCATCCGCGCTGGTTCACCGCGGGAGGCCACGGGGTGGTCAGCACCGCCGACGACTTCGCTCAGTGGCTGATCGCGCAGAACAATCAGGGGGTGTCCGGCGACGGCCGTCGCATCGCCGACGCGGCCACCCTGCGGGCCACGCACACCCCGCCCCGGTCTCCGGACGACACGGAGTACGCCATGGGCTGGCGGGAGAGCCGGGAGGACGGCGAGCCGCGGCAGCTCCAGCACACGGGGCAGCTGCTCACCCACAACTCGATGGCGACACTGCTGCCCGGCAGCAAGGTGGGCATCGCGGTGGTCACCAACACCGGCATGCTCGCCGGGGACGACGCACCGCAGATCGTGCAGGGCCTCGTCGACCTCGCCGAGGGCAGGAAGCCCCAAGTCGCCGAGCCGTTCTCGATGACGGCGGATTGGGTGCTGGCGGCCCTGACGCTGCTCGCCGCGGCCCTCGGTGTCCGCGGCACGCTGCGCGCACGCCGCTGGGCGCGACGCACGGCGGGGCGGCCGTGGTGGCGAGTGGCGCTGCGGCTGCTGCCGGGGACCCTGCCGATCCTGCTGCTGTCCCAACTCGCGGCACTGGCAGGCCTCTTGATGAATCGCTCCGGCACCCTGCAGCAGGTCTGCTACGCCTGGCCTGCGCTCGTCGTATGCACCGCCACCGCGGCCCTGGCCGCCACTGCGGTCCTCGTCGGCCGTCTGCTGGCCGCGCTCGGACACCGGCGGCGCACCCGGGCGACCGCTCCCCCGAACGGCTATGCAGCCTTGACCAGTTCGGCCCGCACAGCGGCGGACCACGCCTCCACGAGTACCTGATACTCCTTGCGCTGGGCGTCGTTCAACCGGCCGGCCGAAGCGGTCATCAGGGCGCGGATCTGTTCATTCAGGGCGTCGGCGGACCGTGCGGTGGTAGGGGTCGGAGGTGTGGAAGGCATGCGTACAGACTAGGGGCCGGGACTGACAGTGGCGCCCCATCAACAGAGAGGCGCCGCTCACACTCGCCGCGGACTCAAGTCGCGGCGGTGCTGGGCGAGTTGGCGAAGCGGGCGGGCGGTGCCTACTCCGGGCGCAGCACCGTCCTGGTCGAGGGCGTGTTGTAGCCCGGGGACTCCATGACCTCCAGGATCGCGGCGGACACGGCCTCCGGCTCGATCAGCCCCGCCATGACCTGCGTCGGGACCGAGTCCGGGTCGTCCAGGACGGCGAGCATCAGGTGCTCCACCCCCAGATACGAGTGCCCCATCCCGGCGGCCTTCCGGTCCGCGGCTTCGAGTATCCGCCGCGCCCTCGGTGTCGGTACGGGCACGGGTACGGGCCGGTCGAGCGCCGCAGCCGCGGCCGCCACGAACGCCCGCGGATTGTCGAGCATGATGTTGTGCCCGCAGTCCGGGACGGCGACCACATGTACGCCCGCCTCGGTGAGAGCCGCGGCGCCGGGGAGCGGCCCGTCGTCCTCGGGCAGCAGGTACGTGCGCGGGATGCTCAGGTCCGTCAGGAGCTCGCGCAGGGTGGGTACCGTGCCACGGGCGAGGTGGACCGCGCTGCGGTACAGCGCCCGACGGTCCGTCAGGCGCAGGGTGGACCACCAGTGTTCGCCGGCCCGGTCGCGGAATTCGGCCCAGCCGCCGGACAGGAACTCCTGCTCGGAGTACGCGGCGATTCCACTGCTGCCGACGGCGCCGGGCGCGGGCGCCGCCGCGTCCAGGTTGGCGTCCACCAGGACCAGGCGGGACACCAGATGCGGATGCCTCGCGGCCAGCACGACGGCCACCGAGCCGCCCATGCTGTGCGCGATCAGCTCCGCGCCCGCAACGCCGGCCGAGGTCAACGCCTCGGCCAGCGCGTCGGCGTGCGAGGGGAGGGAGTAGTCGAAATGCTCGGGCCGGTCGCTCAGCCCGTGGCCGAGCAGATCGATCAGCAGCGAGCGGTGGCCGGCGAGACCGGGATCCGCGGCCACCTCGGTGAAGTACGCGGGGGACGAGGCACCGAGGCCGTGGACGTACACACGGGTCGGTTCCCGGCCCGGGAGTTCGACCCAACGCATCCGGTCACCCTCGGGTGTCACCTCGGCGTCCCGCACTTCGGCCCCCTCCGCTGTCGTCGCCCCACGCGCTGTCGTCGCCCCACGCTGCTCGCGCTGCATCGCGCTGATCGCGACGGCTCACGGTACGCGAGCCGGAGCACGCGGCACGAGCCTCGGGCGGCGGCCGCCCCCGTCACGCCTCCTCGATCACATGGACCGCCGCCTCCTCCGCCGTGGCCGCGCCCGCGTCGATGCCCACGTCGCGCGCGTCCAGGTCACGGGACGGGAAGAAGCCGGGACCGTCGCCGTCGGACCAGCCCGGTACGTCGGCGACCAGGCGTCCCGCCCGGCGGCCACCCACCTCGCCGTCGAGGAGTTCACCGTCCGTGTCGACGCTGTCACCGACACCGTCGCCGTCCGCCGGTGCCACGTCCGGCACTTCCTCGGCGAGGCGCTGGTCGAGGGTCTCGCCCCGGGAGCGCTCGGCCGCGGTGACCCCGGTGTGCTCGACGGCCCACGGGCGATCCGGCGGTACGTACCCCTGGTCGAGCGGGCTGCTGCCCAAGGGGCCGTCCAGGGTGTCCGAGGCGTCCAGGAGACCGGCGTCGTCCTGCACCTCGCTGCCGTCGGGCTGGTAGACCTCGTCGCCCCACGTGGCGTTCTCGCTCATGCGGCACTCCTGACGGTGTCCGGCCCGGCCTTCCTCCCGTACGGCCTGGCGGACGGCCTCCGTCCGGCCCGTCACCGTACGCTCCGGGCCTCCCCCGTACCTCCCATGCTCCGCGAGGAAGGACTCACCCGCCACCGCGCGGACCGCTCGCGCGCGGCCCAGCCGGGGAACCCGGGCCGGGACCCGGCCGGATGCCGGCCTGCTGCGCGGCGCGCAGGGCCTCCGGGGCGGCGGCGGCGACCGCATCGTGCACGGCGGCCACGGCCCTGCCGGCCGTCGGCACGTCAGCGAGGACCACGAAGGGCCCCGCCGGTCCTCGGACCGCGGTCGCGATCGCGGTGCAGGGCTCGGCGGGGCCGGTGGAGCCGTGAACTCCCGCCGGATCAGCCGAAGTTGACGACGGCCTGGTAGTACGTCCACGCGGTCGCGTTGCAGCTGGTGCGCTGGGCGCCGGAGTAGGCGTTGCAGACGCGTTTGAGGTCCTCGTGGAAGGCGTTGTCGAGACGGGGCTTGTTGGCGTCGAAGGAGCCTGCGGCCTTGTAGTTGCGGTAGCCGAAGTCGTGCCGTGCGCAGGCGGTGCTGAAGGGGAAGCCGAAGGGGTTGTCGGGCGACGAACTGCAGTAGTCCGTCGTCCAGTTGAACTCGTAGGCAGACCAATTCCCCTGGTTCGCACGGGCGTCGACCCAGGCGTTGTACGAGCTCGCGCTGGTCTGGGTCCACTGGCTGAGCACCTGCGGCCTGTCGGCGGGGGCGGCCGACGCCGTCCCCGACAGGCCGAGCACGGCGGACAGGGATGCGGCGGTCACGGCGAGCGGCACGGCAAGGCGGCGGCGCATGGCGTCTCCTCGGAGTCTGCCCGCCGGCCGGTGCCGACGGGGGCCGATCCACTGTTGCGGACCGCCGAGCGGCGCCACCAGACACTCGGGGTACCGATGGCCCGGGGTCGCCGGAATTCACTCCTTCGGCCCTGCCCGTACGCCCAACAGCCTTTGTTTCAGGCTTGCATGACGATCCGTCGGAGACGCGGGCGCAGAGCGGATCCGCTGCCTCCGCCACCCGGGCCTGCGACTCGGCTCCGTCCGCCCCGCTCTGCCCACAGCGAATCTGCCCACGGCCGAGAACCCTCACCGGACCGCCCGCGCGGGCCGACAGTGGGAGGGCAGACGGCGATCGGCGCCGCACCAGTACCGGGAGGACCAGTGGGAACGTACGGCACGTCCCTCGCGCCAGGGCCCCACCAGCGCACGCCAGACCTCGCGCCCCGCGCCGCGGGCGACGCGGGCGCGGCCCTCCGCTTCGACGAACAGCTGGCCGCACAACTGCAGCAGCAGCGCATCGTGCTGCTCGGCACGGAGGTCGACGAGACGTCGGCGAACCGGGTGTGCGCCCAGCTGCTCGTCCTGTCCGCGGAGGACCCGCGCACCGACATCGCCCTCTATGTGAACAGCCCCGGCGGCTCCGTCAGCGCCGGCCTCGCCATCTACGACACGATGCGCCTGATCCCCAACGACGTCTCGACCCTCGCCATGGGATTCGCCGCGAGCATGGGGCAGTTCCTGGTCACGGTCGGCACGCCGGGCAAGCGCCTGGCGCTGCCGAACGCGCGGATCATGATGCACCAGCCGTCCGCCGGCATCGGCGGTGCGGCCGCCGACATCGCGATCCAGGCGGAGAACCTCGAATTCACCAAGCGCGCGGTCGAGCGCATCACCGCCGAGCACACCGGCCAGAGCGAGGAGACCATCTCCCGCGACGGCGACCGCGACCGGTGGTTCACGGCCGAACAGGCCAAGGAGTACGGGATGGTCGACCGGGTCGTGGAGTCGCTGCACGACATCCGCCCGGACACCACACGGCAGCGCATCGGACTGGGGGTCTGAGAGCCATGGGCCAGTACACGATTCCGAACGTCGTCGAGCGCACCCCGCAGGGCGAGCGGTCCTACGACGTGTTCAGCCGGCTCCTGTCGGAACGCATCATCTTCCTGGGCACCGAGATCGACGACGGCGTGGCGAACGTCGTCATCGCCCAGCTCCTCCACCTCGAGTCCGCGAGCCCCGACACGGAGATCGCGATCTACCTCAACTCCCCTGGCGGATCGGTTACTTCCCTGATGGCCATCTACGACACGATGACCTTCGTACGGGCGCCCATCTCGACGTTCTGCGTCGGCCAGGCCGCCTCCACCGCAGCGGTACTCCTTGCCGGCGGCGATCCGGGGCGCCGCTTCATCCTGGACCACGCCCGCGTCCTGCTCGGGCAGCCGGCCAGCGGCGGCCGCCAGGGCACGGTCTCCGACCTCACCGTCCAGGCCAAGGAGATGGCCCGGATCCGCACCCAGATCGAGGAGGTCCTCGCGCACCACACCGGCCACGACGTCACGGCCCTGCGCACGGACATGGACCGCGACAAGATCTTCACGGCACAGGAGGCGGTGGCCTACGGACTGGCGGACGAGGTGCTGACCCGACGTGGCGTCAGGGCACTTGCCGCATAACGGAGTTGCTGCTCCGGGCCGCGGTGGGCGCGGCCGCGACGAGGGTGCGCCGCCCTCCCGCCGAACCCACCTACCGCGGCCCGGAGACCGTCCGCGCCACCCGAAGCTCCGTCAGATACCGCTTGGTCACCCGGCCCCCGTACCGCCCGTCGATCAGCGCACCGATGCACGCGAGCAGCGCCTCCCTGGCGCCCTCCGCCAGCGTCCGGTGACCGGAGTACGTCCGCAGCACGTCCAGATACCCGGCCGTGGTGTACGTCAGGTCCCACTCGTAGCGGCGGAACACGACCGGCCCGAACCGCCCGCTGCGGGCGACCTCCTCCGCATGGTCGGAGGTGTCGACATCGTCCGCGGCAGGCAGCCTCAGCCCCGGCGGAGTCGCCGGGTCGAACCGCTCGTAGCAGCCCTGCACCTCGGCGAAGAAGTCCTCGCTCCCGCCCGCCACATGCTGCGTGGCCACCACGGCGAGGGCGCCACCGGGCCGCAGCGCATCGGCGGCCCTGACCATCCGCACCGCCGGATCGATCCAGTGGAAGGCGGTCGCCGCGACCACCGCATCGAACGGCTCGCGCGGCAGCGGCCAGGTCTCGAAGTCCGCCGTCACGATCTGCACGTCCTCGAACCGGACCAGCTTGCGCCGGGCGACGGCGGCCATGCCCTCCCCCACCTCGACACCGACGATCCGGCACCCGCGCTCGGCCAGCGGCAACGTCGCCTTCCCGGTCCCGGCCCCCACCTCGAGGACCCGGCACCCGTCCCCGACCCCGGCCAACTCCTCGAGATCATCGAACAATTCCGCTGGATACCCGGGCCTGGCCCGCTCGTACAGCTCCGCGCCGTCGTCGAAGCTCCGACTCAGCCCCACCCTCCGCACTTCGTCAGGCTTGTCGTCACGCATACGGGCACACTAGGGCCTGCCAGCAGCACCCTTCCCCACCCACACCCGGGAGGCCACGGCGTGACCACGGATTCGGACTCAGGCTCAGATTCAGGTTCCGATTCGGCGGACCCCGAGATCACGGCACTTCTCACCGCCCTGGACGGACAGCGGCGGCACGTCCTCGACATCCTCGGCGGACTCGACGACGAGGCGCTGCGGCGGCCCGCACTCCCGTCCGGCTGGACCTGCGTGGGACTCGTCCAGCACCTCGCGCTCGACGTCGAGCGCTTCTGGCTGCGCGCCGTCTTCGCCGGGGACACGGACGTCATCGGCGCCCTGGACGAGATCGACGACGCCTGGCAGGTCGGTCCCGGCGTACCGGCCGCCGAAGTCCTGGACCGCTACCGCCGCGAGATCGACCTCGCGAACGCCACCGTCGCCACCTCATCCGCGGATGCGGCCCTGGCCTGGTGGCCCCACCACCTGTTCGGCGACCCGCACCTCCACACCCTCCGGGACGCGCTCCTCCATGTCATCACCGAGACGGCATGCCACGCCGGCCACCTCGACGCGGCACGCGAACTCATCGACGGCCGCCAGTGGTTGGTCCTCACCTGAGCCCGCCTCACACCGGCCCGCCTCAGGAACTCCGCCGGCTCCACCACCTGCGCCGGACGACCGGACCGAGTTCGGCGTCCAGTCGCTCCGGCCAGTCCCGGTGGGCGAGCCCGGCCGCCATCAGCAGATCCCGCCAGTCCAGCCGCGCCAGCTGCACCGCGTCCACGAACCCGCGGACACTGCCCCGCGCGGCCAGCACGACCGCCGCCTGCACCCGCTCGCTCCCGAGCATCCGCGGGTCGTACCCGGCGACCTCCGGCAACGCCTCGAGCAGCCGCAACAGCTGCTCCGCGAACCCCTCCCCGGGAAAGTCCCGCCGAATCCGCCTCTCGACCCGCCCACTCACCGACACCCGACCACTCCTCTCACCACGCCCGACCGGACCCCGACCAGGGCACTGACCGGTCCTGGGGCGCTCACGCCTCAGGCAGCCAGCCGTACTTCGCAATGGGCGGAGGTCGGCCCCGGGGTGGTGGGTGTGGGGTGGTGGCCCAGGTGGGAGATGGTGGATACGGGGCGAGCCGGCTCGGTGGCTGCGAGCAGGTCGTCGCGGACGAGGGTGAGGAGGTCGGCGAGGGCCAGGCCCAGGGCCTGGGCCGCGGCGGCGAGGACCTCGGACGAGGCCTCCTTGCGGCCGCGCTCCAGCTCGGAGAGGTACGGCATGGAGATGCGGGCGGCCTCGGACACCTCCTTCAATGTCCGGCCCTGTGCCAGCCGTTCGCGGCGCAGCACCTCCCCCACGACGTCCCGCCACAGCGGCTCCTTCGGAGCGGGTGGCGCCTGCGTGGCCGGTCGCAGGGGGACGACTCGGGCGTGGTTCCGCGCTTCGGTGGTCACGGTCCCAGCGTAGGAGCGCACGTACGGACCCGGCAGTCCGAAGCACTCTGCTGTCCGCGAAACCGTCCCTGAGCAGGCACTACGGACCGGCGTTTGACCTTGCCCCCGGGTCAGGGCGCACCTTGCTGCCCGCCGGGCGGATCGGCCGCCCGGTGACGGAGGATGGTGCGGTGGACGATGCGGAACTGCTGACCATCGGGGCGTTCGCGGCGCGAGCCCGCCTGTCGCCCAAGGCGCTGCGGCTCTACGACAGGCTGGGCCTGCTCCCGCCGGCTCATGTCGACGGCCCGAGCGGCTACCGCTACTACCGCGCCGATCAGGCCGAACGAGCCCGTCTGGTGGCCCAGTTGAGGCAGCTGGACATGCCGCTCGCACTGATCGCCGAGGTGGTGAGTCTGCCCGGCCCCGAGGCGGCCGAGGCCCTGTCCGCGTACTGGGCGGGGGTCGAGGAACGCCTCGCCGGGCAGCGCACGCTGGCGGACTACCTCCGTGGACGACTGAGCGGAAGGAGTTCGGACATGTACGGGAAGTTCACGGTCGAGACGACTGAGACGGCCGAGCAGTTCGTGATCACTGAATCGCGGCACACCCTGGCGGACCATCTGCCGACGTTCATCGGCGAGTCCCTCGGCCGCCTGGAGGAGGCCGCCCGGGAACACTGCGGAGGCGTGGCAGCGGTGCCGTATGTCGCCTATCACGCCGAGGTCACCCAGGAGAGCGACGGACCGGCGGAGAGCTGCGTACCGGTCGCCGATCCGGCCGCAGCCCGCTCCTGGGCCGAGCGGTACGGCCGCGGCGTACGGGCCAGGACGGAGCCCGCGACGCGCCTCGCCTACACCAGGATCACCAAGGCGCAGGTGGCGTACCCGCAGATCATCGCCGCGTTCGAGGCGGTGGAGGAGTGGATCGCGAGCAACGGCCTGGAGATCACCGGCCCCTGCCGCGAGCTCTACTTCACGGACTGGACGACCACGGGGCCGGACGATCCGGCCTGCGACGTGGCGTTCCCCGTCGCCGAGCGTCCCACGCCGTAGCGGGACGGCCCGGGGCACCGGTCAGGGCGCCGTCGCGCGGAGTTCCTCGGGGCAGGGGGTGCCGCGGGGGAGTTGGTAGGGGGCGGCGAGGCGGTAGGTGCCGGCGTGGGGGGCGATGAGTTCCGTCCAGGTGTCGCCCGCCGCGTCCTCTTCCGTCTCGGTGAGGCAGCCGTTGATGTTGTCGTACTGCTTGGGCGTCTGGTCGTCGTCGCGCTGCTTGGAGGCCTCGGTCTCCTGCGGCGGCTCGACGCCCTTGCCCTCGGCGTCGACCAGGCCCAGCCACGGCGAGTACGGGACGCGGACCAGGACCCGCCCCGCCGACTTGACCTCGATGGTCCACTGGCCCTGGTCGGCGCGCTGCACCGTGGCCGGCGGGTCGGCGAGCGGCTGCGGGTCGGTGACCTCGAAGAGCTGCCAGTTGCTGTTGCCCCAGATCTGCTTCAGATAGGGCTGGCCCTTCTGCACCAGCTCGCGCTCCCGCTCGCCGCCGTCGCCGTCGGGCGCCTCGCGGGGCAGGACGACGTGGTGGACGGCCCAGCGGCGCAGCCACTCGCGGTAGTTGGCCGAGTTCAGGGTGTCGTCGTAGAAGAGGGGGTTGCGCTCCATGTCGGCCTGGCGGTTCCAGCCGCGGGCCAGGTTCACGTACGGCGCGAGCGCGGAGGCCTCGCGGTGGCTGCGGGCCGGGACGACCTCGACTCGGCCCTTGTCGGCGCCCGTCTTCTGCAGTTCGTTGACCAGCGGGGCCAGCTCGCGGGTCCAGGACGCGGCGGGCGTGGTGTGGACGACGTCGTTGACGGACTTGATGCCGATCCAGAGGTTGACGCCGACGGCCGCCAGGACCACCGCGTACCACTTGCGGCTGCGCGGCACCGTGAACGGCAGCGCGGCGAGCAGCACCACGCCGGCGACGAGCATCGGAAGCCGCGTGATGTTGGACCCGATCTGCGAGTCGACGGCCGTCGCGATGACCGTGCCGACGACATAGATCCCGGAGGTCAGCCGCACCGTCCGCCAGCCGTGCGGCACCAGGAAGAAGACGAGTACACCCGACACCACCGGCAGGCTGGCCGACCAGATGCTCATCGGCTGCGTACCGGAGAACGGGAACAGCCAGGCGGACAGGCCCACCACGGCGACCGGCGCGAGCCCGAGCGCGTACGCCCCCGGCCGCCGGCCCTGCAGGAAGAGCGCGGCCGCGACGAGACCGGTGAACAGGCCGGCGACGGGACTCGCCGCGGTGGCGAGCCCGGCGAGCGGCGCCGCGACCGCGGCCTTCGCCCAGCGGCGGGTGCGCCAGCGGTGCGGCCAGCAGAACACCGTGGCCACGGCGGCGAGCCCGAACATGGTGCCGAGCCCGAAGGTGACCCGCCCGGAGGCGGCGTTGCACAGCAGCGCGAAGACCCCGGCCAGCGCCGCCGGCAGCGGGTTGCGCACGACGCGGCTGCGCATCAGCATCAGCGCGATCAGCGCGGCCGACGCCGTCCCGGCGAGCATCATCGTGGTCCGCACACCGAGCACATGCATCAGATACGGCGACACGACGCTGTACGAGACGGGGTGCATCCCGCCGTACCAGGCCAGGTTGTACGCGGAGTCCGGGTGCCGTCCGACGAACTCCGCCCAGGCGTCCTGCGCCGCGAGGTCGCCACCGCTGTTCGCGAAGGTGAAGAACCAGACGAGGTGCAGCACGGCGGCGGTGACCGAGGCGACGAGTACGGGGTGGCGCAGGGTGCGGCGGAGTCTGCTGTCCGGCGCGGCGGGCGGGACGGGGCCGGCCGGTGCCGGGTCGCCGTTGCGCTGGCTGGGGACGCGCGGGGTGGCGGCAGTGGGTTCGGCGGCAGCAGGTTCGGTGGTAGCGGCGGTGGCAGCGGCTTCGCCGGCCGTCGGTCCCGTCTCCGGGCGGCGGCCCGGGTCCGTGCCCGCGCCCGGGTCGGCGTCGTCGCCCGCGCGCGTCGGCCCCGCAGTCGCCACTGAATGCTCCCCGTGTCGTCCCCGGCCGGTCCCGACCGCCGGGTCTGTGCCGGTTCGTTCCGGGCGGGCGGCTGCTCGTCCCCGAAGCGCCGTCCGTCGTTGTCCGCGTCGTGCTCGTCCGCGTCGTGTTCGTTCCGCGTCGTGTTCGTGGTGTGAGTCGCGCTCTTCACGCGCTCGTCGATCCCGTCGGCGGCACGCAACGCCCCGTACCGTCCGATTCCGGCGACGCTAGCACGCGACATGCCCGGGCGGCCTGTCGGTTCTGCACCGATGGATCCGCCCGGGCGGGGGCAGGCGCGCGCGTCGGGTGAGGGGCACGCGCGCGGGGTCAGGTGATCCGCGTGACCTTCGCGCCGAATCCGGGCTCGGTCAGGTCGGCCTGGAGGGCG
This sequence comes from Streptomyces triticagri, assembly GCF_003429565.1. Taxonomy (GTDB): domain Bacteria; phylum Actinomycetota; class Actinomycetes; order Streptomycetales; family Streptomycetaceae; genus Streptomyces; species Streptomyces triticagri. The sequence goes on from NZ_QUAK01000076.1 coordinate 25,908, forward strand.
ACCGGGACCTCCACGGCGTCGCCCGTACCGTCGCCGACCGTCAGGACGCCGACCTTCGTACCGGCCTTCGCGGTGTGCGGGATCGCCTTGCCGTCGTCGGCCAGGTCGAGCTTCACCGTGAGTCCCGGCCAGCCGACCGCGGAGACGTCCTTCGTGGCGACGACCGGCGTCGTGCCGCCCAGACCGTCGTCCACCTCGCCGACGACATCGCCCTTCTTCACCACGGACTTGGCCTCGAGCGCATCCTGCGCGGCGCGCATCAGGACGTCGCCCGCATCCAGCGCACCCTTGAGGATGGACGGCGGGTCACCCGCCGCGGGCTGCCTGAGGACCGCGCCGACGACGGTCTGGGTGCTGCCGCCGACCTTCTTCTCCGCGGCGAAGAGCAGATTGCCGAGGGCGGCGGTGGTGGTGCCGGTCTTGATGCCGACGACGCCGTTCATCGGGACGAGCTGGTTCCAGTTGGGCTGCCGCTTGTCGTTGATGTCCTTGTACTCGGGCAGCCGGACGATCTCCCGGAAGAGCTTGTCCTCCATCGCCTTCTTGCCGAGCTTCACCTGGTCGACGGCGGTCGAGACCGTGGACTTGTTGAGCCCCGACGGGTCCGTGTACGTGGTGTTCTTCATCCCGAGCTCGTCGGCCGTCTCGTTCATCTTCTCGACGAAGGCCTTCTCCGAGCCCGCGTCCCAACGGGCCAGCTGCCGCGCGATGTTGTTCGCGGAAGCGATCATGATGGCCTTGATGGCCTCGTCCTTGGTGAGCCGCTGCCCCTTGGTCACGTCGACCGTGGACTCGCCCTCCTCGGACTTCTTCGCGTCGTCCTCGGCCTGCTGGTCCATCGGGATCGTGGCGCCGCCCGGGTGGTCGCGCAGGATGATGTACGCGGTCATCACCTTGGCCACGCTGGCGATCGGCACGGGCTTCTGCTCGCCCGAGCTGCCGAACGTACCGAGGCCGTCGACGTCCATCGCGCCCTGCCCGTTCTCGGGCCACGGCATGGACGGCTTGTCGCCCTCGAAGGACACGGTGTCGTTCGCCGTCAGATTCAGCTTCGGCTCCGGCAGCGGGCGCAGTGTCTGCACCACACCGAAGGCGATGACGAGCAGCGCGACCAGCGGCGTCCAGATCTTGAACCGGCGCACGATGGTGCGCATCGGGGTCTCGGGCGGGGCCGGCTTGTTGGTCAGCTCGGCGAGCAGGTCGAGCGGCGGCAGCGGCGGTACGGGCTGCTGGGTGGTGCGCTCCGGGCCCTGGTTGCCGACGGACGCCGGGGGCTCGCCGGGCTTCGGGGGCGCGGGCGCCTCGGCGGCGGGCTGCTCGGGTTGTGCGGGCTTCGCCGGCTCGGCGGGCGGCTCGTCGAGCGGCTTGAGCGCGACGAACTTGCTGGTGCGCTCGGCCGGGGACTCGCCCTTGCCGGGCTCGGGCGCGGCTTCGGGTGCGGCGGCCTTCCCGTCCTCGGGCGCCTTGTGGCCGCCGTCCGCCTCGGCCTCGGCTTCTTCCGCCTCGGCCTCCGCGTCGGGCCGTACGGCCTTGAAGACGGCGGTCGGCTGGTCTACGGGCGGCGGCTGTACGGCCTTGAAGACGGCGGTGGCGTGATCGACGGGGGTCGCCGGGGCGGAGTCGTTTGCATCCGCATCGGGCGTGTCCGTCGTGTCGGTCTCGTCGGTGGTGTCAGGCCGGTCGGACGGGTCGTGCTCGTCGGACGGGTCCTGCTCGTCGGACGGGTCCGGTGCGTGCCCCTCGTCCGGGGTGGCCGCCGCGTCCGCCGCGTCCGTCGCCTCGGGTTCGCTCGCGGTCGCGGGCTCGCCGTCGGTGGGGGTGGTGGCGTCAGGCGCGGTGTCGGGGCTGTCGGCTTCGCCGGTGTCGTCGCTGTCGTCGGGTCCCTCGCCGCCGGTGCCGGCTTCGGCCTGCGCGTTCGCGTCCGCTTCCGGTCCGGCATCCTCGTCGGCGTCGTCTCCACCCTCGCCGCCGGCGTCAGGCGCTGCCGCTTCGCCGGCGGGCACGGTGGCTTCGGGTTCCGCTTCCGCTTCGGGGGCGGCGCCCTCGCCGGATGTCACGTCTTCGTCCGTAGCGGACTCCGAGTCCGCGCCGGCCGCCGAACCCGCGTCCGTCGGGGCCACGTCCGAGCCGGCGGACTCTTCCGTACGAGCACTCGAGCCGGCGGACTCGTCCGTACGAGCACTCTGGGCGCCGCCCTCGGAGGCATCGCCCTCCTCGGAGCCGGCGCCGTCCCCGGACGGCTCCCCGTCGGTCGAGGTCGCCGCCTCGTCGTCGGCGGACACGTCCTCGTCACCGGAAGCATCTTCGGCAGAGTCAGCATCAGAGTCCGAGTCGGCCTCGGCGTCCGCGCCGTCCGCACCCGAAGACGCCACCCACGCGGCAACGGCCGCCCGCAACCGCGCGTCATCCGCACCATCACCATCACCGGCAGCGGCACCCGCTCCCGCCCCGGCCTCGCCCCCCGTCGACTCCGCCTCGCCCCCGGAGGCATCCGCCGCCTCAGAGGACGCGTCCGAAGCCCCCGCACCCGCATCCCCCTCCGACGACTCCGCCGACTCCGCCGAGGAACCGGACGCACCCGAGGAACCAGAACTCCCCGAGGGAACCGCCGGACCGGACGAGGAGACCGCCGGACCGGACGAGGAGACCGCCGGACCGGACGAACCGGAACCCCCGGAGGCCCCCGCCGACACCGCTCCACGCGCCACCGCGAGCCGCGGGTCGAGGGGGGCGTCGGACGCGGGTTCGGGCGGGTTGGCAGGCACCGACGGCGTTCCGGACGCACGCCCGGCAGGGCTCGGGGCAGAGATCTCCGAAGAGTTCCCCGCCGACTCCTGCTGCTCCGACCTGTCGGGGGTCTCGCCCGCCACCGATGCCTCCTCGATTCCGTGATTCCGTACTTCTCGCTTCTCGTACCGCGCTGCCCGCACTCCTCGTACCGCGACCGCTCGTCAGCTGCCCGTACGCCACCCGGACTCCGCCCGTCCGCATACATCCTGCGCCAAGGGCGGAACCAAGACGCCCACTGGCGATGTCCGAAGCATGTACCAGTGTCCTGTGTGGGGGATTGACCCCCGTGGTAGACGAGAACGACATACCTACCGGTTCCACTACGAACCGGTCACGCACTCTCGACAGACCAATGTGAGAGGGGTCACCCTGTCAGACATCCACGCGGGGAGGCATGGATGGGCAGGAGCCGCAGAACACTTCCGGAGGAGCTTCTGCTGCTCGCTCTGGACCCGACCACGGGTACCACAGCGCAGCCGCAGTCGCTCGACCTCGGTCTGGCCGGTGCACAGCTAGTGGAGCTGGCGCTGGCCGGACGGATAGCCCCAGACGGGGATCGTATCGCCGTGGTGGCACCACGGCCGACAGGAGATCCGACCCTGGACTGTGCACTGGAGTTGCTGCGCAGGCGCGGCGCACCGGTGCGCGCGGTCCACTGGATCGGCGGGCCCCGACTGGGGTTGCGCCAGACATATCTCTCGCATCTGGAGCGGTGCGGCATGGTTCATGCCGTGGCGGGCCAGATGTGCGGGGTGCTGCCGACGACGCGCTACCAGGCGACGGAGACGGCGATCAGCCGGGAGATCAGGGCCCGGCTGGACAGCGCGATCCGGACCGGCGTCCCGCCGGACCCACGGACCGCGGCGCTCGCCGCGCTGGCCCATGCGGTCGGACTCGGCAAGCACCTGTACCCGGGGAACGAGGGGCGGTCCTCCCGCTCCCGGCTCCGGGATCTGATCCGGCACGACCCGATGGGCGGCCTCGTGGCACACGCCGTGATGGACGTCCAGAACGGTGTCGCGGCCCAGCCGCGGCGCGCCCCCGCCCCGAGCGGACGGCAGCCGGCACGGGCGACCGGCGCCGCGGAGCCAGGAAGGGTTCCGATGCAGCCACGCCGAGGATCAGTACGAGCCGTGGCCCACTGAGGGACCCGCACCACACAGTCCCACCGCACACCCAGCTGTACCGGCACCACACAGTTCCACCGCACCACCGCACATCCCCACCGCATCCCACGATCCGGTTCGGGAGCCGCTGAACGCGCGGGGTGACGGGTCCGTCGTCCGGGACGACGCGCGGACCCGCCACCCCGCGCGTTCGCCATGCGGGCCACGGACGGGCGCGGAACGGCGCCATTCGGTCGCGCGGAGATCACAACTGGCCCTGCGGGCGCACATCCTGGGCCNATTCGGTCGCGCGGAGATCACAACTGGCCCTGCGGGCGCACATCCTGGGCCATTTCCCAGCGCTGCGTCACCAGTTGGTGGCAATCTGCTGAACAGCAGATACGCATGAACTGCCGATCCGCATCAACAGCGCATCAACAACCGATACGCAGAACGCAGAACGACAGGCCCGCAGCCGGAGGTGCACGTCCCGTGGCGTCCAACGTCAATCCCACCGTCAGGCGACGCCGTCTCGGTCAGGAACTGCGCCGACTCCGCGAACTGAAGGGAATGACGGCGGAGGAAGTCGCCGAGCGACTCCTCGTCTCGCAGTCGAAGATCAGCCGTCTGGAGAACGGCCGGCGCAGTATCAGCCAGCGCGATGTCCGTGATCTCTGCGGGGTGTACGAGGTCGAGGACCATCGCATCGTGGATTCGCTGATGCAGATGGCGAAGGATTCCCGGCAGCAGGGTTGGTGGCACGCGTTCGGCGATATTCCGTACAGCGTCTATATCGGTCTGGAAACGGACGCGGCGTCCCTGCGCGTGTACGAACCGCAGGTCATTCCCGGACTTCTGCAGACCCGCGCCTATGCCGAGGCTCTGATCACCGGAGCGCTGCCGGAGACGGCGACCACGGACATCGAAAAGCGTGTGCAGGTGCGAGTGCGCCGCCAGGAACGGATCAATGCGGAGGATTCCCCGCTGCGGATGTGGGCGGTGCTCGACGAGGCGACGCTGCGCCGCGCGGTCGGCGGAAAGCAGGCGATGATCGAGCAGTTGGAGCACCTCGAGGCGATGTCCCGGCTGCCGCATGTGACGATCCAGGTGATGCCGTTCAGCATGGGCGCACACCCGGGGGTCAACGGCCAGTACGCGATCCTGGAGTTCCCCGACGCCGCGGATTCGAGTGTGGTCTACATCGAGGGCGTGACGAGTGATCTTTACCTGGAGAAAGCGAATGACGTGCAGAAATACAGCGTCATGTACGAGCATCTCCGGGCGCAGGCGCTGAATGTGGATCAAACCCGGCAATTCATCTCCGACACCGCCAAGGAGTACGCGCGTTCAACGTCTTCCTAATGAGCCGGCGCACGGTACACCGTGCTTCCGTCAAAATGGAAGACTCCACTGGTATATGCCATCCGGTCGAGTGAATGGGCACTTCCCCGGCCGATGCCGGCGAGTAGCGTCGATCACGCCAACACATTCCGTTGGCGAGCAACTCACGACCGGCAAGCGGAGCGAACATGGCAATTCATCAGGGCGCGACGGACACCTGGACGAAGTCTTCGTACTCCACGGGCAACGGCGCATGCGTAGAGGTCAAGTCGCCCGTACGGCAGGCGATCGCGGTACGGGACTCGAAGGTCGAGCAGGGGCCGGCACTCAGCTTCGCCCCCGACTCGTGGAACGTTTTCGTGGGACAGGTCTGCCGGGGGACGTTCGACCTCGTCTGATGCACGTGACCAGACCGGACAACCGGACAGTGCAACACCGCAGGGCCCTCTCGACTGGTTCGCCGTCCCGGCCGAGAGGGCTCGGTCTGTTTCCCGGCCCTTCTGCCGCGGCGCGCAACACCAGGAACAGCTAACGGAGTTGGTCGACGTACCGGTCCGTCCCCGGCACCGTCGGGACGAACGGCGCAAGCAACTCCACCCTGCCCAGGCCGGATCCAGCCACCGCCTCCTCCCGCCCCGCGAAGTACTGCTCCCAGCACTCGCGCGGATCCGTGTCCAGGAACCAGAGCAGGGTCAGCCGGTCGTCCACGCCCTCGACCTGCTTCACGTACGACATCCGGTCGCCAGGCAGCGGCGTCGGCCGGAACACCACCACCATCGCGGCCGGCCCTGCCGCCCGGCCGCCCGGTGCGAGCAGCCGCGGCAGCGCACGCGAGCGCAGCCACTCGAGCAACTCCGCGCGCTGTCCGGCGTCTTCGGCGTCCACGACCTCCAGGACCAGGCCGGCGTACGGATGGTCGAGGGCGTGGAAGTCGCGCGGTCCCGCGGCGCCGTCGCGGTAGACGGTCGCGACATGGTCCTGGAAGGCCGTGAAGACGTGCGTGCGGTCCTGGTAGACCCGCGCGTCGCGGTTGAGCCGCTTGTTGATGCCGACGGTCCACCGCATGTGTTCGTCGTAGCGGCCCTCGGTGATCCAGTACGTGGACAGATAGCACCCGGCGGTCACCGGCTGCGCGACGGCCGACTTCTCGGGCCGGCGCAGGAGTTGGAGCTCCCGGGTGGCGACCCAGCGCCGACCGGCGAACATCCAGGGCATCGCCATCGCGCCCGCGTAGTAGTGGTCGTCCTCGTACCAGCGGTTGTACGCGTACTCGTGGCCCGGGTGCGGCTCGACCATGGTGATCAGGGCGTGCCCGGGGCGCACGCCGTAGGGACCCACCGAGGCCAGCTCCGCGTAGGTGTCGCTCCGGGTGTCGTCGCTCATCAGCGCTCACTCCCCTGGTGACTCTTCGGCCCGCTTGCGGCTCTTCCGTCCTGCGCCGGACGCCCCTACTCTGACGCCCCGTCAGCAAATCCGCCAGCCTCCGGAGGCCCCGTGACACTGCTCGAGGGGAAGACCGTGATCGTGACCGGTGTGGGGGCGGGCCTCGGTCAGGAGGTCGCCGCGGCCGTCGTGCGCGACGGTGGCCGGGCCGTGCTCGGCGCCCGCACCGCGGAGAACCTCGCCAAGACGGCCGCCACCATCGACCCCGGCGGCGAGCGCACCGCCCACACCGCCACCGACATCACCGACGAGGAGCAGTGCCGGGCGCTCGCCCGGCTCGCGGTCGAGCGCTTCGGGCGGATCGACGCGCTGGTCCAAGTCGCGGCGATGGACGGGTACTTCGGCGGGCTGGAGGACGCCGACTTCGCCACCTGGCAGCAGGTCGTGGACGTGAATCTGCTCGGCTCGCTGCGGATGACCCGCGCCTGTCTGCCGGCGCTCGCGGAGCGGGGCGGCTCGGTCGTCCTCGTCGGCACCCAGTCCTCGGTCGCCGCGCCGACCCAGGTGCGGCAGGCGGCGTATGCGGCGTCGAAGGGCGCGCTCGTCTCGGCCATGTACTCACTCGCGCGCGAGCTGGGGCCCCGGCGCATCCGGGTCAACTCGGTGCAGCCCGGCTGGATGTGGGGCCCGCCCGTGGAGGCGTACGTACGCTTCACCGCGCACACCGAGGGCGTACCGGAGGACGAGGTGAAGGCGCGTCTGACAGACCGGATGGCCCTGCCGGAGATGGCCACGGACGGCGATGTGGCCGACGCCTGCGCGTTCCTCAGCTCGGACCGCGCCCGCGCCATCACCGGGCAGTCGCTGCTTGTGAACGCCGGGGAGGTCATGAGGTAGAGCCCGGCGGACTCCTCGGGTTCAGCTGCTCGCACGCTTTCCGCTACTCGCACGCTCCTCTTCACCGCCGCGCAGGACCCGCATCCGGCGCGGCCGTTCGTCATGTCCGGGGTCGGACGAATCACTGTGTTCCGTGTGGACGGAACGCGGTGTCCCGTGTCGGACGGAACACTCGGTCCGGCTGGCGAAGTGCCCGCCCATCGTCCGTACGGCGCCGCCGGGCCGACAACCGGCCGGGAAGTCAAGAGACGGCAAAATCGTTCGACTTACTGACCCTCGTTCACATCCCTGACCGAGTTATGTATTGACCGGCCACCACGGCGAGCGGTTCAATCCCCGAAGTCCCCGCTCCCGCACGGGGGCACCGCCCTTGGAGCGACTGGCGAAGCGCCGAGCAAGCCACCGGAAGTTCACAAGGCGGACCCCTTGGAGGGGGCAGGCATGAACAGTCTCGACTGGGCCGTACTCATCGGCTACTTCGGCGTGATGGTCGCGATCGGCGTCTACTCCCACAAACGGGTCGACGACGTCAGCGACTTCTTCACCGCCGGCGGCCGGATGCCGTGGTGGCTGTCCGGCATCTCGCACCACATGTCCGGCTACAGCGCGGTCATGTTCACCGGCTACGCCGGTATCGCGTACACCTACGGCGTGACGTCCTTCGTGACCTGGTCGTTCCCCATCGCGCTCGGCATCGCGATCGGCGCCCAGCTGTTCGCGCCGCGCATCAACCGGCTGCGCTCACGCCTGCACGTCGCATCCCCGCTCGAGTATCTGAAGAACCGCTACAACCTGGGCACCCAGCAGGCACTCGCCTGGTCCGGCATGCTCCTGAAGATCGTGGACGTCGGCGCGAAATGGGCCGCCATCGCCACCCTGCTGTCCGTCTTCACCGGCATGTCCCTCAACCAGGGCATCCTCATCACCGGCGTGATCACCGGCATCTACTGCACCATCGGCGGACTGTGGGCGGACGCGCTCACCGAGCTCGGCCAGTTCATCATCCAACTCCTCGCCGGTGTCGCCATGTTCGTGGCGGTCGTCGCCGAACTCGGCGAGTTCGGCGGCTTCTTCGGCGTCTGGGACGAACCGGCCCTGCAGGGGCACGAGAAGCCACTCGTCGGCCCCTACGGCACGGTGTTCCTGCTCGCGTTCCTCTTCATCAAGCTCTTCGAGTACAACGGCGGCATGCTCAACCAGGCCCAGCGCTACATGGCGACCCCCACCGCCCGCGAGGCCACCCGCTCCGCACGGCTCTCCGCCGTCCTGTGGCTGGTCTGGCCGCTGGTCCTCTTCTTCCCCATGTGGATGTCACCCCTGCTCGTCGAGGCACAGAACGCCGACGGCTCCGACAGTTACGCCCTGATGACCGAACAGCTGCTTCCGCACGGCCTGTTGGGTCTGGTCATCGTCGGATTCTTCTCGCACACGATGGCCATGTGCTCCTCCGACGCCAACGCCATCGCGGCCGTCTTCACCCGTGACGTGGCACCGGCCCTGTCCAGCCGGGCGCGGGAGTGGAACGGCAGCAAGGGCCTGCTCGTCGCGCGACTCACCACCGTGGTGTTCCTCGCCCTGTCCATGGCGGTCGCCACGCAGGTCAACTCGCCCACGTTCAAGGACATCATCACCGTGGTCATCAAGTGGGTGGCCGGCCTGATGGGCCCCATCGCCATCCCGATGATGCTGGGCCTGCTGCGGCCCTTCCGCCGCTCCGGGCCGACCGCCGCGCTCACCAGCTGGTCCATGGGCCTGCTCGCCTTCTGGCTGGTCAACTACCCGATCCACTGGCAGCTCGACGGCGGCGTCCCGCTCGAGTACCAGGTCTCCATCCCTCTCGCGGTCTCGCTGATCCTCTACATCGCCATCGGCTGGATCAAACCCGAGAACACCCCCGAGCGCGACGCGCTCATCGAGACGCTGAACACGGACGACGACTCGGCCGGCGTGGCTGTTCCGGCACCGGCGAAAGCAGGAGACGATGTGGCGGGGGCGCGCCTGGACGACTGACCCGGCACCCCTCGCGGTGGACGGGCGGTCACGGGGCCACCCGCCCCGCCGAGCCCAGGGGCCTTCCGGGCCACACCGACCCGGCCCGGCTCAGGCCCGCGGATACCGCGCCAGCCAGCCCGGGGCCGAGGCGGCCGGGCCGTGCAGGGCCGGGCCCTGGGTCATCTCCATGGCGAAGTCGTCGGCGAGCTCCAACACCGTGCTCCTGCCCTCCAGTTCGGCGAGCAGGGAGGGCGGCAGGGCGGTCTCGCCGTGCAGGGCGCCGAGCAGCGCTCCGGTGAGTGAGCCGACGGCGGCCGATGCGCCGCCGTGATTGACCGCGAGCCGCAGCCCGTGGCGTACGTCCTCGCAGACCAGGGCCGCGTACACGGCCGCCGCGAGCGCGGACTCGGCCGTGCCGTCGGACGCGCGGGCCAGCGACTCGACCTGGCCCGCGGCCGGCAGCCCCTGCCGCACCGCACCGAGCGCCTGGCGCAGCGCGTCCGTGACGGCCTGGTGCCCGACCCGGGTCGCGATCATCGACAGCGCCCGCTGCACCACCGCATCGAGCGCCTCGCCGCGCGCGAGCCCGTGCACGAGTACGGCGAACGCCCCCGCCGAGAGATACGCCGACGGATAGCCGTGCGTCTGCACCGCACACTCCACGGCCAGCTGCAGCACCAACTGCGGCTCCCAGCCCACCAGAAGCCCGAACGGCGCCGAGCGCGTCACGGCGCCCACGCCCCGCTCCGCCGGGTTCTTCGGCGCCTCCAGGGTGCCCATGGCGCCGTCGCCGAGCCCGGCAAGGGTCGCCCGCTCGGCATCCCGGCGGGCGTACAGCCACTCCTCGCGGGCCAGCCAGCCGTCGTCCTTGCGGCGCTCGTCCGGGCCCCAGTCCCGCTGGGTCGCCGCCCACCGCAGATAGGCGCGGTGCACATCGGTGGGCGGGTGCCAGGCCCCCGTGTCGCGGCGCACCTGTGCCCGTATCAGTCCGTCGACGGTGAACAGGGTCAGCTGTGTCGCCGCGGTGACGGCGCCCCGCCGGCCGTATGCGGGTGCGAACTCGCCGAGCCCTTCCGCGCCGTGCTCCTGCAGGATCTCCTCGAGGCTCAGCGGCCCCACCGGCGCGCCGAGCGCGTCTCCCGCCGCGACGCCGAGCAGCGCCCCGCGCACCCTGCTGCGGAAGTCCTGCTGCTCGACGCGCCCCCAGACGGCCGTGCCTGCTGTGCCCACCGTGCCCCTCCCGCTCGTACGTGCCGTGTGCGGCGCACCTCTCCGCACACAGAGGCCTGGCGTGGCACTGTAATCGACTGCGAACGGCCAGTGGCCACCCGCTTGCCCGTACGAGGCGGGGCGCCCTATTCCGCCGCCGCGGGCCCGGGCAGCCGGTACACGGAAACATGTCCGCGCGACTCGGCGGTGAACTCCGCGCCCGCCCAGTCCGCGGCCCTCGACTCCAGCTCGAATCCGGCCAGTTGGGCCATCAGGTCCAGCTCGGCGGGCCAGATGTACCGGTGCGGGCTGCGGAAGATCTCCGCCTCCGGCCCGTCCTCCCCGTACGAGAAGTGGTGCGAGACGACCTGCTGCCGCAGCACGTCGTAGGTGTCCAGGCCGACGTATCCGTCACCGGCCTCGAACACCACGGCCTGCTGCCCCGGCGGGAGCTTGCGCAGCTCCGGCACCCACAGCTCGATCACGAACCGCCCGCCCGGCTCGAGATGCCGGGCGGCATTGCGGAAGCACGCGACCTGCTCCTGCTGCGTGAGCAGATTCGAGATGGTGTTGAACACGAGATACACGAGCCGGTACGACCCCGGTGCGCGAGCGGACGCCATGTCCCCCACGACCACGGGCAGCTCCGCCTCGCCCGCCTTCGTCCGCAGCTGATCGATCATCGGCTGCGACAGCTCGATGCCCGTCACCGGTACGCCCTGCCCGGCCAGCGGCACGGCCACCCGCCCCGTCCCGACCGCAAACTCCAACACCCGGCCGTCCCCGGCGAGTTCACGCAGCCTGCGCACGGTCGGCCCCAGCACCTCGGGGGCGAACATCCCCGTCCCCGGGGTGTCGTACCGCCGCGCCGCCGCCTCGTCCCAGATCTCGTCCTGTCGTCGTCCCATCCCACCCACGATCCCGGGGTGGCGGCCTGCTGTCGACGCGATTTCCGCGAGGGAGCCGCATCCCCGGCCCTGCCTGCCGCTCAGGCCCTCGCGTAGCCGCCGTCGGCGAAGAGTTCGGCGCCGGTGACGAACGACGAGGCGTCCGAGGCGAGGAAGAGGGCGGCCTCGGCGATCTCCTCGACGTCGGCCAGCCGGCCCAGGGGGACCACGGCCTCGGCGAACCGGTCGGCATCCGCCCCCACGGCGCCCAGCAGGCCGGGGGTCCGCGTGGGTCCCGGGCTGAGCACGTTGACCCGGAAGCGGCGCTCCCGCGACTGGCGGGACCAGTTGTGCACGAGGTTGCTCAGCGCCGCCTTCGAGGCGCTGTAGACCTCGAGTTGCTCATTGGGCCGGACGCTGTTGGTCGAGCCGACGACCAGGACGGAGGCGCCGTCGGCCAGCAGCGGCAGGGCCTTCTGCACGGTGAACAGTGGGCCCTTGACGTTCACGGCGAGGGTCAGATCGACATGCGCCTCGGTGTGGGAGCCGAGCGCGGAGTCCGCGGCGATCCCCGCGTTGGCCACCAGTACGTCGATGCGGCCGGCCTCCTCGCGGACCCGCGCATAGAGCGCGTCCAGATCGGCCAGGACCGTGACGTCGACTCGTACGCCGACCGCAGCCGGGCCCAACTCCCCGACCGCCGCTTCGAGGCGGTCGGCGTCCCGGCCGGTCACGAAGACCCGCGCGCCCTCCCGGACGAAGCGGTGGGCGACGGCGAGACCGATCCCGCTGGTCCCGCCGGTGATCACGGCCACCTTCTCCTGCAGTACGCCTGGCCTGTCCGGCATGTCGAACCCCTTCGGTTGTGGAATCGATCGTCCATAACGTAGGCAGTTATGGACGATCGAGTCAAGAATGGTTACCCTGAACCCATGCCGAGACCACGCGCCTTCGACGAACGCCAAGTCCTGGAGCAGGCCCGGGAGCAGTTCTGGGTGACCGGCTTCGCAGGGACCCGGATGGACGACATCGCGCGGGCCACCGGCCTGGGCAAGGGCAGCCTGTACGGCGCGTTCGGCGACAAGGGCAAGCTGTTCCACCGGGTGTTCGGCGACTGGTGCACCGCCGTCGTCGGGGTCGCCGAGGAGCGGCTGGCCGGCGGCCCGGACTCCGAGGCGATGGCCCGCCTGTCGGCGTACGTGCACCTGATGGCGGAGAACACCGCCACCGACACCGAGCGCCGCGGATGCCTGCTGGCCAAGGCCTCGGCGGAGCTGGCCCAGCACGATCCGACGGTCGCCGGCCGGTCGGCCGAGACCATGACGGCACTGCAGGACCTGCTGCGCACGGAGATCACCGCCGCCCAGCGACACGGCGACATCGACAGCGCGGCGGACCCGGAGCGCCTGGCAGCACTGCTCCTGACAGTGGTCCGCGGCATCGAGGCAGCAGGCAAGGCCGGCATGCCCCCGAAGACCCTCCGGGACGTGGCAGCCACGGCACTGGAAGTCCTGCCGGCCCCCGAGGGCACGAAGCGCGACGGCGTCACCGTCCGCCCGACAACCGGGCACGACCCTGCCCGGGAGAGCTAGCCAGTCGCCACCACGGACGGCAGGGTCACCCCTCGCCGTGGCGCAGCTTCCGCACCCAGTGGCCGAGGTCGGCCCGGTAGGCGAAGTGGACCCGCAGACCGACCACTTCCCCCTCCCTCACGAGCAGTTCCAGGTCCCCGCCCTCTCCTGGGGCCAGTTCAAGCGTGTCGTCGCGCCACATGCGCTCCTCGATCCGCCACGTCGCCCTCGCACAGCGGAACGCCAGCACCCGGCGGTCCGTGAGTACCAGGACGGGCCCGGGCGCGAGCAGGAAGTACGGAAGGCGCCCTTCCCGGTACCGCACCGGAAAGATCAGCCGAGGCACCTCGTCCCGGCCCAGCTCCCCCGCCACGTCCTCGACCGACCAGGGCGACCGCAACAACGGGAGCGGCAAACCGCGGACCTTGTGCAGCCAAGTCGTCAGCGCGACGACAGTCACCAGCACTCCCCCGTACCACGCCCAGACACCGGCCGCCGGCCACCCGAAGTCCCACGGCAGAACGCAGAGAAGGACCAGAACCACCATCGGTACGTACGAGCCGACCCACCGAACGAACCTGGCCACGCTCTCACCCACGCCCATCGGCGAGTTCGGCCACGAACTTCTGCAGAGCGCGCCACCCGCCGGCCTTCACCGTGAATGTCTGATCGCCCGCCTCTGAGCGGACGGTGATGATGCCTCCACCAGGGTCGGATTCCGCCTCGCACTCCGCCCGTGCCGCGCTCGCACAGCTGCGGACCGGCGCGTCGAGCAGCCGGTTGTAGGCGAAGGCGAGCGCCTGCCGTTCCGTGAGGACGACGAAGCAGCCGCGCAGTGCGCGCTCGCGCACGCCCGCACCGGGCAGTACGGCGGGGACCACGGCCCGGGGCGTGTCCCCCGGCTCGAGCAAGGTCTGGACTCGGTCCCGCTCCTTCCACGACTGCCCGCTGTAGTAGACGGCCCCGAGCGTGCCGGCCACGAGCCCGAAGAACACGGGATCCGTGGCCGTACGCAGGTCAAGAACCTCGTGGACGGCCAGCAATCCCAAGGGAAACAGGACCAGTTGCCACAACACCAGCAGCACCCGCGCCCGCACACCCTGCCGAGCGGCCAGCCGCACTCGCTCCTGCACATCCACATCCATATCCACGCCCCCTCACGTCCCACCGGAAGCGAAGGTCCGCTGGTTCTGGAGGGAGAACAGGGTGCTGGCACATGCGGAGGCGGCGAGGGCTCCGACGACCAGCGGCATCCGTGCGTCGCCTCCCCGTGCCAGGGACAGGGCGGCGAATGCCGCCAGAGCCAGACCCGCCACGGCCGAACACCCCCATCTGCGCACCGCGCCGTCGCTCCGTGGCACCCGTTCCCGACCGATCAGGTGGTGCTCGGCGAGCAGCGCCGGTACGGCGTACGCGGCCGTGCCTGCGGCGAAGAGTGCGCTCACGACCCGGTCGCCGCCGAGGAACGCCAGGGTGCCGGCCGCCCCCATCATCGCCGCGGCGGCGAGCAGCATCACCCGGCCGATCAGGGACAGCGGCCCCGCTGTCCCCCGCCGTAAACGAACTGGCCCTGTCGTGCGTCTTCGTCCCATGTACCCCGCCCCCCCCGACGAAGTCCCGTGTCTCGGACGGCCGCCTCTGCGCTGCGAAAGGCGCGCGGGCGGACTCCCCGGAGCGTAGTCGGTGAGGGCGATGCCCTTGGAGGTGGCCAGGGCCTGGGGTCTCGCGCCCCGGGACCTGTGGGCGGTCCGTCAGGGCAGTGTGTCAGCGGGTGTCTGTCGCAAGACCACGGAGCCGAGTTCGGTCCGGGTCGCGTCGGTCAGGGGTTCCCCGTCGGTGCCGCTTGCTGCCAAGGTGTGGAGCAACTGGGTTACCGCGTCCACCAGTTGGTGTCGAGTGATCGGGCAGCCCGCGGCGGTCGTCGCGGCCGAGAGGACAGGGTCGAGGAGGTCCGCGGACTGGGCGAAGGCCGCGTCGCCGAGTTCCTCGGTCTCTGCCGGGCGGCCCGGCCGGTATGCGCGGCCACCGACCCGCCCCGCGGCGAACGGGAACGGCTGCTCGTACGGACCGTCGGCGAACCCGTCGCCGTCCGCCGGCACCCCCCAACCGAGCACCGTAAGAAGCTCCTCGAGGGTGGGCCGGCTGCCCAGGTCGTCGGCCATGTCCTCGATCACCCACCCGAGCGCCTCCGCCGCGTCCGCGAGGACGCCGGACGGCAGGGCGGGCAGCGGCGGCGGGACAGGCGGCACCGGCGTCACAGGCCCAGACGCGCGAGATGCGCGGGTACGTACTCGCTGAGCACCGTCTGCTCGTACGAGCCGTCCAGGAGCCCGATCTCCCGGGCCTCCGCCTCGTCGAGCTGTCGTGTCGTGCCGTCCGCCGCCTCGCCCATGCCGGACCCGCCGACCTCGGGTGCGTCGCTGTCCGCGAGCAGGTCGAGCAGATCGTCGTCGGCGCCCGCCGCGTGATAGATCTCCGGCTCCGGGAAGCGGGCCGCGAGCGCGGGATCGTGGGCCACGACGGACCAATCCCCGGAGCGCACCGCCTCCTTGTCGGTGTGCACGGCGTGCCGCCGCACCTCGGGCGCGCCCTCGGCAGGCGGCCAGTCCGCGGCCGCGAAGGTGCCCCGTACGAAACCGATGGCCGTCCCGAAGGCCCCCTCACCGAGCAGCACCCCGAAGTGGTACCCGCCGTCCGACGCGGGCACGGCCACCACATCGCCGACGCCTGCCCCCTTGCGTCCGCGTCCGCTCCTGCCCGTGCCGTCCGTCATCGGCCCACCGTTCCTCGTCGCGTTCCGTGGCTGCCCGGCGCGCGACCGGGTCCGCGCGCCAGCGTACCGCCGGAGGGTGCGCCGGGCGGGGCGCCCGAAGAGGGGCGCCCCGCAACCGTCACCCGCAGTTCTTCTTCTTCCACGCGGCGTCGCGACGCTTCCGCTCCGTCTCGTACCGCTCGTACTCGGCGCGGCGCTCGCCCGCGAGGGGGTTCTGCCGGTTGCCCCGGTAGTCCTTGCCCTTCTTGCCGATCACGGTCTTGTACTTCTCGGCGGTGCGCTGCTCCAGGAGCCGCGACTGGCCGTAGGTGCGGCTGCCGGGCAGGACCCGCATGCGGTCGCCGTTGGCCGGGTT
Source organism: Streptomyces triticagri (assembly GCF_003429565.1). Classification (GTDB taxonomy): domain Bacteria; phylum Actinomycetota; class Actinomycetes; order Streptomycetales; family Streptomycetaceae; genus Streptomyces; species Streptomyces triticagri. Next base: position 42,212 of record NZ_QUAK01000076.1, read on the forward strand.
GAACCTGTTGTTGTTCTTGCCGTGCCGGCGCTGCACCGTCTGCGGTGTCTCCTTGCCGCCGAACATGCCCGAGTAGTAGACCTTGCCGTTCTTGTCGACGAGCACGTAGTTCTTGTATCCGCCCTTGTCGAAGTACCCGTACGGACGGTCCTTGCCGGCCGGCAGTGCCGCGTGCACGACCCCGTTCGGAAGTCCGACGGGCCCGGTGTACACCGCCTGCACGACCGAGGTGCCGCCGCGGCGCTGCGGGGCTTGGTAGGCGACCGGGCAGAGTTCCTTCTTCTTGCGTTTGTGCTTGGCCGCGTCCGCCTTCTTCTTCAGGTCCGCGGCCTTCTTCTTCAGCTTGTCGATCTTCTTCGACTGGCTGTAGAGGCCCTTCAGGCCCTTGGCGACCTTCGAGCCGTTCTTGACGATCGACTTGCCGACGTTCCAGGCCTTCTTCGGGTTCAGGAGGTACTTCTTGGCGAGCTTCAGCGGCATGCCGCCGGCGGCCATCAGCAGGGCGTTGATGACGGTCTCGGTGCAGGCCGAACCGTCGCCCTCCGTGATGCACTTGAGCGCATCCGTGATGCCGGTCTCCTCGCCGGCGATCTTGATGAGTTCCTCGGCGGCCTTCTTCAGGTCCTCCTTGGTGACGTCGTATTCCTTCTGCGCGTCGTCGACTTCCTTCTGAGCGTCGTTGTACGCGCGCTCCTCGGGCGTGAGATCGCTGTCGGCCGGAATGTCGTCGCCCGCGGTCGGGGTGTCGCCGTTTCCGCCGTCGTCGTCCGGCTGAACGTCCGGCTTTCCGCGATCGCCGCCGTCCTTCGGGCCGTCGGCCTGGTTCTGTCCGCCGTCGCCGCCTCCGCAGCCGTCACCGCCGGTGATCTCGCAGACCTTGGTGGAGACCGTGTTCGCCACAGTCTCGTTGAGCGAGGTGCCGACGATCGCCACCACGATCAGGGCGACGATGACGAGCACGCCCGCGTACTCCGTCATGGTGGCGCCGCGGTCGAAATGCCGGAGCCCCAACTGGCGGGACAGGGAGAGTTTGCGGCGCAGCCGCGGCGACTGCACCGCCTTCCGTATTCGGCTCATGGCCGGGCTGCCCACGCTGTCGCCCCGTTTCGTCTCGGTCGCCTCGGGCCGGTCACCCCGGCCGGGTCGTCCGGGCCGGTCCGGCAGAAGTCACACCGGCCCATCCTGCCTCAACGATGCACGGAGCGGTTGGGCCCCAAGACCCATATTCCGGGCCCAAATCGGGGCGGAAACCGATCGGACGCGCGGCGCCCGGGAGACTGAGTGACGGAGGGTCAGTCCTCCAACACCGGCAGCAGTTCCGGGAGATGGCCGTCGGACGCCGCGGCCGCGTCCTGCCGCTCCTGCGGGACGTCGCCGTACAGGGTGGTACGCGGGCGGGACGGACGGCCCGCGGCCTCGGCGATCGCGACGAGATCCTTCACCGAGCGGTACGAGCCGTAACTCGACCCGGCCATACGGGAGATGGTCTCCTCCATCAGCGTGCCACCGAGGTCGTTCGCGCCGGAGCGCAGCATCTCCGCCGCGCCTTCGGTGCCGAGCTTCACCCAGCTGGTCTGGATGTTGGGGATGTACGGGTGCAGGAGGAGGCGGGCCATCGCGGTCACCGCGCGGTTGTCACGCGTGGTCGGGCCCGGACGGGCGATACCGGCCAGGTAGACGGGCGCGTTGGTGTGGATGAAGGGCAGGGTCACGAACTCGGTGAAGCCCTCCACGCCCTTCTCCAGGGCCTGTTGCTGCATTCCGGCGAGCGTACGGAAGTGGCCGAGCCAGTGCCGGGGCTGGTCCACATGCCCGTACATCATGGTGGAGCTGGAGCGGATGCCCAACTCGTGGGCCGTGGAGACGACTTCCTTCCAGGTGGCGGTGGGCAGCTTGCCCTTGGTGAGGATCCAGCGGACCTCGTCGTCGAGGATCTCGGCGGCCGTCCCCGGGATGGAGTCCAGGCCCGCCTCGCGCGCCCGGGTGAGCCACTCGCGGATCGAAAGGCCGGTGCGGGTCGCGCCGTTGACGACTTCCATCGGCGAGAAGGCGTGCACATGCATGCCCGGCACGCGTTCCTTCACGGCGCGCGCGATGTCGAAGTACGCCGTGCCGGGCAGGTCCGGATGGATGCCGCCCTGCATGCAGACCTCCACCGCGCCCACGTCCCAGGCCTGCCGGGCCCGGTCGGCGACCTGGTCGAGGGAGAGGGTGTACGCGTCGGCGTCGGTGCGGCGCTGCGCGAAGGCGCAGAAACGGCAGCCGGTGTAGCAGACGTTGGTGAAGTTGATGTTGCGCGTGACGATGTAGGTGACGTCGTCGCCGACCACGGACTTGCGCAGGTCGTCCGCGACCCGGGTGAGCGCGTCGAGGGCCGGCCCGTCGGCGTGCAGCAGGGCCAGTGCCTCGTCGTCGGTGAGCCGGGTCGGGTCGTCGGCGGCGGCCCGGAGCGCCTCGCGGACGTCGCCGTCGATGCGCGAGGGCACCATGCCGGGCGCCGCCGCCTCCCGCAGCGCCTCCCAGTCCCCGTACACCGCGTCGAAGTCGTCACGCCGGTCGGAGGTGCGCCCGGTGGTGTCGATGGTGTGGTGCAGATCGGTGCGGCCGCTCGCGGTGAACGCCTCGTCCGGCTCCTGCCAGGGCAGGCCCTCGGGCAGCGCGTCCGGGCGGGCCAGACCGGTCTCCGGGTCGGCGAGCGCGGTCACGTGCGGAAGGAGACGCGGGTCGAGCCAGGGCTCCCCGCGCTGCACGAACTCCGGGTACGCACACAGCCGTTCACGCAGCTCGAAGCCGGCGCCCGCGGACCGCTCGGCGAGCTCGTCGAGCTGCGGCCAGGGCTTCTCGGGGTTCACATGGTCGGGGGTGATCGGCGAGACGCCGCCCCAGTCGTCGATGCCGGCCGCGATGAGGCGCTCGTACTCGCCGTCGACGAGATTGGGCGGGGCCTGCAGGCAGCCCGAGGGGCCCATGATGTGCCGGGCCACGGCGACCGTCGCGACCAGGTCGTCGAGCTCCGCGTCCGGCATTCCGCGCATCGCCGTGTCCGGCTTGGCGCGGAAGTTCTGGATGATCAGCTCCTGGATGCCGTGGTACGAGCGGGCCACCCGCCGCAGCGCGAACAGCGAGTCCGCGCGCTCCTCGTACGTCTCCCCGATCCCGATCAACAGGCCGCTGGTGAACGGCACGGAGGAACGCCCCGCGTCCTCGAGGACCCGCAGCCGTACGGCGGGCTCCTTGTCCGGGGAGCCGTGGTGCGGTCCGCCCGGCTCGCTCCACAGACGGGTGGCGGTGGTCTCCAGCATCATGCCCATGGACGGGGCGACCGGCTTGAGCCGCTGGAAGTCGGTCCAGCTCATGACGCCCGGGTTGAGGTGCGGGAGCAGCCCCGTCTCCTCCAGGATGCGGATGGAGATCGCCCGTACGTACGCGATGGTGTCGTCGTAGCCGTGCGCGTCGAGCCACTCGCGGGCCTCCGGCCAGCGGTCCTCCGGCTTGTCGCCGAGGGTGATCAGGGCTTCCTTGCAGCCGAGTCGAGCACCCCGGCGGGCGATGTCGAGCACCTCGTCGGGCGACATGAACATCCCGTGTCCGGCCCGGCGGAGCTTGCCCGGGACGGTCACGAAGGTGCAGTAGTGGCACTTGTCCCGGCAGAGCCGGGTGAGCGGGATGAAGACGCTCTTCGAGTACGTGATGACGCCCGGCCGTCCCGCGGCCTCGAGCCCGGCGTCCCGCACCCGGGCCGCGGAGGCGGTCAGATCGTCCAGGTCGGTGCCGCGGGCCTGGAGCAGCACGGCGGCCTCCGCGACGTCGAGGGCGACCCCGTCCCTGGCTCTGCGCAGCGCCCGCCGCATGGCGTTGGCGGTGGGGCGGTTCGGTTCTCCCTGGCGTCGCGCCTGGTCATCCGTCATACGTCGAGCATACGGATCACGCCTCCGGTTGGAGCACGCGCCCGAGGAACCCGCGCAAGTGGCCGGCGACGGTGTGCAGATGGCTCTCCAGCAGGAAGTGGCCGCCGTCGACGAGGTGGATCTTGGCGCCCTCGGCGTCGCGGGCGAAGGCGCGCGGTGCTTACGGGCTTGCGCGGCTACTCTCCGTACGGTCGGGCAGCCTCAGCGTGGCGAGCATCCCGACCCCGAAGAGGACCACGGCAGCCAGCGCCGCCGACCACTCGCCGCTTCCCTGCGCGGGCCACATCCAGCCATGCGGCCGACCACCCGGGCCGGGCCCGATCAGCGCGCACAGCAACGGGACGGCCGCGACGGCGATCGCGCTGTACTGCACCCCGAGCAGCTGCCTGACGATCAGCCCGACGCCCAGATACCCGAGCAGATTGCGCGCCACCGCGAAGCCGAGCGGGAAGTCCAGCCAAGCGGCTTCGCCGAGCGCCACGACGACCGCGACCACGCCCGTACACACCACGGCACCGGCCCGCCACGCCGCCGTGCTCCGGACGCTCGCCGCATGGCTGCTGCCGCCGCTCGCCGAAGTGCACCCCAACCCGTAAAGGAGCAGACAGGCCGGCATCACGGGCAGCACCAGCGGCACCGGGATGCTGCCGGATACCCCGCTGAACATCGCGAGCGTCGGCACGGAAGAGCCGGCCAGTACGGGCGCGGCGGCGAAGCAGACCACAAGTCCCGTCACCCAGGCGGTGACCGCGTGCGCGCGCAGCCACCAGATCACGACGATGCCCGGTGCGCATAGGCGGCCGGAGAAAGGTCCGGCTTCACCGAACAGTCCCGCACGGAGCGCATATTGCGCGCGAACCAGGCCGCCTGCGCGTCCGCAGGCAGCCGCCGCACCTCTTCGGCCCGCCGTACGGACTCGGACGGCCAGTCCAGCAGCGCATCCGGCGCGACGCCTGCGGTCAGCGCCAGCCAGGGATGTATCACCAGCGCGGCCTCGTCCCCCGGATACGTGGCGTACGGGCGCTCGGCGCAGGCGGGCGGATCCAGGCGCACACCACTGGTCGCGGCCTCGACAAGGACGCTCTCGCGACTCGGCACCGGCTCGGCGAACTCGATCCGCTCGGCCGGGCCCACTCCGACGGCCCGCACCTTACGGTCGGCGTCCTTCACCCAGCGCCTGAACTCACTTGCTCTGCCCTGCTGTTCGGGCCAGAGACAGACCTGCGGCCGACTGCCGGTGCACTGCAGCAGCGCCCGGTCACGCGCCTGCTCCCCACCGAAGCCGAGCGGCACGGCCAGGGCGATCGCGCAGGCCAGGCCGGTGAGCGAGGCCGCGGTCGCCACGAGGCGTCGCCGCCCGGTCCGGCGCAGTACGACCACGATCACCGCCGCCACAACGAGACCCGCCGAGAACGCCGCCGTGGCGCCGAGACTGCGCAGTGACGGCTCCTGGTCGAGGCGGCAACAGTCCCCGACCCCTTGCCCGTTGAGATGCCTGAGCCAGGACGGCTCGGCGAGCGCGGCCGGCCAGAACCCCCAGAAGTACCCGCCGACGAGCATCAGGGCAGGCCCGAGCAGCTTCGGCAGCCACCGGCCCACGAGATACCCCGCGGCAAGGTGCCCGAGCAGCACCACGACCGCCGTCACCAGCACCGCAGCATCAGGCCCGCCCGGGAGACCGAACGCATCCCCGGGAGTGAACAGCCCCAAGGCCACCACAATGCCGAGCAGACCGTCGACAACAAGGGGCGCAAGCCGCTGCCCGACTATGCGCAACTCCCCCCGCACCGGAGCCCAAGCAGCGACACCCGACTCCCTGAGCCTGGCCGACTCCCACGCCGCCGCGGCCCCGCACACCGCACCGACCACTGGCAGCAGCAGAGTCGACTGCGCGGTGATCGAGCCCCAGTAGGCGATCGTGGTGTCGGTGTTGCCGGAACTGAAGAACAACAGCCCGGCAATCAGCAGCACACCCACCCACACCCCGGATCCGGTGCGCAGCAAGGTCTTGACCCGCACCGCTCACACCTCCCCGCGCACGAGGCTCCGGTACGCGTCCTCGGCCCGGCGCTCCGGCGACCCGTCACCGGGAGCAAGGCCGAGGAATCCCGCCGTGTCGCCCTGGAAGACGGGGACACCGCGGTCGAACACGACCACCGCGTCGTAGATGTCCGCCAGATCCTCGGTCTGGTGCGTGGAGACCACGAACCGGACACTCTCCGACAGCTCCCCCACCAACTCGCGGAAGACACCACGCTGCACCGGATCGAGGCCGGCAGTCGGCTCATCGAGCAGCACCAACTCGGCTTCATGCACGACGGCTTGGGCGATCCCGAGCCGGCGCAACTGCCCGCCGGACAGCTCATGACTGCGCCGCCCGGCCAGCTCCGTCAGGCGGACCCGTTCAAGCGCCCGCACCGACCGATCCCACGCCGCGCGCTTCGACAGCCCCTTGAGCCACCCCGCGTACGCCGCCTGCTCCCGCACGGTCAGGCCGGGCACAGCACCGATGTGCTGCGGCAGCCACCCGACGCGACGCCGATACTCCGCCCGCTCCCGCCTGCCCGAGGCACCGAGCCCACGCCACTCCACCCGCCCCGCATCCGGCACGAGCACGGACGCTCCGACCCCCATCAACGTGGACTTCCCGGCCCCGTTGGGCCCGAGCAGCACGGTGCACCTCCCTGCGAACTCCAGGGTGAGAGAACTGAGTACGGGACGGCGGGGCCGGTGAGCAAAGCTGCAGTCGGTATAGAGCAGAGACACTGAGCGACCGTACGGGCGCGGTCGGGGCTGTGGCGCACCGGGTGGTGATCTTGTCGGAATCGTGTACGGATCTTGGCTGAAACGGCATCTGACCAGGGATTTCCGGAAGCCGTCGGGTCGCGGGGCAGGTCAGCAGTATTTGGCGTAGGTGTCGAGGGTGGCGATGACTGTGGGGGTGTCGGACGGTGGGAGTTGGAGGATGACCTCGTCGATGCCCAGGTCGCGGTAGTAGGTGAGTTTGCCGGGGGTGGGGTCGACGCCGGAGAGGGTGAGGTGGAGGTCGTCGGGGTTGCGGCCCGCGTCCTTCCAGGCGGTGCGGAGGGTGGGGAGGGTCTCGCGGAGGCCGCTGCCGCCGACCGGCATCCAGCCGTCCGCCTCCGCGGCGATACGGGCGAAGAGTTGGGGTCCCGCGGCGCCCCCGATGAGGATCCGCGGGCCGTACAGCGGGCCAGCCGGGCCCGACCGCGGCGTACGGGCCGGCTTCGGGTGTACATCGGAAGCGGTGACACGGGCCAACTCCCCTTCGTACGCCGTGGGTTCAGGTGCCCACAGCGCGCGCATCACGGCCAGGCGGTCGCTCACCAGGGTGCGGCGGCGCGGCCAGTCGACGCCGTGGTCGGCGGCCTCCTCGCGGTTCCAGCCGTAGCCGATACCGAGGGTGACGCGGCCGCTGGAGAGGTGGTCCAGGGTGGCGACCTGCTTGGCCAGGTCGATGGGGTCGTGCTGGGCGACGAGGGTGATGTTCGTGCCGAGGTGAAGTCGCTCGGTCACCGCGGCGGCCTGCGCGAGCGCGACGAACGGGTTGAGCATGCGCGCGCACTCCGGGGGCATCACCCCGCCGGGGTAGCGGGAGGTGGTGGTGACGGGGATGTGGGAGTGCTCGGGCAGATGGAGGGCGTGGAAGCGGCGCTCCTCCAGGGCGCGGGCGAGGGCGGTCGGGGCGATGGTCCGGTCGGTCAGGAAGAGCGTGGCCGAGATCCGCAAGATTCCTCCCGGGGCGATGGGGGCTCAGGATCAGCCTTCCGGGCTGCGGTCTCAAGGCTTGGGTGGCCTCAATTGTCCGCCGGTACAGGAGTGGCCGGTCCACCGCGTCCGCCGGCCGGTCACCCCTGGCCCGCCGCCCCTCGCTCGCGGTCGACCGGCTGTGATCATGCCCGCGTTGAGCGGCACCGCCATCGATCTCCCGCCGCTCAGGTCACAAGCCCCCGCCGATACGCATACACAACCGCCTGCACCCGATCTCGTAGATCGAGCTTCGTGAGGATGCGGGAGACGAACGTCTTGACGGTCTCCTGGCTGAGGACGAGAGCCGCGGCTATCTCGCTGTTGGAGAGGCCGTCGGCGATCAGGCGGAGGACCTCCAGCTCGCGCGGGCTGAGCGGTACGTCCTGCTCGCGCTCGCCGTCCGCGGGGCGGATCCTCGCCGCGTACCGACCGACGAGCCGGCGCGTCACCTCCGGGTCGAGGAGCGCCGCGCCCATGGCCACCGTCCGGATCCCGTGCAGGAGTTGGGACGGCGGAGCGTCCTTCAGTAAGAAGCCGCTCGCGCCCGCGCGGAGCGCGTCGTAGACATACTCGTCCAGATTGAACGTGGTCACCACGAGCACCTTGACCGGATGCTCGACGCCGGCGCCGGCGAGCAGCTTGGTGGCCTCGATGCCGTCGAGGACCGGCATCCGGACGTCCATCACCACCACGTCCGGCTCGATCTCGGCGGCGAGGTCGACCGCGGCGCGGCCGTCCTCGCACTCGCCCGCGACCTCCATGTCCGGCTGCGAGTCGATGATCGTGACCAGGCCGGTGCGCACCAGCATCTGGTCGTCGCACACCAGGACCCGGGTGGGATCGGTCACGAGCGGTTCCCGGCCGGGATCCTGGCCCGTACGAGGAAGCCGCCGCCCGTGCGGCCGCCCGCGCTGAAGTCGCCGCCCAGTACGTCGACGCGCTCGCGCAGGCCCGCGAGGCCCCGGCCGCTGCCGCCGGGGACGTCGGACCGCATCCCCGACCCGTCCGTGCCGACCTCCACGGTTATCTCCCTGTCCCCATGCTGCACCTGCACCGAAGTTCGGCTTCCGTGAGCGTACTTGAGGGCGTTTGTCAGGGCCTCCTGTACGACCCGGTAGGCCACCAGATCGCCGCTGCCGGTCGATTCGGCGGGCGTGCCGTGCTCGCTGTACTCGACCGGCTGGCCGGCCCGCCTGGTCTGCTCGACGAGGGTGCGGATACGGCCGACGACGGGAACCTTCGGCTCGGTCCCGTGGTCCGGGTTGAGCAGGTCGAGGAGGTGACGCAGGTCGGTGATGGCCTGCCGTCCGGTGTCCGTGACGGCGGTCAGGGACTGGTCGAGGCGCTCGGGTGCCGCGGTGAGATAGCGGGCCGCCTCGGCCTGTACGACCATCGCGGTCACATGGTGGGTGACCACGTCGTGGAGTTCGCGGGCGATACGGGTGCGCTCCGCCTGCCGGGTCTCCTCGGCGACCCGCAGCCGGCGCTCGGCCTCCGCGGCCCGGGTGGAGCGCAGCCAGGATCCGATGGCCCAGGCCACGGCGAGGGCCACGTACAGGATCACCATCTCGCTGACCGGCTCACCCGAGCCCGTCCTGTCCAGGGCGACGGCAAGGGCGAGGAATGCGACCGTCAACAACCCTACGGCCAGGCGTCGTTGGCGCTCGAGACGGGAGCCCAGACAGATGAGGACGACGGGCAGCGCTGTCCCCGCGAGGGAGTGGTAACCGAGGAGCTGGTCGGCGGAGAATCCGACGGCGACGAGCGCGGTGGAGACCGCGGGCCACCGCCGGCAGACGACGAGCGGCAGCGCCTCGACGGCGATGACCACGACGGCGAGTACGTCGAAGGGCCTGGCCTCCACGCCACCGACCTGGGTGCCGTGATTCTGCATCGACGGCACGAAGGACCCGGCGAAGAGCAGTACACCGAGAAACGGATAGACCACCTTCGACCCGTACCGGCGCCAGAGCCCCCGGAGGTCCGGTGAACCGATCATCGGGGCAGTGTAGTTGCGGCGGATGACAGCGCGGCGGCGGCCGTACGTCTCATACTCATGCGGTGTCCTTCGGCCGGGTCGTGGATGCGGGTGCGGGCGCAGGTGCAGGTCCGGGTGCGTGACTGAAACGCTACGGCCCCCGGGCCACCGACTTCATCACCGCACGGTGGACACCTGCGTGTAGCTCTGCGGAGGGACAGAGATGCTGTGTCAATGCGGGTCAACAGCACGGCGGGCGGCGTTGATGACGTGGTGGGCCTCGGACCCGTACACGGCCGACTCGCGCAAGGTGTGCCAGACCTTCGAGTACAAGGCGATGTTGTCGGCGTCGTCCAGCCACATCTCGGCGTGCCAGTCCTCTGCGACGACCAGCCGGTCGTCAAGTACCCAGAAGCCGTTGGCGGGCACGATCTTGACGGGTGCCTTGAAGGGGACGACGCCCAGCTCGACCGTGTCCATGCCGATCATTCCGGTGAGGCGGTCAAGCTGGGCGGCCAGCACGGCGGGCGGGCAGATCAGCGAGCGCAACGCGGCCTCCCACATCAGGACGTGCAGCTTGCGGCCGGGCCGGTACAGCCACTCCTGACGCCGCACCCTGGACCGCACGGCGGCATCGACGTCATCGGCGCCGCCCAGCAGTTCGGCGTACCGCCGGATGACGTGCTGGGCGTACTCGGGAGTCTGCAACAGGCCGGGGATCACCGACTCCTCCCAGAGCCATATGTCCGAGGTGCGGTCGATCTCTGCGCTCAGCCCCTCGTGCATCGGCTTGAAGCCGTTCGCCAACGCTCTGCGCCACGACCTGATGTGGGACTCGAACCCCGCGAGGCGGGCGGCCAGTTCAGCATACGTATCGGGCTGCCCGGTGGCATCGGCCCACGCCCTCAGGTCCTCGGGGGTGGCCGTCTGCTTGCCGTTCTCCAGCTTGCTGACCTTGGAGCCCTGCCACCCGAGACGCTCGGCGAGCTGCTGACCGGTGAGGCGGCCACCAGGGCAGGAGAAGCGCAGCTCACGCAGCCGCACCCCCAGGGCCACCCTGGCCTGCTGGTAGTCGGTGCTCACCGGTCGCCCGCGCTATCCGGCCGCGGCCACCTGCGCGGCGAACTCGTCCCGCGAGACAGCGTGATGCATCGCCGCGTCACGGACGATGCAGTACCGGACGACCTCGGCCGGTTCGGTGATCAACTCGATGTCCGTGATGGTGTCCGCTTCGTCGAAGTGCAGCACCGCGACGAGTCGCGAGTCGAAGATCCAGAAGTCCTCGGCGGGCAGCGCGGCGCGGTGGGCGTCCTCACGCCACAGGTAGCGGATGTCCTCGCCCACCGCCGCGTTGTGCCGGGCGTAGTCGAGCAGGAACCGCTGCTCGGCGGTGGGTGGGCTGTCCGCGACGCGCACCCGGCCGACCGTCCTGCCGGCCTCGGTCTGGGCTTTGATGTTGACGAACCAGGGCTCGTCGGGGTCGCATGGCGAGGACCCGGTGGCCAGGAATGCCCGGAAGTCGGGGTCCTCGCGGTCCGAGGCGTAACCCCGTCGTGTCTCGAGCCGCCAGGCGGTGTGCTCGAAGGTCTCGAAGAGGCGGCGGAAGGTGGCCCGGTCCACGAGTTCGGGCACGCGCTCCATCTCCTTCGGCCCCCAGGTCACGAGCAGTTCGCGGGGCACGACCACCGCTGCATCTTCGGGCCCGAAGTGCTGGAGCTGCGCGAGGTCTTCGGGGGCGGTGACGGGCGCGCCCTGAACAATGACATCGCCGGTGCCCTCGTCCGTGTGCAGGGCGGGGCAGCCATCGACCTTGCTGTCTGTGCCGGTGAAGCGAAGCTGACGGGCCATGAAGCGCTCTCCGTTCCAGGGGACCTGATCCAACAGCATGGCCAGAGCCTCTGCCTCGGCACCACGGGATCGCGGCGGGCCGAAGAGAAAACACCGGCAATGTTCGTGACCGCCGAGCAAAGTCGAGAAAACAGCGTACCGCGCACCAACCCGCCGGTTCTAGCGTCCAGTTCATGACGACCAAGGAACAGGAGACCATCGACCCGTTCACGGCGATGGAGTCCCTCAAGGCCGCACTGGTCGGGGTGGGCATCGTCCTCCCCTCGCTCGCGGTCGATGCCGCGTCCCCGACTCTGAAGCTCGTGGAACTGGGTCGCGTACGAGCAGACGTGGCCGCAAGGCTGGCCGACGTCCTCCGGCAAGGAGGCCACGAGTGACCGGCCACGAGAAGGCGGCGACGACGCTCAACCACGGCGAACTGCCCTATCCACGCGGAACCCTCGTGTTGGACTCGATCTCCGAGCGCACGGGCCTGCTGATGGGTGTCGTCGAAGAACGCCTCAAGTCCAACGGCAAGCTGGTCAAGAGCCAGGCATTCATGGCTCCGGAGGGCGGCGGCATCGAATGGGATGTACCACTCGACCGCATCACAGCGGTGAGGTAGCACCGACCCAACGAAAGACGAGCCGGCAACAGTCCCCTTCCCTTTCACCGGAGTTCACTCCTAAATACCAGAGTGCCCTGCACACCCACGCGAGGACAGGCCGCCCACAACCATCCGGGAGCCACCACCATGTGCGAGGAACACAGCAGAGGCGCCGGCCGCCACCCCGACAGACGTGCGTTGCTCGTGACGGGCGCGGCGGCGGCGCTTACGTTGAACACCGTGACGTTCGCGAACGCTGCCGAGCAGCCCGGAGCCGACGGGGCCGAAGGGGGCAGGCGGGACCGGCCCCGGACGAAGACCGTCCGCGGCACGCTGCCCACCGGATCCCCCGACTACGTGTACCTGCCGGTCGAAGTGCCGCACGGAGTACGGGAGTTGCACGTCTCGTACACGTACGAGAAGCCCGAGGTGCCGGCCGGCACGCAGGGCAACGCCCTCGACATCGGCATCTTCGACGAGCGCGGCACCGCGCTCGGAGGCAAGGGGTTCCGGGGCTGGTCGGGCGGTGCGCGCAGTGAGTTCTTCATCCGGGCCGACGACGCCACCCCGGGGTACGTCCCGGGACGGATCCGGGCCGGGACCTGGCACATCGCGCTCGGCCCGTACACCGTCGCCCCCGACGGCCTCCCGTACGAGGTGACGATCACGCTGACGTACGGCGAACCCGGCCGCACCCCGAAGCCCAGCTATCCGCCGGAGCGCGCCAAGGGGCGCGGCCGGGCCTGGTATCGCGGTGACTGCCACATCCACTCCTGGTACTCGGACGGGCAGCGCACCCCGGCGGAGATCGCCGCGCTCGCCCGCGCCGCCGGGCTCGACTTCATCAACACCTCGGAGCACAACACCCAGTCCGCACACGCGCATTGGGCCGAGCACGCGGGCGACGACCTGCTGATCCTGCTCGGCGAAGAGGTCACCACGCGCAACGGGCACGTGGTGGCGCTCGGCACGGATCCGGGGACGTTCGTGGACTGGCGCTACCGGGCCCGCGACAACCGTTTCGGCCACTACGCACGGGAGATCCGCCGGGCCGGCGGCCTGGTCGTGCCGGCCCATCCGCACGCCACCTGCATCGGCTGCAACTGGAAGTTCGGCTTCGGCGAGGCGGACGCGGTGGAGGTGTGGAACGGCCCGTACACCCCCGACGACGAGGTGTCCCTGCAGGACTGGGACAACACGCTGCAGTCGTCGCGCCGCGGCTGGATCCCGGCCATGGGCAACAGCGACTCGCACAAGGACCCGGACCGTATCGGCGGCCCACAGACCGTGGTGCTCGCCGAGGACCTGACGCGCGAGGCGATCCAGGAGGGGATCAGGAAGGGCCGCAGCTATGTGGCCGAATCGGCCGCGGTGTCACTGGAGTTCGGGGCCGTGGGCGGGCGCGGGCAGCATGCGGGCATCGGCGGGCGGCTCGAGGTCGGCCCGGAGGAGCCGGTGTCGGTGCGCCTCGATGTGCAGGGCGCGCCCGGCTGCACGGTCCACTTCGTGACCGATCAGGGCACGCTGTTCACCGGTCCGGCGATCCCGGAGTCCGGTACGGCCTCCGCGCAGTGGAGCACCACGGCCTCCTACGCCTCCTATGTCCGCGCGGAAGTGCGGCACGCACCGGCCGTCGAGGGGCTGCCGGGGGCGCTCGCGGCGTTCACCAATCCGGTGTTCCTCGGGAAGGACTGAGGCCCACGCGCTCGTCGTCCCCGGGTCAAGCACGGCCGCCGCGGGACTACTCGGGGACGACCAGCGCCGGCGTCTCCTTCTTGAGGATCTCGCCGCGGAAGAAGGCCGGGCTGCGCCGCCCGAAGGCGATCATGATGATCGCGCCGAGGGCAAGCAGGCCGACCCCGATGACGAACACGGAGCCGACACCGAGCACCGAGGACCCGCTGCCGTACGCCGGGTCCCACATGTCGTAGAGCGTCTTGGCGAAGACGGCGGTGAGCAGCACCCCGCCGACGAACGGGAAGACACCCTTGAAGAGCAGATCGCGCCCGCTCGTCCGCAGATCGGCGCGGAAGTACCAGACGCAGGCGAAGGCGGTCAGCGCGTAGTAGAAGCAGATCATGAGGCCGAGGGCGTAGATCGTGTCGACCAGGACGTGCTCGGAGACCAGGGTCATGACCGTGTAGAAGACCGCCGTCGCGATGCCGGCCGTGACCGTCGCACGGCCCGGCGTCTTGAACCGCGGGTGCACCTTCGCGTACGAGGCCGGCAGCGCCTCGTACGTGGACATCGCGAGCACCGTACGGGCGACGGGGATGAAGGTGGTCTGCAGGCTGGCGGTCGCGGAGGCGACCACGGCGACGAAGAGCAGCACGCTGAGGCCGGGGCCCATGACGGGTCCGGCGAGCGCGGCGAAGACGTTCTCGGAGGTCTTCGGATTCCCGAGACCGAGGCCGCGGTCGCCGGAGCCGACAGCCATCTGCGCGGCGACGCCGGTGGCGAGGTACGAGCCGACCAGGACGATCATCGCGATCAGCGAGGCGCGGCCGGGGGTGCGGTCACTGCCGACGGTCTCCTCGTTGGCGGTGAGGCAGGTGTCCCAGCCCCAGTACATGAAGATCGACAGCGAGAGGCCCGCGGTGAAGGCGGCGAAGGAGCCGACGGAGAACGGGTTCAGCCAGGACCAGGAGAAGTCGACGCCGGTGGCGAAGTCGCCGGCCTTCGAGAAGGCCATCGCGACGAACATGGCGAGCACCACGAGCTGCAGTCCGACCAGGGCGTACTGCACGCCCTTGGTGGCGGTCATGCCGCGATGACTGACGGCCGTGGCGACCGCGATCAGGACGAGACAGGTCACGATGTGCACCGGCTTGCTGTCGTCGAGCGCGGCGACCGATGCGCTGCCGCTGATCTCGCCGAGGAGCAGCCAGAGGTACGAGGTGGCGACGCCGGCGAGATTCGACAGGACGATGATCGTCGCGATCACCAGGCCCCAGCCGCACATCCAGCCGATGCGCGGGCCGAAGGCCTTCACGGTCCAGGTGAAGGACGTACCGCAGTCCGGCATGTCCCGGTTGAGCTCCCGGTACGCGAACGCCACGAGCAGCATCGGCAGGAATCCGGCGAGGAAGACGGCCGGCATGTGCAGACCCACCTCGCCGGCCGTGGACCCGAGGGTGGAGGTCAGGCAGTAGACGGGGGCGACGGTGGAGATGCCGATCACCGCGCTGCCGGCCAGGCCCACCGAATTGCCGCCGAGGCCCTTGCCCCGTACGCCGCTGTCGTCGGTGGCCGTTCCCGCGTGCGCGGCGTCGCGCACGCCGTCGTGCACAGTGCCGTCCCGTGTGCCCAGCTGTGTCATGGACGGAAACGTTAAGCGCTGCGATATCCATGCCGGTGGGGTGCACGGTGGCGGCGGAGAGCGCCCGCGGGCCGTAACCATGGGCCGGCGCCGGAAACGGAATCCGCAGGTGCGTCCGTTTTGTGGCGAATCAAAATTTTCCGACGGCGGGCTCCGAGGCTCAGGCGGTACGCCTCACCCCGCCTCGTCGAGCAGCGTGAAGAAGGTGTCGCCCCGTACCAGCTCGAAGGGGTCCCCGAGGAGCCCGGCCAGCTCGGCGATGTCGCCCGGTGTCCAGTTCCAGGCGTTGATCGCGCCCGCGATGAACATCGGGGAGTTCCCGTCCCAGTCCCCGATGTGGGCGAGCAGGCTCTCGTGGTACTCCGCGGCGCTCCCGGTCGGCGAGAAGTTGCCGATGACGGGCACGCCGGCCGGCCTGATCTGCAGGTCGCCGCTCTCCCAGGACTGGATGATGCCGCGCACCGGCGCATGGTCCCGGTACGAGGCGACCACCCGCTCGTCGAACGGGATCCAGCCGTCGTCCTCCTCGGTGCGCGGGTTGTACGCGTACACCAGGTCAATGCCGGTGTGGCGCATGTAGTGGCCGGTCAGCTCGGTGTAGCGGTCCAGGATGTCCGCGGGCCACGCGCCGGCGTAGGAGTAGCCGGCGCCCGAGGGGCCGCAGATCAGCAGGTCGTTGGCGGTGGCGGTGCGCTGGTAGTGCGCGAGGAGCGCCGGGCCGATGTCGGCGAGCAGCGGGCTGACGGTCCAGTTGACCGGGACCTTGCCGCGGTCCGTGTGGTCCCACAGTTCGCGCATGTGGCGCTGGCAGTACTGGACGTTGTCGCCCTCGCCGACGGTCAGGGTGAGGTACACGCGATTGCGGAGATCGGCGGCCGGCGCCTTCGGGACCCGGTCGGAGATCTCGGCGCCGACCCCGGCGTGCACGGTGCCGTTCATGTAGAAGTCGGCGGGCACCACCGGCACCCCGTGCTGCGAGGCACGGTCGACGCCGCCCCACTCGCCGGCGACGTCGTTGGAGAACCAGCCGGTGTACGGGGTGCCGGGCGCCAGTTCCGCGAAGACCTCGTCGAGTACGTCGCCGGTCTCGCCGGACGGGGGCAGCCATACGGTCATGGCCTGTGCTGCGACGGCGTAGTCGCGGAAGTACGGGAAGGGCTCCACCCGGGTCGGCTTCGCGGTCGTCGCCGTCACCAGGAACTGGTTGAACATGTCGGCCCGGAATTCGAGCTTCTTCGTGCCGGGCGGTGCCTCGAAGCGGTACACGAAGTAGCCGCCACCGTCGCAGAAGCGCGACGGGATCTCGCTGGAGACGGCCGAGCCGTCCGAGGAGAACAGGAAGGGCTCCTCGGCGTCGGTGCCCGGCGTGAACGCGGCGATCTCCGTACCGTCCGCGAGGACCGCGACCTCGCCGACCGACGCGCCCCAGCCGTCGTCCTCGAAGGAGTCCTGGAAGCGCAGAAAGACGCCGTCGTCGCCGCCGAGTTCGGCGCTCAGGTCCAGGGTGCGGACCTCGCGGTTGGAGCGGTCGCGGATGCGCTCCTTCTCGCGGGCGACCTCACGCCACTTCACCCCCTCGATCTCCACCGTGCGGGTCGGCGGGAGGCCGGCGACCAGGACGTCGGAGCAGCGCGGGAAGAGGTGCTCGAGCTGCCAGCGGTAGGTGGCGGCGGGATCGGCGGCGTCGAAGCGGCCGCGCAGGTCCTCGATGATCTTCAGGCCGTACTTCTCGGCCTGTTCGGCGGTCGCGGCGACGGCGCCCTCGATGCCGGCCAGGGTGGTGGCGACGTTGACGGAGTCCGGGACGCCGGGGTCGTGCAGGATCGCGCCACCGATCTCGTGGCGGTAGCGGTCGAAGAGGGCGAGCGGGTCGTCGTGTTCGGTGACGTCGGCGCCCGTACTGCTCAGCCAGGTGCGGTCGGCGCCGCTGTCCTCGAAGGCGAAGTCGAAGTACAGACGGGGCTGTTCGCGGTTGACGACGCCCTGGAGGGTCGTCAGGAGCAGTTGGTCGTAGCCGTGCAGGGCGCCCACGCCGGCGACGTCCAGGTGAGTGGCGCGGCCGAAGGACGGCAGCATCGGGGTGGAGGTCGAGCCCAAGGCATGGGCAGTGGCGGGCAGTTGGGCGCCGAGGACGCCCGCGGCGAGTACGGCCCCGTTGGCCCGCAGGAAGGTTCGTCTGGACACGTTGCGCATGTTCACAGCTCCTCGCGTCACGGTGACAGCGTTATCAACGGCCGGGGAAACTGCCCGCGCCGAGCGCCACTGTGCATGGATCCGACATCGTTGTCCATGGATCCGACCTCGTTGTCCGTCGATCTGCCGGAGTTCTGCGAGAGCTCTTTCCAACGATGTAATCCTGTGCTGCAATAACCGCCCTTTCCCCCATCATTCGCCGAGGAGCGCCATGTCTTCGCCGAGGAGCGCCACGTCCGCCCCGTCCCCCGCACCGGCTGCCCTCCCCGACCCGTCGCAGCCGCGATCCGAACAGACACCGGCCGAGCAGCCGCGCCCGGAGTACCCGCGCCCGAGCTTCGTCCGTACGGACTGGCTGAATCTCAACGGCACTTGGGAGTTCGCCCGCGACCCCGGCGACAGCGGCCTCGAGCGCGGACTGGTCGAGGCCGCGGAGCTGCCCGAGCGGATCACCGTGCCGTTCTGCCCGGAGTCGGAGCTGTCCGGCATCGGCGACACCGACTTCCATCACGCCGTCTGGTACCGGCGTACGGTGCGGATCCCCGCCGAATGGACCGGCCGCCGCCCCGTACTGCACTTCGGCGCCGTCGACCACGATGCGACCGTCTGGGTCAACGGCCGCGAAATCGCCCGCCACAGCGGCGGTTTCACCTCCTTCGCCGCGGACATCGGCGATGCGGTACGACCCGGCGAGGACGCGGTGATCGTCGTACGGGCCCGGGACGCCGCGCAGGGCCCGCAGGCACGCGGCAAGCAGTCCACCCTGTACGCCAACCACACCTGCCTGTACCACCGGACCACCGGCATCTGGCAGACCGTGTGGCTGGAGCCGGTGGCCCCGACCCACCTCCGACGCCCGCGCATCACACCGGACTTCGCGGCGGGCTGCTTCCATCTGGAGCTCCCGCTGGCGGGCAGCCGCGCGGGCCACCGGGTCCGCGCCCGCCTCACCGACGACGCCGGCACCGTGTCCGAGGCCGAGGTGCCCGCCCACCTCGACCTGGCCCCGCGCCTGGTCCTGCCCGTACCCGAGGAGCGCCGCCGCCCGTGGTCGCCCGCGGACCCGCACCTGTACGAGGTGCACCTGGACGTGCTCGACCCGGACGGCACGGTCGTCGACTCGGCGCGCTGCACCACCGGACTGCGCTCCGTCTCCATCGACGGCAAGCGGATCCTGCTCAACGGCGAACCGGTCTTCCAGCGCCTCGTCCTGGACCAGGGCTACTACCCCGACGGCCTGATGACGGCCCCCTCCGACGACGCCCTGGTCCGCGACATCGAGCTGTCCCTCGCCGCCGGATTCAACGGCGCGCGCCTGCACCAGAAGGTCTTCGAGGAGCGCTTCCTGCACCACGCGGACCGCCTCGGCTACCTGGTCTGGGGCGAGTTCGGCGACTGGGGCGCCTCGCCGGGCCCGCTCAGCGACGACAACCAGCAGGCCACCCCCGGATTCATCACCCAGTGGCTGGAGGCCGTCGAACGCGACTACAACCACCCCTCCCTCATCGGCTGGTGCCCGCTCAACGAGACCCGCCAGCTGCTCCACGACCGCAACACCACCCTCGACGACGTCACCCGCGGCATGTTCCTGGCCACCAAGGCCGCCGACACCACACGGCCCGTCATCGACGCCTCCGGCTACTCCCACCGCGTCCCGGAGACCGACGTCTACGACTCGCACTGCTACGAGCAGGACCCCGAGGCGTTCCGCGCCCTGATGTCCGGCCTCGACAAGGACCGGCCGTTCGTCAATCCGGACGACGAGCCCGGTGACGCGGTCTGGTCCACGCCGTATGCCGGACAGCCCTATTTCTGCAGCGAGTTCGGCGGCATCTGGTGGAACCCGGACGCCGCCGTCCCGGCCGACACCGACCGCAGCACGTCCTGGGGATACGGCGAACGCCCGCGCGACGAGGAGGACTTCCACCACCGCTTCGAGGGCCTGACCGGCGTGCTCCTCGACGACCCCGACATGTTCGGCTACTGCTACACCCAGCTCACCGACGTCTTCCAGGAGCAGAACGGCATCTACCGCTTCGACCGCTCCGAGAAGCTGGACGTGGCACGGGTGCGCGCGGCACAGCAGCGGACGGCGGCGTACGAGAGGGGCGGGGCGTGACGCCGGTTTCGCGGCGGGGGCTGGTCGACCCGTGGCACGTGGACCTGCTAGCGGAGTTCGGTGACCCCGCCGGACCGGCACCAGGCGTCGCTGCGCGGCTACTGGCCTAGCGGCACCCCGTGTTCGTCCGCAAAGGCCCGTCGGCACAGGCCATGGCAGAAGCCGTACAGGGCACCCTCATGCACCAGCGTGAGCGTGGAGTCGTCGAGGACCACACTCATGCCGCAGATCGGGTCGATCAGCGTGCCCTGCGGCGGCTTCGACGGGTGGACGGCGGCCTTGTCGCGGTACGGACGGGAGATGAGTTCCGTGAGGTCCATGCTGCCCATGGCCTTCCCGTGGATCCCGACGCCACCCTCGGTGATGCCGTCCACGAGGATCACCGCATGTGGTTCGCGCCGGACCCGCTCGGGGTCGCGGCCGGCGTCCTGCTCGGTCTCAGCCAGCACGCTGGTCACGATCTCGACGGTGTAGCCACTCATCTCCTTGCGCCACGATGCCGGAACGGTGACCCGCACCAGGTAGCGCGGTGGATCGGCCGGGTCCGCCGTCGGCCTCTGGCCGAGGACCCACGTGGCGGGCTCGTGCACGAGTACCTGCGTGATCGTGCGCTGGGCGTCGATGATCTCGATGGCGTGACTGTCGTCCTCGACCATGAGCGTGTCGATGAGCCGGTGTCCCAGCTTCCGCCGCTCCTCGTCGCTCAAGGCGCCTCTGGGCACGAAGACCTCGATCAGCAGCATCACGTACTCCTGTCGCGCGATCGACTGTGATGTCACGGCCCACTGTGTCCCGAAGGGATATATGGGGAATCCAACGCGGGGATGAGCTGTGCCCTACTCCGAGGAAGGTAGTCCGGGTGGGTGCGCGGTCCACGGGATGTAGAACTGTGCTCCTGGGCTGCCGCGTTGACTTCGGGGTTCGCCTAGCAGGGATGGTCGATCGAATGGGCTTGCACCTGTGGTCTCACCTCCCTCTGCAGTCGCTCCAGATCGACGGGCAGGACCTCGCCCCGGTCCGCGGCAACTCGAAGCTCGGTCGTGAGCCGGTGCCGCTGTAGCAGCGCTTCACCCCGCCCAAACCACCGACTGCATCTCGCTGTACGCATGCAGGGCGTACGAGCCCACGTCTCGGCCCACGCCGCTTTGTTTGAAGCCGCCGAAGGGGGACTCCATGTTGCGGCCGATGGTGTTGATGCCTACGCCGCCGGAGCGGAGGTGGGCGGCGAGGCGGAAGGCTCGAGGGGTGTCGGTGGTCCAGATGTAGTCGATGAGGCCGTAGTCGGTGTCGTTGGCGAGGGCGAGGCCTTCGTCCTCGTCGTCGAAGGGGACGACCACGACGACCGGGCCGAAGATCTCCTCGCGGACGATGCGCATGTCGGCGGTGCAGTCGGCGAAGAGGGTGGGTGCGACGTAGAAACCCTGCTCCAGGGGCGGGCGTTCGCCGCCCGCGACCAGTTTCGCGCCCTCCTTGCGGCCGAGCGAGACGTACGACTCGATGCGGTCGCGGTGGGCGGCGGAGATGACCGGGCCGACGACCGTGCCGCGGGCGCGGGGGTCGCCGAGCGGGAGCCGCGCGAGGTATCCCGCAAGGCCCTCCACCAGGCGTTCGTAGATGCCTCGTTGGGCGATCACGCGGGTCGGGGCCGTGCAGATCTGGCCGCTGTAGAAGGAGTACGTGGTGCCGATGCCGGCGATCGCGGCGTCCAGGTCGGCGTCGTCGAGGACGAGGGCCGCGCCCTTGCCACCGAGCTCCATCAACTGGCGTTTCATGCCGCGGCCGCAGACCTCGGCGATGCGCTGACCGACCGCCGTACTGCCGGTGAAGCTGACCATGTCGACGTGCGGGGAGTCCACGGCCGCCTCGCCCACTTCGGGCCGGGCGCCGCTGACGACGTTCACGACGCCGGGCGGTGCGCCCGCCTCGCTCAGGGCGGTGGCCATCCGGTAGACGGAGAGCGGGTCCTGGGGCGCCGGTTTGACGACCACCGTGTTGCCCATGGCCAGGGCGGGTGCCACCTTGCCCGCCGGGTTGGCCCAGGGGTTGTTGTACGAGGTGATGCAGGTGACGACGCCGACGGGGCGGCGGACCGCGAGTGCGCCGAGCACACCGCCCTTGCCCATCGGGCCGGCCGGGGTGACCTGCGGGGGCAGGGCCTGCTCGACGGGTTCGAGTGCGCCCTTCGCGTACCGCTTGAAGCGGGCGATGCCCACGCCGACCTGCATGCCGCGGGCGGTGCCGGTGGTGGCGCCGCTCTCGGCCTGGGCCAGTTCGGCGTGTGCGGCGAGGTCGCGCTGCATGAGGCCGGCCGCGCGGTCGAGTACGGCCGCACGCTCCTCCGGCGTCGTACGGGACCAGGCGCCGAAGGCGTCCGCGGCGGCGGCCGCCGCCTCCTGCACCTGGGCGCGGCTCGCCTCGGGCGCGAGCCCGACGGTCTCCTCCGTCGCCGGGTCGACGACCGGATAGTGGCCGCCTTCCGGCTCGACCCACTCCCCCGCGATGAACAGCCGCTGTTCGTCGGGCTGTTGGGCGATGCTGCTCACCGGGTGCTCACCGTCCTGGTGTCGCGACCGGAGCGCAGCACCTTGCCGGGTACGGCGCCGGTGACGACGTCGTCGCGGATCGCGGCCACGCCGTTCACCCAGACCGCCTCGATGCCGATGGCCTTGGAGTCGAGGCGCGGGCTGTCGCCGGGCAGGTCGTGCACCAGGGTGGCCTTGCCCGCGTCGATCCGCTCGGGGTCGAAGAGGACGAGGTCCGCGTGGTAGCCCTCGGCGATCCGGCCGCGCTCGCGCAGCCCGAAGAGCTGCGCCGGGTCGTCGGTGAGCATCTTCACCGCCCGCTCCAGGCCGACCAGTTTGCGGCCGCGCAGACAGTCGCCGAGGAAGCGCGTCGTGTACGGGGCGCCGCACATCCGGTCCAGGTGGGCGCCGGCGTCGGAGCCGCCGAGCATGATGTCCTCGTGCTCCCAGGCCTGGCGGCGCAGCTCCCAGGAGTCGGGGTCGTTGTCGGTCGGCATCGGCCAGAGGACCGTGCGCAGTTCGTCGTTGGCGCAGATCTCGACCAGGCACTGGAAGTCGTCCTGGCCGCGCTCGGCGGCGATGTCGCGGACGACACGGCCGGTGAGGCCCTCGTTCTCTGGGCTGTAGGTGTCGCCGATGACGTAGCGCCCGAAGTTCGCCAGGCGGCGGAAGACGCCCGCCTCCTTGGAGTCGGCGCGGCGCAGCATCTCGGCCCGTACATCCGGGTCGCGGAGCTTCGCGATGCGTTCCGGTACGGGCAGGCCCAGGATGTCGCCCCAGCCGGGGATCAGGTTCAGGGCGCAGAAGGTGCCGAGCGACATGTTCATCGGCGTGAGGATCGGCATGGTGAGGGCGACGATGCGGCCGCCGGCCTTGCGGGCGCGTTCGCTGGGCACGAGCTGGCGCGGTACGCGTTCGGGGACGGCGGCGTCGATGGTCAGGACGTTCCAGTTGAGGGGTCGGCCCGCTGCTGAGCTCATCTCCACGAACAGGTCGATCTCGTCGTCGGAGAACTGGTCGAGGCAGCCCGCGACGATCGCCTCCAGCTGGGTGCCCTCGTGTTCGGACACGGCCTTGGAGAGGGCGAGCAGCTCGGCGGGCTCGGCGTGCCGCGAGGCGACCGGCTGTCCGTCGCCGTCGGAGTGGGTGGAGGACTGGGTGGTGGACAGGCCCCAGGCGCCCTCGTCCATCGCCTGGTGGAAGAGCCGGATCATGGCGGCCAGCTGCTCCTGGGTGGGCTGTCCGCCGACGGCGTCCTCGCCCATCACGTACCGGCGCAGCGCGCAATGGCCCACCATGAAACCGGCGTTGACGGCGATACGGCCGTCCAGGCGGTCCAGGAAATCGCCGAATCCGGACCAGTCCCAGGGGGCGCCCTCCTCCAGGGCCACCAGGGACATGCCCTCCACCTTCGACATCATCCTGCGGGTGTAGTCGGCGTCCTGGGGGCGGTCGGGATTGAGGGGCGCGAGGGTGAATCCGCAGTTGCCGTTGGCGACGGTGGTGACGCCGTGGTTGAGGGACGGGGTGGCGTACGGGTCCCAGAACAGCTGGGCGTCGTAGTGGGTGTGCGGGTCGACGAAGCCGGGGGCGAGGACGCGGTCGGTTGCGTCCTCGCTGGTGTGCGCGTCCTCGGTGACGGTTCCGGGTTCGGCGATCACGGCGATACGGCCGTCCCGGATGCCGACGTCTGCGACGTACGAGGGGGTGCCGGTGCCGTCGACGACGGTCGCGCTCTTGATGAGGTGGTCGAGCATGATCCCTCCGGGGGTCGCGGGGGTGTGGTCGGCTTTTGGGTTTCGGCTTCCCGCCGCCGGTGGGGGGTCGGGGCGGTGTGGCCGCCACGCCTTCCCCGACGCCCCGCCGGTTTCCTTCTCCGGGCCGGCCCGGGTCCGGGAAACCCGCGGCCGGTCCCCGCCGGCCGGATTTACGAGGTGTCCTCCACCGGCCGGTGGTCTCTTGCCCTGACGGGCCAACTCAGCCCGGCACGTTCAGCCCAGCCCGGCAAATCCAGCCCAGCCCGGCATATCCAGCCCCTCCGGCGTTTGAGGAGCGGGGTCCGGGGCGGAGCCCTGGAAGCCACGTGCTTGACCGCCGGTCAAAAGATGTCCTCAAACGCCGGACGGGCTGAGAGTGCCCTACGGGCTGAAACGCATCGGCCTGGCGGCCTCGTCCTCAAACGCCGGACGGGCTGGATTTGGTGCCCGACGGGCTGAAGGTGGTGCCGGACGGGCAGAAGGTGGTGCCGGACGGGCCCCCGTCACGACGTGGCACCCCGGAACCTGGCGGTCCTATGGACCGGATCCGTATCGATCTTCGGAATCACATGCTCCCCCACCAGACGAATCGTCTGGAGCGTGTCCTCGCGAGACACCCCGACCGGCAGTCCGAAGGACAACTGGTCCGCCCCCGCCTGCTCCCACCGCTTGCACTGCCGAAGGACCTCGTCCGGGTCGCCGCAGATCAACAGCTCCTCGGCGATGAGGAGTTCGATGATCTCCTCGTTGTACTCGGGCAGCGTCTCGGGCCACACCGGAAACCCCTCAGGACGGGGAAACGTGTCGTGGTACCGGAAGAGCAGCGACTGCAGATAGTGCAGCCCGCCCCGCGCAGCGATCCGTACCGCCTCCTCGTGCGTCGGCGCACACACCGCCGTGGACGTGACCATCACGTTGTCGTTGACGAAGTCGCCGATCGGCTCGGCGTCCTGGATGGCGCTCTTGTACTGCTCGAGCACCCACTCCATGTCCGAGACCTTCTGCACACTGAAGCCCAGCACCCCGAGCCCCTTGCGCGCCGCCATCGCGTACGAGGGCGGGGAGCCGGCCGCGTACCACATGGCCGGATGCGACTTGCCGTACGGCTTGGGCAGGATCTTGCGGGGCGGCAGCGACCAGTGCTTGCCCTGGAAGCCGACGTATTCGTCCTGTAGCCACATCTTCGGGAATTCGGCGATCGTCTCTTCCCAGATCTCCTTGGTGTAGTTCATATCGGTGACGCCCGGTATGAACCCGAGGATCTCGTGCGAGCCGGCCCCGCGCCCGGACCCGAACTCGTGGCGCCCCTCGGAGAGATGGTCCAGCATGGCGACCTTCTCGGCGACCTTCACGGGGTGGTTGACCTGGGCCAGCGGGTTGAAGATGCCGGAACCGAGATGGATGCGGTCGGTCGCGTGGGCGAGGTAGCCGAGGAAGACATCATTGGCCGAGAGGTGCGAGTACTCCTCCAGGAAGTGGTGCTCGGAGGCCCAGGCGTACTTGAAGCCCGACTTGTCGGCCTGGATGACGTACTCGGTCTCCTCCATCAGCGCCTTGTGCTCCGCAAGCGGATCGGTCTCCGCCCGCTTGCCGACGTATCCCTGTACAAAGAGCCCGAATTCCAAGGAGGTTCACCGTCCTCGTTGTTTCGATACCGGGTCGCCGCACCGGCGCCGTTTCTGACGTACCGTCAGATCTACGTCTCAGACTGTTCCACCCGCCACGACGACCGTCAATACTGACGACCAGTCAGATGACGGACGGGCGCAGGGTCATACGACACTCATACGACACTCACCCCCGAAAGCCACCCGCCGTCGATCACGAACGGCTGCCCCGTGATGTACGCCGAGTCCCCCGAGCTCAGGAAGAGCGCCAGGTCCGCGACCTCCCGCGGCCGCCCCATCCGCCCGAGCGGCACCAGCTTCCGGTAGAGCCCGTCGAGCGCCTCGGAGGTCTCGGCGGAGAGCGCGGGGTCGGCGGCCGGGTCGAGCTGCGCCGGGTTCGACATCGGGGTGTCGATGGCGCCGGGACACATGGCGTTGACCCGCACCCTCCCCTCCGCCAGCTCCATCGCGGCGACCCGGGTGAGCCCGAGGATCGCGTGCTTGGTCGCGGCGTACGTGCCGACCGCGGCCATGCCCGTCATCGCCGTGTACGAGGCGGTGTTGACGATCGTGCCGCCGCCGGCCGCCGCGATCTCGGGGGCGACCGTCTTGATACCGAGGAAGCAGCCGACCTGGTTGACCTCGACGACCTGCATGAACTCTTCGAGGGGCGTGTCGAGCAGGGCGTTGAAGCGCAGGATGCCCGCGTTGTTGACCAGTCCGTCGACCTTGCCGAAGCGGTCCTTGGCCGCGGCGACGGCCGCCGCCCACTCCGCCTCCCGGCGCACGTCGAGGTGCACATACGCGGCCCGTTCCTCCCCTATCTCCTTCGCCACGGCCTCACCCTGCTCGTCGAGTACGTCGGCGAGCACCACGCGGGCGCCCTCCTCGGCGAAGAGCCGCGCCTCCTGTTCGCCCTGACCGCGCGCGGCTCCGGTGACGACGACGACACGACCGTCCAGCTTGCCCATGCGTTGCTCCTGGTGAGAGTGGCGTGCGAGGGGTGATGTGGTGGTCGGGGGTGCGGCCCCGGGATGCGCAGCTCGTGACTCGTGGGTGCGGGCGGACTCCGGCGTCAGGCGGTGCCCAGCAGCGGCCCGACGTCCGCGCCGAACGCCTCTATCTGATCGGTGAGTTCGACCCTGCTGCGGCAGCGGAAGCGCACCTGGATCTGGTGCACACCCATCGCCGCGTACGCGCGCAGTGACTCGGCGACGGCCTCCGGCTTCCCGGTGAGAATGCGCCGCCCGACGGGCCAGTCGGCATCGCCGATGTAGAGGGGTTCGGTGATGGCTCCGACGACCAGGGGTTCCGCCACCCCGGCGGCTTCTCTCAGCTGCCTCAACCGAGCGATCTGCGCCGGGAGTTCGGTACGCGGATCGCCTTGCGGCAGCCAGCCGTCGCCCTTCGCCGCGGTCCGGCGCAGGGCGGCAGGCGAGGAGCCGCCCACCCACAGCGGTACGCGGGCCTGCGCGGGGCGCGGTCGCTGCCCGAGACCCTCGAACTCGTAGCGGGAGCCGTGATGTTCGGGATACTCCTCCGGCCCGAGCGCCGCCCGCAGCGCGTCCAGGGTCTCGTCGAGCAGTGCGCCCCGACTCTCGAAGTCCGCTCCGAGCGCAGCGAATTCCTCCGGTACGTGACCGGCCCCGACACCCAGGATCAGCCGGCCGCCGCTGAGGTGGTCCACGGTCGCGTACGCCTTCGCGGTGGCGAGCGGATGCCGGAGGCCCACCACCGCGACATGGCTGAGCAGGCCCACGCGCTCGGTGACGGCGGCGAGATGGGCGAGGGTGGCCACCGGGTCGTACCAGGTGGTGCCCATCGCGTCCGCGAGGCGGCGCGGGATCGCCACGTGATCGCAGGTCGCGACGTAGGCGAAGCCCGCGCGGTCGGCCGCCTGCGCCACCGCCACCAGGTCCGCCACGCCGGCCCCGGGCTCCCAGGGCTCGGCGTAGAGGCTGCTCTGCGACTGGACGGGCAGCTGCATGCCGTACGCGAGCCGGCCGGGCACGGCGCCCGGCCACGGCGGCGGCGCCTCGCTCACGCCCCCGCCCACAGCCCGTCCTCGGTGAGTCCGAGCAGGTCGATGGCGTTGCCGCGGACGATCCGGTCGACGACGTCCGGGTCCAGGTGGCCCATCTGGTCCTCGCCGACCTGCCGGGACTTCGGCCAAGTCGAGTCGGAGTGCGGGTAGTCCGTCTCGTAGAGGACGTTGGCGACACCCACCGAGTCGAGGTTCTTCAGGCCGAAGGCGTCGTCGAAGAAGCAGCCGTAGACGTGCTCGGCGAAGAGCTCGGACGGCGGCCGGAGCACCTTGTCCGCGACCCCGCCCCAGCCGCGGTTCTCCTCCCAGACCACGTCCGCGCGCTCCAGGATGTACGGGATCCAGCCGATCTGGCCCTCCGCGTACATGATCCGCAGATTCGGGAACCGCTCGAACTTTCCGCTCATCAGCCAGTCCACCATCGAAAAACAGCAGTTGGCGAAGGTGATGGTGGAGCCGACCGCGGGCGGCGCGTCGGGCGAGGTGGACGGCATCTTGGACGAGGAGCCGATGTGCATGGCGATGACCGTGCCGGTCTCGTCGCAGGCCTGCAGGAAGGGATCCCATTCGTCGCCGTGGATCGAGGGCAGCCCGAGGTGCGGGGGTATCTCCGAGAAGGCCACGGCCCGTACGCCGCGGGCCGCGTTGCGCCGCACCTCGTCGGCGGCGAGCCGCGCGTCCCAGAGCGGGATCAGGGTGAGCGGGATGAGCCGGCCGCCCGCCTCGGGGCCGCACCACTCCTCCACCATCCAGTCGTTGTACGCGCGCACGCCGAGCAGCCCGAGCTCGCGGTCCTTGGCCTCGGTGAAGGTCTGGCCGCAGAAGCGCGGGAAGGTGGGGAAGCAGACCGCGGACTGGACGTGGTTCACATCCATGTCGGCGAGCCGCTCCGGCACGCTGAACGAGCCGGGCCGCATCTGCTCGTACGTGATGACCTCGAGCTTGATCTCGTCCCTGTCGTAGCCGACGGCGGTGTCCAGGCGGGTCAGCGGCCGGTGCAGATCCTCGTACACCCACCAGTCGCCGATCGGCCCGTCGTCGCCCGGACTGCCCATGACGGGCGCGAACTTGCCGCCGAGAAAGGTCATTTCCTTCAGCGGCGCCCGGACGATGCGCGGCCCCGCGTCCTGGTACTTCGACGGGAGCCGGTCCCGCCATACGTTGGGGGGCTCCACCGTGTGGTCGTCCACCGAGATGATCTTCGGGAAGGTCTCCATGTCTGCCACGGTAGCGCCGATCTGACGGATCGTCAGCAACCGGGACGGCATCGGCGCCGCGCGCCCGACGGAGACGGGGGCCACGCCACATGACCGCACCCGCCGCATGACTGCTCGGCCCGACATTGTTCGAGGTCGACATGAGGAGTGCCGACCGCCAGGCCGACCGTCGCACACTTTGCGTGACGATTCGGGCGCAATCCGCACGACGTATAGCTATTGCTATACTGCGCGAGTGGAACAGGTGGAGTGGGACATCTACGTGACCGACGAGGTCGTGGAGTGGATCAACGGCCTCGGTCGCACGACGCACACCCGCGTCGTGCAGGCCCTGGACGCCCTTGCCGAGGGAGGTCCCGGCCTTGGTCGCCCCCTGGTGGACACGATCACTGGCTCCACCATTCAGAATCTCAAGGAGCTGCGCCCAGGGACCGTACGGATTCTGTTCGCCTTCGATCCATGGCGGTCCAGCATCCTGCTGGTGGCTGGAGACAAACGCGATCGCTGGACCGAGTGGTACGACGACGCCATTCCGCTCGCCGAGGAGCGCTACACGGCCTACCTGAAGTCCCGCGCCGAAGAGGAAGAGGGAGACTCACGATGACCGGATACACCCGCTGGCAGGACATCCGCGCCGAGCATGTCGACCGAGCCGGCGGCGAAGAGGCTGTGGCCGAAGGCAAGAGGGAGCTCCTCTCCGAAGTGCTTGGCCACCGGCTCGCCGAGATCCGCAGGACCCGCGGCCTCACCCAGGAGCAGGTGGCTGAGCGAATGGCAGTCACCAAGGGCCGCGTGTCCCAGATCGAACAGGGTCACATCTCTGGCCAGGAGGTCCTCACGCGCTACGCCACTGCTCTGGGCGGGCAGCTGCATCAGGCGATCTACTTCGAGAACGGCGACATCGCCGCGATCGCCTGACACCTCTCGACCAGGCCCCGGGCCCGTGTCCGGGCACACGCTGCCGCAGCGGCAAGTGGGGATCGGCGCTGCTCGCGGTTTCGGCGCCCGCAGGCGCGCCATCGGCAGGCAGGCAGGCAACGCATTCGCCGTCACCACCGCCGGCAGAGGACGGTGACGCGCACATCGACCCAGGCGGCGGTCCGCGCACACCCACGACGCATCCACCGGCACCCCCAAGATCCCCTGACGTAGCAGCACGCAGTCGTGCGGACCCTGTGAGAGGTGTCTCCCACGGCTGACGTAATCGGCATGGACAAGGCAAACTGGCGGGGGCGATTCCACGTCCGGCCACCCTGGCCGGACGATTCGGCCATTGAAGGTCGTACAGCTCGGCCCCGGCGCCGTCCGTACGTACCGTGGCTGGATCGCACGACCGGAACGCCACCCGGTCTCGACCGAGTTCGCCAGGGGGAACAGAGGATGGACGGAGTACCGCGAGTACCCCAGCAGCGGAGCCCGGAGAGGGACCCGCTGCGCTTCAGCGTGCTCGGACCGGTACGCGCGTGGCGGGGCGCCGAGCCGCTGTCGACCGGGTCTCCGCAGCAGCAGGCCCTGCTCGCCGCGCTGCTCCTGCGGGAGGGCCGTACGGCCACCGCGTCCGAACTGATCGACGCCGTCTGGGGCGAGGAGCCACCCTCGCAGGCCCTGGCCGCGATCCGCACCTACGCGTCCCGCCTGCGCAAGTCGCTCGACGCGGATGTCCTGACCAGCGAGTCCGGCGGCTACTCGGTGCGCCTCGCGCCGGACGCGCTCGACCTCAGCACGGCCGAGGAATGGTGGGCCGAGGCCGAGAAGGCCCGCGGCGCCGGCGACCTCTGCCACGCCCGCGCCCTGGTCAACAAGGTGCTCGACCTCTGGGACGGCGAGCCGCTCGCCAACGTCCCCGGCCCGTACGCCGAGACCCAGCGCGTCCGCCTCGACGAATGGCGGCTCCAACTCCTCGAGTCCCGGCTCGACATGGACCTGGAGCAGGGCTGCCACGCCGAGGCCATCTCCGAACTGACCGCGCTCACCGCCGCGCACCCGCTGCGCGAGCGGCTTCGCGAACTGCTCATGCTCGCCCTGTACCGCTCGGGCCGGCAGGCCGAGGCCCTCGCGGTGTACGCCGACACCCGCCGGCTGCTCGCCGACGAGCTGGGCGTCGACCCGCGCCCCGGGCTCGCGGAGCTGCAGCAGCGCATCCTGCAGGCCGATCCGAGGCTCGCGGAGCCGACCGCCGCCGCCGACTCCGAGCCGGGGCCCGTACCCGTACGACCTGCCCAACTCCCCGCCACCGTCTCCGACTTCACCGGCCGTGACGCCTTCGTCGACGAGCTCTCCGATCTCCTCGCCGCCGCCGAGGGGCGGGTGATGGCGGTCTCCGCGCTCGCCGGGATCGGCGGTGTCGGCAAGACGACCCTCGCGGTGCACGTCGCGCACGCGGCCCGGCAGCACTTCCCGGACGGGCAGCTCTACGTCGACCTGCAGGGCGGCGGGCACCGGATCGCCGAGCCCGAGACCGTGCTCGGCTCCTTCCTGCGGGCCCTCGGCACGCCCGACTCCGCGATCCCCGACACCCTCGACGAGCGGGCCGCGCTCTACCGCTCCGTGCTCGACGGGCGGCGCGTCCTCGTCCTGCTCGACAACGCCCATGACACGGCCCAGGTAAGGCCGTTGCTGCCGGGCACGGCCGGCTGCGCCGCGCTCGTCACCTCCCGGGTGCGGATGGTGGACCTCGCCGGGGCGCACCTCGTCGACCTCGACGTGATGTCACCCGAGGAGGCCCTCCAGCTCTTCACCCGGATCGTCGGCGAGGAGCGGGTCGCGGCGGAGCGCGAGGCCGCGCTCGACGTCGTCGGCGCGTGCGGCTTCCTGCCGCTCGCGATACGGATCGCGGCCTCCCGGCTCGCCTCGCGCCGCACCTGGACGGTGTCCGTACTCGCCGCGAAGCTCGCGGACGAGCGGCGGCGCCTGGATGAGCTGCAGGCCGGCGACCTCGCGGTCAAGGCCACCTTCGAGCTCGGTTACGGCCAGCTGGAGCCGGCCCAGGCCCGCGCCTTCCGCCTCCTCGGCCTCGCGGACGGCCCCGACATCTCGCTCGCCGCGGCGGCGGCCGTACTCGACCTCCCTCTCGACGACACCGAGGACCTCCTCGAATCCCTCGTCGACACCTCCCTGCTCGAATCCGCGGCCCCGGGCCGCTACCGCTATCACGACTTGGTCCGCCTCTACGCGCGTGCGTGCGCGGAACGCGACGAACAGCCGCCCAGCGAGCGGGACGCTGCGCTGTCGCGGTTGCTGGACTTCTATCTGGCGACGGCGGCGAGGGTCTATGCGATCGAGCGGCCGGGGGATCGGACGGTCGATCACCTCGAGAAGACCGCTGTCAATGGCCTCGACTTCGCCGATGACTCCGACGCCTGGGACTGGCTGCACACGGAGGCCGCATGCATTCTGGCCTGTATGCAGCAGTCGCTGCGGCCGACCATGCTACGGAGGTCCGTCGACCTCCTTCTTGCCTCCAAGGATCTCGCCGAATCGGGGGCCAGTTCGCTCCGGTACGAAGCGGTGTCCGTTGCAGCACGCGATGCCGCCGCGGCGCTGGGGGACGCGCACGCGGAAGGGCGTGCGCGCGTCAGCCTTGCTCAAGTCCTGAGCAGAGTTGGCGGTCATTTCGAGCGCGCGGCACACGAGCTGGAGTGGGCAGCCCAGCTCGCAGCGGAGTCCAACGACCCGTGGACGAGCGGCAACGCACCCAACGAGGCGGGCATCACCGCGGCCTGCATGAACCAACACGCTGCAAGCGAACGCTACTTCGAGCACGCCATCAGGGCGTTCCGGGCCGACGGAAACCTGCCCGGCGAGGCCAGCGCCCTCTGCAATCTCTCCCGCGCTCTGCTCTCACTCGGAAGAACGAGGAAGGCGGTCGAGCTCGCGCAGCAGGGCGTCGACATCTACGACGACCTGGGGCTCACCCTTCGTCTGGCCAATGCGAAGTACGCGCTGGGTATCAGCCTGGGCCATGCCGGCCGGCAGACCGAGGCCCTTGACCGGCTCAACGACGCGCTACAGATGTTCGTGGAGAACAGGCAACGCCTCTGGGAGGGCACGACGCACTACCGGATCGCCGAAGTACACCTGGATGCACGGCGTCCGGCTTCCAGTGCCCAGCACGCCGAGCAGGCACTCGCCATCGGCTGCATCGGTGGCGACTGGATGCGTGCGAACGTACTGACCCTGCTGGGCCGGTCGCTCGAGACGCTCGGCCAGCTGGACCGTGCGCGCGCATGCTGGCTGGAGGCACTGGCCATCCACGAGAAGTCCGGGTCTGCAGAAGCCGACGAAGTGCGCGCCCTCATGGAACCCGCCTCGGCGGCCTGAACCCGCGAGCGCGGCGTTCATTGAACGTTTATGCCCAGCTGACACTCTCCTTCTTGTCGATCCGTCGCGTCGGGGGGCAGACGGTTCGAGCTGGGGCTCACCAGTAGGGTGAACGACCCCGGAACGCCCGTTCGGCGGCCCTCGGGGGAGTTGCCGAACGGGCGTCACCGCCTCATTTGAGTGCCAATGCACGGGAGTTGACATCATGAGCGAAGCGAACGAGAAGGACATATCCACCAAGGGTGACGGCCATATGCCTGCTCCGCCGAAGGACGGCACCGTCACACCGCAGGGCGACGGCCACATGCCCAGCCCGCCGAAGGACGACACCGCTACGCCGCAGGGCGACGGCCACATGCCCAGCCCGCCCGAGAAGTAGGCGACCAGGACTGCAATCCCGACGGGGGAGATCGGCCGCGGCGGCGCGGAGGGGGAGCCGCCGCGGCCGCCGCGCGTCCGGGGTCGGTTCGCGCCAGGCCTTGGCCGGCTGTGGGGCCGAGGTTCGTTCCTCGGGCCCACGCGTATGCCGCTTCGAGCGCGAGGCGCGTCGGCCGGCCCACGTCAGAGCGGAATCACCCGCACCCCCGCCCCGCACAACCGCCCCATGTCGTCCTCGTCCGACGTGTAGAGGACCACGTTGCCGGGCTGGCGTTCGGCGATCACGGCGAGGGCCGCGTCGATGGCGTACTTGTGGCCGTGCAGTCCGGTGTCCGCGAGGAGTGAGACCGCGGCATCAGCGACCTCGCGGGTGACCGGCTCGACGACGATCCGTGACATGGCCCAGTTCCAGGCCGACAGGCGGATGCGGTCGTGGTACGCCTCGATGAGCGTCATGGAGCTGGTGACCACCCGGACATCCGCCCGGTGGGCGTCCTTGAGACGCGCCGTCATCAGCCGGTCTCCGAGCGCGATCCTGGACAGCCCTTCGCAGTCCAGGACGATACAGTCGAGCACGCTCAGGCAACCTTCGACGAGCGTGAGTTGCTTGCACTCTTCGCCTTCTCGGCCGTCGCCGGCGCAGCCTGTTCCGCCGCACGCTGGGCGAACCATCGCTCATGCTCGCGCCGCTCCGCCTCGACCGCCGCCAACTCCTCGTCGGTGACCGTCCCGTGCTCCTGCTCCAAGCGGGCCACCAGCTCACCGAGCCTGTCCCGCTCACGCTTGTGCTCTATGGCCAGCGCGACGTATGCGCTGAAACGGCCCGGCCCGACCTCCCGGCGAATCTCCTCCGCCAGTTCCTCGGGCAGCGTGACCGTGTACTTCTTGGTTGCCATACCATCGACCATACCGCGCCCCGGAGATCAACGCCCGTCGGTTCCCGGGCGCTGGGTGAGGTGGAAGCGGGTCACCTCGGGGTCGGTGGTCGACGGGTGGAAGCCGGACCGCTCCAGTACGCGGATCGAGGCCGGGTTCGACGGGTCCACCGTGGCGGAGACGGTGTGGACGTCGGGGGCGGTGAGGGCGTACTCCGCGAGGGCGCGGGTGGCCTCGGTGGCGTAGCCGCGGCCGCGGCGGGAGGGGACGATGCCGTAGCCGATTTCGAGGATGCCGGCGGTGGGCGGCCAGAACAGGCCGATCGAGCCCACGACCGCGCCGCTCTCGCGCTCGATGATCAGACGGTGGCCGTAGGCGCCGAGCCAGGCGGGGTGTTCGGCGAGCAGACCGGCGATCACGCGATCGCCTTCGGCGGGGAAGTCGGGCGCCCAGTCCGCGCGGCGGTCGCCGTCGAGGACCGCGGTGGCCTCGCTCGAGGTCCAGGGGCGCAGCGTGAGGCGCTCCGTGGTCAGGTCTGTGTGAGCGGGTGAAGCAAAGGAAGACACGTGTCTCTCCTGGTCGTTGAGGACGACCGGGCCGCGCTCGCCTACCGCGCGGGCCGGATCAGGGCATGCCGATGAGGGCCGACCGCGGCCATATTCATCAACCTCCCCGTCCCGGACACATCACGCGCCTCCCGCGCGGGCGCGACGATAACAACGGCTCCGGGGATCGGGCAACGCATTTCCAGTCGGGCCGCGCAGCCGGCGCGCTGCCACGTCCTTCCGCCTCACGCCGGGCGGCGTGGGCAGTTGCTAGCCGCGTACCGCGGCCTCGGCGGCATCCAGACACAGGCCCCACGGGTACGGGCGCTTCTCACCCGGAGGGTTGGGTACGAACCCGCCGTCGCCGTACAGCACATTGACGCCCATCGCCCGCAACTCGGCGACACTGCGGTCCAGTTGAGGATGCTTCGCGTAGGCCGTATTGACGCACGGCATAGCGACGGTCGGAATCCTCTTGCCGATGGCCTCGGCCACCACCCCCACCACGAACTTGCCGGTGAGTCCAAGCGCCCATGCGTTGATGCTATT
Organism: Streptomyces triticagri; assembly: GCF_003429565.1. Classification (GTDB taxonomy): domain Bacteria; phylum Actinomycetota; class Actinomycetes; order Streptomycetales; family Streptomycetaceae; genus Streptomyces; species Streptomyces triticagri. The sequence goes on from NZ_QUAK01000076.1 coordinate 77,749, forward strand.
GAACGTGACCGGTGCGAAGACGATCACGTCGGCCGGTGGCCAGACATCGGGTTCGCCCGGCCTCTTGTACCCGGAGCGCACTGGATACCCGGTCGCCGTCGCGAGGTCGTCGAGGCTCTCGTCGAGCCAATCGGCCGTGGTCGGCGTCAGGCCGAGGCACACCTCGAAGCCGCGTGCCTGTGCGTCCTCGACCACCTGCGCCACGTCGAACACGGGTGGCGCCGCGCTCGCGAAGAGATACAGCGTCGTCATGCGGCCATCCGACCACATGCGGCTGATCCCGATGGTCCCGATTCGGGGCGAATCACGGACGCGTACCGGTACCGTTCCGGATGACGCGTCAGGCGTTCCAGGTGCCCGGTCAGGAACGGGGGTCCACGTATGGCGAGGCATGACGACGACCACACCGGCGCTCGCATCCGGGAGCAGCGGAAACTCGCGCGGCTCACGCAACGCCAACTCGCCGCCCGCATCCCATACTCGTACAGCCTCCTGAATCAGGTCGAATGCGGCGCACGCCCCGCCTCCGCGGACTTCGTGGCAGCCGTCTCCCGCACTCTCCGCATCGACGTCACCGTCCTGACGGGCCAGCCCTACGTGACCGAACTCCAACAGGACCGGCTGGCCGCCCTCGTCCGCCCCATCCGGGAGTCCCTGGACCTCTACGACCTCGGAGCCGACCCGGACCTCACCACTCGGCCCGCCGTCCAACTTGTGGCCGAGACAGACTGGTTGTGTGCGGAAGTGCGCGCTGCGCACCTCCGTAACGCCGCCCGAGTGCTGCCCGGAACCATCGCAGAACTCACCACAGTTGCCTGGGCGACTCCGTCGACCGAGCTGTGGCGGGCACTGGCCTCGGCATACCGCACCGCGCACGACATCAGCGTCAAACTCGGCTACTACGACCTGTCCACCGTCGCCCTCGACCGCATGAACTGGGCCGCGGACCGCGCCTCGGACCCCTGTCTCGCGGCCGTCCGCCAGTACATGCGCGCCCTCGTCTACTTCCGCGAGGGCGAGTACACGATCGGGCAACGTCTCATCGCCTCCGGCCGGCGGGCCGTGAGCCAGGCAGAGCAGAACCGCGAAGCGTGCGCCGTCGCCGGCCAGCTCCACCTGGGTGCTTCCGTCATCGCGGCACGCGTCGACCGGCGTGCTGTTGCGGACGAGCACATCGCCGAGGCGGCCTCGCTGGCCGAGGCCGTCGGGGACGCATCCGATGTGCACTGGCTCAGCTTCGGGCCGGCGAATGTCGCGCTCCACCGGGTGTCCGCCGCCGTGGAGATGCGGCGCTACGACGACGCTCTCACCCAGGCCCGTCAGGTACATGTCCCGGCGGCTCTGGCCACATCCCGGCGCGCTCACTTTCTCCTCGACCGTGCTCGCACCGAGATGGAACTCGGACACACGGAAGCCGCTCTCGGGCATCTGGTCGAGGCCCGGCACACGGCGCCCGAACAGACCCGGTACCACCCGGGCGCCCGAGAAACGATCAGCGGGCTGGTGCATGTGGCACGCCGCACCCCGGACACGTTGTCGCACCTGGCCGCGTGGGTCGGCTTGTAGCAGCACGAGTAGCGCTCACAGATCTGTGAGCACTGCGCACTCTCCGTATCGGCAGTCTGTGTTGCACAGCCGGTCACCGAAGATGCGGAGTGGGCATGGAACCAACGGAACGGAAGCGGCGCAGTTGCGCCTACTGCCCGGAGCCGGACCCGGACGTGTGTGTCGGCCTGGTCCGGTCCGGGACAGGCCCCGACCACTCGGTATACGCACACGAGGAGTGCGCCCGGGACCATGGCCGTGCTCCCCTGTATCGGGTACTGCCCGACCTCCGCCTCGGTACGGAGCACTTCGGATGAGCCGCACCGTGGTCCGCGCCGCGCGATGGACCATCGGGCCGGACCGGACACCAGGGGCCTCGACACCCGTGCGAGAGATCGAGTGCACCACCTGCCTCAACCGGTCCGACCCGAGCGACGAGCAGGGCGGCCCCGACCTGTGGGCCCTCGGCCATGCGGCCCGCACCGGGCACACAGGCTTCCGCGAGATCGTGACCGCGTTCCTGCGTGCTTCCACGACGCGAGGTGCCCTGTGATGGGTGCGCGCTGCCACACACCGATCAACCGGGGCGAGCCCCCCCCCATTCACCCCACCCTCGCCCGCAACTCCCCCTTGACCAGCTTGCCGCTCGCATTGCGTGGCAGGTCGGGGAGGAATTCGATCTCGCGGGGGACCTTGTAGTTGGCCATTTCCCGGCGGGACCAGGCGATGACGTCGTCGGCGGTGAGGGTGGAGTGCGGGTGGCGGACGACGTAGGCGCGGCCGACCTCGCCGAGGCGGGGGTCGGGGACGCCGATGACGGCGACGTCGGCGATGTCCGGGTGCAGGCCGAGGAGTTGCTCTATCTCGGCGGGGTACGCGTTGAAGCCGCCGACGATGAACATGTCCTTGATCCGGTCGGTGATGCGGAGGTTGCCCTCGGTGTCGAGGACGCCGACGTCGCCGGTGCGCAGCCAGCCGTCCGGGGTGATGGCCTTCTTGGTCTCCTGCGGGTCCTCGAAGTAGCCCTGCATGACGTGGTGTCCGCGGACCATGACCTCGCCGGGGGTGCCGGGCGGTGCCTCCTCGCCGTCCGCGGTGACGATGCGCAGTTCGGTGTCGGGGATGGCGCGCCCGGAGGTGGCGGCGATGACCTCGTCCGGGTCGCCGCGGCGGCACATGGTGGCGATGCCGCTGGACTCGGAGAGGCCGTACGCGGTGAGGACGGTGGCGATGCGGAGTTCGGAGCGGAGGCGTTCGACCAGTTGGAGCGGTACGACGGCGGCTCCGGTGACGACCAGGCGCAGCGCGGTGAGGTCGTGGGAGTCGCGGGCGGGGTGGTCGAGGAGCGACTGGTGCAGGGTGGGCGGGCCGGGGAGTACGGAGATGGACTCGGCGGCGATGTTGGCGAGGACCGTGTCCACGTTGAAGACGGGCTGCGGGATCATCGTGGCGCCGCGCATCAGGCAGGCGATGATGCCGGCCTTGTAGCCGAAGGTGTGGAAGAACGGGTTGACGATGAGGTAGCGGTCGCCCTCGCGCAGGCCCGCGAGTTCGGACCAGACGTCGTAGCAGCGCAGGGTCTGGGCGTGGGTGATGATCGCGCCCTTGGGCCGGCCGGTGGTGCCGGAGGTGAAGACGATGTCGGAGGGCGAGCCGGACTCGACGGCGTCGGCGCGGGCGGTGACCTCGGCGCGGTCGATGCCGTCGCCGCTCGCCAGGAAGTCCTTCCAGGTGCGGAAACCGCCCGGTGCGTCGTCGGAGAGTACGACGACCTGTTCCAGGTGCGGGAGGGCGGGCAGCGGGCCCTCCCCCGGGCCTTCGCCGGGAGGTGGCTCCATGGTGGCGCGGCGCAGTGAGGCGACGTAGGAGGTGCCGAGGAAGGTGCCGGTGACGAAGAGGAGTCTGGCGCGGGAGCGGGAGAGGACGTAGGCCGCTTCGGCGCCCTTGAAGCGGGTGTTGAGGGGGACGAGGACGGCGCCGGCGGTGACCGCGCCGAGGGCGGAGACGATCCAGTCGAGGGTGTTGGGTGCCCAGACGGCGACCCGGTCGCCGGGCTCGACGCCGGAGGCGATGCAGGCGGCGGCGGCCTGCTCGACGCGTTCGCCGAGCTCCGCGTACGAGATGCGGGTGCGGCCCTCGACCACGGCCTCGCGGTCGCCGTAGCGCTGTGCCGCCGAGCGGACCAGGCGGGGGACGGTGCCCCATTCGAGGTCGCCCCGCATGGGGATGCGGGTGGCGGCCGCGGGATCGTGGCCCTCCCGCCCCGCGCCGCTCAGCCCTTCGCTCGTCCGGTCCGCGCGCTCCGCCGTCATCGAAAGCCTCCCATCCAAGTAGCCGGCAACCAGGTAGCTGACTATCCGTCAGATTAGCTGTAGCCTTCCCGGCTGTCAGCAGTGAAAGCCGGGCAACAACACGTCAGTTGATCGCGGAGGTGGGGATGTCGGCGACCCTCAAGGACGCTACGGCAATCGTCGGAATCGGCCAGACCGCCTTCGCGAAACAGCTGGTGGAGGACGAGAAGACGCTCGCCTGCCGGGCGATCCTGGCCGCGCTCGAGGACGCCGGCATCGCACCGGCCGAGGTGGACGCCTTCGCCTCGTACACCATGGAGGACACCGACGAGGTGGAGATCGCCAAGGCGATCGGCGCCGGTGATGTGACCTTCTTCTCCAAGGTCGGCTACGGGGGCGGCGGTTCGTGCGCGACCGTCGGCCATCTCGCGGCGGCGGTCGCGACCGGGCAGGCGAATGTCGGCATCGCCTGGCGCTCCCGCAAACGCGGCAGCGGTCCGCGCCCCTGGAAGAACACCCGGGCCCAACTCCCCACCCCGGCCCAGTGGACCCGCCCCTTCGGCCTGCTCCGCCCGGCCGACGAGATAGCCATGCTGACCCGCCGATACATGCACGAGTACGGCGCGACCCGCGACCACCTCTTCAATGTCGCCCTCGCCTGCCGCAACCGCGCCAACCAGAATCCGGCCGCGATGATGTACGAACGCCCGCTGACCCGCGAGATGTACATGACGTCCCGCTGGATCAGCGAACCGCTCTGCCTCTTCGACAACTGCCTGGAGACCGACGGCGCCCTGGCCGTCGTCATCGTCTCCGCCGACCGCGCCCGCGACTGCCCGCAGAGGCCGGTGTACGTCCACTCCGTCGCGCAGGGCCTGCCGTCCCAGCACCACGGGATGGTCAACTACTGGAACGAGGACCCGCTCAGCGGCCCGTCCTGGGCCGCGGCCCAACACCTCTGGAAACAGGCCGACTTCGGACCCGAAGATGTCGATGTGGCGCAGATCTACGATGCGTTCACCCCGCTCATCCCGCTCTCCCTGGAGGGGTACGGGTTCTGCGGGCGCGGCGAGGGTGCCGCGTACACCGAGGGCGGCGCCCTGGAGATCGGCGGCCGGCTGCCCCTGAACACCTCGGGCGGCGGGCTCTCCGAGGCGTACGTCCACGGCTTCAATCTGATCACCGAGGGCGTGAAGCAGCTGCGCGGCAGCAGCACCGCCCAGGTCCCGGACGCCGCCACCTGCCTGGTCACCGCGGGCGAGGGCGTACCCACATCCGCCGTACTGCTGAGGAGTTGAGCCGCCCATGACGACGATGAGGACGCCGACGGCGAAGACGGCGAAGACTGCGAAGACAGCGAAGGAGGCGACGACCGCGAAGACCGGGCCGACCGCGCCGCGGACCGTCACCGACGGCGGGCTGCTGCTCCCGGTGCCCGATGCGGACGGCGCGCCCTTCTGGGAGTACGCGGCCCGGGGTGAGCTGCGGGTGCAGGCCTGCGCGGCGCCGGACTGCGGCGAGCTGCGCTTCCCGCCCCGGCCGTGCTGCCCGCACTGCCGGTCCTTCGACAGCGAGTGGCGGCTGATGTCGGGGCGGGGCCGCGTCTGGTCGTACGTCCGCCCGCATCCGCCACTGCTGCCCGCCTACGCCGAACAGGCCCCGTACCACGTGATCCTGGTCGAGCCGGCGGACGCGCCGGGGATCCGGCTGGCCGGGAACCTGGTGAGCGCGGCGGGCGCGGCCCTCGACTCGGTCGATCCGGAGCGGCTGCGGATCGGCGCGCGGGTGCAGGTGGTGTTCACCGAGCTCGACGGGGTGGCGCTGCCGCAGTGGGTCCTCGAGCGGGCCTCATGAGGGCGGAGACAGTTGGGCGTGTCCGTGGGACGGTGGCTGCCGGATGAGTGTGACCGTACGGACCGACCGGGACTCCGGGGTCGCGGTGGTGACCCTGGACCGGCCCGCGCGGCACAATGCGATCGATCTGGACATGGCGGGCCGACTGGCCGACGTCTGGGCGGAGTTCAGATTCGACGAGACCGTGCGGGCCGTGGTGCTGACCGGTGCGGGCGAGCGCGCCTTCTGTACCGGCATCGACCGCTCGGCCGCCTCGGACGTGCCGCAGCCGACCTCGCCGTACTCGGTGGACGATCCGCTGCACTCGGTCGGCCCGAAGGCCGGCGATCTGTGGAAGCCGGTGATCACCGCGGTGAACGGTATGGCCTGTGGCGGCGCCTTCTATCTGATCGGCGAGAGCGAGTTCGTGATCGCCGACGAGCACGCGGAGTTCTTCGACCCGCACACCACGTACGGGATGGTCAGCGCGTACGAGTCGATGCTGCTTGCGCAGCGGATGCCGCCGGGTGAGGTGGCGCGGATGGCGCTGATGGGCACGGCGGAACGCATCTCGGCGCGGCGGGCGTACGAGACCGGGCTTGTCTCCGAAGTGACCGCGAAGGGTGGGGCGTTGGAGGCGGCCGTGCGGTGCGCCGAGACGATCGCCGGATATCCGGCGGAGGCGGTGCAGGGGACGGTCCGCGCGGTGTGGGCGGCGCGGGAGGCGACCCGCGCGCCGGCGTACGCGCTCGCGCCGCATCTGATCGCCCTCGGCAATCTGCCGCCGGACGAGCAGGCGGGGCTCTTCGGCCGGCGGGACGGCAAGGGCCACCGGGTGCGCTGAGCAGGCGCCGGGGCGTCCGCACTCACAGGTGCTTGCCGGCTTCCACCGGGCCGAAGGTCAGCGTGTGCACCGCCTCGAGGATCTCGCCCACCCGCTCGGCCTGCGCCTCCACCTCGGCGCGCCGCTTCCTGGTGGAGCGGCCGAAGAGCTCCACGGTGAGCGCGAGCTTGCGGCCCGAGCGCTTCTGGTGCCAGAGGCCGGCCACCTCACCGCCCACGGTCACCGCCTGTGTCGTACCGGCCTGTCCGGTCGCCGACAGGGCGCGCTCGGCGGCGCGGCCCGGGTGGATCAATTGCCGTGGTTGGCTGCCGACCAGGTACGCGTCGAAGTACGGCAGCAGGCGCACGGTGGGAGCAGGGGGCTCGGCGGGGTACGCGGGCTCGTCGGCGAGCTCGTACATGTCGTCGCCGGGAGTCGCGAACTCGGGTGCGACCGGGCGGAGTTCGTCACCCAGGGAGGCGAAGAGGCCGGTGGCCCAGGGGCGTGGTGCGCTCAGCCACCGGGCGAAGTCGCGGGGGCGCGCGGGTCCGTAGGAGCGCAGGTAGCGGCGGACGAGTTCGGCCAGGGCCCGTTCCGGGTCGGTCGGGTGCGGGACGCCGTCCGCCGGGCCGGGCAGCCAGCGATCCGGGCTGGTATAGGTGGTCTTGCGGCCGCGGTTCGGGCCGAAGCAGAGGGCTCCGCGGTGGGCGGCCACGTGCAGGGCCTGCCGCCAGCGCGGCCACATGCCGGTGAAGGCGGGCATCACGGGGTCCGCCGCCCAGTCGCCGGTGCGGGCGATCACCGCCTCGCTGAGCTCGTCCACAGTGAGCGGCTCGCCCTCGCGCAGGATCGCGGCGATCGCCTCGACCACCTCATCGGTCTGCCGCCCGTCCAGCCGGGCGGACCGGTCGAGCACGCTCGCCGGCATCGGTACGGCACTCAACGCGGCGGTCCACAAAGGGAGTTCGGCGGCGGGCAGCAGATGCACGGTGCCGCGCGGCCCGAACGTCTTGACCAGCGTCCGCTCCTCCCACAGCGCGTCCCGCACGTCCTGCCTGGTGGTGCCCTCGGTACGCAGCCCCACCGACAGCTCGGCCGCCGACATCACCTGGGCGTGCGCACCACCCATCGCGGCCACCACGTCCGGGACACGGCCGGCCGCGGCGGGCCGGTCGAGGAAGTGCCGGGACAGGCGCCTGGCGCAGACGTCCGCCCAGCCGGGCGCTTCGGTCGGGGCCCGACCGCCCGCTGCCGAGCCGCTGTCCGCCATGTGCGAGCGTCCTCCTGGAACCGTACGGGGCCGTGGGCGGGCGCCCACGGATGACGCCAGCGTGCCACGTCACGCCCGAGCGCCGGATCATGGCGCGGCGAACCACGACCCGCTCCCGGGCTCCGCGCGGCATGCTCCACCGGTCAGCCCAACTCCGCCGGTCAGCCCACCCCCGCAACCCGATGCGTCACGCGACCGCCAACTGCCGTGAGAAGTACGGGCACTTCGGCAAGGTCCGTGGCGGGTGTGGTGAGCGGGTCCGCGGCGAGGGCCGTGAGGTCCGCACGATGACCGACGGTCAGGCCGCCCGCCTCGTGGCCCTCGCCCGCGACGCGGGCCGGTGCGAGGGTGACGGCCCGTAGTGCCTCGAGGGCGGTCAGGGCCTGCTCGGGCCCGTGCGGCGGCTCGGTGAGGTCGCGGGTGGGGCGCCGGTGGCGGGCGCCCGCCATCACGGTGAGCGGCGGGTAGGGCGCGATCGGCCAGTCGGAGCCGAGCACCACATCGGCGCCCGCGTCCCACAGGTCGCGGCAGCGCCAGGCGCGGGCGGCCCGCTCCTCGCCGAGCCGCCGCGACCAGTTGTCGGTGTGGTCGGCTCGGGTGAAGTCGCAGCAGTGGGTGGGCTGCATGGAGGCGACCACACCGAGCTCCGCGAAGCGGGGCAGGGTGTCGTCGGGGACGGTCTCGATGTGCTCGATCCGGTGCCGGGCCCCGCCGGCCGCCCGGAGCCGCCCGTGCTCCGCCTGCGCCTTCTCGACCGCGTCGAGAGCATGCCGCACGGCTGCGTCGCCGATGGCATGCGTGGCGGTCGGCACCCCGGCCCGGTGCAGATCACGGACCACCCGGGTGTACGCCTCGGGGTCCGGCCAGAACGCGTGCGTCGACTCGCCGTGGCAGTCCGGGCGTTCCAGCCAGGCGGTGCCGTTGTCCACGGTGCCGTCCATGAAGAGCTTCACGCCGTCCGTACGCCACAGCCGGCCGCCCGCGCCCTGCTGCTCGATCAGGGCGCGCACCCCGTCGTCGTCGATGCCGGGCTGACACCAGGGGGCGACCCGCAGCCGCAGCGGCAGTTCGCCGGCCGCCTCGAGGTCGGCCAGGAAGGACAGGCTGTGCCCGAAGGCGTCCATCACATGACCGCCGGTCAGGCCCGTGGCGGCCATCGCGCGCAGTACCTCCGCGACGCGGCCGCGCTGCTCCTCGTACGTGGGCTGCGGGGCGGCGGAGGCGACGAGCTCGACGGCGGCGTCCTCCAGGAGGAGTCCGGTGGGCCGGCCCGCGTCGTCGCAGACGACCTCGGCGGCCTGGTCGAAGCTGCGCGGCCCGTCGACGCCGGCGATCTCCAGGGCGCGTGGACTCGCCAGTGCCGAGTGGGCGTCGAAGAGCTGCAGCAGCGCCGGGGCCTCGTCCAGTACGGGGGCCAGGGCGGCGGAGGAGACGGGCAGGTCGCCGAAGGCGTTCGGGTCGAGTCCCCAGCTCTGCAGCCAGGCGCCGGGGGCGAGTTCGCGGATTCCGGCGGCGAGGGCCTCGCGCACCTCGGCCAGGTCCGTACAGGCGGACAGGTCGAGGCCGTGGGTGAGTTCGGCGCCGTGCACGGGGTGGGTGTGGCCGTCCACGAAGCCGGGGGCGAGGACGGCGCCGGCCAGGTCGAGCACCGTCGTCGAGGCGCCCGCGAGCGCGCGGATCTCGCGGTCGTCGCCCAGAGCCGCGATCCGGCCGTCGGACACCGCGAGCGCGGTCTCGGGCAGGAAGCCGCCGGTGGCCGGGTCGAGCAGACGGGCGGAGAGCAGGACGAGGCTGGCTTGCACGGCGACTCCTGGTGGTGGGGGTCGAGGCGGTGGGGGTCGAGAGGGTGCGTCAGTCGTCGGCGGGCGGGTCCAACTCGCCCTCCCGCAGGCCGAGTTCCGTCTCGGCCGTGGTGATCGCCATCCGGGACACGGCGGGCGGATGGCTGGCGTTGCCGGTGTTGGCGTGCGCGGCGAGTCCGTCGATGACGACGATGATCCGGATGGCGGAGACGTACGGATCACCGGTGCGGAACTCGCCCCGGGCGACGCCCTCCTGGATCAGCCCGGCGAGGCGCTCGCGCCAGGCGGCCTCCTGCGCGGCGACCCGTTCGCGCAGCACCGGCCGGTAGCGGCTGAGGTGCCGGGCGTTGATCCACAGCTTGCTCACCGCGTGGTACGAGTCGCCGGTCGCGTCCGCGAAGAAGCGGGACAGGCGCCGTACCGGACTGTCGGGGTCCTGCTCCCCCGCGATCGGCAGCAGCGTGTCCAGCTCGCCGGTCGCGGCGCTGCTGAAGGCCTCGGCCACCAGCTCCTCGACCGCCGGGAAGTAGTGGCTGATGAGCCCCGGGCGGACGTCGAGCTGCTCGCCGATGCGCCTCAGGGTGATTCCTTCCAACCCCTCATTCAGTGCGACCGAGGCGGCTGATTCAACGATTTCCGCACGCCTCTGGGCCGGAGACTTACGGATTCGCTTGCGCGGAACGCTTGACGACATATCCCGGATGCTATTGAGTGTCCGACCAATAAGCAAGAGGTGAGGACGGCAACCACACCCGGAGGGGTCCATGACCGCCACCATTCCCGATCCGCACCCGGAGGGGGCCGGACCGGCGTCCGAGCCCACCCGCACCACCGGCGCCGGCCCCGGCGCACCACCCGTGCCCGGCCCCGACGACGCACCGAGCGCCACCCGTGTGGAGGTCCACGGCGTCGACCACATCCCGGACGCCGAACGGCACGGGAAGGCCCGGGAGCTGTTCTCGGTGTGGGCGGCGAGCCAGGTCAACTATCTGGGCCTGCTCGTCGGCGGCACCCTCGTCCTGATGGGCCTGAGCCTGTGGCAGGCGGTCGCGGTGACCTTCGTGGGCAGCGCCTTCTGGCTGCTCACCGGCCTGCTCGCGACCTCGGGCCCGGCCTCGGGCACCCCGAGCGAGGTGATCACCCGGGCCATGTACGGGGTCCGCGCGAACCGGGTGAACAACGCGGTCGTCGGCTGGATCATCTCCGTCTGCTACTTCGCCCTGAATCTGGCCGCCGCCGCGACCGCCGCCTTCGCGCTCGTCGAACGGGTCGGCATCCGGGCCACCACGGCCGTACAGGTCGTGGTCGTCCTGGTCATCGCCGCCCTCACCCTGGTCATCAGCGTGTACGGACACGGCATGATCATGAAACTGTATCTGCCGATCACCCTCGTCCTGTCCGCCGCCTTCGCCGTCGTCGCGGTCGTCGTGGTCCAGCACGCCGACTTCTCGTACACCCCCGCCGAGCCGCTCACCGGTGTGGAGCTGTGGGGCGCGATACTCGCGGGCGTGACCCTGATGGCGTCCGGGGCGCTCTCGTACACCACGAGTGCCGACTTCTCGCGCTATCTGCCGCGCACGACGCCGCCGCGCGCGGTGCTCGGCTGGACCGCGCTCGGCGCCTTCCTGCCCGGCCTGATCGTCAGCCTCATCGGCACCCTCGCCGCCACCACGGTCGACATGTCCGACCCGCAGACCGCGCTCGAGCAGATCCTGCCCGGCTGGTTCACGCCCGTCTTCCTGCTGGCTCTCGTCCTCGGCACGATCGCCATCAACGCCCTGACCGCGTACAGCGCCGGCCTCGCGCTGCAGTCCGTCGGCCTGCGCATCCGCCGCTCGGTCAGTGTGCTCTTCGACGGTGCGGCCGCGGTCGCCCTGACCCTGTACGGCCTCCTGGCGTCCAGCCTGCTCGACACCATCAGCAACGTCATGCAGATCACCGTCGTCCTGCTCGGCCCCGCGATGGCCGTCTACGCCACGGACATCCTGCTGCGCCGCAACCGCTACGACGGACCGGCGCTCACCGACGAGTCCCGGGGCAGCCTCTTCTGGTTCACCGGCGGCGTCAACTGGGCCGGCGTCACGGCCCTTTCGGCCGGTACGGCGGCGGCCGCGCTCTGTGTGAACTCGCTCTACACCGGACCGCTCGCCTCCGCCCTGCACGGCCTCGATCTCGCCCTGCCGGTCGGCATGACCGTCGCCGCGGTGGCGTACGCGGCCCTGGGCCGGCGGGCGATCCGGGCCACGACACCGGGCACCTGATTCGGACTCGGGCCGCTCCCTCCGTTACGTACGACCTGCACCACTCGCACTACTTGCACCACTCGCACTCCTTGCACCACTCGCACCACTCGCACCACTCGCACCACCTGCAAGAACCTCGGAAAGGACCCCTCATGAACTGGCGGATGCCGTCGGAAACCGACCCCCAGGAACGCGTCTGGACGGCCTTCCCGCCCAGTTCCTCGTACATCGGAGAGGGGGCCGATTCCGTCGACGCGGCGCGGCGCGTGTGGGCCGAAGTGGCGGGCGCGATCGTACGGTTCGAGCCGGTCACCATGCTCGTCGACCCGGCGGACCTGGCGATCGCCCGGCGGCTCGTACCCGCCGCCGTCGAGCTCGTCGAGACTCCCCTCGACGACGCCTGGCTGCGCGACACCGGACCCAGCTTCGTCCTGGACGAGGCGGGCCGGCTCGGCGCCGTGGACTGGGTGTTCAACGGCTGGGGACAGCAGGACTGGGCGACCTGGGAGAAGGACGCCGAGATCGGCCGGGCGGTCACGGGCCTGGCCGGCGCCGCCCCCGTCCCCTCCCCGCTGGTGAACGAGGGCGGCGGCATCCACGTCGACGGACTCGGCACCGCCCTGGTCACCGAGACCGTCCAGCTCGACCCGTACCGCAACCCGGGCCTCACCAAGGCCGACGTCGAGGCCGAACTGGCCCGCACCATCGGCGTGGAGCACGTCGTCTGGCTGCCGCGCGGACTGACCAGGGACAGCCGGCGACTCGGCACCCGCGGCCATGTGGACCTGCTCGCCACGATCCCCTCGCCCGGCCGGCTGCTCGTGCACACACAGCCCGACCCGTCCCACCCCGACCACGAGATCACCGAGAAGATCCTGGCCGTACTGCGGGACAGCAAGGACGTGAACGGCACCGCCTGGCAGATCACCGAACTGCCCGCCCCGACCGTGCTGCGCGACGCGCACGACTGGGTCGACTACAGCTACATCAACCACCTGGTCGTCAACGGCGCGGTGATCGCCTGCGGTTTCGCCGACCCGCGCGACAAGGAGGCCGCGGAGATCCTCGCGGAGGCGTATCCGGGCCGGGAGGTCGTCATGCTCGACGCCCGAGCGATCTTCGCGGCGGGCGGCGGGATCCACTGCATCACCCAGCAACAGCCGTGCGCGGAGCCTCAGTCGGGCCCCACGGACCAGGCAGGAGAGGACGTACCGGCATGAGGCTCACTCCGTCCGAACGCGACCGGCTGCTGCTCTTCACCACAGCCGAACTCGCCCGCGCCCGGCGCGCCCGCGGCCTGCGCCTCAACGTCCCCGAGACCACCGCGCTGGTCGCCGACACCGTCTGCGAGGCGGCACGCGACGGGGCCAGGCTCACCGAGGCGATGGCGGCGGGCCGGCGCGTGCTCGGGCCCGACGACGTACTGCCCGGGGTCGCGGACGTGGTCACCCGGGTCGAGGTGGAGGCGGTCTTCGACGACGGCACCCGGCTCGTCGTGGTGAGCGATCCGGTCGGCGGCGGACACGACGGCGAGGATGCGCCCGGTGCCGTACTGCACGAAACCCCCACCGAAGAACTGGAGTTCACGGATCTGCTGTCCCTGCCCGTGACCAACACCTCGACCGTGCCGATCAGCGTGACCTCGCACTTCCACTTCTTCGAGGTGAACCCGCGGCTGCGGTTCGACCGGGCCCTCGCGTACGGGCGGCGGGCCGCGCTGCCCGCCGGGGTCGCACTGCGCTTCGACCCCGGGCAGACCCGGCAGGTCGAGCTGACGCCGATCGCCGGCGAGCGGGTCGTGATCGGCTTCGCCGGACTCGTGGACGGGCACCTGGACGCACCGGGCGCGCGCGAGAAGGCGCTCGAACGGGCCCATGCCTGCGGCTACTTGGGCAGCGGCCAGGCGGGCAGCGAAAAGCCGGGCGACGCTTCGCACCACAGCTCCACCGAACACCCGGAAGGCCAGTCATGAGCATCGACGCCCACGCCTACACCGCCACCCACGGCCCGCGCCGCGGCGACCGCGTACGCCTCGGGGACACCGGGCTCGTCGTCGAGGTCGAGCACGATTCCGCGGAGCCCGGCCAGGAGTTCCTCGTCGGCTTCGGCAAGACCGCACGCGACGGGATGCACCTGCAGGCCGCCTCCGTACGCGAGACCTGCGACGTGGTGATCAGCAACGTCCTCGTCATCGACGCCGTACTGGGCATCCGCAAGGTGTCCATCGGCCTGCGCGAGGGCCGGATCGCCGCCGTCGGACGGGCCGGCAATCCGCACACCATGGACGGCGTGGACGTCGTCGTCGGTACGGGCACCACGATCATCCCCGGCGAGGGCCTGATCGCCACCGCGGGCGCCGTCGACACCCATGTGCACCTGCTCTCGCCGCGCATCATGGAGGCCTCCCTCTCCTCCGGCGTGACCACCCTCATCACCCAGGAGTTCGGCCCGGTCTGGGGCGTCGGCGTCAACTCGCCCTGGGCGCTCGGCCACGCCTTCGACGCCTTCGACGCCTGGCCCGTCAACATCGGCTTCCTCGCCCGGGGTTCGTCCTCCGGCGCCGCGCCGCTGACCGAGGCCCTGGTGGAGGGCGGCGCCAGCGGCTTCAAGGTGCACGAGGACCTGGGCGCGCACACCCGCGCCCTGGACACCGCGCTGCGGGTCGCCGAGGAGCACGACGTACAAGTGGCCCTGCACACCGACGGGTTGAACGAATGCCTCTCCGTCGAGGACACCCTCGCCGCGCTCGAGGGCCGCACCATCCACGCCTTCCACATCGAGGGCTGCGGCGGCGGCCACGTCCCCAACGTCCTGCGGCTCGCGGGCGAGGCGAACGTGATCGGCTCCTCCACCAACCCGACACTGCCGTTCGGCCGGGACGCGGTCGCCGAACACCTGGCCATGATCATGGCCGTGCACCAGCTCGACCCCGATCTGCCCTCCGACGAGGCGATGGCCCGCGACCGCATCCGCGAGGGCACGATGGGCGCCGAGGGGGTCCTGCACGACCTGGGCGTCATCCCCATCACCTCGTCCGACGCGCAGGGCATGGGCCGGGCGGGCGAGACGGTCCGCCGTACGTTCGCGATGGCCGGGCGCAACAAGGCGCAGTTCGGCTCGGTGAACCCACGCCACGACAACGACCGCGCGCTGCGCTACATCGCCAAGCTGACCGTGAACCCGGCGATCGCGCACGGCCTCGCCCACGAGGTCGGCTCCCTCGAGCCCGGCAAGCTGGCGGACATCGTCCTCTGGCGCCCCGACCACTTCGGCGCCAAGCCCGAACTCGTCCTGAAGGCCGGCTTCCCCGCCTGGGGCGTCACCGGCGACCCGAACGCCTCGGTGGACACCTCCCAACCACTGGTCCTGGGACCACAGTTGGGTGCGCACGGGGCGACGGCGGCGGAGCTCTCGGTGGCGTTCGTCAGCCGCGCGGCCGCCGAGGACGGCCACGACCGGCTCAGCACACGACGGCGACGCGTCGGCGTACGCGGCACCCGGGACATCGGCCCGCGCTCGATGGTCCACAACACCCGCACCGCGGAGGTCCGGGTCGCCCCGGCAACCGGCCTGGTCACGATCGACGGCGACCCGATCACCTCGTCCCCGGCAGAGGAAGTGCCGTTGAACAGGCTGTATTTCCTCTGACGCTGCAGGTGAGCGGCAGCGGTCCGGTGCGGACGGTGTTTTCGTGGCGCCTGCAGGCCCTCACGGGCCGCTGCTTCCCGGTGGGCGTTCCGAGGGCCGGGGCGCCTGCGCCCAGGTGTCGTCCTCCGTGGTCGGCTGAGTTCTGGTGCCGTCCTCGTAGCCGGCGGTGTACGGCGAGGGCTGCTGTGGGTGGTCCAGTGTGGGGACCGTCGGTGGGGGTTCGTAGGCCGTGGGTACGCCCTCGTCGACGCGGCGGCGGCGGGGCGGGCGGCGGCCCGACATGAGGAGTGCGCCGAGCAGCAGGACGAGTCCGCCGCCGAAGGCCTGGGCGACGCCGATGGCCAGGCCGTTGCCGTCCGCGTCGACGGAGAGGCTGCCCTGGGCCTGGCCCTCGCGGACCATCCACAGGATGGTGAAGCCGAGGACGATCACACCGGCCAGGGCGACCGTGAGCCGCGACCGCAGGACGACACCGAGGAGGGTGATCAGCGCGGCGACGACGAGCGGCAGGAAGATCGAGGCGAGCAGGCCGCTGCGGGTCTCGGTGACACCGTTCGCGGTGAACAGCTCGGTCAGCCGGTACTGGCGCCCGAGACGGCCGTCGTACCAGGCACGGAAGGGGCTGGTCACGGCGGCCGCCGCTCCGAGGAGGGCGAGAACCGCCCCGAGAATGTTCCGGACCATCGGCTGACCTCCTTGGCCTGCGAGGGCGCTGCCCGCTCGGGCCTCGACGCTACGCCCGGCGCCACGGCGCCGCATCATCTCGGGTATCCCCCGGCCCACGTCTCAGCCCGTCCGGCGCCATCCTTTTCGAGCCGGTCCGGCGCCATCCTTTCCACGCCCGTGCGGCGCCAGCCTCTCCAAGCCCGTGCGGCGGCAAATCAAGCCCGTCCGGCGATTGAGGACGAGGCCGCCAGGCCGATGCACGGGGCGCGCCCCAAGCCAAAGACGTCCTCAAACGCCGGACAGGCTGAGGGTGCCGAACCGGCTGAAACGCGAATCACGACGGCTTGGAAGCCGTCCCCGTCCCCTTCGCCGCGTCCAGCGCATACACACAGCGATCCTTGCTGCACGCATAGACGACCCCACCCCGGGCCACGGGCGACCCCGTGATCTCACCCCCGGTCGCAAGCTTCCACCGCAACTGACCGCCCACCGCGTCCAACGTGTACAGACAGTGATCCGCGGAGCCGAAGTGGAGTCGCCCCTCCGCCGCGACCGGCGAACCGATCACCTCGCCCCCCGACTGGAAGCGCCACTTCGGCGTACCGGTCACCGCATCGAGCGTGTACAGCCCGTTCCCACTCCCCACATGGACATGACCCCCCGTGACGAGAACCGGCTCGATCGAGGAGCGCGACTCCGTCGCGATGCGCCACCGGTCCCGCCCGTCCGCGGCGTCGAGCGCGTACACCGTGCCGAGGTAGTCGGCGAGATACACCCCGCCCCCGGCCACCGCCGGCCCCGGCGCGAACGCGGGCGGCGACAGGAACACCGCCGGCGACTCGAAGTGCCAGCGCACAAGCCCGGTCGCCACATCGATGCCGAGCACCCGCGTACCCGCCGCGATGTAGACGTTGCCGTCCTCGGCCTGGGTGATCCGCGCGGGGACCCCGCCGCAGGAGGCCGCGTCGCCGATCGGGTACGACCAGCGCTCGACCCCGGTGCGCGCCTCGACCGCCCGGAGCCGGGCGTCCTTCCAGACGTAGACCGTCCCGTCGTGGATGGCCGGCCCGGCCTCCGGCGTCTCGAAGTCGGTCTGCGCGCCGGTGATCTCCCACAGCTTCTCGCCGTTGGCCGCCTCCCAGCCCTGCACGCCGCCGCCCCGGGTACCGGTGACGATCGTGCCGCGGTCGGACTTGAGCGAGTACACCCAGGCCTCCGACTGCAGCCGCCACAGGTCGGAGCCGTCCTTGGCGTCGAGGGCGTACAGCGTCGGCCCGTCGGAGGCGTGGATACGGCCGTCCGCGACGGACATCGACCAGGCGACGTCGCGGGTCTTGAAGCGGCGCCGGCCGCTGCCGACGTCGAGGGCGTGCACCTCGAAGGAGGTGACGTAGACCTGGTCGCCGTCGACGTACGGGGTGCCCCACACGTCGTTCGACATCCGGAAGCGCCAGGGCCGCCAGGGCGCACCCTCGGCGGGCGGCGCGGCGGGCTGCGGCACCGCGGGCGGGGCGGTTGCCGGGGCCGGTCCCGTGCCGTTCACCGCGGGCCCCGCGGAACGCGCCCAGGACGCGGCGAGCACGTCCGGCTCCGCAGCCTGCGCGGCATGCATCCGGGCGTCGGCCACCCGCGGCCCCGGGCCGATCGGCACAGGTGATCCGGGGATGTGCACCGGCCCGGCGTCCGGAGCGGCGGGCGCCGGGGCCGGCCCGGCCCGCCACGCCGCGTCCCAG